>JBLGBO010000006.1:0-169684 GCA_047616865.1 Oleispira sp.
AGTTTGAATCAATTCAAGCCATTGTTGTTTTGTGCGTTTCATAGTTTTCACCTCAAATTATGTGAGATGTATGATATGGCCACACGAAAATTATTGAAGGAGGTGCTTGGTTAGGCGCTTACAAAGATACCATTATTAATCGCATAATAAAGCGATTCATATTTATCTTTATGATGACGTGTGAAGCATGACACTTCCTTATTTGCCTCAGTGAAAAGGAACGGCCGAATTAAGCGCCAGCTGACGAACTCACTTGTATGGTGAGCTATCCACAAAAAAGTAGAGCTAATTTAGCTTAATGACTAGCAGGATTTAAAGATCATCAAAAAAGTTGGCGAGGCCTAACAATACCGATCAAAAATAGATGTAATTAAATTTACCTCGATTCACTTCGTTTCAGAGATAAATACTATAAATGGAAAAGCAACGAGCCTTATTTACCGGGCCCGTTCAACAATAGGGTAAGACGCGGCTTATCCTTATTTGTTGTTAGGCTGAAAAATATAAATCCTCAAGCAAGACTTATTGCATTCACTAAATCGCCGCCATTAATTTCTGCGAGCTTAAGCCCATCGTTAGCTCCAGTAATTAATGATCTACATGCTGTCCAATGCACTTGAAAATTTACACCTAACCTTGGTATGAGACTATCAATGATACCTGACAACCTTACAGCCTGACTAGGTCGTGTAAAGAACAGGTAATCTCCTCCTGGAAGTGTAAACAATATACCACTCGTCACTCCCACTCTTGCAATTTTATTGCTCCATTTTTGTGTTTTATTAACATCATTATAGGAAGCTAGATCACCACATAAATAATGCTCATTTATAGTTCGCCCAGGAGCGTTTGCTCTCCATTCTTCATTAGCACTGTCTATGATGTATCCAGAAGGCCCTCTCTCGACAATCGCTGCAATCTTTCTTCCATCAAGCATATTACCTTCGCTAATATAAGTATGCATAGGAACAGATAATTCTATTGTGTCGTTAGAGTCCATAAAACCATGACCAATTAAATATACATCTTGCATCTGCTATTTTCCTTTTCCGTAATTCAAGTCTAAAAATTTTGGCTCAAATTATTTTTCGCCTGATAGTAGGGTATTCGAACCGAATTCGCATAACCCCTTATATATGAGAAGGCGAACGAAGGGAGATATTCTTTGAGCATCATACGACTATCCCTGTTAATAATAGAAATGACGTTATATTTGCTGTTCGTTTTTGTCAACTTTATATCACTTTAATCTTATATTCGCTTATCAGAGCATACGAATACTCAGGCGTTTTTCTTATATTATTCAATAACTAATAAATACTCTAAATATGATAGGCGAACACCTATTCAAAACTAAACTTGTTTCATCTCTAATTGTTGATTATCGCCAATGAATATTATTGGCTTTAGTAAAAAGAAACGCTGGAATTAAATGCAGACTGACGAGTCCACACAAATGAAGAAATCATTATAAATATAGGAGTACATTAATTTAATGGTGAATACTGCTTAACTTTTATCGCCAACAATGGTGAGGCCTACTGGCACTTATTAAAAGTAGAGATGACGAACTTCGTATTTATTTCAGTTTAGAAATAGATAAATACTCTATATAGAAGAGCAGTGAGCCTGATTTACCGGGCTAGTTCAACAATAGGATAGGTCGCGTATCCTTATTCGTTAAATTTTTATAGCGCCATATGCAGCAGAGGATAAGGCTTGCCTTGTCCATCAATTGGTGAGCGGCCCGTTACAGAAAAGCCGATGTGCTGGTAAAAACCTAGCGCTTGCTCATTCTGTTCATTAACATCAACTTTGGTAGCACATTGCGACTTGATCACATAGGCAACTAACAAAGCTCCTACTCCTTTGCCACGGGCATCAGGTGAAATGAACAGCATTTCAATGTTGCCATCATGGACACCACAGAATCCCAGTATTTCACCCTGACTGTTTTTGGCACACCTTAAATCAACAGCGTCGAAATACTGCTCAAATATCAGCGGCTTTAATTCCTGAATATCTGCTTCCGCCAAAAAGTCATGGGTTGCTCTCACCGAGTCTTCCCAAATTTCTAGCAGTCTAAAATGATCTGATTTTTCTACGTTCTTAATATTCATCACTAAACCTAGTTGGAAATTTAACACCCATAACATGTACTCGCGAAGCGAGTCCAAACCATGAAGTGGCTGACATGCTTGTGCTTGTTAAATTTTTTCACCGCGAAGCCATCTATTTGACTGCTTAATTGCACGATGCCTTAAGTTTTGACTATCAGTTTTATCTTTAGATATAGATACTAATTTATCATTTATCTCTTGGTTAATAACCATTCCATTTTTCATCCAAGTGACAGCAGATAATGCCCAGTGTCTGCTGGGAAAAGTTAACGAGTACTCAACCACCTTCAAAAGCTTAGCTTCATCAATAATTTTGGAGTCTGAGATTACTTCTAGGACATCTGGATAGTTGTACTTTAATAAAGGAAGAAATATCCATCAAAGCATTGCGAGAGTTCCAGCGATCTTCTAACTCTTCGATTGGTGTAATATTCATACAGTTACGTAGCACAGGTACGATAGCGTCCAGCCAGCTTGCTGGCGTTTGTGTCTGCGCTTGTTAAAAATCACGCCTCGTTATCGGGCGCGTTACGGAATTCACCTAGGAAGGCCCAAACACCAAAAATAGCAGTCATACAGAGCATTATCGGCAAAGCTACCTGGTAACTATTTTCTACGTTGTATAAGGTCCACACACAGATGCCAAACACCAACGCTGCCGGAACCATAAGCCAAGCCCAATAATCCATCGGAAGGACGCGGGTAATTACATAGAAGAAATAAATCGTCAATGCGGTCCAAAACAAATATACGAACATATGATTTTCCTTAATCCTGATCTAAATTTTTAACGCTTTTAGCTAAAGGGCGTGCGTCTAGCACGTCCAGTGGAGGCCGTTTTTTTGGCCGGAGCGCATTTCAGCGTATTGTTATAAGGCACCTTAGAGAAACTCTTCATTCGGATTATTACTTTTATATTCTTCTGCTAGCTGATTACATTCAGGTAACTCGGAGTAATTCAAAGCGCTATATGCCCACAGTCTTACTTCATAGAAATCGCTTGATAATGAAGTTTTTAATACATTAATTGCTCGTGGCTCTGTGGATTCTCCGATAAATTCGATAAGCTTTGCTTTCATATTCTCAGTTTTTTCATTTGCTTCGAGGTCGATTAACCAAACTAAGACTTCATCCACTCGCCCCGTTAAAGATTGATAACCATCTTCATATAGTATTGAATCATCACTTCGTAGTAACTCTATTGTTTCATTGAATTCTACTCGATTGATATTAATGCCTTATAGCGCTAAGTTGTGGAGTGATTTATACGAAGAGAGGAACGAACGAAGTGTAAATCGTCCCAGCCCCTAAGCACCAACGTATTGTTAGTTTCAAAGCCCAGCTAAGTCTTTCGCAAAAGAAAGAGCCAAACCTTTTACAACCGAAAATGGCATGTCAGATATGGTTCCTCCAAGCCGTTCTTTTATCTTAGCTTTTACAGATGACTGGCGTATTAAATCCAGAAACTCATGACCTTCCCATGTCAGGCCAAAAGGTAATACTCGTATTAGCCTAGTTTCAGTTGTAGAAGATGTTACCGTTTCAGCATCTAGCAATCCAGCTTCGTACATTCTTCTTAAGTGATATGCTACAGCATTATCTTCAAAACCATCCAGAGTTAATTTTTCAACAATTGAGATTTCCTCTCTTGCTTCAAAATATTCGAGAATTTTAATGATTAGGTCTAAATTCCTTTTCATAACTTAATACAACCTACATTGAGAATAGATATTAAAAACTAACGCCCAGCTCACCGCGCGTAGTAATTTGGCGGTTGTTTTGCATTTCTTTGCAAAAAAAGCGCAAAATTACGGAGTCCGGTGGAACTGTTGGTTAGCTGTATATTTATTGAAATGCCACCTAAGTACCAACGCAGTACTTATACCGACAAAAAAACCAAATATACTATAAAGAAGCCCAAATAAAATATTTGAACTAATTAAACAAGGTAAGAGACCACAAATAAAGCCTACTACCCCACCAATTTTATAAAACTCATTATCGTTAGCGACTCTTTGACTCATTGATTCTGCAACAATAGATGCAATAAAAGCAGGTAGCCCCATTATAATAAAACCAAAGAAGAATACAGTTCCGAGCGCTTCAGGAAGGACTTTGAGGTTATCCTTGCCAAGCATGAAAAAAACGACAATAACTGAACAAGACAGAACGAGTGGAAAAACACTCCCTATAATCAGTCTTTCAGTCCTATGTTTCATTGGCTCTCCAGACAGCTAGCGCTTTTGTTGTGGGGCGATAAAACGTAGCGAGGAACGAGCGAAGTTTAACCGTTCCAGCACCATAGGTGCGTTCACCAACTGATTGTTACGTTCTTTATGCAAAATGGCTAAACCCTTCAGTAAAAGTAAATTTATAGGGTAATTTCTCTAATTCAACCTTTAATTCACAGCTCACGAATAATTGTTGGTTATCATATATGAGAAACTGTGTGCCAGAGCAATCTATATCTCCTATATCTCCTATATCTCCTATATCAGTAGTATCAAAGTGATGATTTACTCGCATACTCACATAGTCAATATTTTCAGAATCTGACTTTCGATCCCAAACTATTGCGGGCTCAAAACTAACTCTATCTATCCCCAAGCCCATAAAATAAGTGGCGATATCTTTTTCGACCAATATATATTTATAGCCGATCATTATTGGGGCTAAAACCCCTTTCTTAATGATCTGAAACCTTCCATCATTTAATTGATATAGGTCTACTGAGTTTTCAATTTCGAAATGATATAGATTCATAATTTATGGAACGTAACATTTTAATCATGCGCATGCGCACGGAAGTGTCTTTTAGAAACTTCACGGCAACTGATTGATTTAACTCGGTATTTTTTTGAAATCCATTTCCAATATCCAGAAAAGCTCTCGGATGCGCGTTTGCAACTTTTTATACGACATAACGATGGTCTCGTTATGTCGGTGCCTATATTGATAATCCACTGATTTTGCTACATTTTTATTCCAAGTGCCAATGTAAACGCGCATGCCTGAATTCATTGGCGATATAACCGCGCACAAAACAGGTTAAATATCGAAAATCAACTGTATGCATAACCCTGTTTTCAGTTTGAGGGGGGACTAATGTGAGAAGGGGGTGTTTATCTGCCTGAGTTGTGTGTTTTTTAGTCAGTCAGCCTCGACAATTCACCATTAATTCTTTATGATGCGCCCAATATCTTAATGTGCGCGCGTACCTTTTTTCGCGTTCTTCATGCCTGCAGCTTCTTCTAGGAAAATCCCTTTGTTATCTACCGCTAATATTACAATGCAATTCGGCGCTGAGCCTTTGTTTGAAAACATCTCGGCAAAATTCGGTAATGGCCATCGCTATGGTTTGATCGGCGCCAATGGTTGCGGTAAGTCTACGCTTATGAAAATTATGAGCGGTGAGCTAGCGCCAACGTCTGGAAACGTTTCGCTTACGCCAGGTGATAAGCTAGGTACCTTAAGTCAGGACCAGTTTGCCTTTGAAAAATACAGCGTTATTGATGCTGTGATCATGGGTGACAAAGCGTTGTGGGAAGTTAAGCAAGAACGTGATCGTATGTATGCTTTGCCGCATATGTCTGAAGATGACGGTATGACAGTTGCGAATCTTGAAGTTGAATTTGCTGAAATGGACGGCTACAGCGCAGAAAGCCGTGCTGGAGACATCTTGCTTGAAGCCGGTATCGCTGAAGAATTTCATTTTGGTTTAATGGCACAGGTTCCACCGGGCCATAAAGTACGCGTATTGTTGGCGCAGGCTTTGTTCTCTAATCCTGATATCTTGTTATTAGATGAACCAACCAACAACTTGGACATTTACACCATTAACTGGTTGTCTGATGTTTTGAATCAGCGTAAATGCACCATGGTTATTATTTCTCACGATCGTCACTTCTTGAACTCTGTGTGTACGCACATGGCTGATATCGATTATGGCGAATTGCGTATTTACCCAGGTAACTACGAATACTACTTAGAAGCTTCTGGTCTTATTCGTGAGCAGTTGCTTGCGGGCAATGAAAAGAAAGCCGCTGAAATTGTAGAGCTACAAGCTTTCGTAAACCGCTTCTCAGCGAACGCGTCTAAAGCTAAGCTGGCCAGTTCTCGTGCTAAGAAGATGGATAAAATTTCTTTGGATGAAGTTAAGTCTTCAAGCCGTGTAACGCCTTCTATCAGCTTTAAGCAAGATAAGCGCTTACACCGTCAGGCATTGGTTTTAGAAGATCTGACTCATGGTTATGAGGGTGAAGAAATTCTATTCAAAGATGGCAACCTGATTTTAGAAGGTGGCGCTAAGCTAGCGGTTATTGGCGAAAACGGCGCAGGTAAGACAACTTTCTTACGTTGTTTGGTTGATGATTTAAAAGCCAATGGCGGTGTTATTAAATGGTCTGAAAACGCAACCATCGGTTATTGCCCTCAAGATAGCACCGAAGATTTCGATTGCGATCTTGATTTGTTTGAATGGATGTCTCAGTGGCGTACGGCTAAGCACGATGACCTTATGGTTCGTGGCTTATTAGGCCGTTTGTTGTTCGGTGCAGATGACATCGTTAAGAAAGCAAAGGTATGTTCGGGTGGTGAAAAGAACCGCTTGTTATTCGGTAAGTTAATGATGATGGATCTTAACGTACTGGTAATGGATGAGCCGACTAACCACTTGGATATGGAAGCGATTGAAGCGTTGAACGAAGCGTTGAAAGCCTTCGATGGTACTTTGATTTTCGTAAGCCACGATAGAGAGTTTGTTTCTTCTTTGGCGACTCGAATTGTTGAGATTAAAGATCAAGAAGTGATCGATTTCCACGGTACTTACGATGAATACCTAGCAAATCAAAAAGCGGCTGAAAAAGAAGCTAAGAAAAAGTCTTAAGTTAGCGTTGAAAATCTAACGAAAGCAACACAAAAAAGGCGCTTCTAATATCTGATTAGAAGCGCCTTTTTTGTGTCTAGCGAAGAGAGAAGTTTACTCTTGCTTCATCATCGCTTGCTGAGCCTGTATTAGTGCTTGCTGTAAGCGTTGCTGTAGGTCATAAGCATTGCCCAGAGACATAACAATGCGGTTATTAATCACAGCATTGCCTGGCGCCGATTTATGGTGATTACCAAATTCAAAAGTAACTTCATTGGCCCCAACAAAAATATTTGAAATATCGCGATAGCAATATTCTAAGTCGGGTGAAACGTAGGCCGTGATTTGATTTTCGTCTTTCTGCTGATTCATAATTTTCTACTTATTAACCCATTATTAAAACTTTAACTTGCGAAGGCGCAAGGGTCATACCACCTGGAGCATTGGTCATGTTTTGCATCGCTGGTGATAGCATTTTGGTGGCTGGTAGTCCCCCGGTAAATACTTTTACGCTGCCCATAATACTTCTGGCTGGGCCCATCATCATGCCTGACATTACGCCACCCATAGCACCTGCATTATCGCCCATACTCATCGGAACCGTAGTTGCCATATTGTGAGCAGGCATCATTGAGATGAATTGCTTCATTGAGCACGTTGGGGGAATTGCCATAGGAAGCATGGCTGTATTGGGGTAAGGAATAGGCGTTGGAATAGGCCCAGCAGGTGATGGAATAGGGGTTAAGCACACATCGGGCATAGCAAACTGTATACCGCCTAAAGAGCAATTAGCAAACATCGTCGTTCTCCTTTTCTAATATTTAGCACATGGGTTTAGCGCATAGGGCTTAACCCATGTGAATGTGTTCACCATCAATTTTGGTATCTTTCTGGCTTACCATAATCGTGTGTTTAGAATTCATGGTGTAAAGTCCATCGACCTTGCGCCCCATTTGAGCGGCCTGAACTTGGTCGGATGTATCGGTCTTTCGAACATAGGTATTGAACTTCTGAATCGCCTGTTTTGCCATCGTACTGATCATGTCACTGATAGTATGCACATGGCGAATATGACTATGAAGCTTGTCGCCCCGAATCAAGCCTTGTTGAAAGTCGAATGTTGCTTCGTTCGTTTTCTGCAGGCTCTTAACGGATAGCTGATTAATTTGCTCGCTGTGCAGGGTTAGTTTTTCACTGCTTGTCAGGGTGGTGTTAGGGGCTAGCTGTACTTGCATTTGGGTGTCATCATTGCGGTGCAAAATAGCGATGACATACGCTTGCTGGTGCTGGTCTTTGCTAATAAGTACAACATCGTCCACCATGGGTTCAACTAAGCAACTAAACGCTTTCTGCGCATTAATGAGCTTGCCATTATGTTCAACTTGAATATTAGTTTGATGGATTTTATGTATGCGACCCGAGACATTGCCTTCAGCAGTAGGCGAATTGTTGGTAGCTGAAATAGGAACGATATTGTCGGTGTGTAAGTTCATTATTTACCCCATTGCTCGGCTTTTTTGAGCTGTTCGTTAGTACCTTGGGCAGAGGACTTATTCGCTCCGCTCCAAATGCATTTTTCATCAAAAGATTCGTGCATTTTTGCCATATAAACATCAGCGCCGCTGAAGTCACATTCAGACATGAAGCTATTCGACAGATCGGCATAAACGAGCTTGGCGCGACTTAAAATACACAGTTTTATTTCAGCTTCTTTAAGTTGCGCCATTTCTAAATTGGCGGATGTTAAATCGCAACCAATGAGCTTCGCTTTTTGTAAACTGGATTGTTTTAGGTTGGTATTCTTAAATTGGGCGCCGGTTAAGTTTGATTCGTATAAATTAGCCATTTCCATATTGGCACCGGAGAAATCACATTTTTGGATATTGCTGCCACTGAATGCACTTTGCGTTAATGTTGCATTGGTAAAATTACAGCTCATTAAGTCGCATTTGATTAACTGGCTTTGGCTGAGTTGCATTTTACTGAAGTCGAGACCCGCAAGGTTGGCCTTATTGAAAAACATCATTGAAAACTGACAGTCATTAATGCGATTTTTAGCAAAATTACAGTCGTTGAAGGTCGTGCGGCTAAATTCACATTTTTCAAACTCTGCTTCTTGTAAATTACATTCGTTGAAAACACCAATGGTTATATGGCTAGTAAAAAACACAGCAGATTGTAAATTACATTGTTGAAATATGCCTCCGTCAATTTTTAGGTTGCTGAAGCGGGCGCGTTCTAAGCTGCAGTTAATAAAGGTGAAGCTGGTTTGTTGATTGTGTTCGAACTGAGCATGTTCAAAATGTGATTCAATAAAATTGACGTCTGAGCATTCAAGTTGAGAAAACTTGCAGTTAATAAAGCGGCAGTTGTTGAAAAATGCTTGTTGCAAGTTACAAAGGCTAAAATCACATTGATTAAATTCAGTGTTCGAAAAAACACCGCCACTTAAATCTTGTTGCTTGAAGTCAAAGGCATCAAACTGAGCATCATTAAAAAACTCTCCGCCCTTAACTTGTTGACTAAGCTCTTGTCCATTAATGGGAAGTGCGACTTGTAAAGAATCCATTAAGAAGGTCTCCAGTCACGCAAAATGGTGGCATCAAGATTGGCGTTATTAAAACGCGTGCCTTTTATCGTTGCTCTGATGAAATCAACACCATAAAGATTGCTGGCTTCTAAGTTGGCACCAGTAATAATGGCTTTTGACATAATGCCTTCCATAAAATCGGAACGCTTTAAGCTAGCACCATTGAGATTGGCTTTGCGGAAAACAATTTGTTTGCCCGTAGCATCATCAAAATTAGCCTCGCTAAGATCAGCCCCTGTAAAATTTGCGCTATCTAATGAACAGTCTGTAAAAAGTGTGTGGCTTAAGGCTAAATTTTGCAGGTTGGCTTTGTTTAATATGGCACCGCTGAAATTCAAGTCATCAAAAGAGCAGGGCGCTTCATCTTCAGAGCTTACAAAGCAGTTGCTGGTCATGTCTGCGGCGATAAAAGACGTGCTGTTGATTGACGTATTTGCCCACGCTGTAGAGGGTAAGGAGGCATTATCTAAATTACAGTGGTTAAGCTCACTATTAACGAAGTTACAAGTTTCTAATTGTGCATTGCGGAAGCTGATGTTTGTCATTTTTAGTTCAAGAAAAGGCAAGCCCTTGATGCTGCTGTTATCAAAATTACAATCTTGCAATACAATCTCTAATGCTTCGGGTTGGTCGATGGTCGCCCCAATAAAGGATGCTCCAATAAACTCTGTTTTTGATAATTTACTTTCGTTGAAATTCGCACCGTCAAATAGGGTGTCGTGGCAGTGACAGGCACCTAGATTGGCTTTATCAAAGTTCGCTTGGCTACAATCACTTTTTTTAAAGTTGGTGCGCGCTAAAATTGCACCGGAGAAGTTAGCGCCAACCAGGCTTGTATTATTAAAATTAACTTGCTCCATAAAACAATTGGAAAAGTTCATGCCATCAAGCTTTAAACCCGATAAGTCTAAACAAGCCCAGTCTTGATCGCTGGCATCTTTATCACCATTCATAATTGCGAGTAACTTATTATATTGCTTCTCATCATTACTGTGAGGTGACAAACCATGGTCTGAATAATGTGCTCCCATCGCATAGCACTCTCGAAACTGGCTGCTTGCTTTATCTAGCTCATCGCTAATTTTAGCCATTTCATTTTCTTGCAGGTTTCTCAGCCTTTCTTGCGTCTGCTGTATTTTTTCATTATTAACAAACAAGGGATTGCTCATTAATAAGTGAAGCTCTTGCTGTGCTTTTTGAATATCTGGAGTAGTTGCACTCATTTGTTGTTTAATGGCATCAATATCAAAGCGTGGTAAGGCGATGAGTGCTGGTTTTGCATCCTCGTTGCCAAGATTCTTC
This sequence comes from Oleispira sp., assembly GCA_047616865.1. Classification (GTDB taxonomy): domain Bacteria; phylum Pseudomonadota; class Gammaproteobacteria; order Pseudomonadales; family Oceanobacteraceae; genus Oleispira. The sequence goes on from JBLGBO010000006.1 coordinate 10,877, forward strand.
AGCATATTAATTTGTTCTTCAATGCTTGCTCTTTGTTGGTCGCTAAGACTTTCTTGCAAATCAGAATTATTCAGTTGCTGGGTTAAACTTTCAATTTGTGGTTTAACAGACTCTAGGGCTTGGTTTTTTTTCGTGTCGGTGAACGCTGCAATGTCAGCGAATATTTCATCCAACTTCTTAAAAGAAAAATTTGAAAAATCAAGTTCCTTAGGGTTGCCAGAATTGAAGCCGGGCAGCAGGTCATCAATTTTTTTCAATAATGCTTCTGTGGCGGGGTCTGGCTGAGTGGTTGCGTTGAGGCTGTCGAGAGTTGTTAAAATCTCAGATTTTTTATCTGGACTTATGTTGGGATTATCCAACTGTTGTTTGAGTATTTGCTTAGCGGCGTCGACTTTTTCGTCGATGACTGCCGTGATCGTATCCGTTTTGCTTTTTATATTATCAACGAGAGAATTATCTTGAGGTGTTTCCATGGCTGATTGTTGCAGTAACTGCATGGCTGATGGGTCGCCGATGGGAATTAGGTCTTGCGTATTGAGGCTGTCGCGCAAAGGGTCTTTGTTTTGTATACGCTCTTCCAATGCTTCGCGGTAGTGTTCGCTATTGCGGAGTGGATCTTTGCAGTTTTCATAAGCCAATAAAACATGGCTGATTTGTTCTGCTTCATCTGTGGTAACGAGCATGCCACCACGCCAAATAAGCTGTATCAAATCCTTGTCGGGAAAAAACCAGACCGTATCTAAATGTAAATCGACTTCTTTGAATTGGCTGTCCTGTACTTCGCTGCTGTCTTTAATAAAACAGCGAGGGCTGAATCCAGGTAGTTGTCCTTTAATAGAAGGTTTGTTTGGGTCTAAATTAGATAATTCAAACGTTTCAGACCCTTTGAAAAATCCTTCTATCCATTGATCTTTTGGTGCGTTCAAGAATAACTGCCAATCCATATCCTTTGGGTAACCTGGGAAATAGTTAGTCATGTAGTTATTGTCGTATGTACCTTGAAATTGCACTCTTTGCGGCCAGCTTGGATCGAGTGGAGAAAAGCTAGCAGGGGTATACTGTTTGTTATTATGGGTGACGGTATCTTGAACGGTTTCTACATTGGGGAGTTGGTCAGCCTTAAAGCCAGTACCCGCTGGGTTCATTGGGTAGTCGCTGCCACCAAAGGCATGGTTGAAGTCGAGTGGCATGCTGGTGAAATTGCTTGGTGTAGTCGGGAAGCCGGCTTGCCAATGACGATCACCAAAAACATTGAGGGTTTTCTTTTTGCCTGCAATTTCAATGCTGGCTTGAATAGCCTGAACTTCAGTGCCAGCAGGAGCAAATGCACTTGCGCTGGCTAGCCATTCACCTCTCGGCTTGGGCATTCCCATGTCTAGCATTGGAATACCACCCATGCTGTCCATAATGTCACTGATGCAGTCATGTTGTAACTCCACTTTACCTGTGGAGATTCGAATGAAGATGGAGGGGGATATTACCCAGTGAAATTGTCTATTTTGCTCTAGTGTACGCTGGTTTTGGACAACCTGCATGGGGCTATAAATTTTCATTGTTTAAATCCGTCGCCCTACTATGAGAAAACTACAAGATAGCTTGTGTCTAACTTAACGTTTGATTGATCTAAGGTAACCATTTCTTTGCGCAATTTTGCATTGGTACTGGTGATTTCAGCTTGCACAGATTTTATCGTTGGCCCCATTGCTTCTAAAGTTGCAGCGGTCGTAGCGGCTAAAATAGTGGCTTCAGTTTCTGCGACAAATTTGCCATTCTTAAATTTATAAAGTCCGCCTAAGTCCTTCTTCATTTCGAATGTCATACCACCAGAAAGCTTAACCTCTAAGTTCATTCCTGCTTCCAATTTAATATCAACGCCGCCGGTTAAACTGATCGCGAGTGATGCATCTGCTTGCGCGGCTATAGAAAACGAAGTTGATGCGCCAAAGTTAAATTTCGAGGCTGCAGTCGCATCAAATGAAAAATCCATTTCTGCGGTAGCCATGCCGTTAGTTGTTTTAATATTATGTGCAGAGAGAGCCCCTGTATTCATATTATAAGATTTTTGGTCGGTTGTTATTGAGTCGGGGGTTGTGATTGTTGAATTCTCAGCAATCTTAGTATCACCTTTAACGTCCCAAGACTTTTCTTTTTCGGTTTTAGTATTGGTCGAGCTATCGAAGCTAGACGAACCTTCAAAGGTTTTATTACCATTGCCAGCCCATTTCTTTTCATCGGTATTGCGACCAACCTTTTTTTCCCAAGAGCGCAAAATACCCTTGTGGAAATTCATTTCAATCGCAGTCGTTGCGGCGTCAGTATGGGTAACCTCTAATGAATTGACGCGGTCAGATATTTCAATGCCTTCACCAAATTTATAATCGTACGTTGCATTATAATCTTTGGTTATGTTCATCCCGTTGGCATCCCATGCACCTTCAGAGTTAACTTTAAATGTTTTGCCTGTGGTCGTGGTCGCGACGCCGGTATCACTATAGGAGGCGGGTTTAACATCATCTTCGTCCAGGCCTCCTTGCTCTAAGGAGCTAAAGGAAATTTCGCCTGGGTTAGGGCCGGCGGGAAGGATATCGCCGCTGAGACTGTCTTGATCTACTTTAGTGTTTAGTGGCGCCGCTTGGTCTATAAAGTTTTCTTCGTAGCTATTACCTAAGTTGTAATTCCAGTAACCACCAAAATCGTATAAGTTACCATTATGCCAATGCATCTTGTCACCTTGGCGAATTTCTACACTATCTCCGGAGAAGCGCGTGAAAATATAATCACCGCTACCTTCGTCATCATTGCTAAACTCGATGGCGGAAGTGGATGATGGGTCAATAAAATTAGTGTGCTGATCGAACTTCCCTCTGCCTGTAAAATAGTTCTTTGTAGAGGGACTTATTTCAGAGTCTAGCGTTGTGTATGCACTATCGATTTCCAATGTTTTGGAGGTGATTGCGTAATTATAGCGACCTTCCAGTGAGCTCGTTACTAGCATCCCGCCTGTTTTAATAACAGCATGGTGAGGGTTTGCATTGGTTACGGGTGATGGCTGTAGCGAGTTGTCAGCGGCCGCTAAAATGAAAGGGCAGTTAGGATTGCTATCTGCAAAGGCAATTAATACTTCAGTATCTGGGAGTAAAGGGATGTCGACGCTATTACTTCCAGCTGTTGTTTGTGTTTTTCGCAACCATGGATGTGCAGAAGATTCGTTCTCGAAACCTAGTAAGTCAACTTTATACTCACCTGCTTGATTTCTTTGGGCTTGAGAGAGATTGCTTGTTTCGGAGATTATCTTGCCGTACACATTGGTTGCTGTCGGAATTTGATAGTGCGCTGTTGGTCTAAAGACTGCCGAATTAGGGATAGCTCTAAAGCTGCAAGTATAGGTAGAAGCATCCCCTGCATTGGCAGAGTTTAGATTTCGGCCGCTGGATACTGTGCTAACCACAAACGCTTTGGTAAAGTCAGAGTCATCGGTGTCGATTAAAAAGCCAGGAAAAATATAGGGAACTTTACTTTCACCTGATGCGTTATGGTTCATGCAGTTGTTTGATTGCTGGCGCACTAAAGCAATATAATCCGCTTCTGCTTGTGAGTTAACATCGGCAAGCGTTAATCTGTTTTCCGTGAGTGAGCCTTGGCTGGTCGTGTCAGAAGGAGACGATGCGGTGATGGCGGTGCCAGCATTAGCATGATCGTGGCCGATGACCGTGGTATAGCTTTCAACGGCTTTTATTTCTTCTTGCCAGTTAATGATTTTAAGTGGGGAGTTGTCGGCGGTGGCACTGGTCGTTTTAAGTTGGGTGGTAAATACTTGATCGTATAAATTATTGTCGGCGAATACGATTTGCGTTAAAAAATGATCAAAGTAAAAATGAAAGCCCCAGTGATCACACAGGCGGGCAACAAAATTAAAATTAGACTCGTGCAGTTGACAAAATAATTTTCTGGTAGGTAATGAAGGGGATATTTCAAATACAGCACTGCGGTCATTGAGAAGAATATCATTTTGGAATTCTAAATCGATAACTGCGCTCGCTGATAGCAAACCATCTTCTTGGAAATAAATTTCAGCTCGGCTATTGGTGGTGGTTTTTAATAATTTGGGTGAAAACTCTAATACCCAGTAACCATTTGATTTTGAGGCTGTTGATATATAACCCGGTATGTCTATATCACCGGTATGTAAGTTGGTGTCGTATTCCTCAATGGTAAACGTGGCATCGCCGTCTATCATGCTAGCCAATGCTACTCCTGTAGGAATTTCGGTAGTGAAGGTATATTTGAATAAACGATTCAATTCCTCTACACCGTCAAACTCAACAAGTGTTAATTCGTGGCTATCAACGGTTAGCTTAAACGTGGGCGTAGACATGATTAAGCGGCTCCTTATGCTTTATTGTTAGAGGAAGTGAAAATCTAGAATGCATAATGATCATAAGTACCTCTGTGATGCAGGTCAATAGCTGTCAAGTCACAATCACTTATTGATATAACACGATATAATTTAAGACGAATATGCTGTGGTTAGGCTTTATGTCATAATTTGACGATAAATACTCCCAAACAGAAAAGCGATAGACGTATGTTGATTGAAAATAATTCTGATGTTGTGAGATCGTCTCAAGTAATGCAGCTTTCTCATGGCGAGCAAGTTGAGGCGCTTGAGCTAATTAATGGCCAGGTCTTGTTACTGGCGCAAAATGGATTGAGTCTTTATAAGGATCATGAATCTATTGAAGATCCTTTGGCTAATGGGCTGCTGCACTCTGCCGAACTAGAGGAAGGGGCTTATTTAAAACAAGAGCAGGGGCGCTTTGTGGAAATGACACGTTCTGGTTTGGTTGGTTTGTTTGATGAGAAGGTTATTTTACTTACGCCGAATGATATTCAATTATTTCCCAATCGTGCGAGCGCTTTGCGTAACCAAGATGAAATAATGGCATTCCATCTTGGTTAGTCGGTCTATTCTTCTATCGGTATAATTCTAACTAATATACCGAGCATTGGGTGGTCTATGTAATGCAGTTCATTGCTTCGCATACGACGGCTTTGATTGACCATGGCCGCTCTAACAGGAATTTCAGTGATTGCTGTTAGTGGCGTGCTGCTATTTGAGGGAATGATATTGTCATTGTTGTTAGGGTGGTTAAGCAGTCTCGTCGTTGACTTATCCAGCGTACTGGTATTATTTAAGCTCTGCCAATGTTGAATGTTTAGCTTTGATACTAGATGTAGGTAGCGGCTGCGGTATAAATAAAGTTCCCCTGTTACTTCTGCTTCTAATAATGGTACGGATGAATTAAGCGTTTTCTGAAAGTTGAGCGGGGTTCTAAAGCTAACTTTCACCGCATTCTCGGCTAGCTCCGTATCATCTTTTTCTGGAATGGGCTGTTGCCACTTTCGGCTCCAAATTAGTTTTAAATTCTTTGCTTTACTGAATCGTTCCAAATCATTTTCAAAAGCGATACCTTGTTCGGCAAAAGGGGTTCTGATTTTTGGGAACGGGCCAATGTTTGATGGCTGCAGCCCTTTTACACTGTATAAATCATGGCTAGATTCAGCGTCGCTATTCCACCAGTTAACCCAAGACCAGGGGTTAACTGCTGTGGTAAATGTATCTGCTTCACTATCTAATTGCTTGGTAGACTGCTCAGTAATAAGCACTTCAGGCCAGTTTTCATGATCAATTTTTTGACCATCTTGGTAGCCTATCAATGCGACTTCAACATCATACCAGCGCGGTGCTTCCGCAAAGCTTGAGGGGCTTAGTGCAGACATAAGCATTAGCAGCGGAATAAGGCGCGCGAATGGTTGATTAATAAATGGTAGTGAGATTAAACGACTCATTTTGAATTAGGGTCCTTTTGCAGATCGAGCAATAAGCGCTCGATGACTGCCAGTCTTTGGTCAATTTCGGGCATCTTCTCAATAAACTTAAGGGCTTGTCCACCTTCAAGTTTATAAGTATCTGGGCGGGTCTGAACAATCTGAATTAAGCGGAAAGGATCAATGTTGGTTTCACGGCCAAATTCGATGCGGCCCGACTCTGGCCCAGCGTCGAGTTTTTGAATGCCTAGGGGGGTGAGTTGTAATTTAAGCGCCGTTACTTTGAATAGGTTCTTCACTTGTTCGGGTAATAAGCCAAAGCGGTCGATCATTTCAACTTGCAGCTCTCGCAGGTCGTTATCATTTTTGGCATTGGAGATACGTTTATAGAGAGTGAGGCGACTATTAACGTCAGGCAAATAATCATCGGGAATAAGCGCTGGCACATGCAGGTTAACTTCAGCACCTTGGTGTAGCGCGATTTCTGCGTTTGGATTTTTGCCCGATTGAATCGATTTTACGGCTTGCTCTAGCATTTCCATATATAAGCTAAAGCCTATGCCTTGAATATGTCCGCTTTGCTCTTCACCCAATAACTCACCTGCGCCACGAATTTCTAAATCGTGTGAGGCCAGCATAAAACCTGCGCCTAGGTCTTGCGAACTTTGGATTGCGTCAAGACGCTTGCCAGCATCTTTACTCAGCTTTTTACCGTCTGGGGTTAATAGGTAGGCATAGGCTTGGTGGTGAGAGCGACCGACGCGGCCTCGCAGTTGGTGCAGTTGGGCTAGGCCGAACTTATCAGCACGATCAATGATGATGGTATTGGCTGAAGGAATGTCGATACCGGTTTCAATGATGGTGGTACACACCAAGACATTACAGCGTTTGTGATAAAAGTCTCTCATGACGGATTCGAGTTCACGCTCGGTCATTTGACCATGGGCTATGGCGACTCGGGCCTCTGGAATCAGTTCGCTGATTTCACGGGCGGCTTTTTCAATGCTCTTAACTTCGTTATGCAGATAATAAACTTGGCCACCTCGCAGAATTTCACGCAGTAGCGCTTCTTTTACGGTTGGCTTGTCGTATTGGCGTACGAAGGTTTTTACCGATAGGCGTTTTGCTGGCGGCGTCGCAATAATGGAAAGGTCGCGCACGCTGGCCATGGCCATATTGAGCGTTCTTGGAATCGGTGTGGCGGTGAGTGTTAAAATATCAACTTCTGAGCGTAAGGCCTTAATGCGTTCTTTTTGCTGCACACCAAAACGGTGTTCTTCGTCGATCATTAATAAACCCAGCTCATGAAAGACGATGTCTTTTTGCAACAATTTATGAGTACCAATTACAATATCGGCTTTGCCGTCGCGCATTTTATCTAACGCCGCTTGGGTTTCTTTGGCGGACTTAAAGCGTGACAGTACTTCGACCTGAACTGGCCAGTCGGCAAAACGGTCTTTGAAGTTTTCATAATGTTGCTGTGCCAGTAGAGTCGTCGGCACAAGGATCGCAACTTGTTTACCACTTTGCACGGCCATGAACGCGGCGCGCATGGCCACTTCAGTTTTACCAAAACCTACATCACCACACACTAAACGATCCATCGGTTTGCGGCTGGTCATATCGCTGATGACTGACTCAATCGCAGTTTGCTGATCGGGAGTCTCTTCGAAGGGGAAGGCCGCCGCAAAACGCTCGTAATCTTGATCGGGCTTTTCAAATTTAAAACCGACGCGAGCTTCACGGCGGGCATAAATATCGAGCAATTCAGCGGCGGTATCGCGAATTTTCTCTTGGGCTTTACGCTTAGCAACAGCCCATTTTTCAGTGCCGAGCTTGTTGAGCGCTGGGCCACCTTCACTATCACCGCCGTAGCGCGAGATAAGGTGCAAGGACGACACCGGAACATACAGTTTTGATTCGCCCGCGTAGGCCAACATAAGAAATTCGTTAACTTGGTTATCGATTTCTAAGGTCTGCAAACCTAAATAACGCCCAATACCATGGTCGAGGTGAACGACCGGACTGCCTTCTTTTAATTCGGTGAGATCACGAATAATGTTTTCGGCTTGGCCTTTGCTCTTACTGCGACGACGGCGCTGCATAATGCGCTGGCCAAATAGCTGGTTTTCACTGATCACGATCAGTTCAGCAGTACCATCATCGGCGCTGATCACAAGGCCTTTGTCTAACGGTGCAACAGTAATGCCGATGGCATCTTCAGAGGTGATAAAATCTGACCAGGAGGCTATTTCGGCAGGACGAATATGGATGCGATGAAGTAGTTCGCGCACGGCTTCGCGGCGACCTGCTGATTCGGTGCAAAATAGAATGCGGGTCTTGTCTGAGATTAGGGCTTGATCTAGAAAAGCTTTCAGCAGGGTTAATGGTTCTTCTGCTTGAGCGTTGATACTGATGTCGCCAATATCGAAGGTATTAAATTGCTCGCTGCCCGCTCGATCAGGGGCCTCTTCGCCATACCATTGCACTCTTGGGAATTGGTTAAACGCAGAGAACAGTTCCTCTGGATTTAAAAATAAATGCTTGGGCGCTACCAAAGGACGACGAATGTCGTGACGTCTGTCTTCATAGCGTAACTGCACATCATCACGGAACTGTTTGGCGGCCGCTTCGACTTCGCCATCATGAATGATTAAGGTGGATTTGGGTAAAAAGTCGAATAAGTTGCTTAGCTCGCCAAAGAATAACGGTAGGTAGTATTCAATCCCCGCTGGCGCAATGCCTTGGCTAACATCGGTATATAAAGACGATAGTTTAGGGTCGGTCTCAAAAAACTCGTACCAGTTCTGGCGGAAGTTACGCTGACCTTCTTTGTGTAGTGGGTATTCATTGGCAGGCAAGACGCGAATTTGGTCTATTTTATCCGCAGTGCGCTGGGTATCAGGATCGAACGTACGCAGCGTTTCTACTTCGTCATCAAATAATTCAATGCGAAACGGCTTCTCTTCACCCATTGGGAAAATATCAAAAATTGCCCCACGCAAAGCAAATTCACCATGTTCATACACATTATCAACGCAGCTATAACCCGCGCTTTCGAGTTGTAAGCGTAGGGTTTCGACATTGAGTTTTTGACCCATGTTGATGATTAGGCTGTTGGCTTGTAAAAACTCTTTCGGCGCGGTCTTGTGCAGTAAGGTGCTGATCGGAACGATGAGTAGACCACGCTCAATCAGCGGCAGCTGCGAAAAGGTATAAAGGCGCTGAGAAATAATGTCTTGGTGAGGCGAAAAAGTATCGTAGGGTAAAATTTCCCAGTCGGGCAAGTGAAGTACTGGTAGCTCTTCGGCAAAAAAGGCGATCTCTTCTTCCAGGCGCTGTGCCGTCAGAGTGTCTCTAGTGATTACTAATGTTAAGCCGGGATGTTTTTGCGCAGCGCTGGCAATGGCAAGCGCTTGATTACTGTTATTTAACGCTCCCCAAAATCGACGATCACCTGCTTTGGTGGGGATGGCAGGGAAAAGAGGGCTGGCAATAGCTGGCTTAGACATTAATCGACTCTATTTACTGACTGTATAAATGGCGCTTAGTGTAGCGGAAGCGGAGTGGGTTACAAAGGGGGAACTGAAATTGAGGGCGTGAGGGGAGTGTCATCTATCTTGGCGTCGATGAGGGTATCTATAATCAATAAGCCTCTATCCAGTGTTATTTTATGCGATGCTTTTGAGTGGGATTTTGATATTTAAGTATTGACTTCTGATCGATAAAAGCTAGTTTAAGTGGCGAATTTTTTTGAAAAATAGAATTACGCTTCACAAATAAATAAGGATGGAAAATGAAAAAGACATTGTTAGGGGCTGCTATCGCGCTGTTATCTTCTTCGGTAGTTCATGCTCAAAACTATCAGTTTGAGGTCGGTGCAATTTACGTGAATGGAGATGCGTCTGGGGTAGATTACGATGGCTTTGGTTTAAGTGCGCAGTTGCATTTAGATGTCGTTAATACAGCTAAAGGTCCTTTGAATGAAGCTGCTTTTTCAGATAAATCTTCATTTGCTAATGTCGCATGGGCTACTTCTAAAATTGATGCGTCCGGTGCAGAATCAACTGATGCTGTTGCGATCGGTGGCCGCTTTGTAACGACTCAGAATATTATTCTTGAAGCAAATTATACTGATTTAGAAGATGACAGTGCTTTTAGGGTAGGTGCTGGTACTTATATAAAACAAAATATGAGTGTAATGGCATCTTATCACACCTTTGATGAGGCTGAGCAGTCAACGCTATCGCTAGACTTGCATGGTGTGACTCAGTTAAAGGGGGAAACTGCGTTAGCATTTGATCTTGGTTTCGCTTATTTAGATGTTAGTGATGAAACGGGTCACAGCATTAGTGCGGGGGCTGATTATTACATTAATAAAGCATTAAGCATTGGCGTGGGTATGACACAGGCTAGTGTTGGGGATACTGATGTCTCTTCAATTGATGTTCGTGCCGATTATTTTATAACCCCTGTTGCTCGTCTGGGAGTTGGCTATTCGTCGCAAGGTCAAGATGCTGATGGTGATGCCATTCAATTGAATGCTGCGATGCGTTTCTAGACGCAGCGTTTAGTCATTGTTTCGATTTTTTAAAAAGCGCCAATTGGCGCTTTTTTTATGAAAATTGCTATTTCTATACACCATTTAAGACTTTGGATTGTCAAAACAAGCCAAAACAGGCATAATTTGCGCCCTAATTTTGATGGTGAGGGTTGGCTGTGCGTGCCCTCATTGAAATGTATTGTAAAGACGGAAGTAGACCCATGAGCCAAGATATGACTGATGCCTGCATGCAGGACTGGACAGACCGCGAGTCAACAGCGGAAGCTATGATTCCTATGGTTGGTGCTTTGTACCGTAAGAAGAATATTGTTACTTCTGTATACGGTCGCCCAATCATTAACCGTTCTGTAATTGATCTGTTAAAAGCACACCGCTTTGTTCGTCACATGGAAGATCAAGAGCTTTCTGTGCTGGATACCTTCCCAATCGTTAATGCGATGATGGCGATGGATCTAGATCGTGCTCACATCGATGTGGGTAAGCTTGCGGTTAAATTCCGTAGCGAAGCAAATGGTCGTGATCTTGAAACGTTTTTAAACGAAGAACTTACTGATGTTCTTGGGCAGAATAGCTCGGCTACTAAAGAAAATCGCGATGTTGTTCTTTATGGTTTCGGTCGTATCGGTCGTTTGTTAGCCCGCATTATGATTGAGAAGTCTGGTGGTGGTAACGGTTTACGTTTACGCGCAATCGTTGTGCGTAAAGGTAAGGGCAAAGATCTTGAGAAGCGTGCAAGCTTATTGCGTCGTGACTCTATCCACGGTTCTTTCCGCGGAACTATCTCGATTGATGAAGAAAAGAATGCCATCGTTGCTAATGGTAACTACATTCAGATCATCTATTCGAACGCACCTGAAGAAGTTGATTACACAGAATACGGTATTGATAACGCATTGGTTATTGATAATACGGGTATCTGGCGCGATCAAGCTGGCCTTGAGCGTCATCTACAAGCTAAGGGGGCTGCACGCGTATTGCTGACGGCACCTGGTAAAGGCGATATCAAAAACATCGTTTACGGTATTAACGACGGCGATATCGAGACAACTGATACTATTTTGTCAGCCGCTTCTTGTACTACCAACGCGATTACACCTGTGTTGAAAGTGATCAACGATGAATATGGCATTGTTAATGGCCACGTTGAGACGATTCACTCGTATACCAATGATCAGAACTTGATTGATAACTACCACGCAGGTGATCGTCGTGGTCGTGCTGCGGCATTAAACATGGTTATTACTGAAACAGGGGCAGCTTCTGCTGTTGCTAAAGCGCTTCCTATTATGGAAGGTTTGCTAACGGGTAATGCGATTCGTGTTCCTACGCCAAATGTTTCTATGGCGATCTTGTCGTTGAATTTGAAGAAAGATATTACGACGGAAGGTGTTAACGCTTATCTTCGTGAAGTGTCTTTACACTCTGAAGTTCAGAAGCAAATCGATTGGGTTAATTCTCCAGAAGTTGTATCAACCGATTTCGTGGGTAACTCTCACGCGGGTATCGTTGATGCACAAGCTACAATCACAGCTGATAAGCGCGTTAACTTATACGTTTGGTATGATAACGAGTTTGGTTACAGCCGTCAGGTAGTGCGTATTGCACAGCAGATGTGTGGTGTTTTCTACCCAACGTATCCTGCAGCGAAATAATTATTTGCTGCGCGTTGTGTAAAAAAATAAGTTAAAAAGAGGCCGTTGCTTACCCGCAACGGCTTTTTTTTGTCTAAGCTTTGTACAGTATGACGTTTATAGGCATTGGATTGAGGTTAATCAAGGCTTTTGTCTGCTTTTCAGTGGATAAATGGAATTGTCATCTTTATACTTAGCGCGATTTTTTAACTAAATATAATAGGCCAAGTGTTTGTTTCTTATTAAAAAATTATTTCTAGTTGTTTTGTACGGATTTTAAACAACTGAGAATAGGTTTTTATGAGTAATAATCGGCGGCATATAACTGTGGTTAGGCAAGACGTATGATCAATATTAAACAAGGTCTCGACTTACCCATCACTGGTACTCCCGAGCAATCGATTAGTCAGGCTAATGCAGTAACAGAAGTTGCTGTTGTGGGCCCAGATTATGTAGGCATGAAGCCAACAATGGTTGTGAAAGAAGGTGATCGAGTCAAGAAAGGTCAGGTTTTATTTACTGACAAGAAAACGGCTGGTGTCCAATATACTGCTCCTGCGAGTGGTGTGATAAAGGCAATCAATCGTGGCGACCGACGCGTATTTCTTTCAGTGGTAGTAGCAGTCGAGGGTAATGAAGAAATTACTTTTCAAAGCTATGCAGCAGATAAGCTAAATGAAGTGAGCCGTGAAGCGGTTCAACAGAATTTGGTTGATTCTGGTTTATGGACAGCGTTACGTACACGTCCCTATTCTAAGGCTCCTGCACTCGATACTGTTCCAGCGTCTATATTCGTTACGGCAATGGATACTAATCCATTAGCTGCAGATCCTCAGTTGGTTATTGCTGAGCAAGCTGATGCCTTTAAGGCGGGTGTGCAAGTACTGAAGCGTTTGACTGATGGTCAGTTGTTCGTCTGTAAAGCACCAGGTGCCAATATCCCAACCGCGGGTATTGAGACAACTGAAGAATTCTCTGGTCCACACCCTGCAGGTTTGGCTGGAACGCACATTCATAAATTGGATGCGGCAAGTGTTACTAAAACGGTTTGGAGCATTGGCTACCAAGACGTGATTGCGATTGGTCAGTTATTCACCACAGGTTCTTTGAACTCTGAGCGTGTTATTTCTTTGGCGGGGCCTCAGGTTCTTAAGCCTCGTTTAGTGCGCACGTTATTAGGTGCTAACTTAACAGAGCTAACCGCTGGCGAATTAGCAGCAGGCGAAAATCGTATGGTTTCCGGCTCTGTATTCGGTGGCCGTACGGCTGTTGGCGACTTGGCTTTCTTAGGGCGTTTCCATAATCAGGTATCGGTATTAGAAGAAGGTCGTGATCGTCCGCTTCTACATTACTTGCGTCCTGGTTTTGAGCGTTTTTCGGTATTGCCGATTTACGTTTCGCGCTTCTTAAACAAAACGTTTAACTTCACCACATCGACTAATGGTAGCGAGCGCGCAATGGTTCCAATCGGAACGTATGAACGTATTATGCCGTTAGATATCTTACCAACGCAGTTGCTTCGCGCATTGATTGTTGAAGATATGGAAGTGGCCGTGAATTTAGGCGCTTTAGAGCTAGACGAAGAAGATTTGGCATTATGCAGTTATACCTGCCCAGGCAAGTATGAGTATGGTCCTATTTTGCGTACTAACTTAACTCGCATCGAACAGGAGGGCTGATAAATGGGTCTACGTTCTATATTAGATAGCGCAGCTCCTCACTTCGAGAAGGGTGGTCGCTTTGAAAAAATGTATCCGCTTTACGAAGCGTTGGATACGGGCTTATATTCTCCGCCAAATGTAACCAATAATACGGCTCACGTTCGTGACGGTATCGATTTGAAACGCATTATGATCACAGTTTGGGTATGTACTTTCCCGGCTATGTTCTTTGGCATGTACAACATTGGTCTGCAAGCCAATCTGGCGATTGCTGGTGACGCTACTTTAATTGAAGGCTGGCGTGAAATGCTGGTTCAGTTATTGGGTGGCGGACATGATGCGGGTAGTATTTGGGACAATATAGTTTTTGGTGCTGCTTACTTCCTTCCTGTTTACGCCGTGGTATTTATCGTTGGTGGTTTCTGGGAAGTCTTGTTTGCGACCATTCGTGGCCATGAAGTTAACGAAGGTTTCTTCGTAACGTCTGTGCTATTTGCTTTGATTCTTCCTCCGTCTATTCCTTTATGGCAGGTCGCTTTAGGTATTACCTTTGGTGTTGTTGTTGGTAAAGAGATTTTTGGTGGTACGGGTAAAAACTTCTTAAACCCTGCGCTTACCGGTCGTGCTTTCTTATTCTTTGCTTATCCTGCTCAAATGTCAGGTAATGCAGTTTGGACTGCGGCGGATGGTGTATCGGGTGCAACGCCTTTAGGTCTTGCGAATGAAGGTGGTATTCAAGGTATTCTTGATTCAGGAATTTCTTGGATGGATGCTTTCATTGGTACTATTCAAGGCTCTATGGGTGAAACATCAACCCTTGCTATCTTAATTGGTGGCGCGGTATTGCTAACGATGCGCATCGCTTCTTGGCGTATTGTTGCGGGTGTCATGATCGGTATGATCTCAACATCTTTGTTGTTCAATGCTATCGGTTCTGAGACTAACCCAATGTTTGCTGTTGATTGGACTTGGCACTTGGTGATGGGTGGTTTTGCCTTTGGTATGATCTTCATGGCGACGGACCCTGTTTCTGCTTCTATGACTAATTTTGGTAAGTACTTTTTTGGTGCCTTAATTGGTTTTATGGTGGTGATGATTCGTGTGATTAACCCAGCTTTCCCTGAAGGCATGATGTTGGCGATCTTGTTTGCTAACTTATTCGCACCGCTAATCGATCATTTTGTCGTGCAATCTAATATTAAACGGAGAATGTCTCGTGGCTAGTAATAACGATTCAATTCAAAAAACATTATTGGTTGCCATTTTATTGTGTTTGGTTTGCTCGATTATTGTTGCTGGTGCTGCGGTTTCATTGAAACCTCTGCAAGTCGCTAACAAGCAATTGGATAAAAACAAAAACATTTTGGCAGCTGCGGGCCTTCTCGTTGAAGGTGAGTCTATTGAAGAGCAATTTAAGCAGATCACGACGCGTATCGTAAACTTGGAAACAAGCACGTATGCAACGGATGCTGAATTGGCTGAAATTACGGCAGCGGGCTTCAATCCTGATGCGTTTGATCAGAAAAAATCGGCTAAAGATCCTGCGCTTTCTTCTAAGCTTGATGCTGAAAAAGATATTGCCAGTATTAGACGTTTAGAGAAGTTTGCCGCGATCTACACCGTTGAAAAAGACGGTGCTGTAGAAACGATGGTTCTTCCTATTCACGGTTATGGTTTATGGTCTACCTTATATGGTTTTGTTGCCCTTGAAGGTGATTTAGAAACTATTGTAGGTCTTGGCTTTTACTCTCACGCTGAAACGCCTGGTTTGGGTGGCGAGGTGGATAATCCATCTTGGAAAGCTCAGTGGGTAGGTAAAAAATTGTATGATTCACAAGGTGAGTTAGCGATTCAGGTTGTTAAGGGCAAAGCAGCTCCTGGCGATGTGAACAGCGTTGATGGCTTATCCGGTGCAACGTTGACCAGTCGTGGTGTTTCTAACCTAGTGAACTTTTGGTTAGGTGATGATGCGTTTGGTACTTTCTTGTCGACTGCTAAAGCGGGAGGTGCTTAATGTCTCTTAAATCTGTCATTACTGAACCGGTTTTTTCTCAAAATCCGATTGCAGTACAAATCTTAGGTGTGTGTTCTGCATTAGCAGTAACCACCAGTTTGCAAGTGACGATGGTTATGTGTATTGCATTAACCGCCGTTACGGCTTGTTCTAACTTTGGTATTGCGTTAATTCGTAATCACATTCCAAACAGCATTCGTATTATCGTGCAGATGATTATTATTGCTTCTTTGGTAATCGTGGTTGATCAAATTTTGAAAGCGTACGCTTATGAAATCAGCAAGCAATTGTCGGTTTTCGTAGGTTTGATTATTACTAACTGTATTGTAATGGGGCGCGCAGAAGCGTACGCCATGAAGAACGGTCCGGTGATGAGCTTCTTCGATGGTATCGGTAACGGTCTTGGCTACTCAGTGGTATTGATCGTTGTTGCAACAGTTCGTGAGCTGTTTGGTGCAGGTAATTTGTTTGGCTTTGAAGTATTACCATTAATCACTAATGGTGGTTGGTATCAGTCAAATGGTCTGTTGTTATTACCACCCAGTGCTTTCTTTATTATTGGTTTATTCATCTGGGCATTGCGCAGCTGGAAAACTGAACAAGTTGAGCAGCCAGATTTTAAAATCTTGCCAAATACAGTTAACTCGGAGCAGCACTAATGGAACATTATATTAGTTTGTTCATTAAAGCCGTTTTCGTAGAAAACATGGCGTTAGCGTTTTTCTTAGGTATGTGTACTTTCTTAGCAATTTCTAAGAAAATTCAAACCGCAATTGGCCTTGGTATTGCCGTTATTGTTGTATTGGCGATTACTGTGCCAATCAATAACTTGATTTATACCTACGTTTTAAAAGAAGGTGCTTGGGCTTGGATGGGTGCTGAATATGCATCGGTTGATCTAAGTTTCTTGGGACTATTAACCTACATTGGTGTTATCGCTGCAATCGTTCAGATCTTGGAAATGTTCTTAGATAAGTACGTGCCAGCACTTTATAGCGCTTTGGGTGTATTCCTACCTTTGATTACTGTGAACTGCGCCATTATGGGTGCATCTTTGTTCATGGTAGAACGTGATTACAACTTTGCTGAATCAACCGTTTACGGTATTGGTGCTGGCGTAGGTTGGGCATTAGCGATCACTGCATTGGCAGGGATTCGTGAAAAAATGAAATACAGCGACGTACCAGCAGGACTTCAAGGCTTGGGCATTACCTTCTTTACAGTTGGTTTGATGTCTCTTGGCTTTATGTCGTTCTCTGGCGTCTCACTATAAGGAGTAGATACAGTGGATAAAGAGATCATCCTCGGCGTTGTGATGTTTACTGTCATCGTACTTTCTTTGGTGGCAGTCATCTTAAGCGCCCGAGCTAAATTAGTTAGCTCTGGTAATGTAAAAATCGTAATCAACGGTGAAAAAACTGTTGAAACCGAAGCGGGCGGCAAGTTGTTACAAACACTTGCAGCTAACGAAGTATTTCTATCGTCTGCCTGTGGCGGCGGTGGTACTTGCGCTCAGTGTAAGTGTAAGGTGACTGATGGTGGTGGCTCTATGTTACCAACTGAAGAGTCTCACTTCACTAAAGGCGAGGCCCGTGAAGGCTGGCGCTTGTCCTGCCAGGTTCCTGTTAAACAGGACATGGTAGTAGAAGTTCCTGAAGAAGTATTCGGTGTTAAGAAGTGGGAAACGATTGTTGAATCGAATCCTAACGTAGCAACCTTCATTAAAGAGCTGACTTTGCGTTTGCCTGAAGGTGAGATTGTTGACTTCCGTGCTGGTGGTTATGTTCAGCTTGAGTGCCCTCCGTTTGAGATTAATTTCTCTGACTTCGATATCGAAAAAGAATATCGCGGTGACTGGGAACACTTTAAGTTCTTCGAGCATAAGTGCATCAATACTGAAGATACTATTCGTGCATACTCTATGGCGAATTACCCAGAAGAGCAGGGTGTAGTGAAGTTCAATATTCGTATTGCAACGCCACCTCCAGGCACGACCGGTATTAATCCAGGTATCATGTCTTCTTACGTATTCAACTTGAAGCCAGGCGACAAGGTGATGGTATACGGTCCATTTGGTGAATTCTTCGCTAAAGAAACCGATGCTGAGATGGTCTTCGTAGGCGGTGGTGCTGGTATGGCCCCAATGCGTTCGCACATCTTTGATCAGCTTAAGCGCTTGAAGTCAGATCGTAAGATCAGTTTCTGGTACGGTGCTCGTTCTTTGAAAGAGTTATTCTACAAAGAAGATTATGACGGTCTAGCCGCTGAGTTCCCGAACTTTAAATGGCACGTTGCCATGTCTGATCCACAGCCAGAAGATAACTGGGAAGGTTTAACAGGTTTCATCCACAATGTATTGTTGGAAGAATACTTGAAAGATCACCCAGCGCCTGAAGATTGTGAGTATTACATGTGTGGACCACCTATCATGAACCAATCAGTGATCACCATGCTTGAAGCAATGGGTGTTGAACCTGAGAACATCATGTTGGATGACTTTGGTTGATTCTCATTATTAGAGAATAACCAACGACTCTGGTTAAACAGAGTCCAAAAAAGCCGTATTAGAAGAAATTCTAATACGGCTTTTTTTATGGATACGGTTTTATAAAATTATGATCTCTTGTGATACTTCTGTTAGAACTCTGTGAAATCTATGTTAACTATGGCGTTTAGTCTTGTAAGGGTTCCAACCAGAATCTAATAAAGGACAGATCATGAAAACTAAATTTTTACTTTCAATACTCCCGTTAAGCTTGGCCAGTGCCATGGCATTCTCGCAATCCATTGATGTGCAAGTAACGAACCTGACTCACGGTATGAATTTTACGCCGGTATTGGTTAGTACACATGACAGCAATACGCATTTGTTTACAGCAGGGCAAGCCGCTACGGAAGCGCTTAAAGCGATGGCCGAAGGTGGCAATACTGCACCGTTAATCACAGCCAGTGCAGGAACGGTTGTGAATACGAATAACATTGCGAATGGTTTATTGGCTCCGTCTGCGAGCTCACCTGTTACGGCTATTGAAACAGGTGTTAATACGCATCTATCAATTGTGGCCATGATGCTGCCCACTAATGATGGCTTTATCGGTCTTGATGGTTGGAAAATCCCAACGGAAGTCGGCACTTATACGGTCTATTTGAACGGTTACGATGCGGGGACTGAAGTAAACGACGAGATTATCGATACCGTTAATGGCGGTGCAGATGATGGTATTCCAGGGGCACCAGGTATGGATGCAGGTACGGGGGCTAGCGGTGTTACGGATATGGAAACCAATACAACGGTTCATATACATCGTGGTAATACTGGCGATACCAGTTTAACCGCAGGTATTAGCGATGTAGATAGTCGTATTCACCGTTGGTTGAACCCTGTAGCCAAAGTAGTTGTGACCGTTAAATAGGAGTTTTGAATATGAAATATTTAAACCGAAAAGCGGGTATATTGGCAATTGCCCTATTCAGTGCCAGTTTGCTGAGTGCATGTGGTGGCAGCAGTAGCAGTAATAATGACGTTGTTGCGGGTATTGAAACTAAGACGGCATCTTATGAGATTGCTGTGACGAATCTAACGAGTAATCAACCATTATCACCGTTGCTCGCACAACTTCACAGCAGTGATTACCGTGCTTGGGTTATAGGGACGTCAGCGTCTGAGGGCCTTGAACTATTGGCGGAAGGTGGTGATAACAACACGCTACTCAATGCACCGTCATCTCACGTATACAGTGCTGTATCGGGATTAGGCGCCGTAGCACCAGGGGCTGGTAGTGTGTTTAGCATCGCAGCGGATGTTAATTCTGAGATGAGTTCTGATCTCAAGTTAACCCTCATTAGTATGTTAGTGAATACTAATGATGCATTTGTTGGGAAAACAGGCATCGATTTATCGAGTTTAGACGTCGGTGAGACGGTAAAGCATTATTTACCTATCTATGATGCAGGAACCGAAGCCAATAATGAATTGCTGGGAACCATTCCTGGACCTGCTGATGGCGGCGAAGGATTTAATATGGCGCGTGATGATGTTGATTATGTGGCAAGGCACCCAGGGATTGTTGGAATTGATCACGGGTACACTGAATCTGTTCTGAACAGTACTCATGGTTTTGATTCGCCAGCAGCCGTTCTAACGATTACTCGCACTGAGTAATAGAAGAAGGCAAAGCCCATGACCTATCTCATTAAGAAAATGAGTATAGCGTCATGGGAACTTTCATTCTTTCACTTCATCAAAGTTAGCTTAATGCTAAAACATATTTAGCACATCTCATTATTAACTCAGGTTGATAATTCGTGGCTCATCCCAAAACTAAGCGCTGCTGACACATCATGAATAAACGAATTTTAGTGGTCGAAGATGATCAAGATATTAATAAGTTGATTGCCATGAACCTTAAAGACATGAATCACGATGTCGATACTTGCGATAATGGTCGGCGAGGATTCTCTATGGCTAGAGAAGGGCAATATGATTTGATGATCTTGGATTTAATGCTGCCAGAAATGGATGGCTTGGAGATTTGCAGAGATCTACGGAGCGCTAACGTATTAACGCCTATTTTGATGTTAACGGCTCGAGACAGTGAAGCCGACAGGGTTGTAGGGTTGGAAATGGGAGCTGATGATTATTTAACAAAACCTTTTAGCGTACGCGAATTGCAGGCTCGTGTTAAAGCCATGCTTAGACGGATGGATATGTTAAATAAACCTGAACCTCAATCAGATGAGCTGGTGATTGATAACCTCGTGATTAATGCGGGTCGGCGTAAGGTGGTATTGAGTAATCAAGACATAGAGTTAACCAGTACAGAATTTGATTTACTGATTTACATGGCTCGTCAGCCAGGAATGGTATTCAGTCGTGCTCAGTTATTGGATAGCGTATGGGGTTATCAGCACAGTGGGTATGAGCATACCGTGAATTCTCATATCAATCGTTTGCGTAATAAATTAGAGCAAGACCCATCTAAACCCGAATATATTTTAACGGTTTGGGGTGTAGGGTATAAGTTTGGTGGCAGTAATCGTTAATGAATAGGTTATATCTTTATGCGTAGCTTTGTATTTTCTTTTTACAGTAAATTGTCATTAGGTTTAGTTTTTAGCTTTATTTTCGTGGGCATTGTTTTATTGGTTTTGGCGCAGTACTTAACCCGCAGTTATCAAAATGAAGTGGAGCAAAAGCTACACCACCAATTGGCAGAGCATGTTGTACACGACAATAAACTTTTACAAGATGGAGAGATAGATCACGCTGCATTAAAAACAGCATTTCATTCTATGATGATTCTTGGACCTAGTTTTGAATTCTATATTCTTGGCCCTCAAGGAGAGGTGAAAACATACTCTGCTGATCCTTTGCGAATAAAAAAACACGTCGTTGATATTCAACCCATACAGGATTTTTTAAGTAATCAATCAAGCTTGCCTATTCTTGGGGATGATCCCAGAAGTGAAGATAATCATAAAATATTTTCGGCGGCGCCTATTTTCGAGAACATTGAAGGGAAAGACGTTTTACAGGGGTATTTGTACATTATCATCGGCGGAGAAATTTACGATGGCATCGTCGATATATTGCAACAGAGCCATATTTTATCAATAGCGGTTTGGAGCTTGGCTCTAGCGATGCTCTTTGGTTTATTGGTTATTCTTATTTTATTTTTTTTGTTAACGCGACCACTGCGCCGTTTAACGCAAGATATGCAGCAGTTTCGACAAGAAGGCTTTAAGTATGATCAATTGCCAGCATCTCAGTGGCAGCAGAACTCTGCTGATGAAATAGAACGTTTAGGCAGTACCTTTAACGAAATGGCTAATACACTCAACATACAGTATCAAAAAGTAAAAAATACAGACGAACTGCGTCGAGAATTAATCTCGTATGTGTCTCATGATTTACGCACTCCTTTAGCGTCTTTGCAGGGGTATTTAGAAACGTGGTCGTTAAAAAATAGTGAGTTAACAGCGCAAGAGGGTGAAGAACTTATTAATGTTGCTATGAAAAATGCACAGCACATGAGTCGCTTAATTGAGCAGCTTTTTGAACTCGCCCATTTAGACAGTGAAACAGTCACCCTGAGCACCGAGCCATTAGGCATTGCTGAGTTTGCGCAAGATGTATTGCAAAAAATGACTCTGGAAGCCAATAAAAAACACGTAAGCTTAGACGTAGAGCCAAAAGATCCTTCGATAATGGTCATGGCAAATGTTGAGAAACTAGAGAATGTTTTCACCAATTTAATTGATAATGCACTGCGTCATTGTAAAGCGGGTGATCATATTAAAATTGAAATATTGCCCTCAGTGACTGCTGGTCAATTAAGTGTGAGTGTAAAGGATACTGGCTTTGGCATTGCCGAAAAAGATTTGCCCCTTATTTTTGATGCTCATTTTAGAGCCAGTAATAGCGTAAGAGGAAAGGGTCGAAATAGCGGTTTAGGTTTGGCTATTAGTAAGCGCATTATTGAATTGCACGGCTCTAGGTTGAGAGTGAGCAGTCAGCTTGGAAGAGGCACTGAATTTTCATTCGATTTAAAAGCAGCACAATTAATAGGCACACGATAGGCTGTTTATTTTATGAGTGCTTGATAATCTTTTGGTGTTAATCCTGTCCAGCGCTTGAATGCTTTATGAAAAGCACTGTTATCGCTAAAGCCCATTTGGAAAGCGATTTCACAGATTGTTAATTGGTTATTTCTCAATAATTGTTGGGCTTGTTGAGTGCGAAAATATTTAAGCTCGTCTTGAAAACTTGTCCCCTCTTGCTGAAGTCGACGTTGTAGTGTTCTTGGAGTGATATTGAACAGTTGAGCAATACTGTCAATATCCGCCGTAAAGCTTACACCCTGTACTTGAAAATAACGCCACAGCCTTAATGTTAACGCGTCTTGGTTTTCGACTTCATGTAGGAGTTGATGCAATTCAACATTTAATAAGTCGGCAACTCTTGGGTTTGGGTTATAAATGGGGGATTCTAATATCGCCAGTGGGAAAATGGCTTGATTGTGTTCTTGTTCAAACAACACTTTTGTTTTTAAAATGCGCTCATATTCTGCCTGATCAGCAGCAGGCTTATGGCGGAAGTGAATCTCAAGCGGGCGGTTATGCTCACCATAATCTTTGTTCATAACAAACAGGCCAATATTGATGAGCGCAGAAATATCCTGTTCAATAATGTGGCGAATGTTTTCAGCTTCGTATTGCTGGGAATGAATACGATTTACGGCACAGTCATTTTCAATGATGACTTCAGACACAAATATATTGTTGATTATAAATTCAACAGACAGAATGCTTTCTAAGGCTTCAGCCAAATTATTACAATTCATCATTATTTGACCTAGCAGACCATAATCACTGGGATGTATTTTTTCACCGACGTGCAAGCCAATAATAGGATCTTGAGTAATCAGTTCTGCACTTTGCCAAGCTGCATTCAGCGTCGCTAAGGGCACTCGATTAAAATAATATTCTTGTTCACTGTATTGCCCTGTTAGTTCCTTAATCTCGGGTGATTGAAAGCCTATTCGCTCTAATGCATTATTAATAATGTTTAGGTAGTGAATGCTAACTGAAGGGTGCTTGTGGGCGTTTGGCATGGTTATATTTTTTATGTTTAGTAAAGGAGGCAGTATAAATAAAAATGAAACGATAGTACCTACTCTCGGGCAGTATTGGCTTCGTTTGACCTAAATTAAATTTATCAGATTCTATTTATGAAGTAATGCTTTCGTATTATTTAGTTGGAGTATGATGCAGGCAATGCAGTTCAGTAAGGTGGCGTAATAACGTGGCGTAATAGGTCAGTTAACTGTCATCTTTGGATGATGTATCAGATATTAATTTCTCTTATTTTAGTCAGGTAATATAAAAATAAGAGAAAAACATGAAAAAACACCTTTTTCAATCAGTCTTAGCGGGCACCTTGATGGGTCTTAGTCATACGGTTTTTGCTTTTAGCGGGGCTCCGTCGGTTATTGCAACTGATAATACAGCCATCGCTAATCATCAGCAAAGCTGGGAATTCAAAGCTTTGGCTCATCAGAATATGCTTGATAACGCCGTGCCTATGTCTCAAGGCTTTAATGTAATGGGCCATAACGCCTACAACAGCTCAGCTTATAGCTCTTTGGTTCATCTCGACCCTAATCATAAATTAACCATCACTGAGCTATTGGACTTAGGTGTTCGTACAATTGAAATGGATTACCACTGGGTATGGCAAACAAAGGATCTTCCAGGAAGTAGTGCGCTATTAATGTGCCACGCTGGGGATGACGATTTTGGCTGTAGTGGCCTTGAGCGCTATTTAAAAGAGGGTGTTAATGAAGTTAATAACTGGGTTCGCAAAAATCCAAAAGAAGTTGTCACCCTCTATTTTCAAGATGATGCGGAAGGCCATGATGCTGAGCTAGTCAGTGCCGTATCTGCTATTGATGATTTGATTTATAAGCAGCCTGCGGGTCAGTGTGATGATTTCTCGACCATGGTTCAAACCACAACAGAAGAAGATGTTTTAAAGGCTAATAAGCAAATTGTGATCATGGGCAGTAGCTGCAATGGTCGAGGCCCTTGGACAGGGTATTCGTGGAATAGCATTCATAATTGGGTAGCGGGTGGTGGTCAGTCAATTTTAGATAAGTCAGAAACTGATTGTCTCGCCGACACCGCCAAACAAGAGGGTGCTCACCGCATCTGGGAAGATATGACCAACCTTGGCCGCGCCTTTGGTGATCCAGGTCCTAAGATTGATGCTGCTTTAGCCGCTAAAGCAGGACGTTGTGGTATTACGGCGTTATCACTCGATATGATCAGTATCGGTGATTCTCGCATGAAGGCTTCCATTTGGAGTTGGGCAGAGTTGCAGCCGAATAATTACAATAATGCAGAAGATTGCGCATTGTCTATGGCTAACGGTCGCTTCGATGATTGGGCCTGTGGTGCTCATCATCCTTATGCTTGTAAAACTGAAGGTGGCAAGCAATGGGCGATTTCTCAGCAAGCGGGTACTCACTCGACGGATGCAGGCCAAGCGGCTTGTCAGGCTTTCGGTAGCCAATGGCAGTTTTCTGTTCCAACGAATAGTCAGCAGAACGAAATTTTAAAGGCTGCAAAAGCAGCGAGCAATGCGACCTATGCTTGGTTGGATTACAGTGATGTTATAGAAGAAGGTGTATGGAAAACGTCTAAGCATGAAGTGGACTATGGTGATGGCACAGTTTCTTTAAATGCACTTAAGTCTGGCCTGACTTATGAGTTTTACATGAAGGCGACGCGCAATAATTGTGAATTGCAATGGCAGGGCGGTGATGAAGGAACGGGTGAGCGTAATGCCAAGTTTGATTGCATGGCAAAAGGCGATCCTATGTTCTTTTCAGCCGATAGTGCACCAACAACTAACAGTGACGGTAGTGTAAGCATTCATGGTGTGATTAAAACCCGTGCGGGTGGCCATACTTGTGGTCTTGAATGGGACGGTTCAGAGGCTGGCGGCGAACGTAATGCCAAGTTTGATTGTTCTGGCAGCGCTGATCCTTTAACGATTATTAGTTATCCAGGTGGCTCTACCGAACGAGTTCGTATTACGTCGGATAACAATTGTGGTTTACAGTGGGCGGGTGGTGATGCAGACAGCGATGGTGAACGTAATGCTAAGTTTGATTGTGGCCCAGCTTGGGATGACATGACCTTGTATGGCGTTAAATTGCCTTCTGAATATCGTGAATTGAAAGTGCTGGGCAAATGTATTGATGTCGCGCCAAGCAATTTTAGCAACGGTGCCAATGCGTACCTTTGGGATTGTCATGGAGCTGATTGGCAGAAGTGGTACCACGAGCCTGGTACAGGTCTGATTCGCAGTAAGCATAATCCTAACTTCTGTTTAGACAGCACAAATGGTAATGATGACTTCACCAATGTCAGTATTTGGGCTTGTGAAAACCATCCTAATCTACAGTGGGATGTGGTGGGCGATACGATTCGTCCACGTAAAAATCATTCGCTGGCGTTAGATATACTTTATGGTAATACCGATAACGGTGCCAATCTTCAGCTTTATAAAGCTGACGGGAATTCTGCACAGCAATTTAGCTTTGGCAGTAACTAAACCCTCTTCATTTGAGTGAATAGAATAAACCGCGCATTGCGTGGTTTATTCTATTCTGAAACGACCTGATAAATATAATGTCAGAATTTCAATATAGCTTATTAGTTAAACACCAAAAAAATTTCGTAAGTCCTATTAGGTGCATCGACCCATGGCAATGACCGATATACCAAGCAGCAACTGTTAAATTCAGTAAACTGTTGTCGCTAAATGTTGATATATTGAGGCGATCGCTATAAATTAAGAGTATCAAATAAGCAAGAACATAATATTGGCCTTATCTATGACTCAGCTCAGACACAACAACATTAAGAGTGATTTATTCTGGAACTTACAAGCCGTTTCGAATAAAAGAGCTGGCCAAATATTAATCAAAACCCTATGCAAATACATCCCTACTTATTCTTCAGGGGCACAGCAAATATATTCGGAAGGTCAGTGCGAATTTACCTCTGTCGATCGAGTTGTTTTTCATCCTAATACTGCAGATTATACGAAGACTTTTAGTCGTATTCCCGCCAACGCGATTAGAAATACTTCGATACATTTGTTTGCACACGCTAAGCAAGGATTAACCTTCTTACAGCAAAAATCAGGAAAACCTACAAGCACCTCTGCCTTTTCAGGTACATTGAATCAAATCCTTAGTAACATTGATAAAAGGCAGGGATTTATTCCAATATTGCAAAAATCGAATGTCCAGGACACAACGGATAAAAGACCGTTGCTCAAACTCAGTACGCTTGATGTTAAATCTTTAGAAGCAGAATTCTCAAGTTTCGAAATATCTACGATGTTGAATGAACTTAAGAAAGGGTTCATGGATCTAAACGCGCTTTAGCGTTAATTTCTTTTGCAGGTCGCGTATTCGGAATCTTTTTTGTTAGAACAGCCTATTAGCCTTTATTCCACACCCTTCTCTCATCCGCTTAAACGTCTTACTGTTTATCGTTGAACCATCGATTCAGGGTGGCTTAGCTGAAATTCAATTGATAGATCTTGTACTCCCCATTCGATACTGCTTTAATCTGACTCAAGTACAAATAATGTACTGCTATAAATAATAAAAATAAAACCACTGTCAGGTATCTACATGAAAACTTTTTTTATAAAGACAATGGGGTCTAAGGCCTTATTGGGACTTTTTACCGGTGTGCTCGGATTTTCCTCACTCGCAAGTGCGCATAACGATGCCGCTTATAGTCACGACTATCGTGCTGTGGCCTCTAACCCTAGTTGGATGGCAGGTGTTGATGGTAATAAACGAGTCAGTGAACTCTCTATTCCAGGTACCCACGATACGATGTCGATTCGTGCGGGCGATGCTTGGCAAAACCAAACCATGACATTAGCGCAGCAGCTTGAGTCGGGTATTCGTGTTTTTGATATGCGAACGCGCCATATTAATAACCGTTTCCGTATGCATCATGGAATCATTGCACAAGATACTTACTTTAATGATGTGTTGAATGACATTGATAGTTTCTTAGCAGCGAATGCTTCAGAAACTGTTTTATTCCGCTTACGCTCTGAGCACACATCAGAGAATAATACTGAAAGTTATACTCAAACTTTGAATAAATATTTAGCGGCGAAGGGTGCTAAACGCTGGGTACCGACTAATTCAAACCCTACGCTGAATGAAATTCGCGGTAAGTTTGTAATCTTACAAGAATTCTCAGGTTATGCTCCAGATGGCAAACCTTATGGACTTTCTTATGGTGCGATTGATAAGCAAGACGACTATGCAATGTCTACGAATTGGGCACTGTATGACAAGTGGACGGCTGTTAAAAACCATTTGAACAAATCAAAAAATGGTAACCGTAATACTCTTTATATGAACTACCTAAGTGGTGCTAACGGTTCGTTCCCATACTTTGTTGTAAGTGGTCACTCTAGCCCAGGTACTTCAGCACCGCGTTTGGCAACTGGCCTTACGACTCCAGGTTGGAACAGTTCTTACCCTGACTTCCCACGCGTTAGTTGCTTCATCGGAATTTGTACGATTGCTTTTGAAGGCACCAATACGTTAACCGCAAACTACATCGCTAATTCAGCCTTTGGGTCAGGTGTTGCCGGTATGGTGATGACAGATTTTCCAGGTAAGGGTTTTATTGAAAATATAATTCGTTTAAATAGCGTGGCAGATTATCGAGAGTTACGCGATGCGCGTACGGGTAAGTGTCTTGATTTTGAAGGTGTTACACCGGCGAACGGTAAAAAAGCTTTGCTTTGGGATTGTGCCAATGTTACTTGGCAGAAGTGGTCATATGATGTAACAACAGGTCTGCTGCGTAATAAAGCCAACCCTGCTTATTGTTTAGATAATATGGGTCAACCGTATGCTGGTGGTGGTATTCATATGTGGCAGTGTAATGCGTCTAATGCGAATCAGCAGTGGAATTTTGTTGGAAATAACTTGCGCCCGAAAGCGAATGGCTACATTTCTGTGGATGCTTATGGTCGTGACAATGGTTCTAAGGTTGGGTTGTGGTCTAACCATGGCGGATCTAACCAGCAATGGAATTGGGGTAACTAGTCAATTTTTAAATTAATCGGTAATACACCGATTAATGTCATCTTCGGACAATGATTTTATTATAATGGGACGATAGTATTAGTTGTCAATGCTATCGTCTTTGCTGCAGGGAGCACCTGAGGTTGCATACATTATAAAAATAATAACGTTATAAAAACGAGATGAAAACATGATTAAGAACCCCACCAAGCTTATTTTTGCAGCAGGCGTATTGTTAATGTCTGCGGCAACCTGGGCCGAAAGCTATATTTATCTAACAAACAATACCAATCAAACTCTAGACCTGACCGTCAATCAACGAGGCTCTTCTTTAGTAAAAGGCGAGCATTGGAAACAGCATGCCACCTCAGTGCCTCCATTAGGTACGGTCCGCTATTTAGAAACCAATCGTGATACGGGGATTAAGTGGGGCAAAGATTATTACTTTGATACCACAGTGACAGCGGAAGATGGCAGTACGGCAATGCTGCAACAAAAGCTAACCGGCACTTGGAATTTTAGTGATATCTGGCACGGTACCCAACAGTCTCCTTGGTATGATGATCGAAATATTCATTCTGTGAAGCAAAGCTTTGCTGGCGCAGACTCAACCATTGCTTTTAAAGCTGAGAATGCTCGCGTTAATGGCGATGATTATTACTATGTTATTCACCCAAAAGAAGAAGCGGTAGTACGCGGTACCAATAATAACCTTAATGTTTTGGCTTATAACGTTTGGGCCTTATTACCGGGCTTGGTTTCTAAAAGCGTGAGTGAACGCTTGAATTTATTGAAAGATAAACTCAATGGTTATGACGCGATTGTCTTCTCTGAGCTGTTTGATAACAGTCGGCGTAGTACTTTCTTGAATGCACTTAAAACTGAATATCCTTATCAAACATCAGTGGTCGATCGTTCTGGTTCACTTGAGGATGGTGGTGTTTTAATTGTTAGCCGCTGGCCTATTGATAGTGAATCTCAAATTGCGTTTGATGATTGTGATGCAGAAGACTGTATGTCAGCGAAGGGTGTGATCTACGCCAAAATTAATAAGGGTGGAAATCCTTACCATATTTTTGGCAGCCATACGCAAGCGTGGACCGCCGATAAAAACCAAGCAACACGCTTAAACCAATTTCAGCAGATGCGTAATTTTATCGATAGCCGATCTATTAGTTCAGATGAACCTGTGATCATTGCGGGTGACTTGAACGTCGACAAAATTAACTTTCCGCAAGAATACAATACGATGTTGAATGTATTGAATGCTGAAGAAGTGCCGCGTAATGGCGGTTATCCGTATACCTATAACGGTTATGTTAATAATTGGACCGATGGCGCGCCAGAAAACTTAGATTATGTTTTATATTCTACTGCGCACCTTCAGCCTGTTAGCTCTGAATCTAAGGTACTGACACCGCGCAGTATTCATGCTGATGTCTTTACCAAGTACGATTTGTCAGATCATTTTGCGATGGTGGGTAATCTTAGTTTTGATACACCAGCAGGAGAGGTACAAACCTCTTTAGTTTATAAAGAATTACGTGATGGTCGTTCTAACAAGTGCTTAGATTTTGAAGGCGCTAGCCCATCTAATGGTAAGCAAGCTTTGTTATGGGAATGTGCGAATGTTGCATGGCAGAAATGGGCGTTAGATCAAGATAGCGGTTTGTTACGCAATCAGGCTAACCCTGAATATTGCCTTGATAATATGGGCCAAGCTTATTCTGGTGGTGGACTTCATATGTGGCAGTGCGATGAAAATAATATCAATCAGCTGTGGGATTTTGAAGGCGCTCAATTAGTGCCTCGCTCCAACAATTTGATTGCGGTTGATGCGTATGGCACTGACAATGGTTCACAAGTTGCCTTTTGGTCGAAACACCATGGCGGCAATCAGCAATGGTCTTGGGGGAATTAAGGTTTTTTGTTAACGGTAGTTTTCTGTTAGTGATGAATCAAGCGTAATCAACATAGCGCTATAATCGTCGACTGAATCGATTGCGATATTCAGTCGGCGTTAATCCCGTTTTCTTTTTAAATAAACGCCGGAAAGAACTCGCATCTTCATAGCCAATTTTATTCATCACAGTATCAACATTAAAATCACTTTCTTCTAGCATCTTTCTCGCTCGTTCAATACGGACCGACTGCAGGTAAGTATTCGGTGGCATGCCTAAAGCATTGTTGAATCTTCGAATTAGAGTGCGCTGAGAAACATTATACTGCGTTGCTAAATCTTCAATGCTCAGAGAAAGGGTGCAGTCTTGTTCGATAATGGCTTGAATTTTGTTGACGAGATCATCTTGATGCGGTTTGGCGATGCGCATTAATGAGTAAGACAGTTGGCTATCACGGCGATAATCAATCACAAACGCTTTTGCTGTTTGCATGGCGGTTTCAAAATCAATACTGCGTTCAATAATATGCAACCCTAAATCAAACCAGGCAATCCCACCACCGGCGCAGAATATATTTTCATCGCGAGTAATCAGTTGGTCAGCTTGCAGGTTTATTTGAGGAAAGCGTTGCTTAAATTCAGTTTCAAAGCCCCAGTGTGTGGTTGCGGCTTTACCATCTAATATCCCCGCTTCAGCTAACAAAAAATTTCCGGTGCAGTTACCTGCAATGGTCCAGCCCGATTGATGTGCTTTTCTTAATAGTTGTATCAGCTCTGGATTATTATCCAGCGCCTGCTGAATTGGCCCGCCGATGGTGGGGACGACTAATATGTTTGATTCTAAGCTATCGGAGGTATTGTGATCTAAAGTATTTTCTAAATCATCGAAGCTACAATGTGGCGCCAGTTTTAAATTATTAATGCAGTGAATATTTTTACCGTGATGGCTGGCCAATTGAACATTGAAAGCCATAGCGGTTTCTTGATTCTGAATGCGATTCCAAGTAACCCCAGCTAACGCAAAAAGATCAACGATGCCAGTGATGGCGGATGCAAGCGCTTGATCAAAGCCTAATACATAAATATTTATCATAATTTGGGTTTTCTTACTCAATGCTCAAGTGGTCAATGAAGCTTTGGCACTTATGAATCTAAAAAGGTGCTTTAGGGAATGCTTAGTGTACTTAATGGCAGTATCAGCTCTATATGTGTCTATATTGACAATTCAAAGGCCTCTTGGCAAGTCGGATACTAGACTTCAGATTTACTATTGGGGTGATAATTGTGTCGAACTTAATTAATGCGAAAGATTTAGAGTTTTTATTGTATGACGTTTTTCAAGCTCAGCAGTTAACCGAGCTGCCTTTTTATCAAGATCATGATAAAGGGACATTCGATGGCGTTATCGCCACGGCCGAAAAAATTGCCACCGAATACTTCTTACCCCATAACGCGAAAGCGGATGCTAACGAGCCACAATTTGATGGTGATAAAGTAACCACTATTGATGAAGTTAAGGTTGCTTGGAAGCATTATTCGCAATCAGGTTTATTGGCTGCGCG
This sequence comes from Oleispira sp., assembly GCA_047616865.1. Classification (GTDB taxonomy): domain Bacteria; phylum Pseudomonadota; class Gammaproteobacteria; order Pseudomonadales; family Oceanobacteraceae; genus Oleispira. The sequence continues at coordinate 42,679 of JBLGBO010000006.1, forward strand.
ACACAGTTACGATGATGGAGGTATGCAGTTACCTGCCATTATTAATACGGCGTGTGTTAGCTACTTCATGTCGGCGAACCCTTCAACATCTGGTTACCCGTTTTTAACCAGTGCGGCGGCCAATTTAATTAATGCTTTTGCCGCTGATGAGCATAAGAAAAAATATTTACCGGCAATGTTTGATGGCCGTTTCTCTGGCACCATGGCGATGACAGAGCCTGATGTCGGCTCGTCTTTAGGAGATCTCACGACAAAAGCAACCCCGCAAGACGATGGCAGCTATCGTATCAAAGGCCAGAAAATGTACATTTCTGGCGGAGATCAAGACATTACAGAAAATATTGTGCATTTGGTATTAGCAAGAATCGAAGGCGCACCACAAGGGGCAAAAGGGATTTCATTATTCATCGTGCCGAAAATACTGACACATGACGATGGCTCTTTGGGCGCGGCAAATGACGTGAAGCTTGTTGGCTTATTGCATAAAATGGGTTATCGCGGCACGACCAGTACCGTGCTTCAATTTGGTGATAATAACCAATGCCAAGGCTTTTTGATTGGCGAAGCTAATCATGGCTTAAAATATATGTTCAAAATGATGAATGAAGCGCGTATTGGTGTGGGTACTGGTGCGGCGATGATTGGTTATCGTGGTTACTTGGAATCGCTAGATTATGCGAAAAATCGTCCACAAGGTCGATCTGTTGCGAGTAAAGATCCAAACAGTAAACCGTTAAATATCATCGAACATACCGATGTGAAGCGCATGTTATTAGCGCAGAAATGCTTTGTCGAAGGATCACTCGCTTTGTGCCTGTTAGCCGCGCGCTTAGTGGATGAGTCGGAAGTGGGTGGTGATGCTGATAGTGGTTTGCTATTAGATTTATTAACCCCCGTCGTTAAATCATTCCCATCTTATTATGGTCCAAAAGCGAATGACTTAGCCATTCAAGTATTGGCTGGAGCGGGGTATACCAAAGATTACCCTGTAGAGCAGTGTTACCGAGATAACCGTTTAAATCCAATTCATGAGGGTACTCATGGTATTCAATCGTTGGATTTATTAGGACGAAAGCTATGGTTGCATAATGGCAAAGGCCAGCAGTTATTATTACAGAAAATCCAGAAAACATTGATGTCAGCGAAAGAAAAACCCGCATTGGCTGGGCTGGTTTCTGAATATCAAGGGTATCTCGATCTGTTTATTAAAACCACAATGACTCTAGGTGGCGCGTTACAGAAAGGTGAGGTTGAAAAAGGCTTAGCTAATTCCGCGGTCTATCTGGATATGATGGGTAAAATGGTTGTTGCTTGGTTGTGGATCGAAATGGCCGACAAAGCGATATCGGCATTTGAAAATACAGATTCTGCCGAGGATCAGCAGTTTCTAGCAGGCAAGCTACAAGCTGCTCAATACTTTATTCGCTGGGAGTTGCCTAAAGTCACGCATCAAGCCAATTTATTACAAGGTTTTGATGAGACGTGTATGTCAATGCAAGCGGATTGGTTTTGATCGTATAAATGATTAAATTTAATAATATTGTTAAAAAATTATGGGTGTCGTTATGAGTGAAAAGTTAATTGTAGAAGTCAGTGATCACATTATGACGATCACCTTTAATCGCCCAGAAATGTACAATCCGCTGGACCCTGAGAGCTATTTTCTATTAGCCCAGGCGATGTATCGCTTGCAGCATGATGATGAGTTACGAGTTGCCGTAGTGCAGGCTAATGGTAAGCATTTTAGTTCTGGTTTGGAGTTGGACAGGTGGGCTCCTATTTTTGCCAATGGTGAATACCCAGACATGCCTCCTGAGCATCTTGATCCATATGGCAATAAAGGTGAGGTATTGACTAAGCCTGTCATTATGGCGGTACAGGGTATTTGTTATACCTCGGGCTTGGAGTTGCTACTGAATACCGATATTCGTATTGCGACCCCAGAAGCACGTTTTGCTCAGTTAGAGGTGCAGCGTGGTATCTATCCTTGTGGTGGTGGTACGGTGCGTTTGCCTAGAGAGATTGGTTGGAGTAATGCCCAACGTTACATCTTAACGGGCGATGAGTTCACGGCACAGCAAGCGTTGGAGTGGGGGATGGTGCAAGAGTTGGTTGAGCGAGATCAGTTGCATGAACATGCACGCTCAATCGCTAAGAAAATAGCCAAGGCCGCGCCATTGGGTGTACAGGCCGCTTTACGATCAGCTAAAACCTGTCGGGTTCATGGCCAAGAAGCCGCGTTGAAAACCTTGTTTACCGACCTGCCTAAGGTGATGAAGAGTAGCGATGCGCAAGAAGGCATTCGTTCATTTCTTGAGCGTCGAGAGGCTAAGTTCAGCGGTAAGTAATTCGCATTAGATCGACGAAAATCAGGAAAGTCTGGTTGTATAGCTAAAAGTGAGTAACAGAAAGTTTGCTCATTTTTAGTTGACCAGCCAGACTTAACTTAGAAATTGATCTTGAACACGATTTAATTAAGAAGAACAGATGTTCGCTGAGTTAAAATCGGTTAATATGTCGCTAAGATTTACCCGCAGGATTCACATGCTGGTATGATAGTGCATATTATTGTAATTAGATTCTAAGTAGATTTTAAATCGGGTTGTTTATGAATAAACAAAATACAGAGCAAAAACCACCAATTAACTGGATCCCTGTGACTATGTTTGCTTCCAGTACCTTGGCCTTGTTGACCTTGGTACCTTGGTATGGCATTCAGTACGGTTACAATACCTCTGCGATTGTGGCTTTTATCACTATTACTTGGCTAACGGGCATGTCTATTACGGGTGGCTATCACCGCCTTTGGTCGCATAATGCTTATGATGCTCATCCTATTCTGCGTGTCTGGTATGCCTTGTGGGGTGCTACTGCCATGCAAAATACCATTTTAGACTGGTGCTCTGGCCATCGAGTTCATCACCGTCACTGTGATGATGTTGAGCTAGACCCTTATTCAGCTAAGCGTGGCTTATGGTTTTCTCACATGGGTTGGATGCTGCGTAAATATCCAAGTGGTCAGGTTAATTTTGATAACGTCAAAAACCTAATGAACGACCCTATTGTTATGTGGCAATACAAATATTATTTACCGATTACCTTGGGTATGAACTTCGGTATACCGATTATTTTAGGGTTAGTTTTTGGCGATGTCGTAGGGATGCTATTGCTAGCGGGTGTGGCGCGCTTAGTATTGGCTCACCACATAACCTTCTTTATCAATTCAATTGCCCATAAATGGGGATCTCAGCCTTATACGGATGATAATACCGCTCGTGATAATACCTTTTTTGCCTTTTTGACCCATGGTGAGGGCTATCATAACTATCATCATATCTTCCAAACGGACTATCGTAATGGCATTCGCTGGTTCCACTGGGATCCAACTAAATGGTTTATCAAAGCGTGTTCTTGGGTTGGCTTAACAAAAAATTTAAAGAAAGTGCCTGATTTTAAAATTCAGCGTGCGAAAGTAAAAATGCAATTTAAGCGTGCCAATGAACAGTTAGCGAAAGCGAGCAGTACAGATCAATTTTCTGATCATATTGATCAGTGGAAGCTGACATTGGAAAAAGAATATGATGACTTTAAAATGTTATTAAATGAGTGGACAGAGTTACAAACTGGAAAGTACCAGCAAACTTGTAAGTCTTTGCAAGAGAAATGGCAAGGGGCTCCACTTCATGCGCGTTTCATTGAAATTGAAGATTGCTTGAAGTTGCAAAATAAACGTTTACAGCAGTTTAATGCTCAGTTCTCATTTGCCACAGCATAGTTAATAAATGAATTTATTATTATTAGCAGGAAAATCGGCTCGCTGGTTTTCCTGCGTTATTGTGTTGTTATTAGCGTCACAGAGCTATGCTCAAGATAAGCAATTCTTGCTTCAGGCTGATAAAAAAATGCCTCAAGCAACGACAAATATTACTGAAAGGCTGACGATTGTACGCGGTATTGGTAATTACCCACCGTTGGAAATGATTAGAAATAGTCGTCTAACAGGGTTGCATATCGATATGATCGAGTATGCTGCCGAGAAGCTCGGCATTGAAGTAGAGTTTATCTCAATTCCTTGGCCACGTGCTATTAAGGAATTCTCAACGGGTAAGGTTGATGCAATTGTCTATTTTGGTTATACCGAAGAGCGAGCTGAGTTTTCTTATTATCATGCGGCTAATATTTTATCGGATACTAAATGGGTCTTTCTTGCATTAGAAGAAAGGGCGGATGAATTTAAGTTTGATCACAGTTTGTCGGGACTTGAAAATGTGGTTATTGGCGTGCAGATGGGATATAGCCATGGCAAGTACTTTGATAGTATGAAGCACTTGCAGCGTGATGTTGTTTTGCATGACGATGACATTGAGGAAATGCTAAGAACTAGACGCCATGATCTAGCCATGGTCAGTTATCAAGAGTTTTTAGGCGCAAAAGAGCAGGGTGATTTCAAAGGCATCGTTGCATTGTCACCCGCCGTCGACTCGGACCCGCAATACATCGCGTTTGCCAAAGTTGATGATGAAAATGAACGGTTGAAAAAAATCTCTGAATTGTTCGCCAAAGAATTACATCTTTTTAAAAATCATTCAGATTATGAGGCACTGCTCAAAAGCTATGATTTTTACCATTATCAATAAATAAATTTATAGCTGGTTGGCTTTACGGTAATGCCCTTGGTAATCAAATAACCTTTCTTTAATTTTCCAATAATATTTTTGCTTTCTTGCAATAACAAAGTCAGGACAGGGAAATACAGTTGATAGTTTCATGACTTGTTGTAGGTTATCTATCTCGAATGATTCGTTGGTACCTAATGTATTACGAATATAAGCATTAAGACGCTTAGAGAAAATTGTATTGAATGCTTTAACTTGGTTTGATTTTGAAAAATCAAAAGATTCACTCAGTTCTACGCCTTCTTCATCGTGATAAATTATTTTTAACGTCCCTTTATTCTTTCCGGTCCCTTCTTCTAAACTAACCCCTGCGCAGCGAATGACTTTTGCATCTTTAAGTTGAAGTGCCTTTTTTAACATATCATCAGGATCAACTAATACTTCTTTGCACTGCAAGCAAGTGCGCGCGGCAATGTCATTTTCACCACCGCAATGTGGGCACTCTTTGAACACAAAGCGATAATCGCATTGATGTCCTTTGCCTTGAGCTTCAATTTCATCTCCAGTTGGATCTTCAATAAGCCCTTGGCAGCGTCGGCCATAATGTTCAACTAGGTGTCCTTCATCATCACAAATTCCCCAGAATATATTAGGAAACTCACAGCTCGGGCAAGCGACCTGTACTGGTTGGCTTTGACTATTAGGTTTCTTCTCTCCAACTTCAGGCTGATAAAGATCGAAATTATTACCGGTATAATCAATGACTAAGCAGTCTTTTTTATTATCACTCAAACGTAGTCCACGACCGACTATTTGCTGGTAGAGACTGACCGATTGAGTAGGGCGTAATATGGCTATCATGTCGACATGAGGGGCATCGAAGCCGGTGGTTAAGACAGAAACATTAACCAGGTATTTAATATCTTTGAGTTTGAATGCCTTGATTAGATTGTCACGTTCAGTGCCATCTGTTGCGCCAGTAATTAATGCACTTTGCTGGGCGGGCAAATAGCTAAATATTTCTTTTGCATGATCGACAGTGGCGGCAAAGATCATAATGCCCAAGCGTGTCTCGCCGAGATCTATAACTTGCTCAATAACTCCTTGGGTAACTCGGTGGTTTTTATTTAATAAATTATTAACATCGGTAGGATTGTATTCCCCTGATGAATTTTCTTTAAGTTGGCTAAAATCATAATGCTCAATGGTGGCGTCAATTAATTTAGGCTCGGTTAAATACTGGCGCTTAATTAAGTAGCGCAGAGGCAGTTCATAAATGCAGTGCTCAAACGGTCGCTCATTTTCACTGCGTACAATACCACGGTAGTGCTTGCGATAGATCCATCCCATGCCCAACCGATACGGAGTTGCAGTAAGACCTAAGAGTTTAATGTCGGGGTTGATTTGTTTCAGTTGCTGAATGATTTTTTGATATTGATTAAGGTCTTGTGAGTCCTTTTCTTTCTCTTTCTCTTTCTCTTTCTCTTTCTCTTTCTCTTTCTCTTTCTCAGCAGGTTGATTATTATTATTCGCCATATTTACACGATGGCATTCATCAATAATAATTAATGAGTATTGCTGACTAAAATCTGCAAGATTTCTAGCCACCGATTGAATGCTAGCAAACGTTACCTGGTACTGAGTGTTCTTTTGCTTTAATCCTGCGGAATAGATGCCAGCGGTTAGGCCATAGCTTTCATATTTTTGATGATTCTGTTCTACCAATTCTTTTACGTGAGTCAGAATCAGTATTTTGCGTTTTGCTAGGCGAGCGAGTTCAGCAATGACCAGACTTTTACCTGATCCTGTCGGTAATACAATGACTGCAGATTCATTTGTTTTGCGGAAGTGCTTAATCGTCGCAGCAACGGCTTCTTGTTGATAATCTCTAAGTTGAAAGCTCGTCACGTGAAAGAAGTACCTTGTTATGAACTAAATAGAATGATCATAACAAAAGTTAGCGATAATCTGTAATTAGCAAGGAAAGGCAAGCCCAAAGAGCTTGCCTTGTTCAGTCTTATTTATGCTGATAGACGGTTGTGCGGTTTCGACCGTTCTCTTTGGCGTGATAGAGTGCCTTGTCGGCTGCTTCAATCCATTGCGTGTGCTTTTTGAAATTATCTGAATATTCAGCAATGCCAGAGCTAATGGTGAATCTTATTTCGTGTTCACCGACAACCACGGTTAATGCATCAACTTTTTTACGTAGGCGCTCGGTAAAGTGAGCCGCCGCCGCCGCGTCAGTATCCACTAATAGAATGGTGAATTCTTCACCGCCATAGCGGCCGCATATATCGGTCTCCCGAGCAGTTTGCCTTACCATTGATGCTAGGGTTCTAATGACTTCATCACCGGCCTGGTGGCCGTAGGTATCATTGACGTTTTTGAAATGATCGATATCAAATATAACCAAGGAACTTGGGTTGTGAGAGCGAATACAGCGCTTATGTTCACGTTGAAATTCCTCTTCCCAAAAACCGCGGTTAAATAACTCAGTCAACGCATCAGTCTGACTGAGGTAAGCTAGGTGTCCATTAGCTTTTGTGAGGTCTTCTTGGTTAACTGCAATATCAGTGACGTCATAAATAATTAAACAAATATGTTTAACACTACCATCGATGGATTCTAAAGGAATTATTGTGCTGTTTTGATACATGGTCGAAGCTCGACCTGTAATAGGGCGGTAATTCTTAAACTTAAACAGATAAGGGCGCTGTTCCCAAATGGTAAAGGTTCGGGTTTTTAATTCGAACACGGGTTCTGCTTTTTGGCGAAACCATGTTTCTGGAATATCATGAAAGGATTCAAAGAGCGATTTATCGTGGACTTCATCAGGGCGAAGGCCACTGTGATTTTCCATAAAACCATTCCACAGTTGAATCTTGTATTCTCTATCTAAAATTACTAAGCCTACATCAATACTTTGCAGTACATCCATCAGCCAGTGCATCTCTGCAAATTCAAAGCTTGCTTTGGTCATCCGATTATCAATCCCTTAGTCTAATAAATAGTCGACTTGTTGATTAATTTTTGCCACTGAATCTTCTGTGAACAGTAATAACAAATCACAGTTTATATTCACGTTTTCAATTTCATAGTGTATTTCGATCGCTAAGGTTTGTGACCATTGATGGTTGCCTGACTTAACCAGATCGTCAACATGGCAATGTTGACCCAAAACGACAGGATGGCCTTGATTGAAGGTGATTTCTAACTGTTCGCCAATACCATGTATGCAGGCCCCAATAAGTACCGAGCTAACATCCATTAACAGCTCTAATTCTCCATGGCGATCGAGAGGGCCTTTATAGTTCATCAGTTGTGCTAAATCTGAAAAGCTCGCATCGTTGAATACCAGTAATGCCTCACCGGCAATCCCTGAGCCAATGAAACCTTGGCATACAGCGGAAACATTTTCATTGCTGGCGGTATCGGCTAGCGCCATATGCAGTTCGCTGGCACTGATCATATTTACTTTGGGAATAGGGAGGATAACGTAAACGTTTAGCAGCCTTGCTAAGCGATCCGCGGCTTGCCCCATCGCGACGTTGGTAATTTCTTGATAACAGTCGCGTTGCTCTTCATTGATTAAAGCTGTCATTGCATTAGCTCCCATTATTTAGCCGCCGATAAAATGCCAAATTCGGTAAGAATTTCTGTGGCTTTCGCTTTATCGATGGGCTTTTTAATAAAAGCCATTGCACCAAGCTTTTTTACTCTTTCTTGCGCATCGGGCTGGATGTCGCCAGAGACAACAATAACCATTGCTGGTAAGTCTTCTTTACGAATCGTCTCGAGGACGCCGTAACCGTCCATCTCTGGCATGGTTAAATCAAGAAAGACAACCTCACCTTTTCCTTGGCGAATGGCCTCTACGCCTTCCACGCCATTGGTTGCAAATGTTAAGTCTATGTCCCAGTCATCGGGAAGTGCTCGTTTCATCTGTTTGCGCGCGAAACTGGAGTCGTCACAAATAAGAACAGGAAGTGCCATAGTAATAAGTCGCCGAAAAATACATTACCTAAGTAATAGTCGGAAAACCCCAATCTCTCAAGAAAGTGGACGAAAATAGCACCGAAAAAGGGGGTTTATGAAGAGGATAGAGGCTGGTTATAAGTTACTAATCAGTAAGAGCATGAATTAAATGTCAGCTTGATTGTGAGTAATTGGGTCTGCTAAGGGTGACAATTTTCGCAAGTAGGCTAGAATGCGCCACTTTATTTGTCTGCTAAGTAAGAGTTGTCTGTCTATGATCCGTGAAATATTACGTTCTGTTGTGCTCAATAAGCGCAATAAAATGAGCAAGCGCTTTCAACCTTTGCCTTTTATGAATGCGGTTACGCGTAATTTTCGTGTAGGTCTAACGGATATTGATTTCAATATGCACATCAATAACTCACGTTATATGGTGTTCATGGAGCGTGCGCGCTGGGATCACCCTGTGCAAACGGGGACTTGGGATGTGATGCTGAAAGAGAAATTGAATTTTATTGTGGCCGGTATAGAAATGGGCTATATCCGTGAGATTCGGTTGGGGAAAAAATTTCACGTTGAAACTCGTTATTTAGGCTGGGATGAAAAATACTTCTATTTAGAGCAGCGTTTTATTGCTGACGGTAAGATTCATGCTTATGGATTGGTTAAGGCCGTATTTTTACAGGATGGTAAAAAAGCGTTGCCGGAAGAAGCAGCCATAACCTTAGGAATTACTCGATCTCCAGATGCTTTACCTGAGCACATGGCACTATGGAAACGCTTAGCGGTAGCCAAGCGAGAATTTTCTGCACCGATCATTCAGCCAGACAATAATCAGGCGGCTTAGGCACCTGATTATCCAAGAGAATGTCCGCTTTATTGATAAAGCGGACTTAATTCTGATTGGTCATTTGAGGTGCTGGAGTACTTTTTCTTAATGGCTTGGGATAAATTATTCCACAATAATTGGCCATTAAAAGCGCTGTTTTCTCGATTCTGATAAAGCACGCTGTCTAACTCACTCAAGCTATTGCTGAGTAGAGTATTGTTAAACTGCTGCGCCAACTCATCTAAACTGCTAATACCAAACTCTTGCTGTGACCACTCTTTTAAACTTTGACGAATCAAGAGAGGGTCATTCTTCTGGCAAGCATGCTTGACCTTCTTCAATCTTTCTTTACTAGAAAGCTCTGAACTCTTAATAGCCGTTTCAACGGGCAGGCTGCTTTTGTTCCATAGTAAAAAAGCGCTAATTACATTGCTGATGAGTAAAAACAAAGTGGCGGCGATCCAATAACCTGTATTTTGATTATTCAACAGTGCAGGGTTGTTTGTCGTACTTGAAAGAGTGCCAGTCTGCGTCTCCGCTTGCTGGCTACTGCCAACGCTTAGTGCATTTTCAGGGGCTGCGATGGTAACGGTTTGAGTGGGCAAAATGGCGTATTCAAGGCGATTAGTTTCTAGATTCCACCACGGAATACGCATTTCAGGAATGGTTATACGACCGCTTTGAGTTGGCACAATCGCGAGCGATTGCTGTAGAACCCCCTGGATCCCTTGGCTATCGGTTTTGTCATTATGCTCGGATTGATCTGGGTAATATTTCAAACCGTCTACTACCGGTAATTTGAGTTCTGGCAACTGGCTGCCAGAAAGCCCTCGGGCATTAATCGTAATTGTGCGGGTTACGGGCTCGCCTACTTGCCATTCGCTATAAGGCTTGCTCCAGCGATCAGCGATTTTGATCTGTGGGCTCGGCAGCCAAGGTGCCTGAGGGTAGCTGCTAGGAGTCGATTTCACCTTAATTCGAATAGGTTTGGCGACGACAGAGACGGGGCGGCCTCTGCTCCAGCGGTTGTAAGAGTTCACTATGTTGGCGGTGAACTTTTGTCCTGGAATAACCATCTCACCACTCTCTTCGGCAAAAATAGCAAAGCGGCGTTCATAAACGCCCATGCGTTGACCATTAATGGTGGTTTCGTACTGGCGAACTTCTCCTAACGGCATAACGTGGGCGTCGGTTACTTTAAATTCAGACAGTGTTGCATCTTCGTGATTGACGCTGTAATACAATTTTTCTGTGTAAATAACCTGAGCCTGCACATAGGTATCTTTACTGTCGACGGTAATATCAAAAAAGAATTCTTTGGCAATTTGATCTTTTACCGTTTGTGATAATTCATTCACGGTGACTTGGATTTCTTGACTGAGCTGGCCGTCAAATTCTACTGCTGGAATCACTAAAGAGCCGGTTCGCAATGGCGAAAGTAGCAAGGTCCATTCTGTAAACGATACGGTTTTGCCATTCATTGAGCGAAATTGGTTAGCACGCTGTTGGCTAATCACTCGAAAGTCTTTTTTCAGCGCAGTTAAATCAGGCTGACCAAAAGCGACTTGTTCGTCGTAGCGTAAAAATAAACGAAAACTATCATTTTCGGTGATTTCTTTACGATCAACACTGGAGGTTAGTGTGCCTGCCATAGCGTTATTGGTTAACAATAATAATGCTAGGGTTAGCATTGCGAATAATTGGGTGAGGGGCTTCTTTGCCATACTATGTCTTACCATGAGACTTCGCCTTCGTCTTGATGATCACGTTGTTTGTATTGATATAAAAATTTACGTTTTAATAGACCGCCTGGGTCATCGGGAATACGATTGAGCCACTGTTCTAATGCCTGTTTTTCTTCTCGAGAGGGCTTATTCTCTGCCTCACTCTGAGTAGCTTGTGTATCTTTTTCCGCTTGTTCTTTGCGTTCTTGCTCAGCTTTTTTATCGGCCTCTGATTTTTCAGTTTCCTTTTCTTTAGCTTTCTTCTCTTCAGTATTTTGTTCATCAGAATCTTTTTCTTCGGAGCTCTTTTCTTCAGAATTCTGCTGGTCTGAGTCTTGAGAGTCAGAATTTTTATCATCAGATTTTTCTTGATCAGATTTATCTTTACCGGAGTCTTGTTTCTGGTCTGAATCCTGCTGCTCGTCAGAATCTTGTTTTTCGTCGGACTCTTGCTGTTCATCCGACTTTTGCTGCTCTTGCTGTTGCAATAATTTTTCAACCAGCGCTTTGTTAAACTCGGCATCTGCTAGGTCGTTATTCAGTTCTAAAGACTGCTCATACGCTTTGATTGCTTCTTCAAGCTTACCCGCATGGGCTAAGGCATTACCCCGATTAAAATGGCCTGTCGCCGTGTCGATATTAAAACTCTCTGCCGCTTTTTCATACTCTTCTGCACGATAGAGGCTCGATGCTTTCCAGTTGGGGTCTTCAAACAGCTCAGCCGCTTTTGCAGGGTCTTGGGTAAATACTTTTTGTGCTTGCTGGTCTTTTGTTTGCCAAGCATCGTCCCATAAGCTGGCATAGCTTGTTTCAGGTTGCAGGGTTATTAAAAATACCAGCGACAATAACCAGCCACGACGAAAAGAAAAAGTGGCAATAAAAATTATAATAAATATGAGCCAATAGCCTTGGTCAGCCCATAAATCAAACCGTCGCTCTAATGAGTTTTTTTCCTGCAGGCTGTTGTTATCAATCCAGCCCTTTTTATTGGCATCAGTTTGCAATGCTTTATCCGTAAGACTGTTTATGTTTAATAAATAGTGCCAGTCGGTATCGTCAAAACTCATCTGGTGCCAACGACTATTTAATCGACTGGTCAGCTCTCTAATCGGGTCTAATTCTAATTTTGGCAAAACAATATTGCCTTTATTATCACGTTTGAAACCACCTTCTTGCATTGCAATAGGGGCACCTTCTTCTGTGCCCAGGGTTAATATTGAGAGCTGATGTTTTGTATCGCTTAATACTTTCTCTATACGGTCAATATCTTTTGTTTGAATACCGTCGGTCATTAATAAGAAGTTGGCCTTAGTTAACCCAGCAGCATGAATAAGTTTGTCGGCCAGTTCGAATGCTTTATCAGGGCGGCTGCCCATCGCAGGCATGATAAAAGGTGATAGAGCGGGGACCAAGTTTATAATGGTATCGGCATCATCGGTGAGCGGCGTTACAGTATAGGCATCACCCGCATAAACCACTAATGCAGTCAGCCCCTCATTACGTTGCTTTAAAATGTCGATTACTTTTTGACGTGCGCGAGTTGCGCGGTCGGGGCTTACATCTTGTGCGGCCATCGATAACGACATATCTAAAACGATCACCAAAGCATCGTCTTTTTTCTGCACCGGTTGCGGTAATTGCTCCCAAGCGGGTCCTGATAACGCGATGCTCGTGAATATCCAAGCTAATAAAATAAACCACAGTGGCCAGCGTGATTGCTCACTGGGCATTTGATCAAGTACATGCGGCATTAGCGATTCATCAATAATACCGTGCCAGCGGGCAGAAGCTAAACGGCGCTTAAGTAATAAGACGAAAAGCACCAGCGCCGGAATTAGCAGCAATAACCATAACGGACGTAATAAATGAAATTGCGAAAAAAATAACTCCATTATTGAACTCCCTTTTGTTTGGTGGCTGATTTAATGCTAAGAACGATATAGCGAAATAACCCAAGTGCCTGCAGTGAAATAAGAAAACTAATAATAAGTGCGAAGGCCAGTGGCCAGTAATAAATGTTCACCTGAGGGCGGAAAATTTCTGGATCTTTTTCTGTGGGTTCAAGTTGATCAATCATGTCATAAATTTTTTCCAACTCTTTACTATCGCGCGCACGGAAGTAATGGCCGCCGGTGATGTCGGCCATTTTTTGTAATGTTACTTCATCAAGATCTCTGGAAGGATTAACTTGGCGAGAGCCAAAGAAGCTAGCAACTTCCATCGCATCTGCGCCAAGGCCAATGGTGTATATTTTGACGTTACTTTGCTGTGCCAGTTCGGCTGCTTTTAGCGGTTCAACCTCTCCGGCGGTATTTGCACCATCGGTTAATAAAATAACCACTCGGCTTTGTTCAGGATGTGACTGTAAACGCTTAATGGTTAGGCCAATGGCATCGCCAATAGCGGTCTTCTTTCCGGCTAAGCCTATTTGCGCTTCGTTCATTAAGGTTTGTACGGTTTGCCAATCAAATGTAAGCGGGGCCTGTAAGTATGCTTGGCTACCAAATAATACTAAGCCCAAGCGGTCTCCTTGGCGTTGACTGACAAAGTCGTTTAGTACTTTCTTTACCGTTGATAAGCGATTGACAGGACGATTTTGCAACTTCATATCTTCAATCGCCATACTGCCTGAAATATCAATGGCTAGCATAAGGTCTCTGCCGGAGGTGGGAAGCTCAACAACATCGCCAAGAATATGCGGACGCGCAAGCGCTGTGAGTAACGCCAGCCATAATAATAGTGGCAATACTAACGACGGCCATGTTTGCTGGCTTTGTATTTGAGCGACCTGAGTTGATGTTTGCCATAGATCGAGCTTAGGCACTTTCAAGGCGGCTTCTTGTTGCTTAACTTTGGGTAATAGCCAAAAAACTATAAGCGGTAGTGGCAGTAAAAAAAATGCCCATGGCCAGTGCCAATCAATCATTTGAATGTCCTGTAGTTTTGTCTATGGCAACGACTTTATTGTTTTTTAACCAGCTCGAGCAGGCTTGATAAAGTTCATCAACATTGTATTGGCAATTTTTTTGATAAAGCCCTTCACTCATAGCATGAGCGAGAGTTTCATTGAAAAAAGTTTTCTCGCTATGGCGAATTAAAAAATCAGTCCACGCTAATCCAGAAAGACCAACGGCTGCTGGATATTGTTTGAGGCAATAGCGTTTTAATATTTGGTTGCTGTGTTGTAAAAACGCTTGAGTATCTGCATTGGCTTTGAATTGCTCGTATTTCAAGTTCAATAAATGGAGAGCTGCTTTTTTATTCGCATTCTTAGCTTTAAGGTGCAGCCAAAAGTAGATAGCAGCAGCCACTAACAATACCGTTAATACGAGTGCTGTCCACCAGCCAAAGGCAATTGGCCAGGCAGTAATCGTATCGGGTAGATGAATGTCTTTTAATTGTGATAAATCCGCTGCTGGGGAAGTGTTGGGATTTGGGATAGGCATTATTTTTTACCTTTACTAATGGCAATTTGGCTTAAACCTAAGCCTTTGCGTAATTCCGTAATAATGTCATTTTGAGCTTGTAAGTTGATCAGTGGGACACCCAGTTTTAAGGTCCTTTGTTTTAATTCTTGTTGGCGCTGTTGAAAGGCTTGCTGATGTTCTAAGCCTTGCGCCTTTGAATAGCATTCGAGCTGTAAGCGTTGTTTGCCATCGGTAAGAGGGTAGCTACCTAGAGGTAAAATATTCTCTTCAAAGGCATCAAAAATATTAATCGCGACAACGTCATTATGCTTACTAATTTGATGCAGTTGGCGTTCACAGTCAGTATCAAAATCTTGCCAGTCTGAAATAAAATAAATCGTGCTACCAGGTCGAGAAACGCGACGAGTATGGCGGCACATATCGGCTAAACGGCTGGTTGTGGCATTCATTATTGCTGTTGTGTTTGCAGGCGCTGGTTTGAATTGCGAAAGCTCATGTAAAACATGCATAACTTGTTTGCGGCCAGGCTTTGGGCGAATATCGGTCTCATGATGATCATCAAATAACAATGCGCCGATGCGGTCGCCATTATTCAATGCTGACCAAGATAGTAAGCTGGTAATGTCGGCGGCGAGGACAGATTTAAACGCATGTTGGGTACCAAAAAACATACTCGAGCGTAAATCACATACGACCATGACTGGTCGTTCTCGTTCTTCACGAAATACCTTGATATGGGGGGTTTGAGTGCGCGCGGTGACTCGCCAATCCATCGCGCGAATATCATCACCGGCTTGGTAGCCTCGTACTTCAGAGAAATCCACCCCTCGGCCCCTAAGATTCGAAGTGTGGACGCCAGCCATTTCATTTAATACCTTCTTTTGCTTATGAATGGGCAAAAGTTTGGCTAAATGGCGAATAGCGACCAGGTTATCGGTACTGATTAGCGCGCCTTTTGATAGACCGCTACTACTATTCTTTGTTTGAGTAAAAGCCATAGCTAGGCAACCGGAACACGGGTAATCAGTTCGTTGATTACCTTATTGGTGGTCATGCCACTGGCTTCTGCCTCAAAACTCAGCAGTATGCGATGGCGCAGTACATCATGGGCAATGGCTTGCACATCGTCAGGGCTAACGAAATCACGGTTATTAAGCCAAGCATGAGCACGGGCACAGCGTTCTAATGCGATGGTGCCTCGTGGACTTGCGCCATAATCGATCCAGTTCGCAAGATCTTCACCGTATTGTTCAGGATTACGCGTTGCCATAACCAGCTGCACAATATATTGCTCTACGGATTCGCTTAAGTGTAAATTTAATGTTTCTTGGCGGGCGGCAAAAATATCCGCTTGGGTCATTGTTTCACCAATGTGAGGGGCTTGTTCCATCGCCTCTCCACGCACGAGACGCAAAATCTTTTTTTCAGCATCTGCGTCTGGGTAGCCAATAACAACGTGCATTAAAAAGCGATCGAGTTGAGCTTCAGGTAATGGATAGGTGCCTTCTTGTTCAATAGGGTTCTGGGTCGCCATTACTAGAAAAAGTTTTTCCAGTTTCATGGTATTACCACCGACCGAAACTTGGCGTTCTGCCATTGCTTCTAATAATGCACTTTGTACTTTCGCAGGGGCGCGGTTAATTTCATCGGCTAAAATTAAGTTATGAAAAATAGGGCCTTGTTGAAATTTAAAGCTGCCTTCTTCAGGACGATAAATTTCAGTACCGGTAATGTCGCCGGGTAATAAATCAGGGGTGAACTGAATGCGTTTGAAGTCGCCTTCTATATGATCGGCCAAAGCATTAATCGCTTTGGTTTTTGCAAGGCCAGGAGCACCTTCTACTAATAAGTGACCATCGGCCAAAAGGGCGATTAATAAGCGTTCAATTAAGTGCTGTTGGCCAATGATGTTGGCGCTCAATGCTTGCGATAGCTGTTTGAATCCTTGCTGCATTTTGCTGCTCACTTTCTTTGCGATGTAATTATTTGATTTCATACAAGATTTTATTGAATGAAATGCTCAGGTCAATGCTTATGAGGACTGATATTAAGCGAAAGTTCGCATCTTCACACTACTTTACAAGAGCAAAGATAATAATCTGATGGTTATTTGATCGATAGGCGGATAATTGCTAATTAGCTCCCCTTGTATTAAATCAAGCGCTAATAGAAAACTTTGGTCTAAGCTGAAAGTAAGGAACCATATTGCCAGACAGTAGGAATAGCTTTCATGAGTAATAGCAAGCCAATGAACAAACCTGATCTAACCGCTCTTAACCGTTTAATTGATGATCGCAACGATAAAGCGCAAGCTGAGCGAATTAAGCTTTTTGCCGAGCTGTATTACGAGGGAGCCCCGTCTGCGGATCTGAACGCTCGTAATCCAGAAGATTTATACGGCGCAACCGTATCATGTTGGTTATTTATTCAAAAGAACGATATTACTCAACCTAAGGTCAGGGTCTTTAATCCGGACTTCGAAGCTCATGGCTGGCAATCAACTCATACGGTGATTGAAGTATTGTCAAAAGAGATG
Organism: Oleispira sp.; assembly: GCA_047616865.1. Taxonomy (GTDB): domain Bacteria; phylum Pseudomonadota; class Gammaproteobacteria; order Pseudomonadales; family Oceanobacteraceae; genus Oleispira. The sequence continues at coordinate 59,787 of JBLGBO010000006.1, forward strand.
CCGTTTTTAATTGATTCCGTGCGATTAGAGCTGAATCGTCGGCAGATGTCTGTGCATTCAATCAATTCATGTGTGGTTCACGTCGAGCGTGATGAGAAATATAAAATAAAAACAGCGTCATCTTTGCTTAACGTCACCGAAACAAGTCAGGCTGAAGCGATTATTTATATTGAAGTTGATCGCCATACTGAAAATGAAATGTTAGATAATTTGTCTAAAACGTTAGTGCAAATCGTTAATGAAGTCAGTCATTGTGTTGAGGACTTTTCAACTTTAACAGAGCGTGTTGCAAGAACTTCGGATGAATTGAATCGATTACCTTGTGATAAACCCAAAAAAGAAATTAAAGAGTCGCAAGACTTTTTGGCGTGGCTCGCAAATAATCATTTCACTTTTTTGGGTTGTGATGAGTTCTCGATCGAGAAAAAGGGTGGGAAAACCTACATTGTTCGTGATGAAAGTGGTGATCTAGGGAGTTTCAGGTTTCATCAAATTAGTAATAACAGTCGCAATTTAGAAGAGCTACCAGACGAAATTCAGGCCTTTGTCTTAAGTTCTGAAATCATCAATTTCTTTAAATCCGGTGAGCGTAGCCGTATACATCGTCCGGCGTATCCCGATTACATAGTGGTAAAACGCTTTAATGAAAAGGGTGAGGTTATTGGTGGTATTCGTTTTATGGGGCTTTATACCTCAATCGTATACATCGACAGCCCCAATAACATCCCATTAATTCGTCAAAAACTACAGCAAGTGCGTAAGTTATCTGGCTTTGCTAAAGGCAGTCATAACGCTAAAGAAATTAACCGAATTTTAGAGGCTTATCCTCGTGATGAACTGATTCAGTCAACTTCTGAGCAACTTTATAATACCGCGCTGGGTATTCTTAATATTCAAGAGCGACGTCAAACTCGCGCATTTTTGCGTAAAGGCACCTATGGCAAGTTTTTATATTGCATGGTGTACACCCCACGAGATATTTATAACACCGAGCTGCGGACCAAAATTCAAGGGGTTTTAGAAGAAGCCTGTGATCCACAATTTGTTGAATTTAATACCCACTTTTCAGAATCTATCCTTGCGCGAACGCATTTTATATTGCGTTTAAAAAATACTGAAAGCGGCGATATTGATCATAAAGATATTGAGCGAAAAATTCAGCAGGCAGCCAGAAGTTGGGGGGATGATCTGCACAGTGCTCTGATAGAGCAAGTTGGAGAAGAAAAGGGTAACCGTTATCACCAAGTTTACCGTTCGGCTTTCCCTGCGGGCTATCGGGAAGACTTTGGTTCCCGCACTGCGGTTGCCGATATTCAGCATATCGAAGACTTACGTGAGCATCCGGAAAAAGGCATTGCGATGAGTTTTTATCGCGAATTAGAAGAAGGGGATAACCAATTACGCTTTAAATTATTTAATCTTGATAATGTTTTGCCACTATCGGATGTATTACCTATTTTGGAGCATCTTGGGCTGCGAGTGATTGGCGAGCATCCTTATGGTTTGCAATTTGACGATGGGCGCAAGGTTTGGATTCATAATTTCTTATTGGAATACACCTTGGCAGAGCGTATCGATATGCAAGCGGTTAAAGGCTTGTTCCATGAAACGTTTAGAAATATTTGGCATGGCCATGCCGAGAGTGATGGCTTTAATAAGTTGGTACTAGGCTCTGAAATTGGCTGGCGCGAAATAGCCATGCTGCGTGGTTATGCGCGCTACATGAAGCAAATACGCTTTGGTATTAGTGAGTTTTCTATCGCGGCAACGTTAGGGCGGTATATTAATATCAGTAGGCTGTTAGTCAAGGCGTTTGAAATACGATTTGGTTTACATACCGATTGGGCTGCTGAACATAGAAAGCTGGCATTTGGCGAAATTGAACGTGAGATTATGGCAGCGCTCGATGATGTCGAGCAGCTGAATGAAGATCGAATTGTACGTCGATATTTAGAATTAATTAAAGCAACGTTGCGCACTAACTTTTATCAATGTGATGAGAATGGCAATGCCAAAGATTACATCGCTTTTAAGCTTGACCCTCATAAAGTAAGCGACATGCCTTTACCTCGGCCTATGTTTGAGATTTTTGTTTATTCTCCTCGTGTTGAAGGTGTGCATTTACGCGGCGGCAAGGTAGCTCGTGGCGGTCTGCGCTGGTCAGATCGAGGTGAAGATTTCCGGACTGAGGTCTTGGGTTTAGTGAAAGCGCAGCAAGTTAAAAATGCGGTGATCGTCCCAGTTGGTGCCAAGGGCGGTTTTGTGGCGAAGAACCTGACGCCAGAAATGTCTCGTGATGAATGGTTAGAAGAAGGCATTGCTTGTTATAAAACGTTTATCAGTTCGTTATTGGATGTGACCGATAACCTCGTAGAGGGTGAAGTTGTGCCGCCAGTAGAGGTTGTTCGACACGATGAGGATGATGTATATCTTGTGGTGGCGGCGGATAAAGGCACGGCAACTTTCTCTGATATCTCTAATGCGATTGCGGTTGAGCGTGGCTTTTGGCTAGGTGATGCGTTTGCATCGGGTGGCTCGATTGGTTATGACCATAAGAAAATGGGCATCACGGCTCGAGGGGCTTGGGTCTCGGTGCAACGGCATTTCCGGGAGCGCGGTTTAAACGTGCAAGAGGAGGATTTTACCGTTGTCGGCGTTGGTGACATGGCAGGGGATGTGTTTGGCAACGGCATGCTGTTATCAGAGCATATTTGTTTAACTGCAGCCTTTAACCATATGCATATTTTCATTGACCCTAATCCGGATTCTGCGGCTAGTTTTATTGAGCGCAAACGCTTATTTGAAATGCCTCGTTCGACTTGGGATGATTATGATAAAGGGTTGATTTCTAAAGGTGGTGCCGTTTTTTCCCGCAGTGCAAAAACAATCAATATCAGCCCTGAAATGAAAAAACGTTTTGATATTAAAGAAGACGTTCTTGCGCCGACCGAATTGATCAAAGCGTTATTATTATCTCCTGTTGATTTACTTTGGAATGGTGGTATCGGTACTTATATTAAAGGAAGTAGTGAGAGTCATGGAGATGTGGGTGATAAAGCCACAGATGCAGTAAGAATCAACGGTAATGAAGTTCGTGCCAAAGTGATTGGCGAGGGTGGGAACTTGGGTATGACTCAGTTGGGGCGAATTGAGTTTGCCCTTGCGGGTGGCTCTTCTTATACCGATTTTATTGATAATGCCGGTGGGGTTGATTGCTCAGATCATGAAGTAAACATCAAGATTATGTTGAACGAAATTGTTGCTTCGGGTGATATGACAATGAAGCAGCGTAATCAATTATTTATGCAGATGACTGATGCTGTGTCAGATTTGGTTCTTCGTAATAACTATCGACAAACGCAGGCGATTGCTTTGGCGCATCGTGAATGCAAAGAGCGCATGGATGAATATGTGCGTTTGATTCACGATTTTGAAGAATCCGGTAAGTTAAATCGGGCATTAGAATATTTACCCGATGAAGAAACCCTCACTGAGCGGAAAGTTAAAAAGCAGGGGCTGACTAAGCCCGAGCTATCTATTTTAATTTCTTACGCTAAGGCCGATTTAAAAGAACGCTTAAATCTGGAGGCAATCAGTCAAGATACTTACTTGTCTCAAATAGTTGAAACTGCATTCCCACAAAAGCTGGTGGATGATTACAACGGCCCGGTGATGAATCATAAATTACGCTCTGAGATTGTTGCCACCCAGTTGGCGAATGACCTGGTGAATTATATGGGTATTACGTTTGTCAATCGCTTAACAGAATCAACCGGCGCGACCGTAGTCGAAGTAGCCCGTGCTTATATCGCCGCGCGTGATGTGTTTGGATTGCATGACTTATGGTCTCAAATTGAAGCGTTAGATTATTTGATTCCTGCCAAGGTTCAGGCGGATATGATGAGTCGTTTAATGCGTTTAGTACGACGTGCAAGTCGTTGGTTCTTACGCAATCGTCGTACCGATATGGATGTGGCTGCAGAAGTAGAATCGTTTAAAGCCAGTGCAGATTCGGTTAGAAATAATTTGTCACAATGGCTGCAAGGTTCTACCCAAGAAGCTTGGCAGGGGCGTTTTGATCAATATACTGAGCAAGGTGTGCCAGAGGACGTTTCAGCTCTTGCGGCAGGTACGAGTTCATTATTTTCTGCCTTAGGAATTATTGAAGCTTCGCATCAAACCAAGCGTCCAGTGGAGCGTGTTGCAGAAGCCTACTTCTGTGTCGGTGAAACTCTGTCATTAAACTGGTTCTTAGAGCAGATTAATAACTTAGAGGTGAGTTCTCATTGGCAAGCGTTAGCCCGAGAAGCTTTCCGTGATGATATGGACTGGCAGTTGCGCTCTTTAACGGTATCAGTATTGAATACAGAAGAGAATGGCGATATCCCTATGGCTGATCTCATGGAGCGCTGGAAGACAGCACATCCAAACTTGGTTAAGCGTTGGCAAAAAATGTTGGATGAGCTGCGAGCGTCAGACAAAGCGGAATACGCTATGTATTCGGTCGCATTGCGCGAACTGTTAGACCTAGCCCAAGCGAGTAAACATCTTGCGACTGATTGTGGTTGAGGCTGAGAGGAAGTAAATGCTTGAATCATTAGCCCTCTAAATAGAGGGCTTTTTTATGCTTAATTTAAAGCTGGCATATCGCGATTTTTAATGGTGGATTGCCATCAGGGCTAGGGAAGTCAGTATCGGGTAATAGCATCTCAATACTCTTTAAAGGGCGGCCTGCTTTAATCGCGCAGCGCTGTAATGATTCTAGCCATTCATCACGATCAACTTGAGCAACATTATTGCAGCAGATTAATTGTCCGCCAGCTTTGGTTGCTAATAAGCTTGGCTTAAATAAAGACTGATAATCTCGAATCAAATCAACATTACCAAAAGCACTTTTAGCCCAGCGCGGAGGGTCTAAAAATACTAAATCAAATTGTTCTGGTTTGTGCTTTGGATACTTAGGCAGCTTTTTGCCACGACGCACGGCAATAGGCATGTTAGCGAATTGTTTAATGGCTGGAAAAACATCGGAGTGAATAAATTCAACTTGCTTGAGGTTGTTGAGCTTGGCATTTTCCATACCGACCGCCAATGACGACTCCGCGAAATCAACGTTCACAACGCGTTTGGCTCCGCCGACTGCTGCCGCAATACCGATGCCGCAAGTATAGGAAAATAAGTTGAGCACTGTTTTGCCTTCGCTATGAGCTTTTACATAGCGGCGGCCAGAGCGCAAATCTAAGAATAGCCATGGGTCTTGGCCTTGATGACGGCCCTTGACTCGATATTTAACCCCGAGTTCGTTTGCCTCCATCGACATGCCATCCAGTTCATGGATCTCTGCCGAGCTTTCTTGAATACGAGAGTTGTCACCGCTGCGGTCGTTATAAACGAAGTGCACATCAGAAAATTCTTTAGCTGCGAACTCGCGTACCTGAGCAAGCTCATCATCGGTAACCGACTGGTGAAAAGTTTGTAAAATTAATAGCGGGCCGTAGCGATCTAATGTCGTGCCTGGTAGGCCTTCATTAGTACCGTGGAAAATACGATAGCAATCGGTGTCTTCTGCTAGCCATTGTGCTTTTAAATCAGAGCGATTTTGCCAAGCCTGGCTGATTAGTGTTTTTAATTCATTCATAGCGGCATTCTATCAGCTTAGGCCCATGGCTTGAAGAATAAGTGCTTGAAGATAAGACGCTTGCTGGAATAATAGAGGTTGGCTATTATCCTGCTTATGAAAGAAATCATCGTTTCCCTCCACATCTCACGAGAAGATTACCTCGCCTTTTATCAGGGGCAGGTGCAAACGGTCGTCGCTACGGCGACAGACGGACGAATTGTGCGTTTCCCAGCCGGTATTTTGAAACATGTTGTTGGCCATGAAGGTATTCATGGCACCTTTAGAATCTGTTTTGATGGCAATAACAAATTCGATGGTATTACTGCGCTAAATTAATTGCTGAAAGCGATTATCCACGAATCTAGCTGCTCTGAATTATGCAGTTAAATGCGAAGGTATAAGGCTTTAGTCGTTTATAAACAACCCTCTTTGTCGTATACTGTGCGCGATTTTTTAGCGTATTCACAACTTTTAAACAAATGGCAAAAGGCGAAGATAATGTCAGGTCTCGATTGGTACGGTTTGGTACGAAAAGTAATGTTCAAAATGAGTGGTGAAACCTCTCATGAGCTAGGCCTTGATATGCTTGGCGCAGCAGAACGCTTATCTTTGCTATCTTATATCGCACCTAAAATTCCTGACTGTCCAGTAGACGTGATGGGCATTACCTTTCCAAACCCAGTAGGTTTGGCGGCAGGGCTGGATAAAAATGGCGATTATATTGATGCTTTTGCCCGCTTAGGCTTTGGTTTTATTGAAATCGGTACCATTACACCACGCTCTCAGCCGGGTAACCCTAAGCCGCGCTTGTTCCGACTTGCTGAAAAACAGGCGATCATTAATCGCATGGGCTTCAATAATAAAGGGGTTGATCATCTCGTTGAGCAGGTGAAAAAAGCGAAATTTAAAGGCGTGCTGGGCATTAATATCGGCAAAAATTTCGATACTCCAGTAGAAAGGGCGGTAGACGATTATCTGATTTGTTTGAATAAAGTTTATCAATACGCGACCTACATTACTGTCAACATCTCTTCACCAAATACTCCTGGACTGCGTGATTTACAGTTTGGCGATACGCTTGATGAACTATTAGCACCGATTAGAGCGCGTCAATTGGAATTGGCAGAAGAGTTTGGTTACAAGCCGGTATTGGTGAAAATTGCCCCAGATATGGACGAAGAGAACGTTCGCTTGGTTGCAGAGACTCTGATCAAAAATAACATTGACGGTGTTATCGCGACCAATACCACGCTATCCCGTGAAGGGGTTGAAGGACACAAGTTTGGCGCAGAAGCGGGTGGACTAAGTGGTGCACCATTAGAAGATTCAGCAACAGAAACCGTAGCCGCGTTGGTTGCTGCATTAGATGGCAAGCTGCCAGTGATTGGTGTAGGTGGTATTTTAGACGGTAGCGGTGCTGTTGAAAAAATCGATGCCGGTGCTCAGTTAGTGCAAATATACAGCGGTTTTATTTACCGTGGTCCTGAGTTGATTCGTGAAAGTGTTGATGCTATTACGGCTCGTTTTGCTCGCGCTAAGTAACATTGCACTGAGAAACAGTAAAAGTTTGAAAGGTAGATGTTGTAGATAAAAGAAAGCCCAGATCTAAGCTGGGCTTTCTTTATTTTACTGTCTCCCTGGTGAGGAGAGCTGAATTATTTATCGTATAAATACGTTAGAGAGTTAGTTTATGAATGCCAGAAACGCCCGTCATTCCGTCCCAGTTGTCTGATCGACCTTCTCGCCAACCAGACATCCATGACTCATGGGCTGGACCTGCTGGAGCAAGATCTTTGGAGCGACGCTCGGCGCCGGCTAAGTAACCGCGTGTAAAAGCGCGTTGCTGTTGATCGCGTTTCTGTTTCTTCATAGAGTATCCTCACTCAAAATATTAAACAGTAAGCCTGCTAAGCTAAAGGTTGGAAGCTAAAGGTGACAATAACCTAAAGCAAACCTTTGCAGGCTTTTGGTCTGGCATTAAATATGTGCACTCATATTCTTAATGCCATGACATGTTGTACCGCGTTAACGGCTCGGCTGTAACGATTATTTTTTTCTATTAAATCTGGTTTTTAAAACAATCAGCTATTTGACAAATTAGGTGTGCAGAGCATGCAAGAATTAACAATGGGTCAGCCGCGCGAAATATTTGCCGTATGTCCAAAAGGTGTAGAACAACTTTTAGCTGATGAAATCAGACAGTTAGGCGGCGAAGTGATCAAAGAAAGTCACTTGGGCGTTAGCTGGTTGGGTGACCTTGAACTGGCGTACCGTTTTTGTCTATGGACAAGGCTCGCCACCCGATTATTGCTGCCATTGAAAGAAAGTCAGGTAGACGATATAGACCAGATGTATGATGCGGCGTATGACATCCCATGGTCTGAATTCTTTACTGTTGATAAAAGCATTCGTATCGATTTCCACGGTAAATCTGAGTTTGTTAATAATACTCAGTTTGGTGGTCAGAAAATTAAGGATGCTATCTGTGATCGCTTCCGCGCTGACGTGGGTGCTCGCCCAAATGTTGATAAAGACGCTGACGTAAAGATTGAAGTGCAGCTGCGTCATGGTCGTATCACCATCAGTCTTAATATTGCCGGTGATAGTTTGCATAAGCGTGGTTATCGCTTAATGCCAGGCCAAGCACCGTTAAAAGAAAACTTAGCGGCGGCGTTATTGATTCGTGCGGGTTGGCCTGCGCGTGCGGCCAAGGGTGAAAACTTACTCGACCCTATGTGTGGTTCTGGTACGTTATTGATTGAAGGCTTGCTGATGGCCGCTGATATCGCTCCAGGTTTGAATCGTCAGGTGCAGGGCTTTGAAGCTTTGAAACTGCATGATCGTAGTGTGTGGAAAACCATCGTAGATGAAGCGCGCCAGCGCCGCACAGATGGTCTTGCGGCGATGGAAAGCCAGTTCTTTGGTTACGAAAATAATCCTTTTCAGGTTGAAGCGACACTGTCTAACTTCTCGCGCGCCGGTGTAGGTGATGACATCTTAGATGAGAAGGTTCAAATTCAGTCTAAGTCGTTCCAAGAATTATGGTTGCGTGAAAAGACGATTAAAGAAGGCGGTTTGATTATTTGTAACCCACCTTATGGTGAGCGTTTATCTGAGCTGCCTCAGCTTGCGCCTTTATATAATGAGTTGAATGAAGTGACTCGTGCGACCTTACCCGACTGGGGTATGGCGATGATCACCGGTAATGTAGATTTGGCGCGCAGTATTCGCCGCCCAATGCACAAGAAATACAGCTTTTATAATGGTGCTATACCTTGTACGTTCTTGGTCTTTAATGCCTGCGATGAGCGTTCTATGACTGTGCTGACAACGGCAATTAGAGGTCCAGTTGAAGCGTTTGCTAACCGCTTAAAGAAGAACTTAAAGCCGTTACGTAAGTGGGCGAAACGCGAGAATATTAGTTGTTACCGTATCTATGATGCTGACTTGCCAGAATACTCAGTAGCCATCGATATGTATAACGATTGCCTGCACGTGCAAGAATATGTAGCCCCTAAGACCATTGAGCCGGCTAAAGCTGAGCGTCGCATTTTGGATCTTTTGGCGGTATTGCCTGAAGTAACCGGTATCGCTAAAGAAAACATTGTACTGAAGCGTCGTGAGCGTCAGTCAGGCAAAAAGCAATATCAGCGTAATAGTGACTTCCAGCAAGAAGCTGAATCGCACCGTATGGAAGTCATTGAAGGCAACGCTAAAATTTGGGTAAATCTGCAAGATTACCTTGATACAGGTTTGTTCTTGGATCACCGTCCAACCCGTATGAATATTGCCTCTATTGCTAAGGGTCAACGTTTCTTAAACCTGTTTTGTTATACCGCAACTGCCAGTGTGCATGCTGCGGTTGCTGGGGCTAAAACAACCACATCGGTTGATTTATCTAAAACCTATTTAAACTGGGCTGAAGACAACTTTCGTTTAAATGGTTTGTTGGAAAGAACGACGCAAGGCAATCAAGGTAAAGTTGCGGCGATGCCTAGCAAAGATAATACGCGTGGCAGCTCTCGTGCCGTGACTAATCCTTGGGGCGCGCAAGAGCAAGCGCAGAAGAAGGATGAAAAGCATCAGTTTATCGAAGCGGATTGTCGTGAGTGGTTGAAAACGATTCAAGATCAAACAGAAGATGAAAAATACGATTTAATCTTTATGGATCCGCCGACTTTTTCAAACTCAAAGAAGATGGAAGGTATTTTGGACATTCAGCGTGACCATGTTGAATTGATCGAAATGGCGATGGCACGCTTGACCAAGCACGGTTTATTGATCTTTTCGAACAATCTGCGCAAGTTCGATATGGATGAAAGTGCACTAAAACAGTTCACTATCGACAATGTAAGCGCCAAATCAGTGCCTAATGACTATGCGCGTCGTGCAAATATTCACCATTGCTTCGAGATTCGTCATACTAAGAAGAAGTAGAGCTTCTTTCTAGGGCGCTTCACTACTGGTCTTGCACAGTAATGAAGCGCCTTTTTTTTATTTAATTTTTGCCAAAGTCGACAAATTGGTACGATACCTGCTTTGTCTAAGTAAATATTAGGTGTTTGATTCATTGTAATCAGGCATTTCAAAGATAGTAATAGCAAAGGGCCTTAATGTGGCGACTGAAAATATAGCAAGTGTATCGAGTGCGGTTGAAACTTTAGTTCAAAGTTCAAATACCATGTTCATTTTATTAGGTGCGATCATGGTTTTAGCCATGCACGCAGGGTTTGCCTTTCTTGAAGTGGGTACGGTTCGCCATAAAAACCAGGTTAACGCCTTGGTTAAAATCTTAACCGACTTTGGTATCTCGACCATTGCGTATTTCTTCGTCGGTTACCAGATTGCTTACGGCTTCGATTTCTTCGTTGGTGCGAGTGAATTAGCTAATGCTAATGGCTACCAGCTGGTTAAATTCTTTTTCTTATTAACCTTTGCCGCTGCGATCCCTGCGATTGTCTCTGGCGGTGTGGCCGAACGCGCTAAGTTTTACCCCATGTTAATTGCATCTTCATTAATCGTTGCGTTGGTATACCCATTCTTCGAAGGCATTATCTGGAACAGCAATACGGTGTTAGGGTTTAACTTCCAAGGGTGGTTAGAAGCAAGTTTTGGTGCAGGATTCCACGATTTTGCCGGTTCTATTGTGGTGCACGGTGTGGGTGGTTGGATTGGTTTTGCTGCGATTATCGTATTGGGTTCTCGTAAAGGTCGCTACCGTGATGGCCGTGTTGTTGCCTTTGCACCTTCAAACATTCCATTCTTAGCGTTAGGTGCTTGGATCTTAGCAGTAGGCTGGTTCGGTTTTAATGTGATGTCGGCGCAAACAATGGATGGCATTTCTGGCTTAGTGGCTGTAAACAGCTTGATGGCGATGGTAGGCGGTATTATTGCAGCAATGGTTGTGGGCAAAAAAGACCCAGGCTTTATTCATAACGGCCCGTTGGCAGGATTAGTCGCTGTGTGTGCAGGTTCTGACGTAATGCACCCGATGGGCGCATTGGTTGTCGGCGCTATCGCAGGTGGCTTATTTGTATTTACCTTTACTTATGTGCAAAACAAATTTCCTAAATTCGATGACGTTTTAGGTGTTTGGCCTTTGCACGGTTTGTGCGGATTATGGGGTGGTATTGCTGCTGGTATTTTTGGTCTAGAAGCATTCGGTGGTATGGGGGGTGTTAGCTTTATGTCTCAGCTTATCGGTTCATTAGCGGGTATCTCTGTAGCGGTCATCGGTGGCTTTGTGGTGTACGGTATTATCGACAAGGTTGTAGGGATTCGCTTAGATGAAGAATCTGAATATAACGGTGCTGATTTATCGATTCATAAAATTGGTGCTAATTCAGACGATTAATCTCGTGCTACGGTGACCATTTATAAAACGGGCCAGCTTTTGCTGGCCTTTTTTATGTCTGATGATTAATGACTATTTTATAACGCATTATTATCACACTCATACTGCCGTTCTTGATGTAAATCAGCACATGGATATACCCCTATCAGGTATCTTGGAGGGTAGTGAAAGGGAGGGGATAATATGAAGAATACTCACATGGCACGATTCGTATCATTAACATCATTGGCATCGCTGTTGTTAGTGGCAGGCTGCAGCGAAACGATCAATATTCAGTTAGAGCCCAAGGTTGATGCTTACGTTGTTAGTGCTAGTAAGCAGAAAGTTAGTCTGGTTGAAACAGATACTGCCTATATCGAGCTGCAGAGCTGGTTACAAGAAAATCAAACTGGCTGGCACAATACCTCCGGGCGCTTCCCTGGGGGTGTTTATATTAAATCAGGTAAAAGGGGCATTCAGGTTACTGGGATGGAAGTTGTCATTTACACGATTAATGGATTTGAGCCTGATGCTCAATATGTCAGGAATGTGGGTAAAACCGAGCTGCCGTTGGTTAGAGGAATAACCCCTGTGAACTCTACGGCAGTTCTTGAGCGCTAGGTCGATATTGACTACAATAGCGCACTTTTTATTTAAGCTAGGTCAAACATGAACGATACTAAATCGCTGCCAGACTTACCGGATCGCCTTTCTGGCAATCCTCGTAGCCCTCATCATTCGGAAGAAATTTTCGAGCACAATGTAGGCATTTTGCTCAATGGCAAAGAACGTTTTGATATTGAAGAATATTGCATCAGTGAAGGTTGGGTGAAAGTTCCTTCGCCTAAAGCGTTGGATCGTCGCGGTCAACCGCTGATGATGACATTAAAAGGTAAGGTTGAAGCCTTTTATAAATAGTTTGTAGTACAAGGGGTCTAGAGAAATCTAGGCCCTTTGCTGAATGATCATTAACGCCTCAATTTTTCTTTGATCCGGTCTCGTGGTCGATGAATTCATGGTAATCCGCATTAACATCAGCCCACTCTCGTTTTAGCTCACTTTCTGGTACTTCTTCACTTATCTCTTCTGCACGCGGATCAAGGTTATAAGCCTCTGGGGTTGTCATGCCCGCAACGGCTTGGAACTCTTCGTTATGTTCTGCGACGACCGGCAATACGTGAGATTTTCGGCGCACAATCAAGATAGCGCAAAACAGGGTAAAGCAGGCACCCATAAAAACAAATAAGAACTGATGTCCTAAAATGCTCATAAAAGCTGATGAAATGGATGCGCCAATCGCTGAGCTTAGGCCATAGGTAAGTAGCATAGCGCTGCCGATATCAACAAAGTCAGCGCTGTCAGCGTTGTCGTTAGCATGGGCCAAGCAGATAGCGTACATGGTCATTCCAAATACCCCCCACATAAACGCCAGTCCCGTTGAGACCGCACCTGCGTAGAAATCTTGATAGGAGGCCGTAAAAGTTAAGAAAGAAACGATCGCACCACCTAAGGCGATGAATATTAGAATTAAACGACGGTCAAACTTGTCGGAAAAACGACCTAGTGGAATTTGTGATAATGCGCCGCCCAGTACCACCGCCGACATGAAATTCGCCAGTTGAAAGGTCGTGAAGTTACTGGCTTCAGCGTAAATCGGGGCTAATGCCCAAAACGAACCAGTAATGAGTCCGGTAAAAATCGAGCCGATGATGCCAATGTGTGAATGACGCCAAACTTTTGCAAAGTCGACGCTTACTTTTTTAACCGGTGTGGGAGCCAGTGCTAATGTAATCGATACAGGCACAATGGACAGGGATATAAAAATACCCGCCAAGGCAAATAAAAGCAGGGTATCGACGTTGCCTAGATTCAATAATTGCTGGGCCAGGGTGATCATGGCCAAATTCAGCATCGCGTAAAACGACAAAATAGAGCCACGGTTGCTGGAATCAGCGCGCTCGTTTAACCAGCTTTCGATGATCATATAAATGCCGGCGATCATGGCTCCTATCATAAAGCGCAGGAGCATCCAGCTAGCAAAGCTTTGGCTCCAAGCAAAAAATAGGATCAGGGAGGTATACACTGAGGCAAGCACGGCAAAAGTCCGAATATGCCCAACCCGTTTTAATACAAAGGGGGTTGCTAGGCAGCCTGCTACAAAGCCGACAAAATAGCTTGAACCCGTTAAGCCTACTTGGAAGTCAGAAAAACCTAATTTACTGGCAGAAACTGGCAATAGTGTGAGTAATAAACCATGACCGAGTAGGACAAAAGCATCAGATATTAATAATGCGGCGAGGGGGATAAGAGAACGGATCATGAAGCACCAAAAAAGTGGTCGAAGGTTAATCGCTTAAACATGCAAAAATCGATGTTCAAAGAAAGACATTGTATATAAATAAGCGTAGGCACAATAAGCTTTAATTCCACTGCTTTAGAGCGCGGGTGCGAACGGAGGAAATTTAAACAGAAAAAAGCGGCGAAAAAGAGACGCTTTTCTTTGCCGCTTATCGAGTGACTTTCAATGGACTGGCTATGCTTGTTCGCTATCTTGCTATAGAATCGGCGCTATTATTTTTATCCATTTCTAATATGACCCAAATCCCATGACTGAAAAAACTATAGCAACGCACAACGGTAATTTTCATGCCGATGATGTTTTTAGCATCGCAGCGCTTAAGAATATCTTCCCATCTTTCAAACTGATTCGCACCCGTGATTTAGACGTGATCAGCAAGGCTGATATTGTGATAGATGTGGGTGGAGAATACGATCCAGAAGCGGGTCGTTTTGATCACCATCAGCGTGGTGGCGCGGGCGAGCGTGAAAATGGAATTCCTTATTCTTCATTTGGTTTGGTTTGGCAGAAGTATGGTCTAGAAATTTGTGGTGGCAATCAAGATATCGCAAACTCTGTTGATTCTGGTTTGGTATCGACAATCGATGCTATTGATTGTGGTTATGTGAAAGGTGTTTCTGAAGGCATTAGCCTGAGCCAAACTATTTCTATGTTTAACCCAACTTGGCAAGAAGAGAGTCACTTTGATACGTGTTTTGATGAAGCGGTAGATTTTGCCTCGCGTATATTGGCCCGATTTATTGCATCCGCTAGTGGTGGCATTAATGCAAAAGCCATTGTTGCAAAGGCGATTGAAAATGCCGAAGATCCACGAGTGATTGTATTAGAGCAATATACGCCGTGGAAACGAACGGTTCATGCTTTGTCGGAAGACGCTTTGTATGTTGTTTATCCTTCTAATTCTGGCGATTGGAGAATTCAAACGGTTCCGGTTGAGCTGGGCTCGTTCGAAGATAGAAAATCACTGCCTAAAGCCTGGGCGGGTTTATCTGATAAAGCGTTGCAAGATGTGACTCATATAGATGATGCTATGTTCTGTCATAATGGTTTGTTTATTGCGGGTGCTGCCTCTTTTGCAAGTACGATGAAAATGGCCGCGATGGCTCTGCAAGAATCATAGATCGCATGTGAGTATGTGGTAACAAAAAAGGGAAGCTATTTAGCTTCCCTTTTTTAATTCAGTATTCTTACTTCTGTTCCTTGGTAATGGAGTAAAAATAGAATTTTATTAAGGCGTATTCAATGAGTTTATTCATCTTTCAAATCACTATCAAGCAATGGGACAAAAGCCAAAATACACCAGCACATCAAGCGGCCCGCAGTGCTATACCCAGTGTTTTTACGGTTACTGCTGCACCCACGTTTAACATTTTTGATAGCCCTTGTATTCTTGAGCAGCATGGCGATGATGTTGCCACAAATGTATTCACAAATGGACGTATCAGAGCATCGGTTTTATCGACAGGTGCTGTCATGTTCGACCGCTTTCAAATCATCAACGACTCAACCGGTCCTAAATTGGCTTTCCTTGCGAGAGACGAAAGCATAGCAAGTGAAAAAAAACCTCACGTTCTAGGTCCGTTGAATCAGCATTGGATTCAAGCTCGGTATACCTGGCGCTATAGCGTATTAGAAAATAATCAGATTTATTGGATGTATGAAGAGGTTATTCTTAATGCTATGTGTGCAGAAGAGTTTGATGGCGATTGTTTTTTAAAAGTGGCACCAAGTATTACCTTTAATGATTTGTGATTAAAGCAGTGAGAATGGCTCACTCCATTGAGCTTATTGGTATACATCGTATACTGCAATCATTAGCAATATAATCACTTGGAATGTTTATGAACTTATCAAAATTAATACTTATCGCTTCATTGGCTTTACTGTCTGCATGTTCGTCAGTTAAACATACCTTACCCGAGGTTGTTGAGAATGCGGGTGCTGTTTTACAGCTCAACGATATTTGGGCGTTAGAAAGCATTCAGGGTGAAGCGTTATTACTGTCAGGTGACATTAAAAGACCCATGTTGGAAATTAATCTACGAGATATGAAAGTCATCGGCAATGATAGCTGTAACGGTATCTTTGCCAGTATTGATGATCTGGATAGCGAGAGAATTACCTTTGGCCCTATTGCTGGTACGCTGATGTTGTGTCATCCGATGGAGATAGCAGAGCGTTTTAAGCAACAACTGAATAATGTTAAAACCTATCATTTAAAAGAATTAAAGCTGCACTTTTTTGATGAGGCAGGTGAAGAGCTTCTAACTTTTCGAAAAGTAGATTAATAATTTGTTGTATTAATCGAAGACGTGAATCAGTCAGTGATGAGCGTTTTATGAAATCAGTAGTATATTATACGGTCAATATTGGAGAACGTTATGAAGCATGAAGAACTACCAGAAGATCACTCAGATCCATTATTAAAAGTACTGCATCGTTTGATTCGGTTTGCTATAAAAGTACTGTCTGTTTTGATGGTATTGATTATTTTTTGGGGTATCGCAGATGTTGTTTATGTAGTCTATGAAAAGCTAAGCACTCCTCCTTATTTTATTTTAGATGCCGAAGATATTCTTCAAACTTTTGGCGCTGTGATGTTGGTACTAATAGCCGTCGAGATTTTTATTAATATTCGCTTGTATCTTGGCTCGAATGTTATTCCCGTTGAGCTGGTTATTGCAACCGCGTTGATGGCGGTTGCGCGTAAAATCATTGTCTTAGATTTAAAAATAGTGTCTGCCGAGCAAATTGTGGGCCTGGCTTTGGTAACGCTTGCGCTTGGGGTTTCGTACTGGTTAGTAAGGCAAAGGCATACCCCGAAACATTAGTGCTATTAACGATCAAAAAAGTAGGACTTTTTTATGCTAGATTTTGTTTACCTCCTAGTTGGAATAGGACTATTGACGGCAGGTGGCGAGTTTTTGATCCGTGGTGCTCTTGGCGTTTCTAATAAGATAGGCATGTCGCCGTTACTGTCAGGGCTTATTATTGTTGGCTTTGGTACTTCTATGCCTGAGTTAGTTGTATCTGTCGATGCGGCTTTAAGCGGTCAGTCTGATATAGCCATTGGTAACGTGGTAGGTAGTAATATTGCTAATATTCTGCTGATTTTAGGCATTTGTGCTGCGATTACTCCTCTTGCTATCTCGCCTTTATCACTGCGTCGTGATGCTTTAGTGGTAATGGCTGCAAGTTTTCTATTTATCCTTCTAGCCTTTGACGGCTCGCTCGATATTATCGATGCCATTATTCTTTTGACCTTGCTCGTGCTTTATTTACTGTGGGCATATTGGGCAGATAGTAAAAGCTTGGTGATATCAGCTGAGGCTCTACCTAGCGAAGTACATAAGGCTGTGGCTGCTGAGATAACCGTGATACCAAAATCTATTGTTTGGATTGTTGCCGAGGTTGTTGGCGGCTTAGTCTTCTTAATATCAGGCTCTCAAATTTTACTTAAGGGTGCTATTGGCATTGCCGGAGGATTAGGTGTTTCTGAGGCGGTGATTGGTCTAACGTTAGTTGCGGTGGGAACATCCTTACCTGAGTTGACCATTTCTGTTATGGCTGCGTTGCGTAAACATGCTGATGTTGCGGTCGGTAATGTTCTGGGCAGTAATATTTTTAATCTATTAGGCATACTGGGAGTATCGGCCATTCTGCAGCCCATTGACGTGAAAGGTAGGGTAGTGGTATTTGATCAATGGGTCATGCTAGGTGTGTCTATGTTACTTTACCTGTTTCTTTTTACTTCTCGCCAATTGAGTCGAGTTGAAGGTGTGCTACTTTTGCTTGGCTACTTTGCGTATTTAGGGATTAGCTATACCTATTTTTCAGGCTGATCTGAACCGCTTGGTATGCTTGAATTATTGCATTGATTTCAGGGTCGTCTGGCCCGTGTTGCATTCTCTGGTAATGCTTTATTTTTAGCTCGAGATATTCTTGTGCTGTGCTTTTTTCGGTTGCAGTTTCACCTTGCCACAGAGTCTCACCAATAGGGCTTACGGGATTCAACGGTCTTAACTGGCCCTGTGTAAGTGGAGTATTAGATAACAAAAGTATTTCATAAAATATTTTATTATCTTTTAGTAATACTTCTTTTTTAAGTGTCAGTTTTAGCTCTATGAGTTGCTGCCTTAGGGTATGTAAATGACGTACAGGGCACAATAAAAAGTCGATTTCCAATGTGGGGAATTGACTGATAATGCTGCGCATGCATTCAATCATTAAGTTTCCGCCAATACCGGCGATAATGATTAGGTGTTTTCCTGGGTATTGTTCTAGCGGTAATTTTGCAATATCAAGGCAGTGAGTTTGCCAGTGCGTATACGGGTTACTTTCTATGTTCGAGTGAGTCTCAGTATTACAAAAAGGATTAGCAAATAGCCTTGATAATTTTTCGTTAACGGATTCGATTAGCTGCGGCACAATATCGACTAAGTGGATGTTGGCTGCTTTTTGGTTAAGAATTAAGTGGGTTCCGAGCAGGCCATGATCGCAGCAGGTATCCCAAATGTGGTTATACTCTGTGGTAATCAGCGCTTCTATTTGTGTTAATCGCTTGCTTAGTTTCACTGTAAACTCAATGTGTCTGGGCCGTTATTCTGCTAGTGATCATTTGGCAGTAGTGCGTTTCTGCACTGCTGCCAACGTCAGTTTCTACTAGCGTATTGCTATTTTGCTGGTCTTTCTTTCTTTGGTGTTTGGAAACGCTTTCCTTTTAAGGCTAAGCGCTTTCTTTCTGCTTTGGCTAGCTCTTTGGCTAATAGCAATTCTTCAGCGACGATTTCTTCAGCGACCATCATTTCAGGAGTTTCTAAGCTTAATAAACCAATTTTTCCTGAGCGGAAGTCGTGTAATACGATCTCGCCAGCCTTGTGTAAATCAACCTTACCACCACTGCGAATGCAGCCACGTTTACGGGCAACCATTTCCAGTAGGCTGTCGCCGGATTCTGGTAATACGTCTAGCTTATAGCGAGCTATCAATGCGGCGGGATAAGCTTTAGCGAGATACTCTAATGCATACATAGCCACGTCTTCATATTCCATCGCTGTATTTTTAATCGCGCCACTGGTGGCTAAACGGTAGCCGCTATGAAAGTTTTCAAACTTTGGCCATAAAATTCCCGGTGTATCGCTCAATACTACGCCGTTTTTAAGGTCAATCATTTGCTGGCGTTTGGTTACTGCAGGCTCATCACCGGTATTGGCGATGTAGCGTCCGGCCAAGGAGTTGATTAGGGTTGATTTGCCTACATTGGGAATGCCCATAATCATGACGCGAATATTGGTCTTCTTATCTTCGCTTTGATCCACGATGTTTTTAATCATCTGAACGAGCTTTTGGCTCTGTTTGTGATCTTCTGCTACTAGGGAGAGGGCGTGGGTATTAGCTTGTTTCTCAAAGTGCTCAATCCATAACTTAGTTATTTTAGGATCTGAGAGGTCAGCTTTATTCAATACTTTAATACAAGGTTTACCGACACGGAGTTCATCAACGAGTGGGTTTGTACTGGAATAGGGTAAGCGAGAGTCCAAAACTTCAACAACCAAGTCGATATCAGGCATTGCTTCTTCGATTTGATTGCGGGCTCTGTTCATGTGCCCAGGGAACCAGTTAATGGCCATAAAAATATTTTTCCAGAATTCTAAGGAGGGAGAGCAGGCCTATGGAATAAACCTGCTCAGGAGCCTGATACCTTGTGATAAGGTATCAGGCTTAGGCATATCGCTTGGGCTATAACAGCTTAGGCAAATGCAGACGTTTGTTCTTCGTGAGTCTCGTCAGAAGAATCTTCAGCGGCTTCGACAGCATTCAACTCGGCTTCTTCTGCAGTATCTAGCGAGTCAGTTTCAGCTTCGCGAGTGTCTGACTCGAATGTAGCAGAGTTGTTGAACTCATTTTCTGCTGCTTCTTGAACTGTCTCTTGCGCCGAGTCTTGGTTTGATGGCTCGTTGCTGGTGCTTACTTCTTCTTTAAAGTTCGCTGATCTTTGTGTTTGTTTCTCAGCTTTACGGGCTTCTTCTAATTCTTTAGCGCGCTTCTTTTCAGCTCTAGCGATGTTTCGCTCATGACCTGTCCAAATGTTCGGCTTGTGCTCTACGTCTTTTAAGCCATTTTCTTCGGCTATTTCGCGAGACATTGATGTGCCCATTTCATCGGCATCACGAGCAATAAGCTTACGTTCACCCGGTTCTAGCTGGGTCAATAAATCGATGAGAGCATTGCTCAATACGTCTTTTGCTAGTTCGTCACGAGATTTGCCGAAGCGTTTCGCTATAGTGCTTAACATAGCTAAATCATTCGCATCTAATTGCAAATTTAAGGTCGCACGGGTTAATGCTTGCTCTTTTTTTGCTTTCTCTTCGGTATAATAGCGGTCAATAAGGGCTTGGGTATTGGTCAGCTCTGGGGCTTGCATAGTTCAGATCCGTTTTTTAAAGGTAATACGTATACAATACCGAGTTTTACTCGACGTGCAATATGATGGCGCTAGTATATCTGAGCCATCAACAAGAGGCAGTAATATTTATGAAAAATACACAGGATATGAAGATGGAACAGACCATTCGTAACAAGGTTGAGCAAGCTTTTGCGCCTCAAGAACTGATTCTTTTGAATGAAAGCCATATGCACGCAGGTCCAGCGGCGGATTCTCACTTTAACCTCACATTAGTCAGTTCGTCTTTTGAAGGTAAGCGCCCTGTTGCTCGCCATCAGATGGTTTATAAGGTTTTAGCCGATGAACTGGCGGGGGAAGTACATGCGATGGCTTTGCATTTATTCACGCTTGAGGAGTGGAAAGCAGCCGGTCATGTTAGTGAGGTTTCGCCTAATTGTCAGGGTGGGTCCTAAAAGAGGTCATTTGCCCCTTTGAGCTGGCAAAATTGCACCTGTGCAAATCTGAAAAGAGCAGGTAGAGTGCCTCAACTATAAAAACTACTTGGAATAGAGTTCATGCATCTATTTATTGTTTTACTGCTGTCATCTTTGTTTTCTTTTTCTGCGTACTCAGAAACCACTGCTTGGGAATTAGAGAAAGAAGAAAAAGACATCAACCTTAAAATCTTTACTCGCGAGATTGCTGGCTCTAATTTAAAAGAATTTAAAGGCGAAATGCTGGTGAAAACTGAAATGACGACAATAGCAGCACTGTTGTTGGACGGTCAGGCAGCACCACAATGGATGCATCAGTGTGAGAAATTTGAAGTTGTAGAGCAAATCGATGAATTAACGGCCATTGTTTATTTTATTAATGGCGCGCCTTGGCCCGCTAGTGATCGTGATGCAGTTGTCATGACGGCGATGAGTCAAGACCCTGAATCGTTAGTATTAAAAGCCGAATTAAATGTGATTAATGACCGCTTACCCGAAGATGATGATTATGTGCGTATACCGCATATGAAGGGCTTCTGGTTATTCGAGCCGAAAGATGAAGGTCAAATTTTAGTGACTTATCAGGTTCATGCTAATCCAGGTGGTAGCTTACCGAATTGGTTAGCCAATAGTGTGGTCGTAGATACGCCCTATTATACAATGAGTAACATGCTTGATATGTTGAAGCTTAAGAAATACCAGAAAGCAGGCGTTCTTAGTATCAAAAATGTGCAATAGTCGTTCGGCTTGAGCTGTTATCAAGCCCTTGTAATCTATTGTCATAAAACTGTCATAATTATACGGTAACGTGCGCCATCATAACCTTCAGATGGTGCAGTACTGTATGTGTAACTTAGCTTTCTCTTTCCCGTTTCGTTTGTTTTTTGTTTTATTCTTCTTTTCTCTTTCTATACCTTCAGCTTTGGCAGAACCTCTTTTTACCATTCATGGCTCTAATACTATTGGTGCTAAGCTTGCCCCTGAATTAGTAAAAGCTTTTTTATTATCCAAAGGCGCTAGCGATGTAAAAGTCATTAGTAGCGGTACTAATGAAAGTCGTATAGAAGCGCAGATGGGAAGACCACAGCAAGTGGTGTCGGTTGCGATCGCTGCTCATGGCAGTGGCACGGGGTTTAAGGGATTAGCATCGGGTATCGCAGATATCGCCGCGGCCTCTAGACCGGCTAAATTAAAAGAGGTTAAAGCCTTGGCTGATTTTGCTGATTTAACCGATAAACGCTCTGAACATATTATTGGCATTGATGGTTTGGCCATTATTATCCACTCTAAGAACCCTATTCAGCAGTTAAGTGTGCAACAGCTCGGCCAAATCTTCTCAGGAGAAATTAATGATTGGTCTCAGCTAGGTGGCCGCATTGGTCAAATTAATCTTTATAGTCGCGATGACCAGTCAGGTACTTGGGACAGTTTTAAGCGCATGGTTCTAGGCAAACAGTTTTCACTGGCTGCTGGAGCGAAGCGTTTTGAAGCTAATGATGAACTATCAGATGAAGTGAGTAAGGACATCAATGGCATTGGTTTTGTTGGCTTACCTTCTGTACGACGGGCAAAATTAATTTCGGTATCCGATGGTTTTGGCAAAGCGCTTACGCCTAATACCTTGAGTATTGCTACGGAAGATTATGCTCTCTCAAGAAGGTTGTATTTTTATACAGATGATGAGCCTGAAAACCCTTATGTGAAAGAGTTCATCACTTTCGTTGAGGGCATGTCAGGCCAGTCTACCGTTGCCAGTAATGGTTTCATTGGGCAGCAAGTCGCTGCGGTTGAACCTTTGGCTTATAGTGATCTACCCAAAGACTTCCAACAAATGACACAGTCGGGTCAGCGTCTAACCGTTAATTTTCGATTTAAAGAAGGCAGTGCTCGATTGGATAACCGAGCCTTAAGAGATATTGAGCGGCTCGTGCAGTTTATAGCTGGTCATCCAGATCAAAAACTCACCTTAATTGGTTTTGGTGATCAAAAGAAATCACCACAGCGAGCTCAGTTACTGTCTAAGTTGAGAGCGATGGCCGTTCGTCGAGAGCTGGTTAAACAGGGTGTTTATCCTAAAAATTCTTATGGTTATGGTGAACAGCTCCCTGTTGCTTCCAACGAGCGTGAGGCTGGCCGATATAGGAATCGACGTGTTGAAGTATGGCTAGCGGAAAGTAAGGGCTAACATATCTGGCCAACTGCACTGTTTTACTTCGTGACGTTTTAACAGGTAAGCTGTCGAATACCATCTACACTAAAAACATATATTAGGAGTTATATGTATGTCGGCAGTTGTTACTAGTACACAGCAAGGTGATCAGTTAAAAATAGCCGTTTCAGGGCGTTTTGATTTTTCTATATTACAAGACTTTCGTAATGCCTATACCGTCGATATAACATTCCCCATTAAAAAGATAGTGATTGATTTAACCCGCTCAGAACATATGGACAGTTCTGGCATGGGGTTGTTACTTACTTTAAAGAAAGAGCTCAAAATGGACAGTGAATCCATTGAGTTAAAACATTGTCGAGCGCATATTCGCGATGCATTGCTAGCGGCAAGGCTCGATTATTTTTTTAAGGTGAATTGATTGTGCGTATATTAATTGTGGATGACCTAGAAGCGAATCGCATTCTATTATCACACCTCGTCGAATTGAATGGCCATGTCGCGATTACTTGCAGCAGTGCTGATGAAGCATTAAAGGCTTATGAGGCCCATGCTGCTGATCTTATTTTCATGGATGTCGTGATGCCTGAAGTGGATGGCTACTTAGCGGCAAAGCAATTAAAAGAGCTTGTGGGTGACTATTTTGTTCCCATTATTTTCATCACTGCACTACAAGATGAAGACGCGCTGGTGCGATGCTTGGAGTTTGGTGATGATTATTTAGTCAGGCCCTTTAACCAAATAATGTTTAAAGCCAAAATTGCCGCCCACATTCGGACCATTGAGTTGCATCGTAAGGCGCAAAAACAACATGAAGAACTTGCTTATTTACATAGCCGATTAATACAAGAGCAAGAAATGGCACAGCATGTATTTAATCATGCAATCCAGGTGAATTATCAAAATTGTGAGAATATCGAAACCTATATCTCAAGTGCAACTCAGTTTAATGGTGATGTTCTTTTAATTGCTAAATCTCCAGCAGGTGGTGTTTATATCATGCTAGGGGACTTTACCGGGCATGGTTTGCCGGCAGCACTGGGAAGCTTGCCCTTGTCTCAACTCTTTCATTCTTTGGTTCATAAGCAATTATCCGTGGGCGATCTGGCAAGAGAAATGAATAGGGTATTGGTTGATTTTTTACCCGATTATATGTTTTGTGCCGCGGTGATTGCTGAGCTAAATGCGGCGGGTGATAAACTGCGTCTTTGGTCGGGTGGCCTGCATGACAGTTTAATTTTAAATGAAAATTTTGAAATTAAGCAGCGTATCTCTTCTATGCACATGCCATTAGGGATATTGGATGATCAAACGTTTAATACTGAATGTCGAGATTTTGATCTGCTGGCTAACAATAAAATGATTCTATATACCGATGGTATTTTAGAGGCGAGCAATGAGCGTGGCGAATTTTATGGACAAAAGCGATTTGAAGCAGCTTTGCAGCGTACTCAGTGCGATATTGGGAAAGTGCGTAGAGGATTGCATCGCTTTACGGGACATCAATCAGGAGTCTCGATCCAAGACGATGATATTAGCTTAGTCTGTATTAAAGCGGGTAAAGTAAAGTTTAAAAAAGATGATATGAATGTTTCGGAGCAAGAAGCCTATGGTAATCAGCGTGCGGCTATTCCTTGGAACATCATTCTCGATTTACATATCAAAGAATTGCAATTAGGTAGCCCAGTATCTCAGCTGGTGGATATGATTGCTGAAGCGCCGGGTTTATACAGTCACAAACCGATTTTACTGCTGATACTAACTGAATTGTTCAATAATGCTTTGGAGCATGGAGTACTAGGTTTAGATTCTAGTATGAAGGAAACCGCAGCGGGATTACTAGGCTATTATGCAGAGCGAGAAAAACGGCTGACGACGAGTTCGCAAGGGCAAGTGAGCATTCAAATAGCTCATCAGTTGCTTCCCGCAGGAGGAGTCTTGAATTTCACTGTAACAGACAGCGGTAAAGGTTTTGATTACGAAAAAGTTATTGCCAGTTCAGCGGAAGAAAGTCACGGTCGTGGTTTAACGTTAATACAACAGCTGTGTGACAAGATAGAGTTTAGTAACGATGGGCGCTGTATTGAAGTGCATTATGAGTATTTAAAAAATTAGTGCGTAGATTGAAACCTATGCACTAATATCGTGTTTAGACTACCGCAGTACTAACCTTTAGCTGCGTGGAAGTGTAAGAACATTTCAATGACTGCAGGAGGTATGTTATTGCACATTTGATCTGATAAATCGCCATCTTCATCAATTTCGGCCATTTCAGCTTCTTCGGCAAACAATCCTGAGGCGTACATTATTGGGAAAACCCATTCGGCCATTTTCTCTTCATCTTTTTCGTACCAAGCGGCTTCGTTTTGTAAAATCCCCGCCATAAACCCAGCAGCCCAAGCTTCTAAGGCAGAACCTTCTTCGTCGTCATCTTCAACTTGTAAGGTTAGGTCGCAAGGAACAGGGAAGTCTTCCCCATAATCCAACCATGCTTGAATCTCATAGCTCAGTTTTCTTAATAGACGCTGTACACGCTCGAGTTGCTCGTCATTAAACGCTGTTTTTTCAGGAAATATAATGTCGTAAATTTGTGACCATTCAAACTCAATAGGCCCAGTTTTAATGGCGGTAATTAGACCGTGGGCTTCAAAAAAGTCGAACGAATCCTGGCGTTCAAGTTCATCTTCAAGCATTTGGCCAAGAAGTTCTAATTCATCTTCATCTAAAGCTGGGATCGATAACAAGTCAGACATACAATACTCTCCAATAATTAGCGCGATTATATCAGGAAAAGACAAAGAACATGAGTCCGTTGAGGCAATCTGTTAGCCATAAGTCCATTCATCAAACGTCGATTCAGCTGCAAGATCGAGAAGTTGCAGTGACTATCCATGCTATGAAGCGGAAATCCTTGCGCCTAGGGGTAAATGCTAAAGGTGAGATTGAAGTAAAAGTCCCACTGCGCTGTCCACAAAAAGAGCTGATGGCTTTTCTATCACAACATACTGCTTGGCTAGAGAAACGCTTAGAGCAGTTTGATCATAATCAGCAAGCTCAGCGTGAAAAAATGCAGTACCTGGGTAAATTTTACTACTTTCAGCAAAGTGCCCAAAAAAGTCGGCAGCCGGTGCTGATAGAAGATACCTGCTATTATCCGCAGTCTTGGCCACAGGAGAGTTTACTGGTAAAAATAGAGAGCTGGCAGCGTATACAGGCAAAGCAGATATTCGAGCAACTCATTGATCAATGGTGGCCACACTTCTCCCAAGGCGCTCTCATTTCTAGACCCGTTTTACGGGTAAAGAAAATGCGCAGCCGTTGGGGATCGCTATCGAGTAAAGGCTACATTAACTTAAATTTAAAGCTGCTTGAACTTAGCCCTGAGATCATTGAAATGGTGGTAGTTCATGAGTTATGTCACAGTCATTATTTTGATCATAGTGCTAATTTTTATCGCTTAATGGCTGAAAAATTACCCAGCTATAAAGCGATTGAAATTCAGCTACGACACATTGAAAAAGAATGTGCGTATTGATGTTATAGCTAAGTGTTAGAAAAACTGCCAAGGCTGTGAGTACCAATAAAAGCGGCCTTTTTGAGCACTCATTACCGTGCAGTTATAACGACCGCGGGCACCACTGAGAGGTAATGGTGCTTGGGTAGTTAAAATGCGCTCAGCGTTCACCATCGTTATGGTCGTCTCAATTGCCCCTTGTTGACTGGCAAAGCACTGTATGTTTTTAGGATTATAATCACTATCTAATAGCTTTATTTTTAAGAGTGGCGGATTATTTTCAGTTTCTACAATAGGATTTTGAAATTGTGATTTTTCAATGGGGGGCGCTAAACTCAGTAATTTAGTTTTCAGCGTGGCTACATCGGCATAGATGCCAGCCGCTGGGAAGCGGGATAAAGCCTGAGGGTGACTCAATGCACCAATGGGGCCAGACTGTTGGCCAAAAGCCAGCATGTTGTGTTCTTCCAACCAAGGAATCATGGCAAGGGTGAATTCGCCATACGGGTAGGCCAGCATATTCCCCACTTTACCTAGGCGCTGCTGTAATTCTTGTTGAGCGACTAAAATTTCTTGATCGAGCCATTCATTGAGAGTTAAGCCCGCTGGTATAGTCGGTAGGTGAGCATGAGTAACCGTATGGTTTGCAATGCTAACGCCATCGTCAACCAGTTGCTTTAACTGCGTCCAAGTCATGATGCCACGATTTTCTTGGTTTACTGGGCGGGTATTGACAAATACGGTAAAAGGCCAATTACGGAGTTTCAATTCTGGATAAGCATTGTCAATAATCGACGCGTAGGCATCATCAAAACTGATGGCCACTTGAATTTTAGAGTTATCATTCGTCGGGTTATCAGGCTGAGTCGTGGTGGTGTCTGTCGATAACAGTGCACGAGTAGCGGACTCTAAATCAACTACCTCAAGGCCTAAGTCCTCAATTAATTGCATATGCTGTAAAAATTTTTCAGGACTGATCGTCGTGGATGCCGGACTGATATCGTCAACATGATGGTATTGCAAAACAACCAGTGCTTGGGTTGTAAAGCTCAATAATAAAAAAACAGGGGCAAGTAACAAAGTCATCAATCTGGTGGGCATTTCAGGGCTCATCTTCTTAGGGCTATATTTTATAGAGTCTGTGACGAAACAGGTTTAATTTTGATATTGTCTCAGTTGATGAAAGGCTTGGCAAATTTGCTTAAAGTGATTACTTTCACCACCTTTATCAGGATGAAATCGTTGTGCTAAACGTCGATACTGCTGTTTTAGTTGCGGCAAGGGGACGGGGGCTTCCAGCTCCATAATTGCTAAGGCTTGTTGAATATCCTCTTGTGGTACCCATACCTTTTTCCAGAAATTATTTAACAGCTCTTCTACGTCATCACCGCTGGTATTAGAAAAGTGAGACCAGTCTAAATAATACTGTGCCATAGGGTCTGTATTTAAAAGTGCATGCTTTTCTTCAGACTTCGCTGTGGATGCATTAAGTGGATTGGCGCTGGAGACTCTTTCTTTTCTGATACTGAGTACCGAGATACTTAATTGCGCATGCTGTGTTTGCTGCCAGCGATTGCGTAATAAATAGAGACAATGAAACAATAAAAAATGGCTTTGAAATAATAATAACGGATCCCGTAACGAATCAGTTGCAAAGAAAGCATGAGGTGGCTGCTGTAACAGAGTTAATAACTGATGTTCAGAAAAACCTTCTACAGATTCATCTAATAATAGTGCAAGCACATCGATCAATTCGGCAATTTCATCTTCGGTATTATTAAGCTTTTCTTTGTGGCAAGGTTGATTGATGGTGATCTCCTTTTTTATGCAATATTGATGATCTACGGACGTTTCTCTAGGTGTTTCTACACACTCACAATAGACTGGGTTATAGTAATTTTATGCCGTTAAATTCAGTATACGACAAAGTTTGATATGAGCGAGAATAAAGAAAAGAAACCATTACCGAAACGTGCGCATTTGATAACTCCACGCGGAGTGCAGCAAATGCAAGACGAGTTGGATTTCCTTTGGCGTAAAGACCGTCCCGTGGTGACTCAGCAGGTTTCTGATGCTGCTAAGCTTGGTGATCGTTCTGAGAACGCAGAGTACATTTATGGCAAGAAGCGCTTAAGGGAGATCGATCGTCGTGTTCGTTACTTACGTAAACGTATAGAAATTTGTGAGGTGGTTGATCGACCCCCTATTGATGTTGGGAGGATCTATTTTGGTGCATGGATTGAGCTTGAGGACGATAATGAAGATTTATACCGTTATCGAATAGTCGGCGAAGATGAGATTGATCTGCCAAATCGTTATATTAGTGTGGATGCGCCTCTCGCCCGAGGGTTGTTAGGTAAACGCTTGGATGATGAGGTTGAGGTCAGGCTACCTAAAGGGGCGGTGAATTACTGCATTATTGCTATTAATTATCAAAAACCAGTTTGGGATAATAAAACCTGGTACCAAGCCCCCTCTGTTTTAACGTTTGATTCTTAAGTATTTTATTAATTAAACTGTCATAACGAATTAATGCTGATAGGGGCCTTCAGCCAGAGCGGACAAATCCTAGATTACTGCTAATCTTAATGTAAACTTTGATAGATTGAGGTCTACATGCAGTATCGTAATGTTTTGGTGATGATCTCATCCCCGTTATACAGATTCTTGTTGGTAGCTGCGTTGTTAGTTACGGCAATGACCAGCCATGCAGTGGCTGAAGACGTTCGTATTAAAGAATTTTATAAAATGTCTCCAGGCATAAAACAGGTAAAGCAGATTTGTCCGTGGCGTTCTGCGACAACGCGCGGCACAATCCGCTTGATGCAGGTGGAAGACAAAGGAGCGCACCGTTTATATGTGCAGTGGTTGCGGGAGGGGATCGCAGGAACGGTGGAAGCGCCGTTATCGACGATCAGTATTAAAGAAATTAATGATGAACACTATTATCGCTTTGTTTTACCCGAAGGACGACTAATGGCTGGGGCCTGTTCGATTGAAGCCATTATGGAAGATATCGTCGATGAAAGTCGCTTTCGTTTGACTCTCTATCTTATGGGGCCAGGAGAATATGAGGTTCATATCACCCGGCTCTTAGATGGTGGTATTAAACTACCTTTAAATCAGCCATAAACCTTTATGGCTGGTAGTCCTGTACCGAATTTTCTAGCGTTACAGGCGCACTTTCAATAATCGTATCGTCTTCCACATCAGGGCTGCTTATATTAGAGCTATCTAAGTTGAATAATGGCAGACGCTCGCCCAAGTGAGATTTCTGCTGGTGCTGCTGCAAGCTTTTAAAATCAAATAAGTCATTATCGGCTAATTGCGATGGCGCAATATTCGCGATCGAGCGGAAAATGTTTTCTGTGCGCCCAGGCTGATCTTTTTCCCAATCAATGAGCATTTTCTTAATGTTTTGACGCTGTAGGTTTTCTTGTGAGCCGCAGAGGTTGCAAGGAATGATAGGGAATTCTTTTAAACGAGCAAATTCGGCTATGTCTGTTTCTTTGCAATAAGCTAATGGACGAATCACTATGTTCTTTTTATCGTCGCTCAGCAGCTTCGGTGGCATAGACTTCAGCTTGGCACCGTAGAACATGTTAAGAAATAGGGTTTCGACGATATCGTCTCTATGGTGGCCTAGAGCGATTTTATTAGCACCAATACTCTCTGCATACCCATAAAGGCTGCCACGGCGTAGGCGCGAGCAAAGTGCGCAGGTTGTCTTACCTTCTGGTACTTTTTCTTTAACAATACTGTAAGTATCTTTTTCAAGGATGTAAAAATCTACACCAAGAGTCTCTAAATAGGCGGGTAGGATGTGTTCGGGAAATCCAGGTTGTTTCTGGTCCATGTTGACAGCAACGATGTCAAAATGAATAGGCGCACTTTTTTTAAGACTTAACAGGATGTCTAACATGGCATAAGAATCTTTACCGCCAGATAGGCAGACCATGATTTTGTCGCCGTCTTCAATCATTTGAAAATCTTCAATCGCCTTGCCAACATTGTGGCGCAGTCGTTTGTTGAGTTTATTAAACTCAAGACGTTGTTTTTTGTTCAAGGTTTCAATTAAAGATGCTGATGTATCTGACGAAAATTGCGACATGCCTACTCCAAAAATGCCTTATCAAAATGAGATGATAGCGCAGAAGGCAGGACTTATAGCAGAATGAGGCGAGGGAAACCAGCCTTGTTAGGCAGCAATTTCCTGCTCAGCGACATAGCGGCTAAAGTTTTTTCTAAAATCCATGGTCGAGTTTTTACTTCTTGGGTGATAAAACCGTTTCCACAGGCCTGCAAGGGCATCAATATCATTGCTTTTAGGTAGGCTGAAATTCTCATGGCGGGCATACATGAACCAAGCAATTGCGGTCGCATAAGATAAGTTGGTCGCGAGTTCAGCATGGGGGTGGGCTAAAAAATCATGCTGGCTAGCAAGTCCACGAACTAAGCTTGCCATTTCACTGTGCAATGCAAGGTGGTCATCCCAGATATGGCGGTGCGCTAAACTGTGTATTTGATAAATGCCCAGTGCACGTTGGCCTGCGGGTTTGAGGTGAGAGCCTAAGCCGGACTCTTGTGCTGCGGTGGCTAATAATAAATTTTCAGCGGTTTTGCTATAAACCCCTAGACGCTTAAGGGTTGGTTTAATCACCCATTGGCGAAGTTCTTCTGCACAAATTCCCATCAGTCTTTCCTTAAATAGCGTATTCCTTGTTAAGGGAGCACTAATTGGGCCAAAGCCCCGTCATATCTAAACCTTAGAGTATGAAGGTACTAACTGTCTAATTTTTATGAAAAATTAGTTCAAAAAAGGCGAGAATGACCATTGACTATAAGATTTACTGATGTTTTGTGGGCTGTAGCGGGAAAATTGGGTGGAGGTGAGGAAATTCAGAGGGAGCTCTAAGCGGCAGTAATACGTCAGTATTAGCCGCTCAGACTTATTACTCACTACGGTTTGATATGATTATTGCAAGCTTGGCCTTCGTCTTCCGCACGCCCTGCCATGATAAATAGGGTTTTGGCATCTAATAAAGTGATTTCTTTACCCTGAGTTGCAATCAGCTCGTTCTTTTGGAAGCGAGTGAATACGCGGCTGACTGTTTCTACTGCCAGGCCTAAGTAGTTACTGATATCAACGCGAGACATTGATAGTCGGAACTGGGTATGAGAGAAACCTCGACGGACGAAACGTTCAGAGATATCGACTAAAAATGACGCTATACGTTCTTCTGCGTTCTTTTTGCTTAATAACATCATCATATTTTGATCGTGACGAATTTCACCACTCATATTACGCATTAACTGACGGCGTAACTCAGGCATTTCATCAGACAGTTGATCAAGTTGAGCAATTGGAATTTCACAGACAGTCGTCGTTTCTAATGCTTTTGCGGTGAGTGGATAGGTGCCACTGTTATAGCCTGATAAGCCGATGAGTTCACTGGCTAAATGGAAGCCAGTAATTTGCTCTTCACCGCTAGAGGCAATGGTGTAGGTTTTTAAGGCACCTGTTCGCACGGCGTATACGGACTGAAAAACTTCACCCTGTTGAAATAATATCGTGCCTTTTTGAATGGGACGACCGCGACGAATAATGTCATCGAGCTTATCCATATCGTTATCATTTAACGACAGTGGTAAGCACAAAGCATTTAATGCGCACGTTTGACAGTGAGGCTGAGTACCACGACTAATTTTCATGGCTGGAGATGACGTCGTCATAATGTTCCTCGCGAGCGTAAAACACACAATAAATGTGTGCTTATTTAATTACAGTCATCATGATATTCATTGGCCAATATGTCAACAATTGTCATTATTTTCTTGTGGTTATTTTTAAGGTCATCATGGCAAGCTTACCAAATGGCAAGCAGCGTCCAGGTGCCATATACAATCAGCAATCCGCCCGCTAATTGACGAAAATAGTGATGTGAAATAAGGCGGTTGAGTTGTTGCGCAAAAATGCCCGCGGCTAATACCCCTGGCAAGGTACCTAAGCCAAAACAGAACATGGTCAGTGGACCCAATAGTGGTTCACCATTCGCAGCGACCCAGGCGAGGGTGCTATAGATGAGACCACACGGCAGCCAGCCCCACAGTAGTCCTAGCGCTAATGCTTGAGGCTTGCTTTTGATTGGCATGAGTTTACGGGTGAGTGGCTGCAGATAGCGCCAAATAAGCTGTCCTGCTGACTCTAAACGAGTTAATAGCATCCACCAACGAGCCACATAAAACCCCATCAACAGTAATAATACACCCGCGATGCTACGCAATATTTGCTGGGCAATATGATGGCTATCAGCCAGCCATAATCCCATCAATGAAACAATGAGGCCAGCAACGGTGTAGCTGGTAATTCGGCCAAGGTTGAATAGGAGTAAAAAGGACAGGTTGCTTTTGCTAGCGCTTGCTCTGTGAGTTGAGCTACTGGCCGCGGCGGCGATACCACCGCACATTACCATGCAATGGCTTGCGCCCATCAGGCCTAATAAAAAAGCCGTTATCAATGACAGTGGTTCAATCATTTTGGTAAATCATCATCGTCATCAAATAAAATTCTATGAGCCGGGGAATCCATATCATCAAACTGGCCACTTTTAATTGCCCAAAATAGCACGGTTACCGCTAGGCCAATCAGCAATATTGAGAGTGGAATGAGTATGTAAATAATATCCATGAAGCCTCTATGTTTGTTTGTTCGGTGACAGTAAGCGCAACGCATTACCCACGACAATTAGGGAGCTGACTGACATGCCAATGGCAGCGGCCCAGGGGGGAATAAATCCTGTGGCGGCTAAGGGTAAGGCTAAAATATTATACAGCAGAGCCCAATAAATGTTTTGTCGAATGATTCGGTTTGATTTTCTGCCTTTGTTAATCGCCTGTAGCAGGGTCATTAGACTGTTGTTGGTAATTACGGCATCGGCATTGGTTTTGGTTAAATCACTGGCTTGACCAATGGCGACTGCAATATCGGCTCGGGCCAGGGTGGGTACATCATTAATGCCATCGCCGACCATCATTAAGCGCTCTCCTTGCTGCTGCCAGCTAGCGGCAAATTCAAGTTTCTGAGCAGGACTTAAGCCTTTATGTACATCAGTAATATTGAGGGCTTGCGCCACGGCTTCTACTTGAGTACTAGGGTCGCCTGTTAGAATGGAAACTTCTATTCCCCAAGCCTTCAATTGTTTGACCATGGGCACTGCGCCTTGGCGCAAACTATCGGATAAGGCGAACCAATACAGCGGCTGTTCCTCATTAGCCAACAATAACCATTGCCGATCATCATGCAGAGGAGGGGAGATGGGAGCTGCTGGAAAAGCAAAATCGGCTCGGCCAATTCGATAAATTGTATCTTCTTGGCCTGTGATATTGAGCAATAGCCCCTTTACACCTTGGCCAGTCACTTGTTCAATATTGTCGGTTGCAAAATAAGCGTTTGAGCTGAAAGCACGGGCAATGGGGTGATTACTATATTGTTCTAACGATGCCGCGATTTTCAGCGCTTGGGCTTCATCTAGGGGGATATCTGCTGAGGCGGGAATGGTTTGCTCTAATGACAGTTCACCGCGGGTGAGGGTGCCTGTTTTATCAAATACAATACGATCAATCTGGTTTAGCCCTTCTAAGACATGCCCTTTACTGATCAAAAATCCTTGCTCGCGCAATGAGGCCGTTGCGGCGGTAAGTGCTGTCGGTGTGGCTAACGACAATGCACATGGACAGGTTACTACCAGTACCGATAAGGTGATCCAAAATGCTTGGCTTGGGTCAATAAAGCTCCAGATGATAGCAATGCTGCTGGCGATGATGAGCACGGCGGCAACGAAGCGAGAAGCGACCTTGTCAGCAAAAATTGCGATGGCGGGTTTTTCTTGTTGCGCACGATCCATCAAACGCATAATGGTATTTAATTCAGCGTCAGCACCGGTGGCGGTAACACGCATTAATAGTTGGCTTTCAACATTATAAGTGCCACCAATTAAGGTATCCCCTTGGGATTTATCAATCGGCAGGTATTCTCCGGTTAAGGCTGCTTCATCCACCGCGCTAATACCAGATTCGACTAGGCCATCAGCGGGTATTTGCTGTCCCGGTTTAATAATTAACAGATCCCCTACTTGAATATCGCTGGCAGCAATCACTGTATCGCCTTCTGGGCATGATTTGATCGCGGCAGCTGGCATTAGATCCAGTAGGTTATTTCCAGCCTGAGTCATGCGATGACGCGCCCGCATTTCGAAGAAGCGACCGGTTAATAAAAAGAAGGTAAACATACAGACCGAATCGAAATAGATTTCTGGGCCTTGATTAACCGTACTCCAAACACTGGCAAAATAGGCCATCAATATGGCAATGGAAACGGGTACGTCCATCGTCAAGTGGTGTGTTCTTATATCCCTGAGTGCTGCACTAAAGAAAGGGCGCGCGCTGTATAATACAACCACGGTAGCAAACAGCATTGAGGCCGCGCGTAAGAACACTTCGTATTGGGCCAGAATTCCTTGCAATGCGCCCACGTATAAAGGAACGGCGAGCATCATCACTTGCATGGTGGCAAAGCCAGCAACCGCTAAACGGCGAAAAGCCGTTTTACTTTCTTGTACTCGTTGCTGTTCAGCAATCGTCGCTGAAAAAGGATGGGCTTGGTAACCCAACTGATGAATTTCTTCGAGTATTTGTGACAGTTTAAGATCGTCATCTTGCCATACCAATAACAGTCTATGGGTGGTGAGATTCAGATTAGCGCTGATGACATATTCGAGCTGGTTAAGGCGATGTTCTATTAGCCAAGCGCAGGCGGCGCAGCTAATACCGCTAATAACCAATATGGCTTCGGCTTCAATGCGTTGCTGTGCATTGGTCGTACGTACAACAAAAGGCTGTTGAATCGCTATTTCATCGTATAGTTTGAGTTCTTCTCGTACGTCATCGCTGGCGTTGCGTTTTTGCTGAGGGGAAATTTCGGGTAAGGCTGTGCGGTGACGATAATAATCTTTTAAGCCGCTACCGATAATCGTTTCTGCAACGGCCTTGCAGGCAGGGCAACACATTGTTTGCTCTTCGCCATCAATTTGCAGACACCAGCGATTGCCTTCAAGGGCAATCTCACCGCAGTGGAAGCATACGTTTTGACTCATGACTGGACTCTCAGTGCTGCATTTATTGACTAAGAGTCAGAGACTTTCCATTTTCAATTAGAGCTTCATCTTTGACCATCCACTCTTGCTCTGGACTTTGCAGCCAAAGTTTACGCTTACCTAAGTGATCATGATTGGCTAGTCCAAGATAACTGCCATCCGCCATGTGTTGCAGCATGATGGTTTCGTCTCTGGTTTCTAACGTTGGATGTATCAGTTGTAGGTTTAAAAAAGTCGGTTGATCATCGAGGTAGCCTGCAATTGTCGCGCGAATTTCCCCGTCGTTATAAACCATATCGGCTTTAACTTGTAGGCGCTTTGCTTTGTCGATGAAGGTATTGTTTTCGGTATACGCCATGCCGTCTTTGTAATAACTGTCGCTCACTAAAGAATCTTTACCGGTGACGGCCAAGGTTATAATAACCATGCCCCAACAAACTGCGATAATAGGAACCCCTGCCACTAATAACATCCAAGGTTCTTTATACCAAGGAGTGTAGGGCTCATCAGATTTTTTTAGCGGCGAATTCATAATAATCTCAGATATTGCGGATCGATAGGATGAAGCCGCCAAGTGTAACCACTTGACGGCGGTGGTGCTAGTATAGATACGTAAAGGGGCTAGTTAAGAGGCGCTATAAAACGGCTTTCTTCACGAGCAACTTCGGCTTGAGTCGCTTCTTCGTAAACGATGATTTCAATATTTGTTTTACTCGTCTCAAGGTCAGCAGGGTCAGCTTCAATGGTGAACGGATAAGCTCGTAATTCATTGCTGTGCAAGGTGACTGTCTCTGGAACATCGCTAGTAAAGATGTTTAATCCTTCGATTTTGATTCGATATTCCAGCTCATGCTGGCTCATATTCATCATTTCGAGGGTATAGGAATTAGCAACGGTATCGTTGGGGGTTAACTGATACAAAGAGCCACGGTCACGAATGATATCTAATTCAAACGCGGTGCGAGACATCATTGCATAAACTAAGCCAGAGATCATTAGCAGTAAAACTAAGGCATAGCCAATCAAACGAGGGCGCATGAAATGGGTTGTGCCACCTTCTAACGCGTGCTCAGTCGTATAGCGAACCAATCCTGGCTCATAGCCCATCTTATCCATAATTGAATCGCAGGCGTCTATGCACAGAGCACAGCCTATGCATTGGTATTGCAAACCATCACGAATATCAATGCCGGTAGGGCAGACCTGTACGCATAAGGAACAGTCAATGCAATCGCCTAAACCTTCCGCTTGTGGGTCGATGCCTTTTTTGCGTGCTCCACGGCCTTTCTCACCTTCTCCGCGTTTTTCATCATAAGAAACAATTAAGGTGTCTTGGTCAAACATCACCGATTGAAAGCGGGCGTAAGGACACATGTGAATACAGACTTGTTCACGTAGCCAGCCAGCGTTTAAATACGTGGCGAGGGTAAAAAAGCCGACCCAGAATATTTCCCAGCTGTTTAAATCAAAACTTAATAAATTAGGCACGAGATCACGTATCGGTGAGAAGTAACCAATAAACGTGAGGCCTGTTGCTAATGCTAATAGCAGCCATAGCAGGTGCTTTGTGCCACGGCGGAAGAATTTTTCAAGGCTCATTGGGGCCTTATCCATTTTTATGCGCTTATTACGCGTGCCTTCGGTTTTTTCTTCAATCCACATAAAAACAAAAGACCACGACGATTGCGGGCAGGTGTAACCACACCATACTCGACCGGCTAGGTTGGTAACGGTAAATAAACCATAAGCGGCAATAATCAGTAAACCGGATAATAAGAAGAAATCTTGCGGCCAAAAAGTGATGCCAAAGAAATGAAATTGACGTGCGGGTAAATCAAATAAAATGGCTTGGCGATCGCCCCAATTTAACCAAGAGGTGGCAAAGAATAATGCCATCAAACCCCAAAGACTATAAGAACGAATTTTTTGAAACACACCATGAATCTCACGGACCTGAATTTTCTCTCCGGGCGCTTGTGAGGTATTTTCTTTAGGAGTGATATTCTTAACTGGTATGTTACTCATCGTGTACATCGCCTAACGAGGGGGGGTGGAACTATATAACTGCTTAATTATAAAGGTCAGTATGAGCTGCGCAAATAAAAAAAGCGACCCGAGGGCCGCTTTTTTTAGATTTCTTGAGCTGGCTCAAGAATTACTAACTAATGACTACTTAGTATCTTCTTTGTGAGACAAAGAATAGACATAGGTTGCTAGTACGTGAATTTGCTCTGCAGAGAAGCGCTCTCCCTGTGCAGGCATCTTACCGTTACGACCGTGGCGAATTGTGAATTCAATTTGCTTAGTCGAACCACCGTACAACCAAACGTTATCCGTTAGGTTAGGTGCGCCCGTAATGTGCATACCTTTCGCATCAGCACCGTGACAAGCGGTACACGCTTGAGCAAAAATGCCCGCGCCTGCTGCTGCTTGATCAGCATCATGCTTAAGATCCGATAAACTACGCACATACTGTACTGTCTGACCGAGTTGCTCGTCAGTCATAGTAGGCATTAAACCTTTAGCAGGCATCATAGCTTGACGACCATAAGTCAGCGTCTTCACGATATCTTCAGGTGTTCCACCATATAACCAATCATTATCAGTTAGGTTAGGGAAACCCTGTGAGCCTTTCGCGCTAGAGCCGTGACATACAGAACAGTTGCTAGCGAAAATACGCTGGCCTGTTTTTAATGCCTCTTCGTTGTTAACCAGTTCAACGATCGGTGTTGCTGCGTATTCAGCGAATAGCGGTGCCACCTTTTCATCAAACTGTTCAACTTCGTTCTGCCACTGAGCTGTTTGAGACCAAGGAACTTGCTTACCGTCCACTTCAACCTTTAAAAAGCCATTCATATTGCCCAGACCGTACGCCGCAATGTAACCCACTGCGAAGACGATCGTTGCCCAGAACATCATTACCCACCAACGCGGCAGTGGATTATCATATTCTTCAATGCCATCGTAAACATGGCCAGTGGTTTCATTCGTTTCTCCATCGTCTGTTTGATTGCTTGCGAATCGAATCAGCAAGCCACAGGCGATTAGGGTGCCAAATACAATGGCAAATACCCAAATATTCCAAAATGTACTTAAAGCACTCATAATTTTACTCCGAACCTTTGTCGTCGTTCGTGTTCTTTTGCTCTGCTTTTTTATTAGATGCTTTGGTGGCAGACGCATCATCATCTTCGTTTTCTACGAAGGGGATCATGCCGTCGTCTTCAAAACGATCCTTGTGGCGTGTGCTGTATGCCCACGCCACAATGCATAAAAATGAAAACAGAGCAAAAATAGTTCCTAAACCACGTACGTCATTAATATCCATGAATTATTGCTTATCTTTCATGACGGTGCCTAGCTGTTGCAAATACGCAACTAAGGCTTCGATTTCACGAATTCCATCTACTGCGGCTTTTGCACCTTCGATGTCAGCATCTGTGTAGGGAACACCTACTTTACGTAATGCAGTCATTTTCTTAGGTGTTACGCGGCCATCAACAGTATCTTCAAATAACCAAGGATAAGACGGCATAATCGATTCAGGTACAACATCACGAGGGTTGTACAAGTGCGCGCGGTGCCATTCATCAGAATAACGCTCGCCAACACGGGCTAAATCAGGACCAGTACGCTTAGAACCCCATAAGAACGGATGCTCGTAAACAAACTCGCCAGCACGAGAGTAGGTGCCATAGCGTTCGGTTTCAGCACGGAACGGACGAATCATTTGAGTATGACATACATGGCACCCTTCACGGATGTAGATGTCACGACCTTCAAGCTGAACGGCGTTTAGTGGCTTAAGACCTTCAACGGGCTCGTTGGTATTCTTGTCCCAAAAAAGAGGAACAACTTCAACCAAACCACCCCAAGCGATAGCAATGACGATCAATACGATCATCAAGCCAATATTTTTTTCAATAATGTCATGTTTCATATCAGCAGTACTCCCTATGCCTGAGCCGTCACAGCTTTTTCGCTATGATTAACAGTTCTGTAAACGTTATAAGCCATGATCAGCATACCGGTTAGGAATAAAGCCCCACCAAGAACACGAACCATATAACCAGGGATTGAAGCTTCTACACTCTGAATGAAAGAGTAAGTCAAAGTGCCATCAGCGTTTACCGCTCTCCACATCAGCCCTTGCATGATACCGTTTACCCACATCGCAGCGATGTAAAGAACCGTACCAATCGTTGCTAACCAGAAATGTACATTGATCAACTTAGTCGAGTGCATTGCACCGGCTTTAAGACCGAACAAAATTGGGATCAGGTGATACATAGCACCAATAGAAACCATAGCAACCCAACCTAAAGCACCTGAGTGAACGTGACCAATGGTCCAATCCGTATTGTGCGATAGCGCGTTAACTGTCTTAATTGCCATCATAGGGCCTTCGAAGGTCGACATACCGTAGAAAGACAAAGATACAACTAGGAAGCGTAAAATAGGATCGGTACGCAGTTTGTGCCAAGCACCTGATAGCGTCATCATACCGTTGATCATACCACCCCAAGAAGGTGCCAATAGAACCAAAGACATCACCATACCGGCAGTTTGCGCCCAGTCTGGAAGAGATGAATAGTGAAGGTGGTGTGAACCCGCCCAAACGTATAAAGAAATCAAAGCCCAAAAGTGAACAATGGATAGACGGTAAGAATAAACTGGACGCTCAGCCTGCTTCGGTACGAAGTAGTACATGATGCCCAAGAAGCCAGCGGTCAAGAAGAAACCAACGGCGTTATGACCCCACCACCACTGAACCATAGCATCAACCGTACCTGCATAAGCAGAATAAGATTTAAACATGGTAACGGGAATGGCAATGTTATTACCGATGTGTAAAACCGCAACCATAATCATGAAGGCAGCAAAGAACCAGTTAGCCACATAAATGTGCTTTTCTTTACGTTTCATAATGGTGCCGATAAAGTTAACGCAATAAGTAACCCAGACAATGGCGATTAAAATATCAATTGGCCATTCTAGTTCAGCGTATTCTTTAGTAGAGGTTAAGCCCATTGGCAACGTAATTGCGGCCAATATGATGACTAGATTCCAGCCCCAAAAAGTGAACGCGGCCATAGAGTCTGAAAACAGACGTGTCTGACAAGTACGTTGCACAATGTAGTAGGAAGTTGCAAATAATGCAGAACCACCAAAGGCAAAAATTACAGTATTGGTATGTAATGGACGTAAACGACCAAAAGAAAACCAAGGGGTATCAAAGTTTAGTGCGGGCCAAGCAAGTTGGGCAGCAATAAGTACACCAACGGCCATACCGACGATGCCCCAAACTACAGTCATAATGGCAAATTGTCTTACCACTTTGTAGTTGTATACGGGGTGATCAAATGCAGTGCTCATGATCAGATTCCATTTAACAGCGAGGATTGAGGGGTTTAAAAAACGGCGCAATTATGATCTTTCGCACACAACTTTGCAAACGAAGGATCGAAAAACGCATAACTAAAACAGTGGCTTAGCGCTTTTGTTAAAGTATTTGGGCAAATTATGAGCGACTTTGATTGAAAAAAACTGATCAAGCCAGTGTCAGTATTTCTAATCGTGCCAAATATTGCCTTAATTATGAATGATAGAAGGCTTTGCTAAGCATTTCTTGATCTGAAGCAAGTTTTGTTTGTTAATTGGCTTAATCGATCTAATTTAAGGTAAATCTTTTGGAACTTTTACAAAATGGCCCCAATGACGGCCCAGTCTATCTTTTTGCTCATGGCGCTGGGGCAGATATGAATTCTGACTTCATGACTCAAATCGCTGAGGCATTGGCCGAAAAGGGCATTCGAGTTGTACGATTTAACTTCCCTTACATGATTAAACGCCTGGAAGATGGCAAGCGTAGGCCGCCTGATCGTGCACCGAAGCTATTAGTAGCGTATGAGGAGGTCATTAGGGCGTTGAATTGTCCCGTCGTTTTGGGTGGTAAGTCCATGGGGGGCAGAATGGCATCAAGAGTATTGGCAGACAATGCTTTACGAGCAAAGACGGATCGCTTGCCGATATTAGGCGGTGCGTGCTTAGGTTTTCCGTTTCATGCACCGGGCAAAGATCCTAAAGATCGCTTAGATCATTTAAAAGATCTGACTCAACCATTATTAATTGTGCAAGGTACAAGAGATACCATGGGAACGTTTGAAGAGGTTAATGGCTATATCAAAGAAAGACGCTTAAATACCAGCATACAGATGCAGTGGTTGGAGGATGGTAATCATGACCTAAAACCAAGAAAAGTATCCGGTTTTAGCCACCAGCAGCATATTAATAGTGCCATAGAACAGGTGGCTGAATTTGTGCTGAATGTGCAGCAGCACAAATAATCCATTACAAACGGTATTATGCCGTCAGAACGGTAATTTTTTCTGGGGTGACGAGAATCGGTTGAATCACAGCAATGACTTTGCGGCGTTCTTCAGAACCCTGCCATTGTTTCCAAGCAGATAAACTTCTCCAGTTGGTGATAATGACACGGTGATTTTCATCACTAGCATCTTTAAAATTTGCCCCAGACATATAACCTGGTGCCTCAAGAATCGCACGTAAAGTATCTTTAATCGCAGCGTCGTAAGTTGATTCCATACTCTGAGCGATTTTGCGCTCAATAATTACCTTGATCATTGTCCTGCCTTGTTGAATAGCTTAAATAATTAACTGTAACAGTTATGTTATAGAGCCTAGAGATAGAATTTTCAATCGTTAACTGAGTAAATCTGAATTGCAGCCCTATATTTTTAATGAAAATACTCTTGAGTGTTAGAGGTATTCTATCTTCTGAATTGTCGTCCGCTTAAGGTTTAGGAAGTAAAGGTCAAACAAAAAGGGCGTATATGATAGTGATTCATATACGCCCTTTCTTTTCCCAATCTAAGCCACTATTTTTGCCAAACCCCAGCTGGGATTAAACCTGCTAATTGACTGATTTTAGCATCACGCTCTGCAGTATCTTTCGCGGTGATTGTGACGTGTCCTAATTTACGTGCTGGACGAGCTTCTTTGCCGTAGCTGTGTACATAAGTATCTGTCATATCAATTGCGGCAGACGTTGGAGTTTCATCACTAATCACATTGATCATCGCGGTCGCGGGGAAGCGAGACTCGGTTGAGGTGATCTCTTGGCCTGTTACTGCCAGCATGTGGTTGCGAAATTGACTTGTTACAGCGCCTTCAATAGACCAGTGTCCAGAATTATGAACCCGGGGTGCTACTTCATTAGCGATGAGGTTATCGGCGACTTCAAATAGCTCTAAAGTAATCGTGCCGACATAATCTAGGTTGGTTGCAATTTGTTCAATGTAGCGCTGCGCAATGGCTTGTTTCTCGGCACTAAAGCCGTGAGCAGGGTACAATGAATAACGCAAAATGCCTTCATGATGGATGTTTTCCGTCATTGGCCATACTTTGATTTCGCCACTTTCACTGCGAGAACCGATCACAGAAATTTCACGAATGAAGGGTACAAACGCTTCCGCGATTAACTCACGATTGCCAATTTCATCCCAGCATAGCTGCGCATCTTCTGCTTGGCGCAATACGAACTGGCCTTTACCATCGTACCCTTCGGTAGTGGTTTTCATTATGATTGGTAAGCCAAGCTGTGTAATGGCGTCATGAATATCCGCTAGGCTATTTACTGCATGAAAATCAGCGGTTGCGATACCTGCCGCGCGCAGTGCATTCTTTTCAGTTAAACGATTTTGGAAGGTTTTTAGGGCGGTTAAGCTTGGAAAAACCTTCGCTTCAAAGCTCTCCATTTGCGCGACGATATGAGCAGGAATATTTTCCGTCTCATAAGAGATGCGATCATTAGATGCTAAAAATTCTTGTAAACTGGTTTCATCATAAGCGCGCAAATCGTATAGATTTACCGCGAGATCGGTTTGCTCAGCAATACTGTCTGCTAACATTTGACCCAGTTGACCATTGCCTAAAATGCCTAATGTTTTAACGTTGGTTGGCTTATTAGTGCTCATTAGTCTTCTACCCTTGGATCAGGTTGACTTAATATGGTATTGGTTTGATTCTGTTGGAATTGAAGAATGCGTTGGGTCAGTTCGGCATCGCTGGTCGCCAGAATCTGCGCCGCTAATAAACCTGAATTTTTAGCACCAGCGTCGCCAATGGCTAAGGTACCTACCGCAACACCACCCGGCATTTGAGCGATGGACAACAAAGAATCAATGCCATTAAGTGCACGAGATTTAACAGGCACACCTAATACGGGGAGTACGGTTTGAGACGCGCACATACCTGGCAGATGAGCAGCGCCACCGGCACCACCAATAATGACTTTTAGCCCACGGCTTTGTGCGCTTTTAGCGTACTCAAACAATAAATCAGGAGTACGGTGAGCGGAAACAACATTTACTTCATAAGGGACTTCCAACAAATCGAGCATGTCAGCAGCATGCTTCATAGTTGGCCAGTCACTCTTAGAGCCCATAATAATGCCAACGAGCGCAGTCATAGTCTTGTCCTAGCAGATCGAGAAAGGCGCGGATTCTAACACAAAGCAAATAAAAGGGCGATTGTGTCGGGCCTACAATAAGGCACTAACCAAGGCCGCCCATTTTATCTTGAAAGTGCCAGTATCTCTTTAGAAACGCAAATTCTGTTGCTGAATATTGAGTAATATTTGGCTATCGAGGGGTACAAACTGCTGCTCTTCAGCTGACATCATAAAGAGCGGTTCACTGACCTGATTTAAGTCGTAGTGTTCTTTCTTCAGCTCAACCTTGCGGTATTTAAAAGTGCCTGTGATTTCCTCTTGCTCGCGAATGCGAATAAAAATAGGCACGGCATACGCGGGTAGCTTCTCGTGTAAGTGTCGGGAGAAAGCCCCCGTATCAAAGTCGTTGATGTCTTTGAGAGTTAATGCCGCCATACCTGCGCGGCCATCGGTGCCCGGGATTTCTACTCCATACGCGACGCTGTGCTCAACTCCAGGATATTCGTTGGCGACTGCTTCAACCTCAGTGGTGGCAACGTTTTCACCTTTCCAGCGAAAGGTATCGCCTAAGCGATCGGCAAAAGCAATATGTTTAAATCCTTGGTTAATGACCATATCACCGGTATTGAACCAGCGGTCTTCGCGGGTAAACACATCTTTAAGTATTTTCTTC
The DNA here is from genome assembly GCA_047616865.1 of Oleispira sp. Taxonomy (GTDB): domain Bacteria; phylum Pseudomonadota; class Gammaproteobacteria; order Pseudomonadales; family Oceanobacteraceae; genus Oleispira. The sequence goes on from JBLGBO010000006.1 coordinate 104,460, forward strand.
TCGCTGGCTTCTTTATCGGTATAACCATCAAAGGGTTGCTTGGCATTTATCTCGGTAATTAATAAACCCGTGTCGCCTTTTTTCACCGGTATCATGAAGCCTTGTTCATTACGAATGGGGGCATCGACTTCGATATCGTATTCAACAACATTGTAGGGCAGAGGACAGACCCCTGCGGTGCAATCCAAGTTTAAGGCGTTGGTGAATACTAGGTTACATTCGCTGGCGCCATAAAATTCATTGATATGATTGATGCCAAAGCGTTGCTTAAACTCCATCCAGATATCAGGGCGTAAGCCGTTACCAATGGCGGCACGAATCGTATGATCTTGATCATTGGCTTGTGCAGGACTGTTTAGTAAGTAACGGCACAGCTCACCGATGTAGCAGAATGTGGTCGCTTTATGTTGGCGAATTTCATCCCAAAAGCCACTAACGCTGAACTTACGGCCAATGGCCAAGCAGCCCCCAGCACCTAAAATTCCTGCCATGGATACAGTGAGGGCATTGTTGTGATAAAGCGGTAGACTGAGATACATCACGTCATTGTGGGTGAGACGCATTGATGCGAGGCCCATGCCGGCCATGGATTTATGCCAGCGGTAATGACTCATGACTGAGGCTTTGGGTAAGCCTGTGGTGCCAGAGGTGAAAATATAAAAGCAGGGCTGTTTCATTTGAATCTTGCCGGTGGTATCAGGATTCTCTTCAGATTGGTCTTTACTGACGATTGCCATATCTTGATAAAAGTTAGGGCAAGGGCGAGTATCCGCCGTTTTTTCTTCTAAGCCATTGTCTTTTAAATAATGTAATTGCGTACGCAATTTAATATCTAAACTCTCAATGACTGAAGCCATCGCTTCGACTTGCTCTTCGCCAATCAGCATCATTTTGGGTTTCACCAAATTAATACTGTGGAGTAATACTTCACCGCGTTGTGACGTATTAATCATGGCGGCAATCGCCCCTGTTTTAACAACCGCTAATACGGCAATTAAGCATTCAGTACGGTTTTCAATGTTGATACCAATGGCATCGCCTGGCTGAATTCCTTGGCTGATAAAATAATGTGCGTAACGGTTGACCCAAGCATTGACTTGGCTATAACTGAACTCATCTTGCTGGTAGCGAATCGCTGGGCTATCCGGACGTTTACGGGCATGCTTTTCTAAATGGCTACCGATAGAACGGTACTTATCGGGCTTCGAACTGATGAGGGTATACAAGCCTTTTGCTAAAGGCAGAATCCCCTTTGGCTGAAAAAGGGCGTGGCTAACAACGTTAGTAAAATTTACTAATCGAGCTTTCATAAGGTACCTTCTGTAAGTGCTGTTAAGCACGGCAGCGTTATTATTTTAATTCGCTTGACGATTTTTCTAATAAACGGCGGGCAATGATTAATTGTTGTATTTGTTGGGTGCCTTCAAATATGTCTAGAATCTTAGAGTCCCTAGCCCACTTTTCTAATAATTCATCTTCACAATAACCTACTGCTCCTAATAACTCGACGCATTTTAGTGTGATGTCGTTGGCAACTCGGCCGGCTTTTGCTTTTGAAATAGAGGCGTCCATGGAATTTGGCTGGCCGTTATCCGCCATCCAAGCCGCTTTAATGGTGAGCAGTCGCGCCGTTTCCAGTTCAGCTTCCATGCGATAAATCTCAGCTTTTAAATGCGAGCTGAGCTTGGCTGGGCGTTTATAATCAATATCAATGCCTTGCCCTGCTAATAACTCTTTGGTGCGTTCGATGGACGCTGTAGCAACACCAACGGCCATCGCTGCTACAACGGGTCGGGTATTATCAAACGTTTGCATGACGCCAGCGAAGCCTTTGTCGACATTGACCTCTTCTGAGCCTAATAAATTAGCGCGCGAAACACGGCAATCATTAAAACTAATGGATGCCGTATCGGAGGCTTTAATCCCGAGCTTCTTTTCTAGGCGCGTCACTGTCATGCCAGCAGTGCCTTTTTCAATCACAAAAGATTTAATCGCAGCCTTGCCTAGGTTCTTATCAACCGTGGCCCAAACGACCACCGCATCGGCGCGCTCCCCCGCGGTAACAAAAATCTTTTCGCCATTTATAATGTAATCGTCACCGTCTTTGATTGCCGTCGTGCGCACGGCGGCAGAATCGGAACCGCAGCCCGGCTCTGTAATGGCCATTGCGGCCCACTTATGACCGAAGCGTGCGAGCTGTTCGTCGTTGGCAACCGCAGCAATCGCTGCATTGCCTAAACCTTGACGCGGCATGGTTAGCGATAAACCGACATCGCCGCGACACAATTCTGCTAGACCCAATACCGTGGTCATATTGATGCCGTTTTGAATCTGACTGCTGTCTTTTTTGCCTTGGCGCAACTTACCGGAGCCTGCGCCGCCATCTTCTAAAGCGTCGTTCATACCGTCCATAATTGCCGCGAACATATCCAGTTCAATGGGGTAATCATGTTCCGCTCGATCGTATTTACGTGAGATTGGACGAAAAACATGGTCAGCGGTTTGGCGTGCTTGATCGACTAACATACGCAGTTTTTTTGGGACTTCTAAATAGATCATAGTTGACTCCTAAAATAGGATGGTTCCTAAAAATTACAGCTGTAAGCCGCCGTTGATGACAGAAAGTACTCGTAAATCACGATACCAGCGTTCGGCTGGGTGTTCTTTGGTGAATCCATGGCCGCCGAGCAACTGCACAGCGTTGGTACCAATTTCCATGCTTTTATCCATGCATAAATGATGGGCTAAAAAGGCATCACGATGAAATTCTTCACCACGCTCAAAACGGCTGGCGGCTTTCCAAACTAAAAGGCGCATACTCTCAATTTCGATTTTCATATTGGCAATCATGAAAGCAACAGACTGGCGATGGCTAATCGGTTCACCAAATGCATGGCGTTCATTAACGTAAGGGATTAAATAATCCAGTGCGGCTTGGCAGCAGCCAATCGCCATGGCGCACCAAGTTAAATGGCTACTATCGATAAAATTAACATAGTTAAATTGCTTATGCGGGGCATTCCCTAGGCCTAATAAGCCGTTTTTATCGAGTTGGACTTTATCTAGCTGCAGCGTACCGACTTCTGCACTGCGTAATCCCATCGCAGGGCTGGATTTGAAGGACACGCCTTTTGCATTGGCAGGTACAATGAAGACTTCATTTTTGCCTTTGAATTGTGCTGCGACAAGATAAAGATCGGCTGATCCTGCTAGTGGTACTAGGGATTTAGTGCCGTTTAGTACATAGCCTTTTTTATTGTGTTTGGCACGGGTGGTGAGCAAATCACTATTGAAGAGGGCTTGAGGCTCTTGCACTGCAATTGCCGCATTGAAGCTTAGCTCGCTGCAGAATTTCGGCAGCCAATGCTCTTGCTGTGCTTTGTTTCCCCAGCGGCTAAGAGTATTCACCACAGACGGAGACGAAAGCGTTGCAAAAGCCAGTGAGAAATCTCCCCAAGCAAGGTCTTCAGCTATCAAGATACTTGTCATCGGAGAAACCTGGCCAGCGCCACCTAGACTTTCAGGGATTGCGAAGTAGTTTAAACCGAGGGCTTGGGAGTCTTGTAATAGTGACTCCGGTAGTTTTGCTTGCTCATCTGCGGCTAAGGCAAGCGGACGTATGTTGTGTTCTGCGTAAGCTCTAACGCTGTCTCGAATCATTTGTTGTTCGTCGGACAAGGTAAGATCGAATAAGGGGGGAGGCGAGGGCAGTGCCTTGATGCCACTTTTATTGCCTTGGTTTTTCTTCGCTAATCCCTTTTGAATTAACTGAAACCCTTTTTTGGTCGAGAGGTAGGCTAATTTTTCTGCAGGCTTTGCTAGGCCATATTTTTGAACCAGTGGCTGTGCTGCAAAGCGACTGGCTAAACCCAGTCCCCAGCCTTGGAGTTTCATACCGAAGGAAAATGATGCCATCTTGTTGAACCTTTTCTATCAAGAATCTTGTATTAAATTGTCACTCTCTACAGACTACGCCAATTTATTGATTCCTCATTGGCAATAGAGGCTGATTTAAAATGTCTTTAAAGCTAGGTATGATAGGGGCTCACTCAGAATAATTGATTTTTATTATGTTAACGCTTATTTCACCTGCTAAAACCCTCGATTTTGAAACCCCTGCGGTTACTGATGTTCATACTCAGGCAGAATTTTTAGAGCACTCTGCGGAATTGATTGACCAGCTTAAGTTACAGTCCCCTGATGATATTAGTGCCTTGATGAAGTTAAGCAGCAAGTTATCTGAACTCAACGTGCAGCGTTTTCACGATTGGTGCTTACCGTTTAACCAGAGTAATGCGAAAGCGGCGTTATTGGCCTTTAAAGGCGACGTATATACCGGGCTAGATGCGGAATCATTTAGTGCCGATAATTTTTCTTACGCACAAACGCATCTAGGTATCTTGTCTGGGCTTTATGGTTTACTGCGTCCGCTTGATTTAATTCAGCCGTATCGTTTGGAAATGGGGACTAAATTTAGTAATTCTCGTGGTGCTAATTTATATACCTTTTGGGGGTCTATCATTACGGATGCCATTAATCAGCGATTGGAACTCAGTAATAGTAAAATTTTGATTAATCTTGCGTCCAACGAATACTTTAAAGCCGTAAAAACTAAACAGTTAAATGCTGAGTTAATAACACCGGTATTTAAAGATGAAAAAAATGGTCAGTATAAAATAATTAGTTTTTATGCGAAAAAAGCCCGTGGTTTAATGGCGGCGTATATTATCAAAAATAAAGTAAAAAGCGTGCAGCAGTTGTGCGAATTTGATGTTACAGGATATCGATTTGTCGCTGCTGAATCTGATGCACAAACATTAACCTTTAAACGTTCAGAACAGGATTTAGCCAATGCTTAAGCGCATAGCATCACCTTTATTAGCCAGCAGTTTAGCCGCAACTATGTTGCTAAGTACCGGCTGTGCCTTATCACCACAAGTTATCAATTTAGAAACCAGTAGTCCTCTAGCAAGCAGTCCAACTCAAGTAGGGCGCAGCGCGCTAGTGCGTGTGCGTGATCTGCGCGAAGATACTGAACAGCTGGGGTTACGCGGTGGTTCAGACCCAGAAAGTTCACCATTAATCTCTAAGCCAAACTTGCAGCAAGCGTTGCAGGTGAAAATGCAGAACAGTTTGCAGCAATTAGGCTTCGGTGGTGACAGTCCCTTTGAACCGTTAAAGGTTGATTTGGCGATTGAAGAATTTGATTATCAATGTAATGAAGGCATGTGGGTTAACGAGTGTCAGTTAGCGATGACGATGCGTTTATCGATTGATAATGACGCGTTGAAATTTTCACAGCCTTTTACGCTTAGCGAAGAGCGTAGTGTGATAGCAGCCCCACGATCGGGATATAACCAAACCTGGATTAATGAAAGTATTGATAAGTTTTGGCAGCACATGTTAAATCAACCAAAAGTAAAAGAAAGCTTAGGTATATAACTTAACGCTGATAAAAAAATAGCCGCTTCTTGGTCATCAAGAAAGCGGCTTTTTTATGGTTCAATGTAAACTTTATTTCTGAGCTTGCTGTTGCTCGGTTGAATGTTTATTACCCAGGCTCATTAGATCTACCAATATGTTGCCTGTTTCTAGTAATAACGCATCAGGCTCTTTCGTTTCTGCCGCGTCTTTATCTTTGTTGTCTTTCACGCTGTCATCATCAGAATCCACGGCATGAGATTTTTCATCTTTTTTGTCGCTATCATCGTCGTCACTTTTTAGCTTGGTTAATAATTCCATGCCTTTCGCTTTACGACGTTTGTTTTCAATCTCTAAGCGTTGCTTCTCGTTATCTTCACGTTCTTGCTTACGCAGTTTTTCATTAAGCGTAATGTCTGTACGCTGACGTAACTTCGTCATTAAATCCTTTTGGTTGTGAAGATAAATAAAATCGGGATTCGTTTCAATTCGGTTTTGGTGATTCTCGCGTAATACCGGTAACCATTGCTGAAAATCACGTTTCGCTTTGTATCCTGCTGGGCGAATAGTATCCCAAGCAAGGGCTTCATCTAATGCGCTTTCACCAATTTTTTCTTTATCGAATAAAGAGGGGAATAAAATGTCTGGGATAACACCTTGATGCTGTGTGCTATCACCTGATACACGATAAAATTTAGCTTGAGTCAGTTTAAGTTGGCCATGCTCTAGCGGTAATACCGATTGTACCGTTCCTTTACCAAACGTTTGGCCACCGACAATAATACCGCGGCCATAGTCTTGAATAGCACCGGCAAAAATTTCTGAAGCGGAGGCGCTTAAACGGTTGGTTAGTACGGCGATAGGGCCACCATAAACAATGCCAGGCTTCTGGTTTTTATGTTCTGGTAAAACTTGCACGTAGCCGTTGGAATAACGCACTTGCACCACAGGGCCACGATCAATAAAGAGATCTGTTAAGTTCAGTGCTTCATCTAAAGAACCGCCGCCGTTATTGCGTAGATCAATAATGATACCATCTACTTTTTCGTCTTTGAGCTCGTTAACCAGTCTTTCAACATCGCGGGTTGTGCTCTTAAAATCTTTTTTGCCTTCTTGGCGACCTTGAAAGTCGATATAAAAGGTTGGGATGTCAATAACCCCGATCTTCAATGTTTTATCGCCTTGTGGAATATCAATAATTTCTTTCTGTGCTGATTGTTCTTCCAGTTTTACTTCATCACGAACAATATTGATGATATTGGTTTTCAAATCAGTGGCATCTGATGGAATTATTTCTAATCGAACAGTCGTGCCTTTAGCCCCGCGAATTAAGTCTACGACTTCGTCTAAGCGCCAGCCGATTACGTCAATAATTTCTTCATCACCTTGACCAACACCGGTTATTTTGTCGGCGGTTTGCAGTTGGCCTGCTTTTGCTGCTGGACCTGCGGGAACTAGGCGAACAACTTTTGTATGTTCGTCTTCCGTTTGTAAAACAGCGCCAATCCCTTGTAGGGATAAACTCATATTAATATTGAAGTTTTCGGTATTACGCGGGGAGAAATAAGCCGTATGAGGATCAAAAGCATGGGTGACCGCGTTCATGTAAACCTGAAAGCCATCATCTTCATTGGCAAGATGGGTACGGTTTAATTGGTTTTGATAGCGCTTGCTCAGTAATTCATAGATGTCTTCATCTTTTTTATCGGCAAGGCGTAGATTCAGAATTGAGTTTTTAAGACGTTTACGCCATAAATCATCCAGCTCTTGTGAGCTTTTTGACCATTCGACATTCTCACGATCAAGACTGAGCTGCTCATCTTTACTGAAATCATAGCCTTTAGCTTTCTCAGGCAACTGCTTTAGCAAAAATGAAAGGCGTTCAGTTACACGTTGCTGCAAGCGATTGTACATAATAAAAGGCGCGTCTAAATTCCCCTTAATTAGGCCATCGTCTAGTTTGAAGCGATATTGCTCAAACTCTTCAATGTCACTGGCTAAAAAGTAGCTGCGAGTGCCGTCCATTGACTCTAAGTACAGGTCATAGATTTTGCCAGAAAGATTGTCGTTTAAGCGTTGTTTTTCGTAATGGCGTCCAAGCAGTTGATGCAAACTTTGCTTCGATGTTGTGACTTGTGTTTGCGTGAATGCTCGGGCCTGAAAAGGCGCGTCAATTTCAGCAACGGGGATCGAGGCAGAAACGGGAAAAGCAGCGAATAGCGATAAAGACAAAAAAGCGCTGGTTTTCAAAAATAAAGTACGTGTTTTTTTCATATCAATTCTTATTAACAAATCATTACCAAATATAATATTAATATTAGATTGTAGAGCTCATGCTCACAAGGCTATCATGCGCACTTTTTAAGCTAAACCATTAAAACTATACAGTGATGCTAAGGTATCTGCATCCATCTGTATAGCTGTGTTTCAAATAGCAGGTCTCAAATAGCCAGATTCGGATGGCTATGTTTCTAGAGACGGTGTTTCTAATGGTTTAGATGTTAAATAGGTGAGAGAGTTCAGTGGCAAGAGTTAAATTAGTACTTCCAGAAACATTTACCTTTAAAACGGTTTTAGATGTACGCGTATCAGAGATCAATTACGGTAATCATGTTGGCAACGATAGAATGGTATCGCTTCTACATGAGGCTCGTTTGCGTTTTTTACGCAGTTTCGGCTTTGGTGAGTTCAATATTGGTGGTCTTGGTCTGATGGTCACCGATCTGATGGTAGAGTTTAAATCAGAATCGTTTGTGGGTGAAAATCTTCAGTTTGAAGTGGGTGTGAATGATTTTAATAAGTATGGTTGTGATTTTATTTACCGCGTCACCTGTGCTGATGAAGGGCGTTTAGTGACATTGGCCAAAACCGGTATTGTCTTTTTCGATTATGATGAACGTAAAATTGCTCGAGTTCCGAAAAAATTTACGGATCTTGTATTGCCTAAAACAGCGTTAGAGTCTGATCAGACTGATTCGTAGCACTATTTATATCCCCGCAAAAGAAGCCGTGCGAGTGCACGACACATTGTTAAATAAGCAATGTGGCACTCGCGACAGACTTAATATTCAACGGCTGATTATTCGTTAAACTGAATCTGTAAAGTAGGACGTAACAAAGTCTAAAAATGCACGACTTTTGGTTGATAAGTAGCGGTTTTGTGGGAATACCGCATTAATTGTTCTTGTCGGTATTTCAACATTTTGGAATAAATGAACCAGTTCTCCTGAGCGTACATGACGTTCGGCAATGTAGCTCGGTAGCGCGGTGATGCCCATGCCTTGTAGGCAGGCCTCATAGGCCAGATCAATATCATTGACGGTTAACTTGCGCTCGACCGCATTAATGCTGAAGGAGTGTAGCTTCTCAAACTCGCGTAACCAATTAGCTCTTGCATACTCCGCATTACTAATCACTAGCATACGATGCTGAGTTATATCTTCGAAGATTAACGGTGTTCCCCATTTCTCTAAATAAGCTGGAGAAGCACAAACCATAATGCTTTGCTTAGCGACGGGTTTAGCGATTAAACGCGAATCTTCTTGGGTGCCGATCCGTAATGCAAAATCAAAACCTTCTTGCACAATATCAACTGGACGATCACTGATGTAGAGCTCAAAACTGATGTCAGGGTATACCAGTGAGAAATCATGAAGCATGCGCGCTAGCTCACGACGGCCAAAATTAGCCATGGCGGTGATACGCAAACGACCTTTAGGGGTAATGTCAAAATCGGTGACTAGGCGCTCAGCTTCAGCAATGGACTCAAGAATGTTTTCACAGTGCTGGTAAAACAACTGCCCAGCCTCTGTTGGGCTAACGGAGCGAGTGGTGCGATTTAATAAACGCACACCTAGGCGTTCTTCTAAGCCACTAATTTGCTTACTGATAGCAGAAGGGGTAACGCCGAGAGCATCTGCCGCGGCGGTAAAATTACGGGTTCGGACCACGGTGGTAAAGGTTTGCAAGGCATCTGTACGAGACATACTATTAACTCTTTCTAACTAAAGTCGTAAATAGAGTCAGTATAATGTATTTAATGGCACTAATCATGGCTTAAGTATTAAACTTAAGCACATGACTTGTGCCTGATGGTGAATGAATAGACGGTAGTCAGTACCGTGCTATCGATTAGCTCTTAGCTAAAACTGGCTTCACCACAAACAATAAATCCCCTTGGTTCACTTGCTGGCCATCACTGTTCAATATGCGAGTAATGCGATAGCGCTGATTCGCCGGATACAGCTCCGTTCCTTGAATATTAAAATGTTTCAAGCTCAGTGGGCTAAACATCTTCATTGCTTCCATTAAGCAAAGTGTCTGATCAATGGTCACTACTTCACCTTCTTTAGCAAACGCTGGTTCACTAGGAGAAGATGAGCCATAGAAGATGCAGGTGCTAGGAGACAAAACTTTTAACTCATCAGAGCCTTCAATTGCTAATGCCTTAGCATCAACCTGAGTGCTGCTCAGTTCAGCTGAACTTTGCATATCGGCAATTAAAGCATCACCATCGGTACGTGCTAAGAACTGTGGTAGGTATGTCGTATCGTAATCACCTAGCTGAAAAACCGTATCATCTAAAATGCGTTTTAATAGGGTGATGTTGGTGCAAACGCCGGTAATTCGAACCTGATCAAGGTAGCTGCGTAATTTAGCAATGGTATCTTCGCGGTTCTTACCGTAACAAATGATTTGCACGATCATGCTGTCATAGAAAGGGGATACCTGCTTACCAGGTCCCGCGCTGGTGATTAATTGAATATGATTTAATTCAGGTAAAACACACTCATTAATTGTGCCTGGGAAGGGCGCGAAATCAATCATGTCGCCTTTACGTATCGCTTTCTCAGCTGTCACACGTACTTCAATCGCATAACCTTTAGGTTTTGGCTTAAGCTTAGCGATGCTCTTGCCTTGGGCAATATCAAATTGCGCACTAACAATATCGATGCCGGAAACGGCTTCGGTCACTGGGTGCTCAACCTGTAGTCGTGTATTCATTTCCATGAAATAAATGGCATCAGCGTCGAGGTTATAAATAAATTCAACCGTACCGGCACCAAAATAATCGACGGCATCCGATAGTTTTTCGGCGTAATCGTAAACGGCTTGCTCAAGTGCTTTTGGCAACATGGTCGAGCCAGATTCTTCGAATACTTTCTGATTATTACGCTGTACGCTGCAATCACGTAAACCCAGAATCTTAGTATTGCCGAAGCAGTCACGCAATACTTGAACTTCAATGTGACGCAGAGACGTGACATATTTTTCTAAGTACACGTCACCATTGCCAAAGGCCGCTTTGGCTTCGGTGGATATTTGATGGAACAGCTCATGAATTTGCTCAGGACGTTCAACTACTTGAATGCCTTTACCACCACCACCGTGTACCGCTTTCAATAATACTGGGTAGCCAATATCTTCGGCTACACTCGCGGTATTGGCCGAGCTGGTTAGGATACCGTGAGAGCCTGGAACAACAGGCACATTCGCAGCGATGGCGGTATTAATGGCATTCGATTTGTTACCCATGGTCTCCATAGAAGAAACCGAAGGGCCTACAAAGTTAATGCCATAGCTTGCACATAATGCGGCGAACTGGCTGCTTTCTGAAAGAAAGCCAATACCTGGGTGTAGAGCATCGACTTGTTCGTGTTGAGCAATTCGAATAACGCTTTTGGCATTTAGGTAACTTTCATCTGGTGTATTACCCCCAATACAAACGACGCGATCATTGGGCCCTAGCATATCAACCGCCACTGAATTCATATCAGGGTCAGACTGAACCAGAACCACTTGGATATCATTATCTTGGGCTTTCTTGATTAACTTAGCCGCGGTGCAGCCACGGGCATGAATCATGACTTTTTTAATCGGGGCAAATATCTTTTCTTTATTCGCGCCAGAACTGATATCTAATAAACCTGTGTCAGGAGCCATACGCTGAGCAACGACTAAGCCTTTTAGAATACGACTTAAAACATCGTTAACTGAGTAGCGCGCAGTAGGGATACTAGGATCAATGGCTTTTAGGCGATCATCAATGTCATCAAAGCAAGGGTGCTTCACTAAACCGTCCATTGAATCAGGGGACGTAGATAAATAATTAGACAGGGTGGCTGTACTGGGTAAATAAGACGGTACAACAATCTGGCCAGCAAAAGGCATGTTGGTGCCTGAGAAATAATACGTTTGCACCATTGGATGGGTTACAAAACTTGCTTGTGCGCCGCCAGTACAATCGCCGAAACCAAAAATGATAATCGGTAAATCATTATCGCGCACAAAGCGGGTGATGCGGTCGTTAACAATGGCCATAGAGAAGAGCGCCGCTGCGCCTTCTTTGGTTTGCATACCGCCGGATGAAATAAAACAGACAACGGGCAGTTGCTGGCGCGAACACTCAACCAATAATTTGCAGAATTTTTCCGCGCTGGCCATATCAAATGCACCGGCTTGAAAATCGAGGTTTGAGACTAAAGCCCCTACGCGCTTTTCTTCACCATCAATGCATAAATTACCGAAGCCGGTCACGACACCGCAAGGCGTGATTTTATTATTAAGCGCGTGCTCAATCGAGCTGCGGAATCCTGGGAAATTAACAGGGTCAGCGGATAATAAATTGCTATTGATTTCTTCAAAGTTAGTGAAGAACTTTTCAATTAAAGCCGGTGCCATTGTTTTCTTTTCACGCTTTACATCTTCTAGCACACGCTGAATTAATAAATCGTGATACGCCATAGTAAGGCGGTTCCAAAAATCTTTACGACGGCCAATACTGACGGGATTAATGCGGCCATTATAAGCCTTGCCATCCTGCTCCGCTTCTTGGTATTCATGCAGCAGTTTTTCGAAGAAGAAAGTGATAATGACGAATAAAGTGTCAGATAACTGCGGAAAGGCGAGTTTTTTCCATTCCTCGACCGACTTTAAAAAGTTACCGCGTTGATTACTTTGACTGAAATAACTTAACCAATGATCAAATGATTCGCGCTGTTGTGGCGTATAGCTATCACCTTCCGTTGCTTGTGCAAGTGAGGTTAATAATAACGCGCGCACAGAATCTTGCGATAGAGCACGATCGGTATTAGCTTCTTTCGCAACGGTTGGTAGGTTATGAATAATGTGGTCATATAGCTCGCCAAAAACTAACATGTTTTGGCAGACTTGAACGAAATCATTACGCAGTTCATCGTGCAAAATGGCATCTAGAATAGTGATGTCTGGGTGTGCAGGATTCTGAATGTTTTCTTGTTTAAACTGAATGTAAGGCGCCAGCGCTTCTTCGAAGATACGACGATTAGCTTCAACTGTTACATTGGCCAAACTGTTGGTCAATGCTTGGGTTTTGTCCGACAATTTAAGTTGAGCACAAATTTCGTCGGAAATTGCTTCCGCGCGTAATACTTTGTTTAGTGCCGCGGCAATAAGCTGATTTAGCTGGCCTTTGCTTTGTTCTTTTTTCATCGCCGCAGTGATTTTTTGCTGGCTCTCATGACTGACTTTAGCTAAAACTAAACCGGCTAAAGGATGTTCATTTTTGAAAATGAATTCAGCAATCGAACTGGCGTCTAAAATATCATCGGCGCGCAATAAAAATCTATTTTGCTTGTAGTCTTCCATATAGGTCATTAGACCTTGGAAGTTTTTGGTTGCATCCGCTTTCCAACGGTTGAACAAATACAAACCTAAGTTGAAACACAATTCTTGCTTGGCTTTTAAATAATTGTCTTTTGGTTCGCCCAAAAACATTTTGAAAATGCTATTACGCTCTTCATCACGGTCTTCGAATTTACTCCAAAAGTTTTTCCATGATTTATGCAAGGTCTCGTCATAAACGATTTTTTCTGGGGCTTGCATCCAGTTTTGAAATTTACGCTGAGACGCTTTTTCTAAACGCTGGCTCAATTCCCCCGTAGGGATTTCTTTTTCTGCCAAGCGACCGTAATTTTCCAAAGTTTTAGAATGAATACGGCGGCGCAGTGTTAGATAACGCAGGTAGCGGAAGGTGATACCAAAGATATTGGAATGTTCAGTCGGGTTATTGGCCAGAAAGAAACTTGATTGGCGCTGCATTTCATCCAATTTAACCGATGGCGATAAAAAGCGCGTTACGCTGCGCTGGTAGTGATCCATTAAATAAGGATTATTGCGGGCAAAATCTGTTGCGCCGTCCTCAATGGATTTTATACCCGATACAATCGCTTGTAATAAGTTACGCTGTTTTTCAATGCCGTCACTTGGTGCGTAATCAATAATGCCGTCAATAACGCCGATGTGTTGTAATTCGTAGGCGGAAACTCCGACGAATTTTGCACATTCTTGCCAGCTTAAGTTGTACTTGCGCGCAATGCTGGCTAGGCCTTGAGGTTGAATCGTATTGAAAATACCATCTCGTACTGACAGTAATAGGTTCGCGGTCGCTAAAGGAATAGCACCGCCGGAATAGCCGGCACCCCAAATTATGCCTAATGATGGCACATCGAGATTCGCCATTTCAGTAATAAGATGAGAAATAGAGTGTGCTTGGTTGTTGGCGTTAGCCTCTTCGCCAGCATCGGCTCCAGGGGTATCAATTAAGGTAACGAGGGGAATGGAGTGCTTGGCAAAATTACGCATTTGCTTAGCCGCTAAATGGTGATGGCGGGGCAGCCATGCGCCATTATTGTATTCACGGTTTTGGCAAATAAAGCCAATGCGGCGGAAAAAACTGCCAAAATCTAGCTCAACTTCAGCAACATACAATGGACCTTCATCAATGTCTGAGATGATTTCATGAGCCAGAGTATTAACGATTGATTTTGCCGACATGCGAGCATTGTTTTCGCTTGGGCTAACAACGCGTTCTATATAGTTGTCTATGTCGAGATTGCGCAGTGCTTTGCGTTCACGCTGGCAGTTTTTGTCGCTGACTAAACCTTCAACGTGCTTGTAGATTGAGTCATCGTCGATATTAGGAAATAAAGAAAAATCTTCCGCCAGTTTTTCGGCAATCTGGTAAAGCTTATCGATGCCTTTATCTTCTGGTATGGCTTGCTGTTTATCTTGTGGGTCGATGATTAGTTGAGTCATTCGATCTGAATCCGTTTGGAATTAGCTATTCGTTATTGTTTTTGTATCAATCGTGTCCGATGTAAAAATTATGTCGATTGATCATTAAAACCTGAGTATGTCACTTTTATAGTGACTTGAAAATCAAACTGGCATTTGTACCTCCAAAACCGAAGCTATTCGACATTATTGCTGATAATTTGGCGGTTTTATTGTCTCTAATAATAGGGAACTTAATTGCACCTTCATCAATTTGCTCGATATTAGCCGACCCAGTGATGAAATTATGCTGCATCATTAATAAACAATAAATCGCTTCTTGAGCCCCTGCGGCTCCTAATGAGTGTCCGCTGAGTGCTTTTGTCGAGCTGATTGAGGGGAGTGATAAACCGTTAAATTTGGCAAAAGCATCTGCGGTAGCGTGCAGTTCTGTGATATCACCCGCAGGGGTGCTAGTGCCGTGAGCATTGATATAGTCAATGTCACATTGAGCTTGGCTCATGGCTAATTGCATACAGCGTGATGCACCTTCTCCTGATGGTGAAACCATGTCGGCGCCGTCAGAAGTCGCAGCATAACCTGCAATTTCGCCATAAATATGAGCGCCACGGGCTTTCGCATGTTCATACTCTTCTAATACCAGCATGGCGCCACCGCCAGCGATGACAAAACCATCGCGAGCTTGATCGTAAGGGCGAGAGGCTTGAGTCGGGTTATCATTATATTTAGTCGAAAGTGCGCCCATCGCATCAAACTGCATTGTAAGAGACCAGTGCTCTTCTTCGCCGCCCCCAGCGAAAACGATGTCTTGCTTGCCCCATTGAATAAGTTCCGCGCCGTGACCAATACAATGAGCGCTGGTAGCACATGCAGAGGTGATGGAATAGTTAATACCTTTTATAGAGAAAGCGGTGGCTAGATTGGCAGATATCGCACTGCCCATGGTGCGGGTGACACGATAGGGGCCGACTCGGCGTACTCCTTTTTCTCTTAGAGTATCAACCGCTTCAATAATATCGCTGCAGCCTGCGCCGCCTGATCCTGCGACTATGCCAGTGCGGATATGGCTGATATGATCATCACTAAGTCCAGCATCGGCAATGGCTTGCTGTAATGATAAATAAGCGTAAGCCGATGAGTCGCCCATGAAACGCTTTAATTTACGATCGATGTGTTCATATAAATCAATATCTGGCCGCCCAGCTATATGGCTGCGCAAGCCTTGGTCTTTATAATCACTCACAAATTGAATACCGGATTTTTGGGCTTGTAAGGAAGCAAGTACTTCTTCTTTGTTATTTCCTAAGCAGCTAACAATGCCCATTCCAGTGATAACAACGCGGCGCATATTAAAACCTATTTAGATGAGTGAGATTAATGGTGTCGAATACTACTAATATCGGTTAATAATGAAAGAAATATGACGGTCTATTTTCTTATCATTAATCAGGTATTAACTGAAGCCTAATAATGCAGTAATCTAATGGCAGTTAAAAGATAAGCCTACCTTTAAAGACAGAATAATATCGGTGCCATTTAGTTAATAAAGCGAACGCGCAGGAAGTATTTATGAGTAATAAGAAGGTAATTCGTCAGCAGCAAGCACAGTTGCTGATGCGAGAAAATGCGATCGGGATAATGGAATTGGCGGCTTGCATCGGTTTTGATGAAGGAAAGTTAGATGCGATGGTCGGTGAAAAAGCCAATAAGCAGCTACCTGATTCTGCTGCGCGCTTAATGGAGCAAACATTCAGTAAGCCCATGGGGTGGATGGACAGTGGTGAAGATGGAGGCATCAGTTTCGATTTGTTTGGTTAAATATTGGGTTATCGGTCCGCTTAGTTAGTCTGTCCTATACTGACAGTATCCGCGTTAGCGCTACTCAATATAATGGATAATGGGAAGTTGCATTATGACTTTACGAATTGCTATTAATGGTTTTGGCCGCATAGGACGCTTAACGTTTCGCGCATTGAGTGAATGTGCAGAAAGTGAAGGCTTAGAGGTTGTGGCGATTAACGATAAAATCAGCTCAGATTATATGGCGTATTTGCTGCGCTTTGATTCTACCCATGGCAAATTCTTAGGGGATATTCAGTTTACTGAAGATACCCTGATAGTGAATGGTCATAGCATAGAAGTCTCGAGTTGTTCCAGTCCTGAACAAGCTAATTGGAAAGCGTTAAATATTGATTTAGTGATCGAGTCAACAGGCATGTTTACCGACCAGCAACACGCGGCTGGTCATTTACGTGCCGGGGCTAAAAAAGTTGTTATCTCCGCGCCTTCGAGTGATGTGCCTATGTTTGTGATGGGCGTTAATCATACGGATTATGAGCCTCAGCAAAATATTGTCTCCAATGCTTCGTGTACGACCAATTGTTTGGCCCCCATTGCTAAAATATTACACGATAATTGGGGTATAGAAGAAGGTCTGATGACCACTGTACATGCTGCGACCGCCAGTCAAAAGGTGGTTGATGGTTCAACGGTCAAAGATTGGCGAGGTGGACGAGCCGTTGGTAATAATATTATTCCTGCGAGCACGGGGGCGGCGAAAGCCGTGACTCAGGTTATGCCTGAGTTAGCGGGGCGTTTAACCGGAATGGCTTTCAGGGTGCCCACGACCGATGTCTCTGTGGTGGATTTAACCGTACGCTTACAGCACCCAACGTCATTGTCTGAGATACAGCAGGTGATGAAGCGTTATAGTGAGGGTGAGTTGAAAGGTATTCTAGGCTATACCGATGAAGCGGTGGTCTCTTCTGATTTTATTCACGATAGTCACAGTTCTATTTTTGATGCGGCGGCCAGCATAGCTCTTAATGATCGTTTTTTTAAAATCATCAGTTGGTACGACAATGAATGGGGTTATGCCAATCGAATCGTCGATTTAATTAGGCATATTCGCTAGCATCCGCTGACGATAAAAATCAGATGATGTGCATCAATTTTTTCTGCATTGGCTTCTGTAGTCAATAACTCTGGCTTTCAAAACCATAGTGTATTTGCTGATAAGGCTTAACAATATTTGTTAACTATCTGTCAACTATACGGGAAAGCCAAATGCACAATAATAAAAATAATAATGGAAATACTAACGAATATGCTAGTCCCGTACTGATCATTGGCGGTGGTATAGCGGGCATTAGTGCAGCGCTTGAATTACTGGATAAAAATCAAACCGTCTTATTAATTGATCGAGGCTGTGAAGATGAATTTGGTGGTATGGCAAATGAAGCTTTTGGCGGTATGCATTTTGTCGATACGCCCGTGCAACGTTTAAACGGTATTAAAGATAGTAAGCCGTTAGCGCTGGATGACTGGTTTGCTGCTGCAGAATTTTCTACCGATGAGAACGAAAATATACATGGCAAGCAATGGGCGCACACTTATATTGAGCGTAATAAAGAAGATGTTTACGACTGGTTAATTGGGTTTGGTATTCGTTTTTTCCCCATTGTGCACTGGGTTGAACGTGGCAGCTATGGTTTTTCTAAAGGCGGTCGCGGTAATTCTGTACCACGTTATCACGTAGCGTGGGGTACGGGTTGGGAAGTTACGCAAACCCTTATTCGTAAGCTAAAACATCATGTTAATCGCGATAAATTAACCCTTAAATTCCAGCATAAAGTCGAAAGTTTTATTTGGTTGGGTAATACGCTAATAGGGTGTCGTGGCCGTGTGATTCATGATGCTGTAGCAATAGAAACTTTCAATATTACTGCGCAACATACCATTGTCTGTGCGGGTGGCCTCAATGGAAACCTGAAGCAAGTAGAAAAGCATTGGGATCACAAATGCTACGGCCCGTATCCAGTAAATATGTTATCCGGATCTCATCCTTTTGCCGATGGCCTTTTACAGGACGAACTGGACGCTCAGGGTGGCAGCATTAAAAATCGCAGCTGGATGTGGAATTACGCCTCTGGGGTTAAGCATCCAAAACCTGAATATGCGAATCATGGTCTGAGTCTGATTCCGTGTCGGTCTTCATTATGGCTCGATGCTTACGGTAATCGTATCGGACCTGTGCCTTTGGTTACCGGATTTGATACTCATCACTTATGCAAAGTCACTGGGCATTTACCGCAGCAATACAGCTGGCAATTAATGAATCTGAAAATTGCTTATAAAGAATTGGCTGTGTCAGGCTCGCACATCAATACAGCTTTTCGTCATAAAAGCTGGTGGGGCATTATTAAAATGGCATTGCGCGGAAATCGTGAGTTTGTGAATGGGTTGATGAACGATTGTGATGATGTCGTCGTGGCCAACACCTTGCCTGAACTTGTGATTGCGATGAATGAAAATAACCAGCAGTCTAAAGATGGTTTTTTTCTCGCTGAAGTTTCATTAGATAATATCGAGCGTGATGTGAAAAATTATGATGAGCAAATTAAACGTGGTGAAAACTTTGTCACCGATGATCAAATTCGTCGTATTCACTTCTTACGCAAGTGGAAAGGGGATAAGGTACGAACGCTAAAAAATCAGAAGATAAACGATCCTAAAGCTGGCCCATTTATCGCCATTCGTTCGCGCATAATTAGTCGTAAAAGCATGGGTGGCATCGAAACTAATACGGCAAGTCAGGTATTGAATAAACAGGGTGAGGTAATACCTGGTTTGTATGCTGCCGGGGAGGCCGCAGGATTTGGTGGCGCAGGCTGTGCTGGTATTCGTTCGTTAGAGGGGACTTTCTTATCACTTTGTATTCTTAATGGCCGTATTGCGGCACAAACGATTGTGGCGCAGAAGTGACTGATTTAGCGGCTCGTGGTATAAAGACGGCATAAAATATTCACACTATTTATTCACTCTCTATGCGTAGTTTTGGCGAAGGTTCCTCGATGAAAGTATTGTTGGTAAAAATGTCCTCTTTAGGAGATGTCTTTCACGCACTTCCTGCCGTGCAAGATGCTTTCCAGCAAGTTCCTAATATTGAGTTTCATTGGCTAGTGGAAGAAGCGTTTGCCGATATTCCTAGCTGGCATCCAGCGGTGAAAAAAGTGATTCCTATTGCGTGGCGTCGCTGGCGTAAAAACCTGTCTAATGCCACTGTTCGCGGCGAAATGAAAGCTTTTTACCAAGATTTACGCAGTACTGAATACGATATTGTGCTTGATGCTCAATGCTTAATTAAAAGTGCTGCAGTGACGCGTATGGCAAAAGGCCCGCGCTATGGGCTGGATAAGACAAGTTGTCGTGAGCCTTTAGCGGCGATGGCGTATCAATTTCCTCAGGCGGTTGCGAAGGGTCAGCACGCCATTCCGCGAGTGCGTCAGTTATTATCGCAAGTTTTAAACTATCCCATTCCTGATACCTTTTCCTATGGCATCGATAAAAGCCGCTGGCAGCGTCCTGAAATAGACGGCGACTATTGGCTTTTTTTGCACGGTACAACTTGGGATACAAAATTGTGGCCAGAAAGTTATTGGGTTGATCTGGCTAAGCTTGCCGTTGATGCGGGTCGTAAAGTAATTTTACCTTGGGGTAATGACGAAGAAAAATCTCGTGCAGAGCGCATTGCTAGCAACATAAGTGGTGTTGAGGTCTTACCTAAAATGGGACTGAATGCGTTAAATGCTTATCTGGCACACGCTCAAGCCGTTGTTGGAGTGGATACTGGTTTGTCCCATGTGGTTGCAGCTTTAGAAGTGCCGTCGGTTGCAATATATGGCGCAACCGATGCTGTGTTAACTGGAGTGCTTGGGCCGAAAGTGGAAGTTTTGAGCAGTGATTTAGCCTGTGCGCCGTGCCTGAGTAAGCAATGTACTCACCCTGATCGCAATGATGGTAATCCTGCACAGCCACCTTGCTATCGCTCGATTGCTCCGCAGCGTGTTTTTGCTGCAGTATTGTCGAAGCTAGATTAACGTAGACTTAAAATAGGTCTACGTCAGAGGCTTAATTATTTAAGTAAGAGGGAAGCTCTATTCCCTTGTTCGTTTCTTTAATACGGCTTATTAATTCTAGTGCTTGTACTACATTTCAATCAATGTTGTCACAACGTGAGGATTGTTGTGCAGCGTTTTATGCACGGGGCAGCGATCGGCTATTTCCAATAAACGTGTCTTTTCTGCATCACTTAATGGGCCAATTAGTTGAATTTTTCGAATCAATGCCTCTATCTTGGAATCTTGGTCGTCAGATTTTTCAGCATCGTCTAAATAATTACGTTCGTGGGATAAAGAGACTTCCACATGCTCAAGTGGGATTTTCTTTAGATTGGCGTACATTCGAATCGTCATCGCAGTGCAAGCCCCTAATGCGGCCAATAAGTGTTCGTAAGGATCGGGCCCGGTATTTTGTCCGCCTAACTTAGTTGGTTCATCGGCAAACCAGTGGTGATTATCAGTGAATACTTCTTGCTGAAATTTATGGTCAAGCTCGGTGACTAATACATGTCCGCTGGCGAGATCACGAGTATCTTTCTTAAGCTTAGGAATATATCGACTGGCCCAGCCAGAAATTGTTTGTGCAACGTATTCACTATCCATTGCTTTTGTTAGTAAGTGATCGGCGGTATCTAAACTAACAAAACTTTTAGGATGTTTGGCAGCTTTGTAAATTTTTTCAGCGTCGGAAATATCCACCGTTAAATCGATCGGGGAGTGCAATACCAATAACGCTTTGTTTAGGTGTTTGATGTGGTCAGTGGTTTGGTTGTTGAGGTCATCCAAAAATTGTTTCTTAATTGTGAACTCACGCGGGCCTAAGTTAACTTTTGCTTGTCCATCTGTTTCGATGGTTGCTAACTGCGCATTAAAATTATGTAAAACATGGCCGGCTTCAAACGGCGCAGCGATGGTTACAACGGCTTTAACGGCTGGCAGTTGTGCAGCCATCGCCAATACAGCGGCGCCGCCGAGGCTGTGGCCGATTAATAGTTCAGGTGCTTGGTAGTTTTTTTCAAGGAAATTAGCCGCTGAAAGTAAATCTTCGGTATTGGAAGAGAAATTGGTATTAGCAAAATCGCCGTCACTATTGCCCAAACCGGTGAAATCAAAGCGAAGCACGGCAAAACCGTGCTGCACAAGAAAGCGACTGATGCGGGAGGCGGCTGCAATATCTTTACCGCAGGTAAAGCAATGAGCGAATAATACATAGGCTCGGACAGCTTGATCTGGAGTTTCAAGTAAACCTGCTAGGGTTTGTCCTTGGCTTTCAAATTCTACTTTTGTTCTCATTGTTTTACTCTTGCTAGAAAGAAATTGGCTCTTTGAGTTACCAATTGATTGTTATAGATGCACTATCGTCTGCACTAACACTTAGATAATCTAATACCCCTGATGTACTCGTGCCGCCTAAGGTCCATTGTGCATCAAGTGTTATTGTATTGTATTCGCGTATGTCTTCGTATTCTAAAGAACCTGTGCAACTTGATGTTTCGGTGGCTACCCAATTCGTCATTTCTGACGTCCAGCGCACGGTTTCTGTTCCACTCGCTGATCTAGTTGCGACTCGCGTACCGACATTTATACCCTCTTCATAAAGCTCAACGGTGATATTACCTAAGTCTCCAATGGTTCCTTGTAGCACTATTGATTGCTGCAAACTTGAAAGTGCATCTTCTCGAGTTGATACTGTTGATGTATAGCTCTGGTTTGAGCCAAAGACGGTCTCAACTTTTAAGCCCGTTTCGCCAAAATCTTGCTCCCAGTTGCACTCGTTTTCGGCATATGTGTCTGCTGTGCAGGCATAGGTACTATTGAACACTGAAAATATATCTGCGAATGAGGGGGCTAAAAATGCAGTGCTGGCGAATGCGGCAAGGAATTGATCGTTTTCTGGAATGCTGTTGAGGTCAATGTCTGATGCTGCCCCTGTCATGCTTTCAATTAATACCCATGTCTGTGATTTATCAATAGCGCTATTGGCTGACAGTACATCATCATTTTCTTCATTCTCGACAAAATTACAGACGCGATGAGTTTCGTTTATTAAGTCGGACGAGTCAGTGCTTGAGGAACTTTCAGCTCCGCACGCGGTGAGTAGTGCGCTTGAAATGAATACGGTGAGTAGCTGTTTCATTGAATGTCAGTCCATTGATTAATAATATCAATAGTATGGCGTAGATGAAGTAGCAGCTCTAGTCGCTGTATCGAGATATGAGGACTCATTCTCATTTGAATTGCTTTAAGGTCAGTAGCTCTTCCAATACAGTGAGGATATTCGCACGGTGCATGTCCGGTTTAAGCTTGCTCTTGTTAAAATTATTATTTGTAGGTATGTTGCGCGATTTAAAGTATCGAATTGTAGAATATTATTATGAATAAAACAGTTTTGTTGGTTTTTTTATCCATGTTTTCAGTTGCTATTTATGCTTCTGATGAGAGTCGTAGCTTGCCGGTAACCTTGAATCTGGGTCTATCAAGCTATACTGCGAATGGGTTCGGTGCGAATATCGAATTGCCTTTATCTAGTCACTTTTCTGCTTCAGTGGGAGTCGGTCACTATGGAGGGTATGCAATAGGAACAAAGTTTTATAGAGATATTTCTATGGATGGTCCTTATGTCGGAATAGGTTATGGAATGGTCGAATTCGAGGAAACCTATGTTGAAGAGAAGGCTCGCTGGGAAGAAGACCTTGAATATGGCAGCTTTTTCATCGTCGGTTATCGATTTTTAAAAGAAAATGGAGATTTTGTTAATACAGGAGTAGGGCTATTTATGCGACCCGAAGAAAGAGATGAGTATGACTCAGAAGAAATAGAAGGAGGCTATCTGGGATTTACTTTTGATTTGACTTACGGGATAACATTTTAAAAATTAATAATGATTTAGATGTTCCTGGTTTGGTACACCTGTTCAAGTTGGCGCAAAAGAGCACTTGCTGGCTCTTCAGAATGTAATATCCCCCTGACATACTGCGTACTGGAAAAATAATAACAACCCAGTACGGAGTGAACTCACCATGAAAAGAACATTATTAGCGTTGGCATGTAGCACAATGGCAATGAGTGCTGTCGGTATGTCGAAAACACCCAGCCCTGAGCCTGTTGATGAGGCCGTTGTGTACCCTACGCCAGAGACCGTGGTTCGATTCATTGCCATTGGGGATTCTGGCACAGGTGAAGATGGTCAGTATAAAGTAGCGGATGCGATGCAGGCAGTATGTGAGCAACGCGGTTGTGAATTTGCGATTGGTCTAGGTGATAATATTTATGAAAGTGGTGTTGATGGTGTGAACGATATCCAATTCGATACCAAGTTTGAAGACCCTTACAAAAATATCGGTTTCCCATTTTATATGGCTTTAGGCAATCACGATAATACTTGGATCTTTGCTGGCGATGGCGCTGATAATGATAAGGGTGAAATTCAAGTGGAATATCATTATCGCACTGATCGTAAGAGCGACAAGTGGCAGATGCCTGCCCGTTTTTATCAATTTAGCGCGCCGCTGAATACGACGGTGCCTTTGGTTGAGTTTTTTGCTATGGATACTAATCCCTCTGCATCAGCGGGGGATCCGAGCAATGAATATAATAAAGATGATTATTCTGAGTTGCAGGGCAAATGGTTAAAAGACGGGTTTACGGCGTCTAAAGCACCGTGGAAAATCGCGTTTGGTCATCACCCGTATATCTCTAATGGTTCCCACGGCAATGCGGGTAATTACGATAGTTTAGTCGGTCAGGGTAAGCATTTTAAAAAGATGACGGAAGAGAATATTTGTGGCAATGCCGATGCCATGATTGTTGGTCATACTCATGCATTGCAATGGTTAAAGGAGAACGAGTCTTGTCCTGGTACCTTCCATATTGTTAGTGGTGCAGGGGCTAAGACTAAAAACTTTGTCACTAAAAATAATCTTAATGAATCGTATTGGCAGCAGGATGAAATCTTAGGGTTCTTTTATATTGAAATCCAGGGAGACGAGTTCCGTGGTACGGCTTATACGGTTGACCCTGTCAGTGGCGAACATAAAGCTTCTTATACTCGCACTATGAATAGAAAGAAGTAAGGATGCCTTGAAATGCTAGTCAGCAGTGTGTGCTGCTGATCTAGTTTTTATTGGCATATAAAAGCATTAACTTTTTGAGTGCAGTGTCCGATACTCGCCAGGGGCATGTCCGGTCCAAGATTTAAATCGTCGGTGGAATGATCTCACTTCACTAAACCCTAAATTGCTGGCTATCTCATTAATCGCAACATGAGTCGTGGTTAACCACTCTATTGCGGTTTCTCGGCGAATATCATCGAGTAGATTTTGATAGCCTGTGCCAGCTTCTTGCAGTCTGCGTTGCAGTGTTCGCTCGGTCATATCCAACGCTTCTGCGACTTTCTCTTTGCGCGGTAATTCGTGTTCCATTAAGCGTCTTAGTACGGCACGTACTTGCAATATAATCGTCTTTTTTTGCTTAATTTCGTCCATCATCGATTCAGCTTGTTGAGTCAGGCTTTGTAATAAACCTGGGTCGGGCTGGCGCAGTGGGATTTCTAAAACATCTTCATCAACGATTAAGGCATTACGTTTTGCATTAAACTCAATGTCACAACCAAACATCTGTTGGTAGGTTTCAAGTTCTTGGTCATTGGGCTGAGAGCGTTCGAGTTGCACGCAGTAAGGTTTTCCTTGCGGAAGATCGGCGAGGTAGCGAGCAAATTGAGTCCAAGAGTAAAGTACATTATCAATCATGTGCGGGATGATGACGGGGTCTTCGTATTGGCAGACCCAACGCACCGCTAAGCGACTGTCAGCCTTTTCTAACTTAGTAACGCCCATATCGCCGACAATGGATTCATACATAGGTGTCATGTGCAGAGCTTCACGAGCGCTGCGGCAATTCATAATCATGTAGCCAAAGATGCTGTAAGATCCTGGCTGTACATAAGCGCCACTTTTTAAACCAAAGAGCGGATCATTACAGGCATCAACCAGCCAGCGAATGAGGCGCTGAAATTCAGTGCCGGTTACGCGAGTGATGCTGTTGTCTAAAATGCCGACAGGTAGATCATTTTGTACAAGCGCGTCTTCTGCTCCAATGCCATAATCTTGCGCGGCTCGTAAGTATTGGCGCAATGCAGCGGTTGAAGCGGATCCAAGGCGGTCTTCAGTCATAGGGCTATTTAATGATTTCTATGGTGGGGTGGCCTAATTTACTACTTGGCTGTCCGAAAGCGACGTTGCTAATTTCGGCTGCCTCCGTAGACTAATCGTTATCTTAGCGCTACCTGCGCTATGGGTCTATTACTGACTGTAAAAAATAATGTGATAGCCCATTAATCGACTGAAAAATAAAAAGTATTAGGAGCAAGTTATGCGTCGTTGGAATGGTTGGGGTGATGATAGTACAACTAAAGAAGTTTCAGAACACGGCGGTGCACTAATTCGTAGCTTTATCGGTGAACCAAAAGCATTGGCAGATGTTTCTCTTGCAAGTGTTATGGCTAAAGTGCCAGCGTCTCGCCTACCTAAGCATCCTTTAATCAGTACCGATGCTGAAGAGCGTGTTCGCCATGCTCGTGGACAAAGTTTTCCTGATTGGCTGGCCATGCGCAGCGGGGATTTTGATGTTTTCCCTGATGGTATCGCTTATCCAGAAACCAGTACTCAGGTACGTGAGATTTTAGACCTTGCGGTTGAACATGATTTTATCGTAATTCCTTATGGTGGTGGCACGTCGGTTGCGGGACATATTACCCCGCAAAAAAATGCTAAAGCGATTTTAACCATTGATATGGGGCGTATGAATCAGCTGATGGAGCTGAATGAAGAAAGCCAGATTGCGACCTTTGGTGCAGGAACGCCGGGGCCTCAGGTTGAGTCTCAGCTGCAGGCTCGTGGTTATACTTTGGGTCACTATCCTCAGTCTTGGGAGTTATCGACCATTGGTGGTTGGATTGCGACGCGATCTTCTGGTCAGCAGTCATTACGTTACGGCCGTATTGAGCAGATGTTTGCGGGTGGCAAGCTTGAAACTATGCAGGGCACGATGGATATTCCAACGATACCTGCGTCTTCAGCTGGCCCTGATATGCGTGAAGTAACGATGGGTATGGAAGGCCGTATGGGCATCTACACCGAAGTTAAAGTACGTGTTGTGCGAGTGGCGAAAGAAGAAAAATTCATGGTGTGTTTCATGCCTAGTTGGGAAGCTGGGAAAGCGGTTGCCCGTGAAGTGGCACAGCAAAAAATTCCAATGTCGATGATGCGTGTGAGTAATGCGGCGGAGACCCGCGCTCATGCAAACTTGGGTACGACGTTAAAGCAATTCAAATTGTTGGATGGTTATTTACGCTTTCGTGGCTTAGATGATAACCGCTGCATGCTGACCTTTGGTGTGACGGGCAGCAAGTTGCAAAATAAATCTTCGATGAAGCAAATTAAGAAGATTTTAAGACAGTACAAAGGTATCGGTGGCCCGTTGGCGAATATCATGGGGTCTATTTGGGCTCATGGCCGTTTCAAGTTTCCGTATTTGCGTGAAACAACGTGGGCGCAAGGGATTGCTGTTGATACATTAGAGACGTCTACCGATTGGGATAACGTCGATAATATGATGAATGGCATGGAAGAATCGTTACGCACTGCGCTAAAAGATGAAGGCGAAGAGGTCATGGTTTTTACCCATCTTTCTCATGTTTATGGTCAAGGCTCGAGTATTTATACCACGTATTTTTTCCGCTGCGCAGAGACGTATGAAGCAACGCTGGCGCGTTGGAAAAAATTAAAAGGCAACACCTGTGAGGTCATTGCCCAAGGTCGCGCAACGATTTCTCATCAGCATGGTGTCGGTCGTGATCACGCACCTTACATGGCTGCGGAAAAGGGTGAGTTGGGTATGCGAGTGATAGAAACCTTGATTAAAGATTTTGATCCAGAGAAGCGTTTGAATCCGGGTGTTTTGATTGAAGATGATCAATAAAGACTTTTGAATATAAAGTCTTTAAAGCATTTTAACTTTTTTATTTTTCACTGCTGACCACGCGTCAGCAGTTTTTATAGAGCAATAATGTATGTGGCAAGAAGCATGGCAATCAGGTAATCGTGAACTGTTGCTAAATCGCTTGAGAGAAAACAAGCAAGACGAATGGGATGTTGTTGTTGCTGGTGGTGGTATTACAGGCGCGGGTATTGCGCGTGAAGCTGCACGACGTGGTTTGAGTGTCTTACTGGTTGATCGCCAAGATTTTGCTTGGGGAACGTCTAGTCGTTCTTCAAAAATGGTGCATGGTGGGTTGCGCTATATTGCCGCTGGCGATATTAAAACAACCATGCATTCGGTTTCTGAGCGCGAGCGCTTAATGAACGAAGCGCCGGGTCTGGTCGATCAAATGGGTTATTTGATGGCGCATTATAAAGGCGGTTTTCCTGGGCCATTTGTTTTTAATAGCTTGCTGCGTATTTATGATTTTTTTGCGGGTAAAAAATATCGTAAATTTCATGAGTTAAAAAACTTTGAGTATTTAAGCCCGTTGATTAATGAGCATGAATTAATTGGTGGCACACAATTCGCCGACGCCGTGACGGATGATTCTCGCTTAGTTATTCGTGTCTTGCGTGAAGCGCAAGAAGACGGTGCTGAAGTTATTAATTATGTTGCGGTTGATTCATTAATCAAAGAAAACGGCAATGTGGTTGGTGCCCATTTAAAAGATACCGAGACGGATGAAGTTTTTTCAGTTAAAGCGAAAGTTGTGATTAATGCAACCGGTGCTTGGGCGGATGAACTGCGCGGCGAAATGAGTGACGAAAAAAATATTCGTCCTGCTCGTGGCAGTCATCTTGTTGTGCCTAGCTGGCGTTTGCCGGTAGCGCAGGCGTTTACTGCGATGCACCCTGATGATCAGCGCCCTATCTTTATTTTTCCTTGGGAAGGTCGAACCATTATTGGAACGACGGATTTAGATAATAAGGGCATTGATAATAAAGAAGTCGCAATTACGCGGGAAGAACTTGAATATTTAATGCGCGTCGCTAATTTTCAATTTCCGAAAGCGGACCTAGCTGAGAAAGATATTATTTCTTCTTGGGCCGGTGTTCGTCCATTAGTAAGTTCTGGTGCGTTAAATCCTTCGAAAGAAAAGCGCAATCACAGTGTCTGGAGCGATAAAGGTTTAGTGACGGTAAGTGGCGGTAAACTGACGACTTTCCGTTTAATTGCGTTGGATGTTTTAACCGCCGCAGAAGCTTATTTGCCGGGCTTTAGTGCGCGGGATTCGGGTGCTGACATATTTACTAAATCAGTACCAAGCCATGCCTTATTTAAATCTCTTCCTGGCTATTTGAAAAAGCGTTTGCAAGGGCATTATGGAATGGACAGCGATCGCTTATTAGCATTGGCGCACGATAAAGAATTGGATGTGATTCCTGGTGCGCGTGCAATGTGGGCTGAATTGCGTTGGTCTGCTAAAAATGAAGCGGTTGTGCACTTAGACGATTTACTATTGCGCCGTACTCGTATTGGTTTATTGGTTGAACAGGGTGGCTTGATTTATGAAGATAAAATCAAAGCTATTTGTTGCCAGGAGCTGAATTGGAGCGAACAGCAATGGCAAGTCGAACTTGAGCGTTACCAATCTATTTGGAATAAATACTACAGTATTCCTGCCTAATTTTTGGCCTCACATTTAACGCCAATATCAATCTTCCCCCTGTTTTAATACAGGGGGAGACTAATAATAAAAAGGAAAATGCTGTGACTCAGCCGCAATATGTACTTGCCATTGATAATGGTACGCAGAGTATTCGAGCCTTGGTGTTTGATAAACAAGGCAATGAGGTTGCTAAAAGTAAGGTTAATTTAGAAGCATACTTTTCTAATAACCCAGGTTGGGCTGAGCAAGATGCTGATTATTATTGGCGGTCACTAGGCCAGGCGTGTCAAGAGTTGTGGGCGCAAGGGCATGTTAAGCCGGAACAAATCAATGGGGTATCGCTCACGACTCAGCGCTACACCATGATCAATTTAGATGTTGATAAAAAGCCGCTTAGGCCTGCGATTGTATGGATGGACCAGCGTCGAGCAGAAGTTAAAAAGCCACTTGGTGGTATCTGGGGGTTTTTAATTAAAGCCCTTGGCTTGGGCAATGTGATCGCAGAGATGCGAGCAAAGGCACGAGATAATTGGATTCAGCAGCAGCAGCCAGAAATCTGGCAAAAGACCCGTCATTACATCAGTTTGTCTGCCTATCTGACGTATAAGTTAACTGGCCAGATGAAGGACTCAACGGGTTCGACCATGGGCTATTTACCGTATGACTACCGTAAACAGCAGTGGGCGAAAAAAAGCGATCTGAAGTGGAAGTTATTGGCGGCTACGCGCGACATGATGCCTGAGTTAGTTAAGCCGGGTGAATTGTTGGGAGAAATTACAGCGCAAGCGGCTGAATTTACTTCTTTGCCTATTGGCTTGAAAATGATTGCCGCGGCATCGGATAAAGCTTGTGAAGTGTTAGGCTCTGGTGGTGTTGAGCCACACGTGGGCTGCTTGAGCTATGGTACTACTGCGACGATTAATACCTCGACCCAAAAATACGTCGAAACCATTCCTTTTATTCCCCCTTACTCTGCGGCAATTCCGGGTGTCTATAATACTGAGATGATGGTGTATCGTGGTTTCTGGATGGTGAGCTGGTTTAAAACCGAGTTTGCTCAAGCAGAGCAACGTAAAGCAAAAGAATTGGGTGTTGAAACAGAGCAGCTATTTGATGAGTTATTGAACCAGGTACCGGCTGGTTCTATGGGGTTGATGATGCAGCCTTATTGGTCGCCGGGTGTTCGTCAGCCAGGGCCTGAAGGGAAGGGCGCATTAATAGGTTTTGGTGATGTGCATAAGCGCGCTCATGTTTATAGAGCTATTTTAGAGGGGTTGGCCTATGAATTACGCTCGGGTAAAGAGCAAATTGAGCGCCGCAGTGGTACTAAAATTACTCGCTTGCGGGTATCGGGTGGTGGTTCGCAAAGTGATGCGGCCATGCAGTTAACCGCTGATATTTTTGGTATGCCAGCGGAGCGTCCTCATACGTTTGAGGCTTCCGGTTTAGGTGCAGCGATAAACTGTTTTGTTGGTCTAGGAATTTATTCTGATTATCATGTTGCGGTTGATAATATGACTCGTTTGGGCGATGTATTTGAGCCAGATTTACCGACGGTTCAAATGTACGATCGCTTATATAAAGAAGTTTATAAGAAAATGTATCAGCGCATGAAGCCTTTGTATCAGTCAATACGAGACATTACAGGGTATCCGAAAAAATAACGTATTAACGCAAGGTGGAGTTGAGCATTTGCTCAACTTCTTTTAATGATTGTAAATAAAACCATTCAATTTGGCTGGGCTCCAAGCCATTATCTTGCCAAAGTTGCCAGCGTATTTTTTGCCATTCCCCTTTTTCCATAAAAAGTATGGTTGTTAAAATAAACCCTAGCTTGCCCGATTTTTTAATTAAGGCTCTATTGATGTCGCCATGAAGGTGAACCTTCATGAGTAGCTGCTCTAAAGGAATGTCGAAATAAGCGTCGATATTTGATAATAAGCCTGTCGTGAAGGCAATATCATTGGCTATGTCGGGAAAAGAATCTGCAAGTGATTGACTGAAAAATGCTCGTTGCAGTGATTGTATGCTGAGTTCTTGCGGTTTATCTTCTAGCTTGCCTAAGCTGAGCATGGTCACCCAAGTTTTAATTTGCTCAATGCCGGTAACCATAATCGCTCGTTGCAATGATTCAACTTTACTTTGCTGCTTAAACGACGCGGAATTGACCAGCCTTAATAATCTAAAACTTAAAGAAGGATCTTGCGAAAGCAATTCTTCTATCTTTTTTGGGGTGATGTCTGGATCTTGTAGGGCAGAAATGAGTTCTAAGATAAGTCGTTTATTATTACTCAGTTTTTGGCCATACACATTGCTGGGTCGACTAAAAAAATACCCTTGAAAATAATCGCAGCCAGCTTCTAGGCACGCATCATATTCCTCTTTTGTTTCCACTTTTTCAGCTAACCAAAGAAAATTTTGGCGACCTTTGCTGGCCATTATTTTTTGCACTTGTGTAATGTCTTTAAGTGCGAGTATGTCTAGCTTGATAATGTCGACATAAGCAAGAAAAGGATCTTGAGCGGGGTCTCCTAGATAATCATCCAGCGCGATACGAAAGCCTTTTTTACGCAATGCGGCCACGGCTGCAACATTCTTTGGAGTGGCTTCAATGTGCTCTAAAATCTCGATGACGACACTACTAGGATTAAATGGTGGCGGATTAATGAGCCAGTGTTCGGTAAAATTAATGAAGGCAGGTTGGCCTGAAGTGACGTATTCAATCCCTATGTCATCAAATGCTGACACCAATACCTCATTCGTTGCTAGATCGCCGCTGTGTAGCTGCCAGCCTTCTTCATCGCTTGGAATCGGGCGATATAATAGCTCATAGCCAATCGTTGCTAGTTTGCGGTCGAATATCGGCTGTCTTGCGAGCAAAACGTTGGCGGTATTGTGCATGTTAATCCTCTGGTATTGGTTTTAGTGTAGTAGAGAATTGATAAATATAGTCATGCGTTTCGAGCCCTTTTGGCTACACTTAGTTAGATATAACTTATGTGGAGTGGATTATGAGTGGTGTTCTGAGCTCAGTTGATGCGCGTACCCAGTTGGTTGGGCAAAATAGATTGGAGCTGTTGCTCTTTAGTCTAGGTGGTAGCCAGCGTTTTGCGATCAATGTGTTTAAGGTTCAGGAAGTGATGAGCTTACCTCCGTTGACCGAAATACCTGATCGTCATGAAGTTGTGGTTGGGGTTACGCACTTGCGTGGGCAAACCATTCCGGTTATCGATTTACGCCGTGCTATTAAAATGGGGACGACGGTGATTGATAAAGATTCGACCATTATTGTCACTGAGTACAATATGACGGTGCAGGCTTTTTTAGTCGCCGGTGTTGAGCGCATCGTTAATATGAATTGGAATGAAATACTTCCGCCGCCAGTAGGTGCTGGGCGTTCACACTATCTGACGGCGATTAGTCGTATGGATGATCGAATTGTTGAGATCATCGATGTTGAGAAAGTATTAGCAGAGATTACACCCTACAATCCTGATATTAGTGATGCATGGATTGATAAAGAATTAGTTGAGCTGATTAAGGGTAAGCAGATTCTTATTGCGGACGATTCTCAAGTTGCTTTGAATCAGGTGACGGGGGTTTTGTTAAAGTTGGGAATAGATGTTGTCGCGACCCATAACGGTCTTGAAGCTTATCAGGTACTTGAGGCTTGGAAGGCTGAAGGCAAGGATATTAGTAATGATGTTTTGATGCTGATTACCGATGCGGAAATGCCTGAGATGGATGGGTATATGCTGACCACTGAAATCCGTAAGGACCCAGAATTAAAAAGTATGTTCATTGTATTGCATACTTCTTTATCCGGTAACTTTAACAAGGCTATGGTTGAGAAGGTGGGCTGTGATGGCTTCCTATCAAAGTTTCAGCCAGAGAAATTAACCCGAGAAGTTCAGCGCATTATTCGCAAAAAACTAGGAATTGCAGAAAAAGTAGAAGATAACGAGTTAGAGGGCTAATTGGTCGAATAAGTTATTTTCCCTAAAGTCTGCGTGTATAATGATGTGGCAACTGATAGCCACATCATTATGGATGAATGAATCATGTCACCTCAAATAAGCCAGCTTTTTATTTACCCCGTCAAATCATGTGCCGGTATTTCCGTACCCAGTTTTCAGTTTGATAATAAGGGGCCTTTATTGGATCGTCGCTGGATGTTGGTTGATCGCCAAACCGGTATTTTTTTATCTCAGCGTGAAATTCCACAATTGGCTTTGATCTCAACTCGCATAGAAGATGGGGAGGTTTGGGTAGGGCAAGCGGAGGATGAAACACTTGCAGCAACGCAGCGATTGCCAAAAGGTGGTGAGTTGATTGATGTTAAAGTCTGGGATGATTCTGTTCGTGGTTATGATTGTGGTGATCTGTTGGCAGGATGGTTCAGCCAATTATTGAGTCGTGAGTGTCGTTTAGTCTATCAAGGTGATTGTGAGCGAGTGGCAGATGAGAAATATACAGATAAGGGTACGGCGGTAGGCTTTTCAGATGGCTTTCCTTTATTGGTGGTTGCTCAGTCAAGTATCGACGTTTTAAACATGGCTTGTGATGCTGAAATTAGCGCGCTGAACTTTCGCCCAAATATTGTGATTGAAAATACTCCTTCTTTCGCGGAAAGCGATTGGCAGTTTTTGACAATAAATAGCTCTGAAGCAGCGGTAGATCAAGTTGAGATGGCGGTTGTTAAACCTTGTGAACGTTGTGTTATTCCTTTATTAAATCCTCGAACAGCGCAGCGGGAAGCGGCTATTTTGCCGGTTTTATTAAAATATTGTCGTCCAAATAAAAAAATAATATTCGGGCAAAATTTAACCTTTAAGGTTTCTCAAGGCGTAGGGATTAATGTTGGGCAGAAAGTACTAATTAGTTGATGATTAGTCCCGTAGGTCGATTTTTTTAGAATAATTCGACTTCATCGTCCGTATCAAAATTTTCAAGTTGTGTGCTGCTATCTGTTTGAAACTGATGGTGATAAATTTCTAAAGCGTCAGCAACACTGTGACCGCGCATTATATGTTCGAACATAATGCGTTCAGATTCCATGGTATAGCTATTCTTAATATCTTCTTGGGCGTTTCTCCATGCATCTTCTTGGTAGCGTTCGTTAGGGTTGGCAATTAGATGGCCGATTTTTTCTAAACTATAGGAGGCATGGTCTAGGCGTTGGCTCAAGCGGTCATAAAATTGAAAGGCAATGATCGCTTGTTGAATTTTTCCTGTTAAGCCTTCGGTGGCCTGCAATATATTCTTACGAATGAGTGCTTCGTTAGGAATGTTTTCATTTAATTTTTGGGCTTCTTTGAATACTTCTTGGCTATGGCTTGCCAAATCAGTGAAGCTGTTGGTGAGTTGATTTACCGATTTATCACCTTCTTTCATGCTTGTTTCAATTTGAGCGATTGTCAGTGCGAGCATGGCGATAGTTTCACCTACTTGGCTGAAATTCATTACAGGTTGTGATGATTGGCCGCCGAGAGAGTGGCGTTCTGGTTGTCGCATGATATTTCTCATCCATTAGCAATGTAAAAAGCATAGATGAAATTTCGTGTTTTGTCGGATTGCAGGCAAAAAAAAGCCGCATTCAAAGAATGCGGCTTTCAGCATCTAAGCAGACACTCAACTAATTATTTAGTTGGGTAGTCACGCTTTGGAGAGCCTGTGTAAAGCTGACGCGGACGACCAATGCGGTAATCACTGCTGATCATCTCATTCCAATGTGCAATCCAACCTGGCGTGCGGCCAGTTGCGAAAATCACAGTGAACATTTCAGATGGGATGCCAATTGCTTTTAGAATAATACCTGAGTAGAAATCTACGTTCGGGTATAGGCCGCGTTTAATGAAGTATTCATCTTCAGTGGCAATTTGCTCAAGCTTAATAGCGATCTTCAACAATGGATCGTTTTCTAAGCCAAGTTCAGCCAAAACTTCATCGCAGGTTTGCTTCATTACTTTAGCGCGAGGATCGAAGTTTTTGTAAACGCGGTGTCCAAAGCCCATTAGGCGGAATGGATCTTCTTTGTCTTTCGCTTTAGCAACAAACGTATCGATGTTGGATACATCACCGATTTCTTCAAGCATATTCAATACTGCTTCGTTTGCGCCGCCGTGAGCGGGTCCCCAAAGTGCTGCGATACCAGAAGCAATACATGCGAATGGGTTTGCGCCAGTAGAGCCTGCTAGACGTACTGTAGACGTTGAAGCGTTCTGTTCATGATCAGCGTGCAGTAGGAAGATACGATCCATTGCTTTTGAAAGAACAGGGCTGATTGCTTTTTCTTCACATGGCGTATTGAACATCATGTGTAAAAAGTTTTCAGAGTAATTAAGGTCGTTGCGAGGGTACATGAAAGGCTGGCCAATCGAGTACTTATAAACCATTGCCGCAAGTGTTGGGATCTTAGCAATTAAGCGATGCGCAGAAATCATGCGATGTTCTGGATTACTGATATCCATCGAATCGTGATAAAAGGCGGATAAAGCACCAACAACGCCACACATAATAGCCATTGGGTGTGCATCACGACGGAAACCATTAAAGAAATGGTTTAGCTGTTCGTGAACCATTGTGTGGTTTTTGATCGTATTAACGAATGTTTCTTTTTCTTCAGCTGTAGGCAATTCACCGTGCAGCAATAAGAAACACGTTTCTAAATAATCAGAATTTTCAGCTAGCTGATCAATTGGGTAGCCACGGTGTAAGAGAATACCCTTACCACCATCAATAAACGTGATTTTAGATTCACACGCGGCAGTAGAAACAAAACCAGGGTCGTAAGTGAAAAGGTTTTTGCTGGTTAAGCTACGGACGTCAACAACGTCTGGACCTAAGGTGCCTTTATAAACTGGCAATTCTAAACTTTCTTCAATGCCATCGACGGTTAAGGTCGCTTTGATATCAGCCATGAAGGCCTCCTGCTACTGAATTTATTTGCGTTAATTGAGTTAAAAAAGCTATTAGCGCTTAATTTATCGCTTAAATAAAAGTCGAAACTATAGAGCCTCTGGTGTGTTTGTCAATTATTCCATTACACGGCGTTACAGCGATTTATTGTCTAGTATAGATGATAAGTCATCAAAATATCGCTGAAGGCCTTATTAATTCTGACTCATACTTTATAACGGGTGATTTTTGTACAGGCTTAATTGTCTGGATTAGCCGCTATAAAAAAATGAGTTTCTGATTAGTTACGCCTTAAGTTTGTAAAAAAGTGTGCGGATGATTATAATTTGTCGCGACATTTACCTGTATGAGCGTATGCAGTTTGTTGTTGATTATTTTAAGCCCACGTTACTTGTTTATTTTTTAGACAGTAACAATAAAATAGAGTGTAGATGAGCCGTGAATAGCAATAGACCTAAAAATCTGGATCTGACTACTATAGAGCTCCCACTTCCTGCCAAGGCTTCTATCCTTCATCGTATTTCTGGCTTTGCACTATTTTTTGCTGTTGCCTTCATGTTGACTGCGTTAAACGCATCACTTGAATCAGCTGAAAGTTTTGCAGAACTAAAAGCGACGTTCGATAACGGTCTTGTTAAGTTGATTACTTGGTTGATTTTGTCTGCATTAGGTTACCACCTAGTTGCTGGCATTAAGCACTTAGTAATGGACGCAGGCATTGGTGAAACCAAAGAAGGCGGAAAGGTTGGTGCCATTATTACCTTGGTAGGTGGTGCAATCGTGATCGCGTTAGCTGGAGTTTGGGTATGGTAGCAAGTATTACTAATTTAGGACGCAGTGGATTATACGACTGGGTCATTCAACGTTTAACTGCAGTTATCTTAGCAGTTTATACCTTATTCTTGCTGGGCTTTGTTATTGCTCATCCAGATCTTCAGTACAGTGACTGGCAACAATTGTTTGCCTGCACAGCGATGAAAATTGCTAGCTTGCTAGCTTTGATTTCGATCTGTGCACACGGCTGGGTTGGTATGTGGACCATCGCGACGGACTACATAAAACCAACGGGTATCCGTTTCCTTTTCCTACTAGTGACAGCGGCGTTTGTATTCGTCTATCTAGTATGGGGCATTGATATTTTATGGGGAGCGTAAGTTATGTCTACTAAGATTCGTACTTTATCCTATGACGCTATCGTAATTGGTGGTGGTGGTGCAGGCATGCGTGCCGCATTGCAGTTGACAGAAGCCGGCATTAAAACCGCTTGTGTCACTAAAGTTTTCCCAACGCGTTCGCACACAGTATCCGCTCAAGGTGGTATTACTTGTGCAATCGCGTCTGCTGATCCGGATGATGATTGGCGCTGGCACATGTACGATACCGTTAAAGGTTCTGATTATATCGGTGACCAAGACGCTATCGAATACATGTGTTCTGTTGGCCCGCAGGCTGTTTTTGAATTAGAGCATATGGGTCTTCCTTTTTCTCGTACTGAAGAAGGTCGTATTTATCAGCGTCCTTTCGGCGGACAGTCTAAAGGTCCAAATGATACAACTCAGGCAGCTCGTACTTGTGCAGCCGCTGACCGTACTGGTCACGCGTTATTGCACGCCTTGTATCAAGGCAACCTAAAAGGCGGTACTACCTTCTTAAACGAATGGTATGCAGTTGATTTGGTTAAGAATGCTAAAGGCCAAATTGCAGGTGTTATCGCGATTGATATGGAAACAGGCGAAACTGTTTACATTAAAGCGAAAGCAACCGTATTGGCGACTGGCGGCGCAGGTCGTATTTACCAGTCTACAACGAATGCATTAATCAATACTGGTGACGGTGTTGGTATGGCAATTCGTGCTGGCGTTCCGATGCAAGATATCGAAATGTGGCAGTTCCACCCAACCGGTATTGCAGGTGCAGGTACGCTTGTAACGGAAGGTTGTCGTGGCGAAGGCGGTTACTTAGTCAATAAAGACGGTGAACGTTTCATGGAGCGCTATGCTCCAAACTCGAAAGACCTTGCAGGTCGTGACGTTGTAGCCCGTTCTATGGTTCTAGAAATTCTAGAAGGCCGTGGCTGTGGTGAAGAAGGCGATCATGTTTTCCTTAAGCTAGATCATTTAGGTGAAGAAACATTGAATGCCAAACTTCCTGGTATTCTTGAGCTTTCTCGTACCTTCGCTCACGTTGATCCAGTGAAAGAGCCAATTCCTGTAGTACCTACGTGTCACTACATGATGGGTGGCGTACCGACTAATATCGGTGGTCAAGCTTTGACTCAGGTAGACGGCAAAGACGTTATCATTGAAGGCCTATACGCTGCC
Source organism: Oleispira sp. (assembly GCA_047616865.1). GTDB lineage: Bacteria > Pseudomonadota > Gammaproteobacteria > Pseudomonadales > Oceanobacteraceae > Oleispira. The sequence goes on from JBLGBO010000006.1 coordinate 142,724, forward strand.
GGTGAAATCGCTTGTGTATCAGTTCACGGTGCTAACCGCTTAGGTGGTAACTCACTGCTTGATTTGGTTGTATTTGGTCGTGCTGTTGGTATTCAGGTTGAGCAGAGCTTTAAAGAAGGCTTTGAGTCAATTGATGCTAGCGAAGAAGATATTGAACGTGCTATGGCTCGTTTGAATCGTCTGAACAACTCCACCTCTGGTGAAGATGTTGCTAAAGTTCGTGCGGACTTGCAAAAAACGATGCAGTTATATTTCGGTGTATTCCGTGATGGCGACAGCATGGTTAAAGGTTTAGGTCTATTAGACGAAATCGAAAAGCGTGTTCGTAATACGGTTCTTGATGATAAGAGCGGTGCATTTAACACAGCTCGCGTTGAAGCACTTGAACTGGATAACTTGTTCGAAACGGCTTACGCAACAGCGATCGCTGCGATCGAGCGTAAAGAATCTCGCGGTGCTCACGCCCGTAACGATTATACTGAACGTGACGATGTGAACTGGTTATGCCACTCATTGTATTTCCCAGAAACTAAAACCATTGGTAAGCGTGATGTGAACTTTGCACCTAAGACTGTGCCTCCGTTCGAACCGAAAATCCGTGTTTATTAATAGGGAATAAATCATGTTAGTTAGTATTTATCGCTACAATCCTGAAAAAGATGAAGCGCCTTACATGCAAGATTATGAGATCCCTATGCCTGCGGGCAAAGATCTTATGGTATTGGACGTTTTGAACCTAGTTAAGGAACAGGATTCTTCTGTTTCTTACCGTCGCTCATGCCGTGAAGGTGTATGTGGCAGTGATGGTATGAACATCAATGGTAAAAACGGTTTGGCGTGTATTACTCCAATCTCTGAAGCAACAAAAGGTAAGAGCGACAAGTTAATCTTGCGTCCTTTACCTGGTATGCCAGTGATTCGCGATCTTGTTATCGATATGGGTCTTTTCTACAAACAGTACGAAAGCATCAAACCATACTTGAATAACAATACGCCAGCGCCTGCTATTGAGCGTTTGCAGTCGCCTGAAGAACGTGAAAAATTGGATGGCTTATACGAGTGTATCTTGTGTGCGTGCTGTTCAACAGCGTGTCCTTCTTTCTGGTGGAATCCTGATAAATTCGTTGGACCAGCGGGCTTATTGCAAGCTTATCGCTTCCTAGCGGATACTCGAGATACCTCGACAGAAGAGAGATTGGCCGATTTGGACGATCCATTTAGCGTTTTTCGTTGCCGTGGCATCATGAACTGTGTCAATGTATGCCCGAAAGGTTTAAACCCTACGCGAGCAATCGGACACATTCGTGGAATGTTGTTACAACGCGAGATCTAAAAAACGATTTATTCGTTTTTAAAAACTCTAGTTGGTCGTCTGTATCAGGAGTGAATTGGACATACAATTCACTCCTGTTTAAAACTTTCAAAAATATCACTTACAAAGTGAAATTTTTTACTAAGCTGTATATAAGAAGAGGGAGCGGGTAACATCCGTTTCGTTTACAAGGCCAACGATCTTATCCGATCGGCCTGCTCCGGTGAGCCGGTATTTGGTGTCTTGTGATGTATCCCTTTGAAATGTTCAAACAGGGTGGTCCTAAATGCACGAGCTGACAATGGAGCAGCTATGGAGTACGTCTCAACTCGCCGGCGGGAACGTAGCTTACATAGAAGAACTCTTTGAAACTTATCTTCGTGATCCTAACGAAGTTCCGGAAGAGTGGCGTCAATATTTTAATCAACTCCCCCGAGTTGAAGAAAATGTGACAACCGATATTCCGCACAAACCGATTCGCGAACAATTTCTGTTACTTTCAAAAAATCAGAATCGGGCAAAACCTACTTCACAATCGAGCGTAAGCAGCGAATTCGAACGTAAACAAGTTAAAGTTTTGCAGTTGATTAACGCCTTTCGTGGTCGTGGTCATCAGCATGCCCAGCTTGATCCATTAGGTTTAATGGAACGTGAGCAAGTACCTGACTTAGATTTGGCTTTCCATGAGTTGTCTCAAGCTGATTTGGATACCGTTTTCCAAACTGGCTCATTGTTTATTGGTCAAGACGAAGCAACATTAAAAGAAATTCTAAGTGCACTACAGCAAACTTACTGCAACACAGTAGGTGCTGAGTATATGCACATCGTTAATACTGGGGAGCAGCGTTGGTTCCAGCAACGTTTAGAAAGTGTGCGCTCGCATCCCAAATTTGGCGACGAAGTAAAAAAACATTTATTAGAGCGTTTGACCGCGGCTGAAGGCCTAGAAAAGTACCTAGGCTCTCGTTACCCTGGGGTTAAGCGTTTTGGTCTTGAAGGGGGTGAGAGCTTAATTCCCCTAATGGATGAATTGATTCAACGCAGCGGTACCTACGGCGCCAAAGAAATTGTTATCGGTATGGCGCACCGTGGCCGTTTGAATATGTTGATCAATACTTTTGGTAAAAAAACCTCAGACTTATTTGATGAATTTGAAGGTAAGGCGCATTACAACCACAGTGGCGATGTTAAATACCACCAAGGTTTTTCATCCAATGTAATGACGCCTGGCGGAGAAGTTCATCTAGCCTTAGCCTTTAACCCGTCTCACTTAGAAATCGTTTCGCCAGTAGTTGAAGGTTCAGTACGTGCCCGTCAAGACCGTCGTAATGATTTTGAAGGTAATGCGGTTATTCCTGTGTTGCTTCATGGTGATGCTGCGTTTGCAGGCCAGGGCGTGGTGATGGAAACGTTCCAATTATCACAAACTCGTGCTTATAAAACCGGTGGCACGATTCACGTGGTGATTAATAATCAGGTTGGTTTTACCACGAATAAACGTGAAGACGTTCGTTCGACTGAGTATTGCACCGATGTTGCTAAAATTGTTGAAGCACCGATTTTGCACGTTAATGGTGATGATCCAGAAGCCGTATTGTTCGTGACACAGCTAGCGGTTGATTATCGCAACGAATTTAAAAAAGACGTTGTGATTGATTTGGTTTGTTATCGTCGCCGTGGCCATAACGAAGCGGATGAGCCGTCTGGTACGCAGCCGATCATGTATCAAAAAATCAAAGAGCAAAAGACGACGCGTCAGTTGTATGCAGAGGCTTTGGTTAATTCCAGTGTTGTGACCGAAGCGATCGGTTCGCAAATGGAAGATGAATATCGTGATGCGCTCGATAATGGCTTGCACGTAGTAAAAAGTTTGGTGCTAGAGCCTAAAGAAGAGCTATTTGTTGATTGGACTCCGCATGTCGGTCATGAGTGGACGGCGCATGCTGATACTCAGTATGACTTGAAAGAGTTACAAGAACTGGCAATGAAAATGCAAGAAGTGCCGGAAGGCTTTGCAGTTCAGCGTCAAGTAAGCAAAATTCTAGATGACCGTCGTAAAATGGCTGCTGGTGCATTAACCATTAACTGGGGTTTCGCAGAAACTCTAGCCTATGGCACTTTGTTGGCAGAAGGGCATCAGGTACGTTTCACGGGTCAAGATGTTGGTCGTGGAACCTTCTCTCACCGTCATGCGGTTTTACATAATCAAAAAGACAGCACTACGTATTGTTCTTTGCAGAATGTTGCTGAAGATCAACCACGTTGCGATATTTATGATTCATTATTGTCAGAAGAAGCGGTACTAGCCTTTGAATACGGCTATGCCACTACAAACCCAAGTGCATTAGTTGTTTGGGAAGCTCAGTTTGGTGATTTCGCTAACGGTGCTCAGGTTGTTTTTGACCAGTTTATTTCCAGTGGTGAGCACAAGTGGAGTCGTTTATGTGGCTTGACCGTATTACTGCCTCATGGTTATGAAGGCCAAGGTCCAGAGCATTCGTCTGCACGTTTAGAGCGTTATTTACAATTATGCGCTGAACATAATATGCAAATTTGTGTGCCGACAACGCCTGCGCAGGTTTATCACATGTTGCGTCGTCAAGTTATTCGCCCGTTACGTAAACCTTTAATTGTATTTACACCTAAAAGTTTATTGCGTCATAAATTAGCGATTAGCACACTGGAAGAATTAGCTGAGGGTAGCTTTCAAACTGTTATTCCTGAGGTTGATGAGTTGGATCCCGCTAAGGTTGAGCGCGTGGTCTTATGTTCCGGTAAGGTTTATTACGACTTATTAGCAGAGCGTCGTGAGCGTGAGCAAGAGAACGTTGTGATTGTGCGTCTTGAGCAGCTTTATCCATTCCCGGAAGAGCAGTTGTTGGAAGCATTAGCACCGTATAGCAATATTAAAGATATGGTTTGGTGCCAAGAAGAGCCTATGAATATGGGTGCTTGGTATAGCAGTCAGCATCACATGCGTCGTGTATTACACATGCAAAACCCAGGTCTGTATTTAGATTACGCAGGTCGAGATGCCGCAGCTTCACCCGCAGCAGGTTATATGGCTTTACACATTGAGCAGCAACAACAACTAATTAATGACGCACTTACCTTAGGGTAGCGAGCAACAGAATTGTAAGGAAAGAAAATGACCATCGAAATCAAAACACCAACATTTCCAGAATCTGTCGCGGATGGAACGGTAGCGACTTGGTATAAAAAACCGGGCGAAGCGATCAGTCGTGATGAGCTGATTGTAGATATTGAAACCGATAAAGTTGTGCTTGAAGTTGTTGCTTCGGCAGACGGTGTTTTAAAAGAAATTATCAAGGGCGAAGGCGAAGTAGTATTAAGCGCCGAAGTCTTGGGCCTGTTTGAAGAAGGCGGTGTAGCGTCTGCTGCTCCTGCTCCTGCTGAAGCAGAAGAGGCAAAGGTCGAAACGGTTGAATCGGCTGAAGGCATTATTATGAGCCCTGCGGCCCGTAAAATGGCTGAAGAAAATGGTATTAGTGCAAAGGATGTTGTGGCGACGGGTAAAGACGGCCGTGTCACTAAAGAAGATATTCTTAATCACTTAAAAGCTCCAAAAGCGGCTCCTGCTCCAGTCGCTGCGGCAAGTGCGCCAGCACCTACTGCTCAGCCTGCAGGCAATGCAAACGCGGGTGCGATCAATTTTGATGCCGGGGATCGCATTGAAAAACGTGTGCCTATGACACGTTTGCGTGCAACGATTGCTAAGCGCCTAGTAAGTGCCCAGCAAAATGCGGCAATGTTGACTACGTATAATGAAGTCAACATGAAGCCAATCATGGAACTGCGTAAAAAGTATCAAGATCGTTTCGTTAAAGCACACGGTGTTAAGCTTGGCTTTATGTCTTTCTTTGTGAAAGCAGCAACAGAAGCGTTGAAGAAATTCCCAGCGGTAAATGCTTCTATTGACGGTAGCGACATGATTTATCATGGTTACCAAGATATCGGCGTAGCGGTATCAACGGAGCGTGGATTGGTTGTTCCTATTTTGCGTGATACGGATGCTATGGGCTTGGCAGAAGTAGAAAGCAGTATTGGTGATTTTGGTGCCCGTGCCCGTGATGGCAAGCTGGGTATCGATGAGATGCAGGGTGGTACTTTTACTATTTCAAATGGCGGAACCTTTGGTTCATTATTATCCACGCCAATTTTGAATCCACCACAAACTGCTATCATGGGTATGCACAAAATTCAGGATCGCCCTATGGCGGTTGACGGTGAAGTAGTTATTTTGCCTATGATGTATTTAGCGCTATCTTACGATCATCGCATGATCGATGGTAAAGAAGCGGTTCAGTTCTTGGTCGCAATTAAAGATATGCTAGAAGATCCAGCACGTCTGTTATTGGATATTTAATAAGGAAGATACATGAGTAAGCAATTTGATGTTGTGGTAATCGGTGGTGGTCCTGGTGGATATGTAGCAGCTATTCGTTGCGCACAGCTAGGCCTATCAACGGCTTGTATCGACAAATGGGTAAATAAAGAAGGCAAAGGCGTCTTTGGTGGTACTTGCTTAAACGTAGGCTGTATTCCGTCTAAAGCCTTGTTAGATAGCTCGCATAAGTACGAAGACGCTCATGAAAAATTTGCTTTGCATGGTATTTCCATGAGTGAAGTGAAAATGGATGTGCCGGCTATGGTGCAGCGCAAAGATCAGATTGTTAAAAATCTGACGATGGGCGTAGCAACTTTATTTAAAGCTAATGGCGTGACGGCTTTCGAAGGCACGGGTAAATTATTGGCTGGACGTAAAGTTGAGTTCACCAATCATGCAGGTGTCAGTGAAATCATCGAAGCGGGTAATGTGATCTTGGCAACAGGCTCGGTGCCTGTTGAGATTCCACCAACGCCTTTGACTGACAATATTATTGTCGATTCGACGGGCGCTTTAGAATTTACCGAAGTACCTAAGCGTTTAGGTGTGATCGGCGCTGGTGTTATTGGTCTTGAGTTAGGCAGTGTTTGGAGTCGTTTAGGCTCTGAAGTTGTTGTGCTTGAAGCGCAAGACTCTTTCCTTCATACCGTTGATCAAGCCGTTGCGAAAGAAGCGAAAAAACTTCTGACTAAACAAGGTTTAGATATTCGCATTGGTGCTCGTGTAACGGGTAGCGAAGTCAATGGTGAAGAAGTTACGGTAACGTATCAAGATTCTGACGGTGAGCAACAAATCACATTTGATAAGTTGATCGTTGCGGTAGGTCGCCGTCCTTATACGGAAGGTCTATTGGCCGGTGATAGCGGCGTTAACATGGATGAGCGTGGGTTCTTCTTTGTTAATGATTACTGCTCGACGGATGCGCCAGGCATATGGGCAATCGGTGATGTGGTACGTGGTCCTATGCTTGCACACAAAGCGTCTGAAGAAGGCGTTATGGTTGCAGAGCGTATTGCCGGGCATAAAGCTCAGCTTAATTATGACGTTGTCCCTTCGGTTATTTATACCAGCCCTGAAATTGCCAGTGTTGGTCGTACTGAAGAACAGTTAAAAGCTGATGGTGAATCTTATAATGTCGGTATGTTCCCATTTGCGGCTAACGGTCGTGCAATGGCTTCTACAGATACTGAAGGTTTTGTGAAAATCATTGCTGATGCTGAAACAGATCGCATTTTAGGTGCTCATATTATTGGCCCTAATGCCGGTGATTTATGCCAGCAGATTGTTATTGCCATGGAGTTTGGCTCGAGCGCAGAAGACATCGGTATGATGGTTTTTGCTCACCCAACGATTTCTGAAGCGGTACATGAAGCGGCATTGGCAGTAAATAATTCTGCCATTCATAAAGCAAATCGTAAGCCGAAAAAGAAAAAATAAACCCTGCTTTAATTAGGGTTTTTGAGTGGTAAATGATCAATTACCACGTTAAAAAGCTGTAAGACCTTTTATATTTAGTGACCTGCATCATCAGTCCCTAAATAAGCAAAGGTTTTATGGCTTTTTTTGTTTTTGGTGTTTGGAATTATTAAAGAGAGGGTCTATTATCACGAAAGGTTATAAAAAAACTTAGCAGCTAGTTCTGAGTTAATGCAGCAGTAAGCGTGGCAGTAGTAGAAAGTGCATCGGTGCACAATGAAGTTATTATACTTTAGTATAATTGACTTTGTTCTTGGCTAGTTGAATGATCAACCTAAGCAAACTGACGGGATGAATTGAATGAATTTACACGAATATCAGGGAAAGCAGCTTTTCGCTCAATATGGCTTACCTGTATCGATAGGTATTGCGGCAAAGACGGTAGAAGAAGCCGTAGCAGCAGCCGATCAAATTGAAGGTGATAAGTGGGTCGTTAAGGCTCAAGTTCATGCTGGCGGTCGCGGTAAGGCCGGTGGTGTTAAATTGGTCTCATCAAAAGCGGAAATCAAAGAGTTTGCCGAGCACTGGCTGGGTAAAAACTTAGTGACCTATCAAACAGATGCAAAAGGTCAGCCCGTTAGCCGTATTTTAGTTGAAAGCCTAACCGACATTGATCAAGAGCTTTATCTTGGTGCTGTAGTTGATCGTTCTAGTCGTCGTATTGTTTTTATGGCTTCAACAGAAGGGGGCGTTGAAATTGAAAAAGTTGCCCACGAAACCCCAGAAAAAATTCTAAAAGCTGAAATAGATCCATTGGTTGGTGCACAACCTTATCAAGCTCGTGACCTAGCCTTTCAGCTTGGTCTTGAAGGTAAGCAGATTAATCAATTTGTTAAAATCTTTTTAGGTTTGGCAAAATTGTTTGTTGAAAAAGATCTAGCCTTATTGGAAATCAACCCGCTTGTCGTGACGAAAGCAGGTGATTTACATTGCCTAGATGCGAAAATTGGTATCGATAGTAACGCGGTTTATCGTCATAAAGATTTACAAGAAATGCACGATCCATCGCAAGAAGATGAGCGTGAAGCGCATGCGGCTAAGTGGGAACTAAACTATGTTGCCCTCGATGGCAACATCGGTTGCATGGTGAATGGTGCAGGTCTGGCCATGGGAACGATGGATATCGTTCATTTGCATGGTGGTAAGCCGGCTAACTTCTTGGACGTTGGTGGCGGTGCAACCAAAGAGCGTGTTATCGAAGCATTTAAGATCATTCTATCGGACGATAATGTTGAAGCCGTCTTGATTAATATCTTTGGTGGTATCGTACGCTGCGATTTGATTGCTGAAGGTGTTGTTGGTGCTATCGAAGAAGTTGGCGTAAAGGTTCCTGTTATCGTACGTTTAGAAGGTAATAATGCCGATCTTGGCAGAAAAGTATTGGCCGAAAGTGGTTTGAATATTATTGCCGCCACGAGTTTAACCGATGCAGCGGAACAATCAGTAAAAGCAGCTGCAAGTAAGGGGGCTAAATAATGAGCATTTTAATCGATAAGAATACCAAAGTTATTTGCCAAGGTTTTACTGGCGCACAGGGTACTTTTCATTCTGAGCAAGCGATTGAGTACGGCACTAAAATGGTCGGTGGTGTTACCCCAGGCAAAGGTGGACAAACGCATTTAGGATTGCCGGTATTTAATACCGTTGCTGAAGCGGTTAAAGTAACAGGCGCAGAAGCTTCCGTTATTTATGTGCCTGCCCCCTTTTGTAAAGACTCTATTTTAGAAGCGGCAAACTCCGGTATTCAGTTAATTGTATGTATTACTGAAGGTATTCCTACTCTCGACATGCTTGAAGCAAAAGTGAAGTGTGATGAGTTAGGTGTGCGCTTAATTGGTCCAAACTGTCCGGGTGTTATTACTCCTGGTGAATGTAAAATTGGTATTATGCCAGGTCACATTCATCTGCCAGGTAAAGTCGGCGTCGTATCACGCTCAGGCACATTAACTTATGAAGCGGTTAAGCAAACCACTGATTATGGTTTTGGACAGTCTACTTGTGTCGGCATTGGTGGTGATCCTATTCCGGGTTCTAGCTTCATTGATATTCTGCAGCTTTTTCAAGACGATCCTCAAACTGAAGCAATCGTAATGATTGGTGAAATTGGTGGTAGCGCTGAAGAAGAGGCCGCTGCTTTCATTAAAGAACATGTGACTAAGCCTGTTGTTTCTTACATTGCCGGTGTTACTGCACCAGCGGGTAAGCGCATGGGTCATGCGGGTGCTATTATCGCGGGCGGCAAAGGTACTGCAGATGAAAAGTTTGCAGCACTAGAAGATGCCGGTGTTGAAACGGTTCGCAGCCTTGCGGATATCGGTAAAGCCTTGCAGAAAATTACTGGCTGGTCATAAGCCCAGTTTGTAATGGTGGTAAAAAAGGACGCTATTAGCGTCCTTTTTTATGTCTGGAGATAAATTATCAGGGCCGAATACTCTATTTGTGGGGCCAATAATCATACAGAGGCGTCTGTTTAACAAAGGTTCTGGTTTTATCATCAACTAGAATAATGTATAACACGCTCAATATTACTAAAAAGTGATGTATCGATTAATGAATATTACCACTCAGCAAAAAGCAGAACGTTTTATCTCAGTGCTGCGTCATTGTCAGTTATTAGGTCTAGAAGTATTGTCTGCAGATGAAGCCAGCTTGCAAATGAAGTTACCTTATAGTGAAGATATTATTGGTAACCCGTTAGCGGGGATCATTCATGGTGGCGCTTTGACTACCTTAATGGATACTGCTTGTGGTACTGCCTGTTTTGTCGCGATCGAAGGCATGGAGTTATGTCCTACTTTGGATTTACGCGTTGATTACATGACTGCATCTGAGCGTGGAGAAGATCTTGTCGCTCATGCCTCCGTCACTCGAATCACTAAAAATGTGGTGTTTACTGAGTGCCAAGTAAGGCAGCAAAATGATAATACGCTAGTCGCTAAATGCAATGCGACGTTTATGCGAATCGGTGCAGAAATGACGCCGCCAGCTTTTCAGCACGTTATCGAAACCGGTGATACCCGTGTGTATTTGGCTCAGGCAGAAGACATTGTAGAGGAAAAATCCTAATGAGCTTTCAAGATATTATTCAGCAAGCGCAAACCAGTGGGGATTTTCAGCCTTTGGTTGATAGCATTCCTTATGCAAACTACATCGGGCTAGAGTTTCAGCGCTTCGGTGATAATGTGATTTTTAAATTGCCTAAAAACGCCAATAATATTGGTAATCCTATCTTGCCAGCGATTCATGGTGGTGTCATCGGTGGCTTTATGGAGCTGTCAGCGGCGTTGAATTTGCTTATGTTTATGGATACCCCCTTAATGCCCAAGATTGTCGATTTCTCTTTGGATTATTTAAGAGCGGGTCGTGACCAGGATACTTTTGCTGAATGCCAAGTCTGGCGTCAGGGCAGTCGAGTCGCCAATGTAGCGATTAATGCTTGGCAAAATGACCGTGCTAGTCCTATTGCAACAGCCCGTGCCCACTTCTTATTGGCTAAAAAATAGGGATTCCCCTTGAAATTCTCTTCTACGTCCCAATTTCTGATACAAGGCTAGATTATAGCTAACTATTTAAGACACTTTTGATTGTTCAAGAGTGATTGTTCAAGTGATTGTTAAGAGCTAGGAAGATTAAATGACTGCAACTCAAAAAGAAACGATGGGTTTTAAAACTGAAGTAAAGCAATTACTTCATTTAATGATTCATTCATTGTATTCAAATAAAGAAATTTTCTTGCGCGAACTTGTTTCAAACGCGTCTGATGCTTGTGATAAATTACGCTTCGAAGCGGTTTCAAATGCCGACCTTTATGAAGGTGATGGTGAGCTAGCGGTTCATATCGATTTTAATAAAGAAACCAATACCGTTACAATTTCAGATAACGGCATTGGTATGAGTCGTGATGACGTTGTTAATCACCTAGGTACTATTGCTAAGTCAGGCACGTCTGAATTTCTGGGCAAACTAAGTGGTGATGAAAAGCAAGATTCGCAGCTAATTGGACAATTTGGTGTGGGTTTCTACGCCTCCTTTATCGTTGCTAAAGATGTTGTTGTTGAAACGCGTCGCGCAGGTCTGGCTGCTGATCAAGCCGTTCGCTGGCAGTCACAAGGCGAGGGTGAATTCAGCCTTGAAGATATCGTTAAAGAAGAACGTGGCACAACAATCACCTTACATCTTAAAGATGATGAAACAGAATTTGCTGATAGCTTCCGCTTACGCAACCTGATCAAAAAGTATTCAGACCACATCGCAATTCCTATTTTCTTGCCACAAGAAGTCAGCAGCGAAGATGCTGATGGCGAAAATAAGCAGATTCCAGAAGCGGTTAACGATGCGCAAGCACTGTGGACTAAGCCTAAATCTGATATTAGTGATGAAGATTATAAAGAATTTTACAAGCATGTATCGCATGATTGGCAAGAGCCATTAGCTTGGTCTCATAACAAGGTTGAAGGTAAGTTAGATTATACAAGCCTGCTGTATATTCCATCGCAAGCACCGATGGATTTATGGAATCGTGATGCCGCTCGAGGTCTAAAGCTTTATACCCAGCGTGTTTATATCATGGACGAAGCTGAGCAGTTCTTACCGCTGTATTTACGTTTCGTTAAAGGTATTCTGGATTCCAATGATTTATCTTTGAACGTTTCTCGTGAAATTCTTCAGCAAGATAAAAACGTCGATTCGATTCGTACAGCTCTAACTAAGCGTGTTTTAGATGTGCTTACCAAGATGGCGAAAAACGATGAAGAAAAATACGCGAAATTCTGGGCGCAGTTCGGCGAAGTATTAAAAGAAGGCCCTGCCGAAGATTTTGCAAATAAAGAAAAAATTGCCAGTCTGTTCCGTTTTGCCAGTACGCAAGGTGAATCTGATAGCGCAACAGTTTCTTTAACTGATTACATTTCACGTATGAAAGAAGATCAGAAGAAGATCTACTACGTGACAGGGGAAAACTACAATGCTGTCTATAATAGCCCGCATTTAGAATTCTTTAAGAAGAATAACATTGAAGTACTGTTGCTGACGCAGCGTGTGGATGAGTGGATGATCAGTCATCTTGCCAACTTTAATGAAAAATCTTTCCAAGATATCACCAAGGGCGAATTAGACCTTGATGAATTAACCGGTGAAGAAGAAAAAGCCGCGACTGAAACGTTAGCTGAAGAAAATAAGAGCTTAGTTGAACGCATTGCCGCAGCCCTTAAAGGCGAGGTTAGCAAGGTTCGAGTGACCGCTCGTTTAACTGAATCACCGGCTTGTTTGGTGGTTGGTCAAAATGATATGAATGATAGTTTGCGTCAAATGTTGGCTGCAGCAGGGCAAGAAGTTCCTGAAGCGGAATCAACACTTGAGGTAAATCCGAGTCATCCATTGATTGCTAAAATGGATGAAGAGCAAGATGAAAGTCGTTTTAACGACTTGGCTCACGTCATTTACGGTCAGGCACAGTTAGCGCAAGGCAGTCAACTGCAAAAACCTGCTGAATATGTGACTAAGTTAAACAAGTTGTTGCATGACTTGATGAAGTAAATCAGCGATAACTGCAGTATCATGTAAACATAAACGGCGCCTTCTTAGGCGCTGTTTTTCTATGTGGGGTTACCGTGTTTTCTCAAACAAGAAAGCATCTGGTATAATGCAGCAAAAAATTGGGTTGTAAGAAGTATGAAAGCATTAAAAGTTTTATTTTCGGGTTTATTATTATCAATCAGTATGCAAAGTTTAGCCGGTGGTTCAATCGACCTAAGCTTAGCTAATGACTCTGCCCGCCTTGCCTACGATGCCACTAAAGTAGGCTCAGGCTTGCATATTTCTGCCAGTATCATGCATCACGAAGAGGATGGTGATTTACTTGCGTTGGGCTTACACGTTGTAGATGTGCGTCAACCTAATAGCCCGTTATACATTGGTGTTGGTGGTCGATTATTTGGTTTTAAAGATGGCGATATTGATGGTGGTGCATTAGGGGTTGGTGGTTTCTTTCGCTATCAAATTACTCAAGTCCCAGGATTAAGCACAGCAGGCTATCTGTATTATGCGCCGAGTGTTGTATCTTTTGATGAAACTGAGAACTTAACCGACGCCGATATTCGTCTTCAATATGGCTTGTTGCCAACGGCTCGTATTTATATGGGTTACCGCTATAGTGGCTTCAGAATTGAAGGCATTAAAAAGCAATTTATGTTGGAAGAAGGCATACACTTTGGTTTGAAGGTTGATTTTTAATGGCAGAATGGCTCGGGCATAGTAACCAAAAACTCTATCAAGCAAGGCTGTTACTTGAAAACCAAGAGCAGGTAGAGCAAACAGGAACAGATTCAGTACTCAGTCTAGCGCTGCAAGAATCAGTTTTATTTCAGTTAGTTTTGGCGTATCAGTCTTACTTACATGAAGTTGCCGAGCTTGCGCAATGTCGAGATTCATTTGGCTCACTGCAGCAGCTAATAGAAAAAGTGCCTGTCGCAACGGGAGAGATGACCGAGTTACGGCAGCTTGAGTTGGATGACTTTAGCTGGCTTCGCCAATTGCAGACAGCCTTTGAATATTGCGCTCATAAAGATAATAGACCTGTGCCGCAGCCGCAAAATGGCAGTATGATCAAGTTACATGATCAGACGGCACAAACATTACCATTGCGAAATTGGTATCAATCATTATCTGATATTATCGATTTGCAACGTAACAACCGTCAAGAAAGTTAAAGTATGGGGTGCTGTCACCCTGACTTTAATTATTCAAGTTTTTGTATTTTGTCTGTATTTAATTTGACAGGCTGTAAGTTGAGATGAGTGAAATGGCTGATTTTTTTGAAATCGTAGAATTGTCCAATGGTGATATTGGTTTGCGTAGAGCGGATGAAGAATCAGAAGAAATGATTGTTAAAATTCAATTTTCAGCGGAAGCGAAAGAAGGATTGAAAAATAATCATATTGAAGTCGCGCACGCTATGATCGAAGCGGGCGTCAGTAAAGTAAGTGAATTATCAGGTATGGATATTGAACAAGAAGATCTTCTGACTGAACCAGAAAATCCTGGGATAATTCACTAATTAGTTATTATCGGCGACGAATAAGTAGGGCGTGACTTGCGCCTACTTTTGCGGCATCTTCCAGTTCAGAGAGCTGTTCGCTACTGATCTGTCCAGGCCACTCAATAATTAAATGCCCAGTTCCCGCAGCTAAAGCCTTGCAGCAAACTCTATGAAAACACTCATCCTCAGCGTTTATATGCAGCACCTGTGACGCATCAATACCCAAAGCCGCAACCCAGTGGCGATTGATTGAAGGCTCGTCCGCTAGCCACATTAACCAACGTTTATCCAAAGACATCTGCGATAGTAAGGGCAATAAATAGATAGGCTGAAGTGCACTATCGGCCGCTAAAATAATTTCACTAATACCAGCATTGTTTGACGTAGAGCTGTTTGGCGTCACTGTGCGAGAAGCACAAGTAGCCGTTTCAATTTCTACAACACTGCTGCTTAGGGTTAACTCAGAATTCTGAATGCCTAATGGTAATTGGCGCATAACTAACTCCTTGTATTAGTGAAAAATATTTTTGTAGTGATTAATTGCGGCGGATTACGCCAACATACAAACCTTCAATAGCAAAGTTTGTTTCTTTTAAATTAACTTCAATCGGGTCAAAGTCATCGTTTTCAGCCAATAAGGTCACCTTGTTACGCGTCTTTTGATAGCGCTTAACAGTGACATCATCTTCCACTCGCGCGACAACAATTTGGCCGTTGCGTGCAACTTCTGTTTTATGTACGGCAATTAAATCGCCGTCCATAATGCCAACGTTAATCATGCTTTCGCCATGAACTTCCAGTAAAAAATCCGCATTAGGTTTAAACCAGTTCGCTGGGATTTTGCAATGATCTTCAATGTGCTCTTGCGCCAATATCGGCTCGCCGGCGGCAACACGGCCAATAATGGGCAAGCCTAGTTGAGGGCTCTCCAGTATTCTGATGCCTCGTGATGCGCCAGGCATCATCTCGATGGCACCTTTACGTGCCAATGCTTTTAAATGTTCTTCAGCGGCATTAGGTGAGCGAAACCCAAGTTTCTCGGCAATCTCTGCGCGAGTGGGAGGGAAGCCCGTTGTTTCTACGGCGTCCTTAATAAGATCAAGAACTTCTTGCTGTCGAGCGGTAAGCTTAATCATGTTTAATCCTAATGCGTTAGTAATAGTGTTTATCTATACAGTGGGTGTAAATATATACAGTGTTTTTTATTCTGTAAAGCCTTTCGGGCATTTTTCTATTAAAGAACTGGTGCTCAGTCTTGATGTTTTGCAACTGAGTAGTGCTTGCACTTAAAGTGTTTAAAACGTATGTTTGAATTTTATAGATATTAAATTTGGGTAGTTATGGCACAGAAAGATACCGCACAACGCATATTGGATGCGGCGGAAGCATTATTTTCTGAAAAAGGATTTGCCGAAACCTCGTTGAGAAATATTACGACAAAGGCAGGGGTTAATTTAGCAGCGGTTAATTATCACTTTGGATCAAAGAAATCATTGATACAGGCTGTATTCGCTCGTTATTTAACACCGTTCAGTGAGCAATTTTCAGATCAACTCAACATTATTGAGCAGCGCGAAAATACGCCAGAGCAACTATTGAAGCTATTGGTCATTACCTTAAATAAGTCGGGGCTTGAAAACCCTGAAAAGTTTGGTGTCTTTATGCGCCTGTTAGGGCTGGCTTATAGTCAGGGACAAGGGCATTTGCGTAAATTTTTAACCAGTGAATATGGCGAGGTTTTTAGTCGTTATATGAAGGAAGTTAATCGAGTTACTCCAGAGCTAACCCCAATGGAACGCTTTTGGCGCATTCACTTTATGCTAGGCGCGGCGGTATTTACCATGTCGAGCGTCGATTCGCTAATGGCGATGGCTAATCATGATTTAGGCACGCAGTCTGACGTTAAAGATGTTGTCTCGCAGCTAATGCCTTTCTTAGCATCAGGTTTAATGGCCAACGTTAGTCATGATTGATTCCAAGCGACCACTGACGGTAGAGATTTCGATACAAGATCAGTTGATGCGCTTAACCTATGTAGACGCCATTGTTGAATATTCTATATCAACGGCTAAATTGGGCTTTGGGCAGCAGCAAGGTTCCAATCAAACGCCGTTAGGTTGGCATCAAGTCCGCGCTAAAATTGGACATGATGCGGCTGAAAATGCCGTATTCATTGCTCGTCGCCCTACAGGTGAGATTTACAGCGCTGAATTAGCGGCGCAGTTTCCAAAACGAGATTGGATATTAACCCGTATATTATGGTTAAGCGGTTGTGAAATCGGCCATAACCGTTTTGGTAATGTTGATAGTATGCAGCGCTACATTTATATTCACGGTACGCCAGATAGCGAACCTATGGGGCGTGCAGAATCACATGGCTGCATCCGCATGCGCAATCGTGATGTAATCGAATTATTTGATGCCCTTGATACAGGCACTTCCGTTTGGATTCAAGAATCAACCTTTGCGAGAATTTCATGTCAATCTGTGTGATGGCCGATATTGAGGGGGTTAAGCTAACCTCAGCAGATAAACAGTTTTTATTACAGCCTGAAATCTCAGGGCTGATTTTGTTCAGTCGTAACTACAGTAACCCTGAGCAGTTAACGGCCTTATGCCAAAGCATTAAAGCATTACGGGCAGATCTTATTATCTCTGTCGACCAAGAAGGCGGTCGAGTTCAGCGTTTTCGTGAAGGCTTTTTACGTTTACCTGCAATGCGACGCTTGGGTGATGCTTATGCACTTAATAAATCTGGCGCATTGCAGCAATCGCATTCCCTTGGGTGGTTGATGGCGGCAGAACTCATACAGCACGGTATTGATATCAGCTTTGCCCCTGTTTTAGATTTGGACTTTGATCGCTCTGCTGTAATTGGTGATCGAGCATTTGCAACAGATCCTGACGATGTTTACCAGCTCTCAAAAGCTTTTATTAATGGTATGAAAGCCGCGGGTATGTCGGCCACTGCGAAACACTTTCCTGGGCATGGGCATGTAACAGCCGATTCCCATAAGGAATTACCAACAGATCCAAGAACGTATGACGAGCTTAATCAGCAAGACTTAATACCTTTTAAACAACTCATTGATGAAGGCCTGTTAAGCGCCATTATGCCTGCGCATGTTATTTACCCAGATGTTGATGGCGATTTTACCGCGGGCTTTTCTGCCATGTGGTTGCAAAAAATTCTCCGTGACAGGTTAGGTTTTAAAGGCCTAATTTACAGTGATGATTTATCGATGGAAGGTGCTGCGGCATCGGGTCCGCCCTCGGTACGCGCAGAAAAAGCTAAAAATGCAGGCTGTAACGTGCTCTTAATTTGCAATAATCGACAAGCCGCGCAAGAGATTGTCGATACGGTGCGTAAAAACCAATGGCCGCTATTAAGTTTAGAAAATATGAAAGCTCAAGGTGCAGAAATAGAAGACCTTTATCAGAGTTCGCAGTGGCTTGAACATATTGGCATTGCCAATGAACTGCTTAACCCCATTCAATAAATAAGGCTGTTACGTGCAAACTCTCGCAATTATTGGTGGTACGGGGTTAAGTGAATTTCCCGAGTTAGTTAGCAAGAAAACTCATCGAAATATCAAGACCGAGCTGGGTCAACCCAGCTCAGATATTATCGAGGGGGAATTGCACGGTCAGCGTTTATTATTCCTTGCTCGTCATGGCCACCCTCACGCGGTGCCCCCCAATAAAATTAATTACCGAGCTAATTTGCTCGCGTTACAAGCATTAGGCGCTGATCGTATTATTGCGATTAATGCCGTTGGTGGAATACATAAAGATGCGGTAGCGGGGCACATATCTGTACCTCAGCAGCTGATTGATTATACCCACGGTCGAGAAAATACTTTTTTTGATGGCGTATTTAAGCCGTTAGACCATATTGATTTTAGCCATCCTTATGATGAAACTTTGCGTCAAAAGTTGGTTGCTGTGCTATCCAGGCAAAAGCTTAAGCATGGCTACAGTGACTTTGGCACATATGCCGCGACTCAAGGGCCAAGGTTGGAAACCATTGCAGAAATTAAACGTTTAAAGAATGATGGCTGTGATTTGGTTGGCATGACGGGTATGCCAGAAGCCACGCTTGCGCGTGAATTAAACATCGCTTATGCCAGTCTGTGTTTGGTGGTTAATCCTGCGGCGGGCATGTCGGATGCGCTCATTACTATTGACGATATAAAAGAAGTGCTTACCGCGGGTATGCAAGATGTAAAAAATATTCTATCTGACTTTATTCGATGCTGATGACTCCTTCATACTAGGTATAAAGTGTGAATGGCATCACCGATAATTACCCTCTCTTTTGTTATTATACGACTCAATAGATATAAGGCACAAAGCCATATAAGAAAGGGTCAAACATGAAATACCTATTGGGATTGCTCATCGTATTCATGCTACAAGCATGTGGCGAAGCACCGTCTGAAAAACAAACTATCGACTTGGGAAAAACACCTGAGCCTAATGAAATTGCAGATGTGCCCGCTGTTCAAAATCTGCAAATTCTAAATACCGGCCAAAACTTTATCACCCTTCGTTGGAGTGATGAGTACCATGCCCATGGATACAGTATCCGCCGTAATGGTGAAAGCATCTCAACCTTGGCTAAGGGATTATTTACTTATAATGATACTGGCCTAGAAATAAATAAAGAATATCAGTATGACGTTGTTGCGTTCGATCGTAATGGCCGAGAGTCTGAGCCCCTTACCCTTAATGCAACCACCTTATTAAATAATGCGCCTGTAATCACCTCCGAAGTACATCAATTAACGATATTTGATACGGACATTGTCGGTAAAGTCATTAGCCAAATTGATGCCAGTGATAGCGATGGCAATGCCCTGAACTTCACTCTGAAAAGTGCAAATGGTAATGTCGATCTAGCCCCTTACTTCACTATCAATGACAGTGGCGAAATTAAAATTAGTGGCTCGCTTGCGGCAATCTCAGGTAAAGCGTTCAGCTTGCAGGTAGAAGTGAGTGATGGTTTCAGTATCAGTAGTATCGGTTTTCAGCTCGGTATTATTGCCACCGAGGCACGCGTCGATCATCAAGGTTTATCTCGCAACGTTTATAATCACGATTCTATTAATAGTGATGTTGCTGAGTTGAAAAATCTAGCGGCTTACCCTGCGTCACCAACATCATCCAGCATTGAGCCCATTTTCCAGTCGCCTTCAAACGTAGGTGACCATTATGGGCAGAGAATGCTTGGTTATCTTGTTCCGCCTACTTCAGGTGAATATCAATTTTGGATCGCCGCTGATGACAGCGCCGAACTTTCTCTGAGTCGCGATCATGTTGCAGAAAACTTGCAAGTCATCGCCAGAGCTCCAGGCTGGACAAACCCATTAGATTGGAACAGTAATGCAGCTCAAGCCTCTGAAACTATTTTATTAGAAGCCGGAAAAGCCTACGCGATTCAAGCATTAATGGTCGAAAACCGAGGTGGCGATCACCTTGCGGTTGCTTGGCAGGGTCCTAGTATTGATCAGGCAATTATTGCCAATGAATATTTGCGCTTACCGGTTGATTTTGAAGCGCCGAGCGCTGTACAAAATGTAACTTGGATTAAAACCTCTGAAAAAACGGTGACTTTGCAATGGCAGGCAGCGCAAGATAATTTAGCCGTTAATCATTATGAGATTTATAATGGTGGAGAATTATTGGATACGACGGAAGCGTTGACCGTCGAGCTTGATAATCTAGTCAGTGCAACTCGTTATGATATTTCAATACGCGCTGTAGATAATGCGGGAAATCGATCGGTTAGCAGCAGTATGTTTGCCATCATAATCGATGACTTTATCGCCCCGACTCTCGTATCAGGCCTTAGCGCGACAGACATACTGCATGACTCGCTTACCTTAAACTGGAATGCTGCCAGTGACGAGCAAGATAAACCGATTCTGTATCGAATTTATCAGCAAGAAGTTATGATCGCTCAAACTTATGCAACCAGTTTGCGCATAGCAGCGCTCATGGCCAATGCAGAGTATCAAATTAATATTGAAGCATTGGATGAGGCGGGTAATAGCGCAGGTTTATCCGCACCTTTGACGATAAGAACAACAGCGCTTGCTGATGCGACTCCCGTATTTTCATTTCCCCAGTACGAATTTATTATTCCCGCTAATCGAGTAGCCAGTGCTGAAGCGCCATCGCACTTTGGACAGTTAATGTATTCTCTTCAGGGGGAATATACGGGGGCTGACACAGTACAAATGAGCATTGTTGCAGGTAACGAGGAAAATTATTTTGCTCTGTCAAACAGCGGCAACTTGTCTTTAATAGCGCCTTTTCAAGCAGCAAGTGATCAGCGCTTTGTATTAACGGTTGCCATTCAGCTAGAGGACAAATTTACTCAAGCCGAAGTCATTGTTTATGCCGTTTCGGATCAAAATTTCACCACGCGCGGCGCCTTTCAGCAAGTTTGGAGTGGTTTACCTGGCGGCAATATCGCAGACATTAATACGCAAAGAGCCGTGTCTAGCCAGCAGGTTTTGACCGATCTTAAAAGCCCTACCGCCATGGGTGACAGCTACGCTCAAAAAGTCAGCGCCTATTTAATGGTTCCTGAAGATGGCCTATATGATTTCTGGATCGCTTCTGACGACGCGAGTGAATTGCGTATTAGCCAAGATATCAGTGCCGATAAAACAGAGTTGGTTGCGCGAGTAAACGGCTACACTGGTGAAGATAATTGGTCTAATGGATCACGTATAAAAACTCAGATAGCACTTAAGGCGGGTCAGTTTTATTATTTAGAAGTATTGCACAAAGAAGGCACCGGTGGCGATCATATGTCTGTTGCTTGGCAGGGGCCTAATTTGGCGAAAGGATTATTGACTAGCCAGTACTTATATCCAACCAGTAATTTTGTACCTGCCAATATTAAAATGGATAACGCATTCCAAACAAATTTCGCCCAGCTGGGTAATCAAATTCAGCTTGAATTATTGGTGAATGAACTCAATGCTGGCTATCCATTAGTGATTTATTATGGCGAGATGGACGCAGGAAAATCAGCCACTGGCTGGCAACACCAAATAACCTTAACCGGCTTAACGGCTGGGCAGCATCAAATACTGCTTGATAACATTAATGCCGGCAGTCGTTATTATATTCGAATTGAAACTCAGGGGCCTTTATCTACTCAAAATCATTCAAGCTGGAGTGATCATATGCTGGTCGTTGATACTGTGGTGATTGACGAAAGTAAAACAGTGGGAGAGGCATTACCGCAGACGTTATCGTTAACAGTGAACGTTGATGGCGAAGACTTGTTAATTGAGCTAGAAAAACACTCTGTAAGATCGCCAAACTATCAACTCCTAACCTTCGATAATCGTCGAGTGCAGCAGTTTGAATCTGTCGCTCCCATGCCAGAAGTGCGCACCTATCGTGGGCGCATCACGAATAACCTTTTCCGAGTAGTGACTGGGGTTGTAGACAGCAATGGCACAATTTACTTATCGGCATGGGGCGGAGATCGCCACCACTGGGGCAGAAATATTGATATCAGTGCGCAGATCAACCCCGATGCTTTAGGCAACAGTGAAAGCTCAACGACAGAATTAAAGACTGATTTTTCAATTCCAGAAATCGTCGACAATCGTTTATACCTTCCTAAGCCTGGGCGTGATTTTCATAATAACTTAGCCCGAGTTTCTTTTTTACATGAGCATACTCAGTTTAAGAATGAAGCAGGCGGCAGCATTATCAATGCCATTGCGCAGATGGAAGGGCATATCAACGAGCTGGATTATGTCTGGGCTCAAAAAACAGGTTTACGCTGGGATATTGGTCGCGCGTTAATCGAAGTGAACGGCAGCGCAGGTGAAGCAAGCCAATCTCGACCTGTCGCAAAAGACGATGCTAATTTCAGTATGGACTTCCAAGACCCTGTCAATGGAGGACATTGCTGGGGTGGTGGTGATTGGTTAGGCTGCGTCGCAAATTATACAATGAACTGGGGCTTTACTCATGAAGTTGGTCATAACTTTGGTTTAGGCCATGGGGAACAAACGGACAGTAACTTTCAGATCCAGCAGCCCTCTACGCAGATGGGCAATATGCAAGCATGGAAAACTACCCAGCGCTTACAGCGCGGTACTAAGTTCAAACCTGCTGAAGCCTTAACCAACCCTATGTTACCCGCAACGTTTAAAGATTATTTAACGGTTTATCAAAATGAAAGTGGTGCGATTAATCCTCTAGACAATGATTATGATGCTAACGGTGATGTCTTAAATATTGAAAGCTTCGAGGCGACAACATTGCAGGGTGGTCGTGTGGTTGAAAACCCCGATGGTAGTGGAGGCTTAATTTATACCCCAGCAACGGATTTTATTGGCGTAGATCAATTTAGTTATGTCGCGTCAGATACGCAGGGTTATAAAACCAAAGGCCCAGTGCAAATTCAAGTTCTGGGGAGTGTATTAACAGCCAATGGCCTAGTCGCTCATTGGGATATGGATACCGTCAATGCTAATGTAATTACCGACTTGTCGGGGCGAGGTAACGATTTAACCGCGCCAGATTTAAACCGTATTACCTCAACAGTTACGGCAGAGGCGAGTCTTGCTGATGTGCAAGCGTTGGGTCCTAATAATCAAAGTAACCAGGCATTATCGATTCCTCTTATGGCATCTAATACAAAAGCCGACGATGCTATTGGCCACTCGTTATTACCTCATAATCTAGACCCAGGGCACAAAAGCTTTACTGCGGCGATGTGGTTTAAATATACCAACATCGGCGGTAACAAATTATTAATAGGTAAGTCCTCATCAGGCCCTAACAACATGCAATACGGTGGTTGGGAAATTCGCAGTGAAGCTAACGACGCGGGTAACTGGCTTAAGATGCAAGTCAACTATCGAGATCGCTTGATGCGAAACAATCAGGTAATTATCAGCCAAGAAGCTGCTTTGAATGACGGTGTTTGGCATCACGTGGCGATGGTGATTGATCGTGACAGCAATGAATTGCGCGGCTATTTAGATGGTGTGGCATTAACAAATAAAGGAACGCTACCTCTGGGTAATGGCCCGATTATGGCGGCTATGAATAGCTCAGGCTATGGCGGCGGCTCACCTTTTAGAGTGGGTGGCCACGCGTCGGTAGCGTGTGTGGAAGGCGCAAATGAAGGTGATGCCGAAGTTTGCAGTGTAACGGAAGGGCAGGCTTTTGATAATGTGAAGCTATTTAATAAAGCCTTAACCGAAGCCGAAATTGTTGCGCTTTTTAACGAATAGAACACGGCTTAACTAATTACGGCAGCTCACTTTAAAATATTAATTTTTAAATTGAGCCGCCGTAATAAACTGATTAAACGTCTCACACCACACAATCACAGAATTATATTTCTCAGTATCTACCTGATTGCTTATCGGCAAAATAAAATTACCAAAACTTTTAATTTTACCCACCTCTACCATAGAGGACTTCAACTGGAGGAAATCACTTTCAGTCTGAATAAACTTAGGTGAAAAATATAGGCGATAATCTGGGCCAGGGGCGAGAGTGCCTTGGAAAACAACAACATCATCACCAATAGAAAACGTTCCTTTACCCCAATGCAACCAATCCGAATCTGTTAGTTTATCGGCAATGGTTGCGACATAGCGCGTATTTTTAATACTTAAGGCAAGAGCCCCAGAAGAAGGATCGGCCGGTGCCATAAAAATAGGTAAAGAATAAACACCCAGCAAAAAAGCGAAGCCCGCAACCGCTAAATGGCTAATCGCAAGCAGAGTAATACGTTTAATATAAGTCATGTTTATCTCAAAATAATACTATTTAACACAGTGGATGTGTGAAGCCTGATGATTTCATTCATGGCAGCAGCCATCTTCTTTAAAATCATTCGTTGGGCTAGAAAACCCTTCAATTAAGTGACAAATATGCTCACCCGTTGGCGTGCAATCAGGCTGAGTTTGCCAGCGCTTCATTGCTTGTTGCATTTGCTTGTACGTTGCCTGCATTGCCGCAATCTTCGCAGCGGTCTCTTTTAACCTTGCTTCCATAATAATACGAACCTGAGGACAGGGGGACTCTCCAAAGCTGGCTTGATCCATAATAGTGTGAATATCTGCCAGAGAAAACCCCAAAGACTTGGCCTGTAAAATAAAATGCAAACGTTTAATATCTTCGTTATTAAAACGCTTATAGCCATTGTAAGGATCGCGTTCAGGGTTGATTAAACCACTACGCACATAGTGACGCACAGTATCAGCGCTAATGCTCAACTGCTTTGCTAGTTGAGAAACCGTTAAAGAAGACATAAGCCGTTACTCTATTTTTTGTCTGTTTAGCTTACACCATAAAGCTGTGAGTAGCACATAGGTCAAGCAGCATTATTATCAAGTGTAAATGGCGCTATGTTTTTTAAATTAAAAGGCTAGATATTCATACAGATGATTTACGGTTATCGCTTATATTCATGCGCGTTTGCACGACAAGGTGATGATAAGTGCGCGTTTGCACTGGAATAATTCAGGGAAATGTAGCAAGATCAGTATATTATCAATATAAGCGCTGACATAACGAGACCCTCGTTATTTGTGCAGATACGCATGCGCGTATTTCTGGAGCTTGGAAATGGATTTCAAAAATTACCGAGTTAAATCAATTGGTTGACGTGAAGTTTCTAAAAGAGCCTTTCGTGTAAACGCGCATGCGTATGATTAAAATGTTATGAACTAAATAGGAACACATTGTGAGCGAAAAAATCAATTACATTGGCAGGGATGAGGCTAATGGAAGAAGAGTATATTTAGGCCGATTATTTCTGATTTTTATATTTTTACCGATATGCATTGAGATACTTGGGAATGCGATAGGGTTCGATTTTGGTACTTTTTCAAAGATAGTTAAAGTTGACTCTGCTGGTGATAATATAGGAACGGGATTTAGGATGAATATCATGTCTGCTTGGTATTTGAGTTTGCCATTATTTATCTATTTCACTTATAAAAGAGTTAGTGATACGTCATTAAGCCCTTGGCTTACAGTTATATTTTTATTACCTGTTATTAATATTGTTATTTGGTTCCTCCCTCCTAGAAAAAATGAAATGTTAGCTGGCATCGATGGTGCTTCTTTAGAGGATTTAAATACGGAGCTAGAGTCAGAACGAGCGAAGGAAAGCCCTGATTTCCGATTGAAAATTGAACACGAGATAGAGGTAAGGGAATTAGAAGGTGACTTCAATGAACCTGAGTTGCCGATAAAAAAACCAAAAGCTAAAGTTTTAACGATTATATTTGTACTTGCAGTTGTGGTCGTAGGATTAATTGTTATATTTTATGATGAATTGGGTGAGCATGTTTATCCTAATAACTATAAATTAACGCTATCTACAGGTGAAACAATTACAGTTGAAAAGTTCATTGAAATGTATGCAGGAGGAGATGACACTTGGATGTTAGCGATTCAGTATTCGGCAAATGACCTTTCTGATTTATCTTACCTTTGTAAAAATGCTAGATTGATTTGGCCTCATTTAAAGCCGCATGTAGAAAAGAAGGGCTGGGACTGGGGAACAATAAAAGCTGCAAAGAGAGTCGTTATTGAAGATGATGGCTTAGTTACAAAAACAGGTATAAAGGCATACTCAATTTCTTTCCACCGTGTAGGAGAAGAGTGGAAAATTAGTTCGGAAGCAGATGTCTGTGGAAAATAACTTCGAAGAGTTCATAACAAAGCCTTGCTTGGGATAAACCCAAGAAGGCGGCGTTATATTCCTAGGGCAAGTATGAATAAATATTTAAAACTATATCTCATGACTTTTCTCCTTGCTTCCAGTTCAGCAATGGCAAATTGGTGGGACTTTGAGAAATCGAATGATTTAGGTCTTCAGTCTGTGTTTACTTTTTTTGACTCGAAATCAAAGATTGAAAAAGCTCTTAAATCTAAAGATCTACGAACGAAGTCAAATGCACTTATAGTATGCTTAACTGCTTGGGAGCATGCAGATGGTTCTTATGGTGTCGAGATTTCCTCAACGTTCATGGATCTTTGGGTTACAGATCCAATACTATTATCTACTTGGTTTGTGAATAACCCAGGCAGAAGAGATCGCTGGTTAGAAAATCAAGATTATATATTTAATGGCCTAATTAATGTATTTGGAGCAAAGCATGTCAACTCACTCAAAGAGAACATGCTTCTGAAATTTAAATCATTAGAAAGCGGTTCTTATAATCAAGATAAATTTTTCGAAGAGTACATTAATATTCTTGATAAATTGAAGTTGACGAAATATAACAATTAGTTGGTGTGCGCCCCTGCGGGGCTGTGATCTTGCACCCATAAAGTGGACACCTAGGCCTCACTGAATCGAGGTCCAACATGCCTAAAACAATAAGCACAGAATACGACAGGTACACTGTAGAGTTCAAGCGGTTAGCGGTAGCATTGACATTGCATCCTGATATCCTAGCTAATGAAGTCGCAGAGCACTTAGGAATTCATCCGGTTATGCTCTATCGCTGGAGAATGGAAATGCGTAAAGGTGAGATACCTGGTAAAGACAAGATTGACGATATCGTTGCCGAGACAGATATTATCAAGGCTAATCGTAGAATTCAGCAACTAGAAGCTGACTTGAAAGAAACCGCAATGGAGCGCGATTTCTTAAAAAAAGCCAAACGCTTTTTTCAGGATCAAAAATAGATACTTTCAGATTCATCCAAAAGAACCAGT
>JBLGBO010000007.1:0-154042 GCA_047616865.1 Oleispira sp.
GCATCGGATGCGAACCTTACGGCCGAAGAAGTTAAAGCTTACTGCAAAGATAAGTTAACGGGCTATAAGCTGCCACGTCAGATTGAATTCCGTGATGAGTTGCCGATGACGCCAGTGGGTAAGATCTTGCGTCGTGAATTGAAAGACGAAGAAAAAGCTAAACGCGAAGCAAGTGCTGCTTAATTTGTAGTGTGCTTTTGCTTTTGTTTTAAAAAGAACCCAGCTCAGTAATGAGCTGGGTTTTTTTATGCCTGTTGAAAAGAGCAGAAAGGGAATTCACCACGGAGGCACAGAGGCGCTGCGCTGCACAGAGAAAACATTAAGAGTGTAGGGTTTTCTTGGATGATAAAAGGTAGTCAGGACTTTCTTAAGGGGCCATTATGGTTTGCTATGCGAGCAAATTAAAACGAGCAGGATTCAGATATGTCAATTGAGATTCAAGACATCATTACTTTCGTCAGTGCGCACGAACCTTTTGATAGCTTGCCCGTAGAGGAAATTGCTGCACTGTGTGGCCAAATTGAGGTCAGCTATTATCAGGCGCAAAGTCAGATCTTGCATCACGGTGCCTCTATTGATGCTCTGTACATGATTCGCTCCGGTTCGGTTGAGGTTTTTCGCCGTACCGGTGAGCTATACAATCGTCTTGAGCCTGGGGATGTATTTGGCCAGATGGGGATACTGTTGAA
This sequence comes from Oleispira sp., assembly GCA_047616865.1. Classification (GTDB taxonomy): domain Bacteria; phylum Pseudomonadota; class Gammaproteobacteria; order Pseudomonadales; family Oceanobacteraceae; genus Oleispira. The sequence continues at coordinate 690 of JBLGBO010000007.1, forward strand.
TGGTCATGTTCGGTATCCGGTGCGTGCGCTAGAAGATACGCTTATTTATCGCATGCCGGCGGAAAAGTTTCTCGAGATGTGTGATTCATTTGGCGAGTTCGGTGACTATTTTGAAACCAACGAGCACTCGACGTTACAGCAAGTCGTGCAGAGCCAGGATGACGAGAATGATATGACCACCGTGCGTGTGCGTGACATTATTCAAGGTGAACCTGTCTACTTAACGGCCGACACAACGGTGCGCGAGTGTGCTCAGCAAATGACGGAGCAAAACGTATCGTCGGTTGTTATTTTCGATCAACTTATTGCGGATGAATCTAGTGTTGATGCTGACGGTAATGAAGGCACTTCATTACCGCTAGGCATCGTCACTGATCGTGATTTTCGAGTACGCGTTTTGGCGGCAGGCTTGTCGCTTGAAACCCCGTTGCGCGATGTCATGTCGACGGATCTCATTACTGTTCCCCATGATGCCTATGTGTATGAAGCAAAGTTACTGATGATGCGCCACAATGTTCATCACTTGCCGTTAGTGCGTCATGATAGTGTTACCGGCATCGTTGCGCTGACGGATATTGTGCAATACGAATCTCAGAGTAGTCTGTTGCTCGTGCGTGGCATTTTGGCGCAAGAAACGGTAGAAGGATTGGCGGAGTTGTCATCGCAAGTGGCTTCGGTGATGGTACGTATGCAAAAAGAAGGGGCGAATTCGCACATGATCGGCAGCGCCATGTCGGTGATTGGGCGTACGTTCAAGCAGCGTTTATTACAATTGGCGGAAGAAACACTCGGTGCTCCACCAGTGCCTTATTGTTTCCTTGCGTTAGGATCGATGGCGCGAGATGAACAATTATTGGTAACCGATCAGGATAACGCACTGATTTTATCGGTTGATTATAAAGAAGCCCTGCATGGAGAATACTTTAAACAGTTAGCCGATATTGTCTGTGATGGTCTGAATGCGTGTGGCTACACCTATTGTGATGGCGGCATCATGGCCTCGAATCCAAAATGGCGTCTGACCTTGCAAGACTGGAAACAGCAATTCAGTGAATGGATCGAGAAGCCAGATCCGCAAGCGTTGTTAAATGCTTCGATCTTTTTTGATCTGGAAGGGGTTGATGGCAAAGTGGCTTGGGCAGAACAGCTGACGCGCTTTATTGTCGGCAAAGCGAAAGCTAATCCAAGCTTTCTAGCGGCCTTAGCTCGTAATGCAATGAATCGCACGCCGCCTTTGGGGTTCTTTAAAGATTTTGTTTTAGAAAAAGACGGTCGTCAGCGCTATAGCTTAAATCTAAAGCGACGTGGTACCGCGCCTATGGTTGATGTAATTCGAGTGCATGCTTTAGCAGAAGGGTCACTATCACAGAATTCGTTTGATCGTTTGGAAGATCTAGCGCAGTCTGCACTATTGCCTGAGGGCAAAAAAGAAGCGTTATCGGACGCTTTGGAATATCTCTCTATGATTCGTATACGTCAGCAAGTCGCAGCCGTAGAGGCGGGTGAGGAGGCAGATAATACGGTGGAGCCAGAAACATTGTCGAGTAAAGAGCGCCGCGGTTTGAAAGAAGCTTTTCAGGTATTAAGCAGTGCACAAAAGTTTCTAAAGTTTCGCTATACCGCTAACCAAAAGGGTTAATTAACATGGCTTTGCACCCTTATAAAGTCATTCCAGATGACTGGGACCAATTCTATTCTGAGCAAGTTCAGGATGAGCTGCCTGATTATCTAGACTCTTTTTATCACCAACCCTTATTAGATTCTCAGCAATCTATGCAGGCAACCGACTTTGTAGCACTAGACATTGAAACAACGGGCTTGAATGCTCAAAAAGATGACATTGTTAGTATTGGTTTAGTGCCTTTTGATCACCAGCGTATCTATTTGGCCAAGGCTAAGCATTGGGTTGTGAGTAGCCAGCATTTAACCTCGGAATCTGTGGTCGTGCATCGGATAACGCACAGTGAAGTTGCTGGGGCACCTTCGTTAGCTTCGGTAATACCAGAGCTTGTAGCCAGCTTGCAGGGTAAACAGGTTGTGGTGCATTACCGTTATATCGAACGCGAGTTTTTTCGTACGGCGATGGCTGAGTTATTACAGAAAAATTTCTTGTTTCCGTTAATCGATACTTTAGAACTAGAAGCCCAATACCTGCGTCGTAATCGCTCTTTAGGTGCACGATTTTTTAATAAACAGCTGCCTTCTTTACGTTTGCTCTATGCCCGCGAACGCTATAATTTACCTGCTTATGAAAACCATAATGCGCTGGTGGATGCATTAGCCACTGCTGAGTTATTACAAGCTCAAATTGCCAAGCATAAGTTAGCGCAAACACCGGTTAGAAAGCTTTGGTATTGATGGGCTGTTAGGAAGTATTAAGAGTACTAAGAAATATTGACGATGTTAAGGAAGAGAAAAGCGCCCAGAGTTGGGCGCTTGATCTAGATTATATTTTTAACTTTTATTTTTTCACTTCAGTGCGCATGCCCATTAAGAGCGAAAGACACATCAGTAATAAAACAAAGGTAAACGGCAGGCCTGTCGAAATAGCCCCTGCCTGTAACGCTTGAATGGCTTCGGTACCACCAATCCATAATAGTGCGATGGCGATGGCCCCTTCGACCGACGCCCAGAAAATACGCTGAGGTATGGGGGCATCAATCTTGCCGCCAGAAGTGATGCTGTCGATAACCAGCGATCCTGAGTCGGAAGAGGTGATGAAGAAAACCAATACCAAGATGATGGCGATACAGGATAAGATTGCACCAAGAGCCATTTCATCGAACATCTGGAACATCGCGAGAGGCACTGACGTTAGTCCATCTGTCCCTAGGGCACCGATACCGTTCTGGACTTGCTCGATGGCAATCCCCCCGTAGACCGACATCCACACAACGGTAACCGCTGTTGGCACTAATAATACGGCTGTTACAAATTCACGAACGGTACGGCCTTTAGAGATACGCGCGATGAACATGCCGACGAAAGGAGACCAGGAAATCCACCAAGCCCAATAGAATACAGTCCAACCCTGAAACCAAGCTTCATCTGGACGTCCGTGTGGATTAGAAAGTGGAATAATGTTCTGTACATAAGCCATGATCGTTTGTGGAATAGTGCCCATGGATACGGCAAAGGCTAAAGCAGCGACAAACATTAATAGCAGGAATGCAATGATCATGTTGACCCCCGATAGCAATTTAACGCCACCTTCTAGGCCTCGTATAACCGATACCACGGCCAGTAAGGTTACAAAAACAATGACGATGATTTGCAAGCTAAGGCCACTAGAGATACCAAACACATGGCTGATACCTGCAGAAGCTTGTTGTGCACCTAAGCCTAGTGATGTCGCTAAACCAAACAAGGTTGCCAGCACCGCTAAAATATCGATGATGTGTCCAGCCCAACCCCAAGTACGATCGCCGAGAATCGGATAAAACACCGAACGCATGGAAAGTGGTAAGCCTTTGTTATAAGCGAAAAACGCGAGAGACAAGGCAACAACACCATAAATTGCCCAAGGGTGAAGACCCCAGTGATACATAGTAGCGCCTAAGGCCATGTTCGCGGCTTCAGGTGTATTGGCTGTGACACCTAATGGGGTTTCATACCAGCCGGTAAAATAAGCAACAGGTTCAGCGACCCCCCAGAACATAAGACCAATGCCCATGCCAGCAGAAAACAACATGGCTAACCAGGAAATAGTTGAGTGTTCAGCTTTGGCTTCGATACCCCCGAGGCGAATTTTACCCCAAGGTGATAGTGCTAATACGAGACAGAAGACAACAAAGAAGTTAGCAGACCACATAAAGAAGGCATCAAAGGTCTTAATAATGTCCCACTTCAGGCCGTCGAGTAATGCCTTAGCCGCAGCAGGGTCAGTTACGAGGGCGGCAATTAAAAAGAGTAAAATCAGACCTGCGCTGATGCCAAATACGGGGTTGTGGACATCAAATCCCCATTTCTGAACATTGTCTTGTCCGACGGTATAGTCAGTATTTTCAATACTGTATTTATCGTTATTCGTACTCATTTTTTCTCCGGGTGCATAATCGATGTTTTACCATAGGGAGTATGTGGTTGGATTACAACCGCAAGCGCTGGCTTGGTTTTTAACTTAAAAGGCATGTAGTAGGTATAGCAGGGTTTAGCAACATAATAGCTCTGTAGCCTTCAATTGAATTTTTTAACTGAACAGTGCACCGTCTTGGTGCCTCTGAGGAAAGCTTTTTATAGGTCTTGCCCTTATGACAAATAGACTTGGCTAACTAGCCAATGCCTTTTTGTAACAATCTGTAATAATCGCTGTGATCATTGGTTCGTCTCTATTAAGCGGACATTTTTAATACGTTTTTATCCAGTTTATTTACTTCAAAAGGTTCTCTCATGGTTCAGTACAAGGCTCCTGTTAAAGACATCAAGTTCTTAATGAACGATGTTTACAACTTCCAAAAGCATTACCAGACAATTCCTGGTGGTGATGAAGCGACCGAAGAAATGGTCGATATGATTTTAGAAGCGGCGGCTTCTTTTTCTGAAGACGTGATTGCACCTTTATATCAAAGTGGTGATGAAGGCTGCCGTTTCGATAATGGCAAAGTTTATACCCCGAAAGGCTTTAAAGAAGCTTATGACCAATACGTTGAAGGCGGCTGGCAGTCTATGGCGACCCCTGTTGAATACGGCGGTCAGGGTCTTCCTATCTCGTTGGCATTGGCTAAGTCTGAAATGATTGGTACTGCCAACTGGTCTTGGGGAATGTACCCAGGTCTGTCTTTGGGGGCGATGAATACTATTTGGATGCACGGTACTGAAGCGCAGAAGCGTGAATACTTTGTGCCACTGTCTGATGGTCGCTGGATGGGCACTATGTGCTTAACCGAACCTCAGTGTGGTACCGATTTGGGCCAAGTTAAAACGAAGGCTGAGCCTAATGGTGATGGTTCTTATAATGTGACGGGTACTAAAATCTTTATCTCCTCAGGTGACCATGATCTGACGGAAAACATCATCCATATCGTATTAGCGCGTTTACCGGGTGCGCCAGAAGGCACTCGTGGCATTTCATTATTTATCGTACCTAAATTCAATGTGAATACCGACGGTTCTTTGGGTGATCGCAACCCAGTAACCTGTGGTTCGATTGAAGAAAAAATGGGGATTCATGCCTCTTCTACTTGTGTGATGAACTTTGATAACGCCAAAGGTTATTTGATCGGTCCTGAGAACAAGGGCTTGATGTGTATGTTCACCTTTATGAATACCGCCCGTATTGGTACGTCGATTCAAGGTGTTGCTTCGGCTGAATTGTCTTTCCAAGGCGCATTACCGTATGCCAAAGATCGTCGCTCTATGCGCGCTTTAACCGGTAAAAAAGATCCCGATAAAGTGGCTGATACCTTGATGGTACATCCTGATGTGCGTCGTATGCTATTAACTCAAAAAGCGATTGCTGAAGGCGGTCGTGCGATGGTTTATAACGCAGCGCGGATTGCTGATTTAATGAATGCTGCGCATTCTAAAGGTGATACTGAGCTGTATGAAAAGTTTGACGATGAATTAGGCTTTTTAACGCCTATTTTGAAAGCGTTCTTAACCGAATTAGGCTATGAAGCGGCTAACCATGGTGTGCAGGTTTATGGTGGTCATGGGTTCATTAAAGAGTGGGGCATGGAGCAGATCGTGCGTGATGCTCAAATTTCTAAGCTGTATGAAGGCACTACGGGTGTGCAAGCACTCGATCTATTAGGTCGTAAAATGTTGCTGGGTAAGTTTAAATCGTTCAATACTTATGCCGATAAAGTATCTGCCTTTACCAAAGCAACTAAGCGTCCTGAAATGAAAAAATTCATTAAAGTCCTTAAGCGCAGCATGTTGGGATGGAAAATTAATAATTACCGTATTGCGTTTAAAGCATCGAAAAATCGTGATGTGGTCGGGTCTGCGTCAGTCGATTATCTAATGTACTCCGGTTACCTTTGTTTGGCGTATTACTGGGCGATGATGGCCGAAACGGCGTATCAGAAACTGGAGAAAGGCGAAGGAGATTTGGCTTTTTATAAGGCTAAAATTCAAACCGCTGAATTCTATTTTGAGCGTATGCTGCCACGTGCTAAAAGTCATGCAAAAATGATGATTAAGGATCCTAAGAGTTTGATGCAAATGAAAGAAGAGGATTTTTCTTTCTTAGATTAATCGTCATTAGTGAACCTCCTGTTATATATTTAGGTCATAGCTTTTAAGTTATGGCCTTTTTTTTGGAGAAAATTTTATGAATACAATGCCTCATGCGTCAGCCCACTTTGTGAATGGTGAGAATGTTGATGCTTTACCTGAAGGTATGGAATACGCGATGTTTGGTCTGGGTTGTTTTTGGGGGGCAGAGCGCAAGTTTTGGCAATTGGATGGTGTGCATGTGACTTCGGTGGGATATGCCGCGGGTGGCACAGAGCATCCTAGCTATAAGGAAGTTTGCTCTGGTGCTTCAGGGCACAATGAAGTTGTGCGGCTGATATATAACCCAGAAGTGATTAGCTATCAGCAGTTACTCGAGGCTTTCTGGCAAGCTCACAATCCAACTCAGGGCGATCGCCAAGGTAATGATAAAGGCACTCAATATCGCAGTGGTATCTATACGTTTTCTGAGCAGCAGCTTAAGTTGGCTAATGAATCGAAAGAGCATTTCCAGCAGAGACTTTCTCTGGCAGGTTTGGGGGCGATTACAACCGAAATAATGAATGCGCCAACCTTCTATTTTGCTGAAGATTACCATCAGCAATATTTAGCGAAAGAACCTAATGGCTATTGTGGTTTAGGTGGCTTGGGTATTAGTTATTAAGGTTAACCCTTGTTTTTTTGCTTGCGGGTAAGCGAGGTGTAATGCCCAAGCAATTGCGGTTGCATAAGATAAATTGGTCGCTAATTCTAAATGCGGGTGTTTGAGGAACTCGTGTTGAGAAGCAAGGCCGCGAATTTTACTGGCAAGTTCAGGATTGAAAGCTAGATATTTGTCCCAAACTCTTTGATGGCTTGGGACATCGATTTGGAAGATACCGTAATTTTTCGCACAGCTAGTATCTAAGCGATGGGCATTTTCTTGCTTCACTAGGGCGATGGCCATGAGTAAATTCTCTGCCGCTTGCGAATACTTATCAAGAGAGATCAGGGTGGGTCTAATCACCATCTCTCTTAATTCCGTCGGGCTAAGATCCATTCATGTATCCTTTAGATGTGGGCATCTGTTTGATGCGCATTCCGTTTTCAAACACAATAAACTAATCATGCTATTAATTACTAGGGCGGGTTATGCCATTTTTTGATGAATTATCTAAACGGGATGATCCTTATCAGGGTCAGCGCTGGATTGACTCTCATTGCCATTTTGATTTTAAGGTATTTGATAGCGACCGTGAGTCGCATTGGCAATTCTTAACGTCTTGGGGTTGTTCGGGTCTCATTATCCCTGGCGTTAGGGCGAAGGATTGGCAAGCTTTAGTTCTTTTGTGTGAAGGCAAACCTTGGGCTTATGCACTGGGCTTACACCCTTATTTTATCGCCGAGCATCAATATGATGATATGGAACAACTGGCGCTAGCGTGTCAGTTGCATGACCCTATAGCCATTGGCGAGTTTGGGTTAGATTTTGCCTTGGCGGATACGACTTTCGCAGCACAAATTGAACTCTGCCAGCAGCAATTTAAGCTTGCTCAAGAATTACAGTTACCGGTTATTTTACATGTACGTAAAGCGTACGATGAGGTGGCTGCAATGGTGCGGCGGCTTGGGTTTACTCAAGGCGGTATTATTCATGCGTTTAGCGGTAGTCTTCAGCAAGCTCAGGCGCTTATTAAGCTGGGGTTCAAACTGGGTATTGGTGGTGCATTGAGCCATGTTCGAGCAACAAAATTACGCAAAACAGTCGCCCACTTACCCTTGGAGTCAATCGTGCTAGAAACGGATTCTCCTGATATGAAACCTGCTTTTTTGGCGGGCAGTCGTAATTCTCCGGTTAGTTTGCTGCTATTGGCGCAAATTGTAGCAAGTATTAAAGAATGCTCGCGGGATGAAATTATAATAATGAGTAATAACAACCTATTAGCACTTATGCCTAAACTAAAAACATAGTTAATAGGGGGCTTTTCGGCGTTTAAAATAATGTTATAGCCTGCCTGAACGAGTTATTCACTTGCGAATTCTGTGTTTATTAGCTAAATATTAGATAAGGACACTGCCTTTTGTAGTGTTCGTGTTTATTTGCATTTGCGATATCACACTAGAAACATAAGGGGACGACTATGTTTGCTGCACATATGTTTGGGCTGCTTTACCATCCTAAAAATGAATGGTCTTTTATCCGCCGAGAAAAATACAGCTTGTTGCAAGTATATCTTCGCTATGCAATTTTTCTTGCCTTGATTCCCCCGGTAAGTTTATTTATTGGCACAACGCAGTACGGTTGGAGTGTCGCGGGCAGCGATGTTATGACGCTATCCGTTGAAAGTGCTTTGCCAATTGCCATTCTATTTTATTTCTCTTTATTAGTCGGTTTGGCTTTCGTCGCTTATTGCACCTATTGGATGGAAAAAACCTTTGGTGCCGATGCGAGTTTTGAGCGTTGCCTGATCTTCACCACCTTTACCGCAACACCTATGTTTCTCTCCGGCTTTATTGGCTTACTTCCTATTCTATGGCTAGACGTTTTTGTGGTATTGGGAGCGGTCTGTTATTCCTTGTACTTATTGTATGTAGGGATTCCTATTTTCATGAATATTCCAGAGGAGCGTGGATTTATCTTTGCAAGCTCCATATTAACGGTAGGGCTTTGCTCTTTAGTCGGGCTGATGGCCGCCACAGCTATTTTATGGGGAAGTGGTTTAGCACCTCAGTTCTTGAATTAAATACGAGTCATATGCTTAGTTGAGGCTGCTGTTATTTGAGGGTGCAGTCTTATTTATATTTATAGCAGTAACTAAACCCTCAACTCTTTGTGACTATTTGTAACGGCTTGTATCATTTCGTAGTAATAAGCAGATTTCGCTTGTTCAACTTATGTTCAGCTATTAGCCTGCGCGCACTAAATATAATTAATGGAAAACACAATGCTCAAAATCGTCTCATCTTTTCTATTTATGATTGTTGCTTTTACGGCCCAAGCCAGTGATCAAGATGCAGGTCGCTTATCTAAAGATTTGACACCTGTCGGTGCAGAACGAATGGGCAACGGTAAGGATATTCCTTCCTGGACTGGTGGATTGAAGCAATCTAAGAGTCATCAGTCAGGTGATTTTCACAGCAATCCTTACTTTCGCGAAAAACCGTTATTTACTATTAACCAAACGAATATGGAAAAGCATAAAAACCGTTTGAGTTTAGGTAGTCAAAAGCTATTAAAGCAATTCCCAAGTATGGAATTGCCTATTTATAAAACGCATCGATCTGCGTCATACCCTGATTATGTCTATGAAGGCATTAAAAATAATATGAAAACTGCCAAGTTAATGAAATTTGGTGCAGGTGTTGAAGGTGCTCGTATTAGCTCTCCTTTTCCAATTCCTCAAAATGGCTTAGAGGTTCTATGGAACCATACACTGCGTTTTCGTGGGCAGTCTATTAGTTATGAAGCGTCAACCGTGAGCGTAAACGCAGCCGGTAGCCGTGCAGTTACTCTGCGAGATTACCAATATTATTTCGCTTATAGTGATCCAGAATTAACAACCGCAGACTTAAATAACAAAATTTTCTTTTTAAAGCGTAAAACATTAGCGCCTTCTAGTCAGGCGGGTGGCATTACCCTAGTACACGAAACCTTAGATCAGGTACGTTCACCGCGTAAATCTTGGATCTACGTGCCAGGTCAGCGTCGCGTGCGACGTACTCCGGATTTAAATCATGATACTCCTGATGCTGCAACGGATTCGCTAAGAACAATCGATCAGGTTGATATGTTTAATGGCGCACCGACTTATTACGATTGGAAGCTGCTGGGTAAGCAGGAAATGTATATTCCTTACAACTCTTATTATTTGCATGCGGATAATTTAAGCATTGAAGATATTACCGGCCCTGCACACTTAAACCCAAAGCTTTTACGTTATGAAGCTCACCGTGTTTGGATTGTTGAAGCAACATTACGTGTAGGTTTACAGCATCGTTATACCAAGCGTCGTTATTACTTTGATGAAGACAGTTGGTCAATTGTATATGCGGAAGAATATGACGAAGAAGGTAATCTTTGGCAGTTTACCGAGTCTCACTTGATCAACTATTTTGAAATACCTTTAATATTTTCAACGTTAGAAAATACCTATGATTTCAAAGATGGTCGCTACTTTGTTGAAGGTATCGACAATGATCGTGGTGCGACTTACGATTTTTCGGTTGAGCACTCTATGAGAGACTTCACTACTTCTGCAGTTCGACGTGAAGCAAGACGTTAAGCTGACAACTTTTTAGATATTGAGTATGATGCCTTCTCTCTGGAGGCATCATAATGCACGTTAATTCCCTTTCTCTACTATCATTATTGGCATCGTTGCTGATGTCATCACTATCCAGTCATGCTGAATTACCCGAAAACTTTATTGAATTATCGGATGATGTTCAGGCGGTATTATTGGAAGTCGAATTTTTCTCTGAGCAGGGCTTCTCTCACTGGGGGGATGACTTTGTTGCACCTTCTAGCCAATCGTATGTTAAGTATCTTGATGATTATGACAGTCGGGCTCAAATCGATTTTAATCTAGGTAAAATTCGCGTAGAAACTCTGAAGCAAAAAGCCCACCTTGATGTACTGAAGCATGCCATTGTCTCGACCTTATTAACTCCCGCAGATCCCCAGCAGGTTGATATTTATACCGCACAAGAAGTCGGCTTAAGTGGTGAGCCTTTCTTATTAAATAAAGTGAAAGATCATGAGGGCAAAACCATTGCTTTCTCTTGGCGCGCACAGCGTTATGCCCAGTATTTGCTTGACCATAAATTGCAGAGTCAGTGGCTTAACGGTAAGCGCCGCTATTGGGTTGATATTCCTTTGGTGCGCCAATTTAAACAGATTGCGGCTCAGCAATACCTACCCTATGTGACTCAAGCTGCTTTGCGCTATCGCATGGATGAGGCGTTGATCTTGGCACTAATTGAAGCGGAAAGTAGTTTTAATCCATTTGCGGTCAGTCATGCACAAGCTTATGGTTTGATGCAGATTATGCCTAATACCGCAGGTAGAGATTATTTTCAGCGCATTAAAAATAATGATCATCGACCTAGTCGGCAATTTTTATTTAATGCAAAAAATAATATTGAAGTAGGCAGTGGTTATTTATCGATACTTAGAGATGTCTATTTACGGGGTATTCAAAATCCTCTAGCGCAAGAGTATTGCATGATCGCAGCGTATAATGGTGGAGCAGGGCAGTTATTGCGCAGCTTTGATCGCAATAATAAGAAGGCGATCGCGAAAATCAATCGCTTATCCGCAGCTCAGGTTTATCAATTTATTATCAGTAAGCACCCTAAATTAGAATCGCGTAATTATCTTAAAAAAGTCATGCGCTTTAAAAAGAAATATTCTTTGTGAAAGATTTAATCCAACCCTTATCCCAGTTATTACCCGGAGCTCAGCTAACGTGGCAGGCGCTGAAATTTAAGTCGTGTGAAATTGAACTTTCACTATTGGCGTTGGATAGCGAAAGTCTGGTATTAAATGCTCAACAAGTTGGAGAGTTTTGGCAGCAGCTACCTTATTGGGCTTTTGCCTGGGCTGCTGGGCAAGGCTTAGCGCAGCATATTTTAGCCAATCCGGAACTGGTGCGGGGCAAGCGGGTATTAGACTTTGGTTGTGGCTCAGGCTTGGTCGGTATTGCGGCGGCGAAGGCTGGGGCGGAATCGGTACTCTGTTGTGATACTGATCCTTTAGCACTGCTTGCTAGTCAATATAATGCTAAACGTAATGGCGTTGCTATTGATATTACCGATGAATGGGCAGGAGAGGTTGCTGATCTGGACTGCTTATTAGCGGCGGATATCTTATATGACCTGACCAGTGCTGGGGATTTAGCTGATCAGTGCTCAATGATTCCTAACTGGCTGGTGGCGGAAACTCAGTATCAGCTCCCTCCTTGGTCATCGCTTATTGAGGTAAAACAGTATCGGGTAAGTACCTTGCCTAAATTGGATGATTTTGATCAAGATTTGACCGTCTCTATCTATTGTCATAATAACGCTATTTAGCCTTGGTAATCAGTAAACAGAGACTATAGTTAACTTATTACTATCGTTTTTTGTCTCTCCTACAAGGGTAAAAACGAGCCTCTAGCATTAGGTGTTATTATGAGTTTTAAAACGGTTCGCGATGTTCTTCAGCTAAGTCAGGATATACATAAAAATGCTGCAATTTTATACCAGCAGCTTCGGGATCAAACCCAGCGTGAACGCATTGATATGCTATTGAAATTCCTGAGTCAGCATGAAGACGAGTTAGCACTCACTTTAGCCAAGGTTGAAGACGATGTAAGTGAAGACGTTCTGAGCGAATGGCATCAAACCGAGCTGTTTTCAATTACCAGTATTTTGGTGGGATGCAAGCAATGCCATCCTGATATTAGTCTGGAAGAGCTGGTTGAAATGGCCTTGAAGGTTGATGATTCATTAATTAATTTATATCGTCATATGGCAAGTGAGGCGTCAAGTGACGTTGCTCGGCAACTGTTTGAGAATTTGGTTATATTAGAAAATAATGAAAAGATGAAGACGGCGCGTGCCGCCTTATCTTTAAATGATTGGTAGTCTTCTATGCCTTTTCTAGCGAGCTTAGGCTTTCTTTCCACTGCTTGTGGTAGGCAGAGGGAGTGCTTCCACTCCACTGTTTAAAAGCTCTCTCAAAGCCGCGGCGGTCGGCAAATCCTAGATGTTGAGCGAGCTCTTGCATATCAACCAGCTGATTTTTTAATCTTACTTGTGCTTTCTCCATTCGTACGTTTCTTAGTAGATGTGAAAACTGTGTATTCTCTTCCTGTAAGCGTCGAGTCAGTGTACGTGGGCTAGTATTGAGTAGTTCGGCAACGGCCTCTTTATTGGCGGTATGTTGGTTTGGCCATTGTTGTAAAACATAGCATACTTGAGAGCTGCTAGAATCTAGCTTTTGTGTCCCAGCCAATAAACTTACGGCTTTCTTTTGCAAGGCATGAAACAGGTTTGGATTTGAGTATTGCAAAGGTTGATCGATATGCTCAGCGGTAAAGCTAATCCAGCATTCTGCCTGATTGTAAGCGATATCTACAGCAAAGAACTCGGTAAGCTGAGCATGATATTTAGGCTTATTATGCTTAAATCCCATTCTAAGAGGTTGATACAGACTACCGCCTAAAGAACGACCGAGTGAATGTATACCCGTTACAATCAATTCTGCACGCGCGCGCATCGCTAACTCACTGCCATTAGAGATATGGTAAATCACTTTAATCTCATTTTTGGTGATGAAAATTTCCGGCGCAGGGCTATCGCTTAATAGCATATAATAACGGCGTAAGGTGACTAGTGCATCACGGCCCGTTTCGCATCGGCTCAGTAGAAAGCCTAGTAGGCTGAATGACTGCAGCTCTAATGCTTGACCCGCGATGAAACCAATATTGTCACGCTGCGTTAAACGAGCGACATTATTTAACAGTAGATCGAAGCTAGTAATCGAGATTCGATCGTTTTTGAGCTTGCTTTCATCTAAGTGGGTATTTTGTAGTATGTCATTCAAAGGAATGTCATAGGATTCTATAAACCGCAATAGCGGCCGGACAGCGCTTGCTGTCATGGTTTGCTGTTGGCTAATTGGCATGGTTTTGACTGATTTTATTTATAATTATTATTGTTTATTACTGGGTCTTTTTCAGACTCTGTATGACATTAACATTGTCATAATTGCTAGGCCAGTACTTGCTTACAAAATTTTGACATAAACAACTGTCATGCTTCTCAATCGGTAAAAAGTATAAGTTAAACAGTATGTTAGCTTGACACTCGTATAGTGTAAGCGTAGTATCCATCTCGTTGTCGCGGGGTGGAGCAGTCTGGTAGCTCGTCGGGCTCATAACCCGAAGGTCGTTGGTTCGAATCCGGCCCCCGCAACCAACTTAAAATGCGCACTGTAACGGTGGCAAGTTTAGATAAACTTTAAATTATCTGATGTCGCGGGGTGGAGCAGTCTGGTAGCTCGTCGGGCTCATAACCCGAAGGTCGTTGGTTCGAATCCGGCCCCCGCAACCATTTTAAGTCGTGAAAATCTCTATATTGTACCTAGGTATATTTGGAGTAGCCCAGATAAGCTTTAACTATCTTATGTCGCGGGGTGGAGCAGTCTGGTAGCTCGTCGGGCTCATAACCCGAAGGTCGTTGGTTCGAATCCGGCCCCCGCAACCATTTAACATTAGTTAAATGCTCAAGAATTCTTAAAAAGGTCAACCTCTGGTTGGCCTTTTTTTTTGCCTAAAATATTGTCTTTTACTTTTAGACCTACATCGAGCTTCGCTCTTAGTCTTATGCCTTGTTCGGCTTAGCCAATAGAATTATTCCAAAGGAGAGCTACACTAGAAAGACGAGCTTTTTTTCTTGGGAATACTCATGGTGTACATCTTACTTTTAGTGTTTTTTTCTACTGTCAGTTTTGCTCAAACACCTATTTATATTGGCTTGAATGCTGATATGTCGGCGGTTGCCAAAGAGGGTGGCACTTCGATAAAACGCGGCGCCATGATCGCTATAGAAGAAATCAACAGTGCTGGTGGGGTTCTTAATCGCCCTTTAGAGCTGATTATCAAAGATCATAGAGGCAATCCTGCAAGAGGCATTGCCAATATTAAGGCATTGAGTAAACAGCCCGATTTGGTGGCTGTATTAGGCGGCGTGCATACTCCAGTGGTCCTTAGAGAACTGCCAATAATTCATGAAAATGAAATGATTTACCTTGTTCCTTGGGCGGCAGGAACGCCCATAGTAGAAAATGGTTATAAGCCAAATTATGTTTTTCGAATCTCAGTAAGGGACGAAGAAGCCGGTAAGGTATTAATTAAGAAGGCTAAAAAATTGGGCGTGAGTAAGGTTGGCTTGCTGTTAGAAAATACTGGTTGGGGACGTTCAAATGAAAAGTCTATGGCTGCTGCAGCGGCTGATAATAGTGTGGGCATTGTGGCGATTGAATGGTTCAACTGGGGTCAGAAGGACATGACAGAGGAAATATCCCGTTTAGTGCGTCAAGGCGCTGAAGCTATTTTGCTGGTGGCGAATGTACCCGAGGGTGTTGCAGCAGCAAAATCTTTATTAACTTTGAAGCCTGCTAAAAACCTTCCTATTCTTTCCCATTGGGGCATTGTCAGTAGAGACTTTGTGACGCATGTTGGATTAGAGGGGCTCGCACAGCTCAATTTATTTGTTTTACAAACCTATAGCTTTGCCACACCTACAAACCCCATCTTAAACAGACAGGTTCTTAACGGCTATCGAGATCGGTTTGATGCCAACGTAACGGCTGAATCTATGCCGGGAGCAGTAGGTACGGCTCATGCGTACGATCTTATCCATATTCTTGCAAAGTCCATAGAGCGAGCGAATAGTACGAATAAGCGTGATATTAGAACTGAACTAGAAAACATGGCCTTTCACCAAGGTCTAGTGAAAACCTATAGCCCTGTATTTACGAAAGTGAGACACGATGCTTTGTGGGCGGAAGATTACTTTATTTCGCGTTTCGATTCGCAGGGTAATTTAGTGCCACTCAAGGATTAGTCTTTAATGGAAGATGAAAGCTTAGAAAAACAAAGCTTAGAAAAGACAATACGACGAAAAATCTTACCAAGATCATTGTTTTTGGTTTTTAGTTTATCCGTTGTGCTTATTTTTATTGCGACAATGTTTGTGCAAGGGCAAATCGATAAGCGTCATATGGCTTATGCGGAAGAATTTGTACTCGATTTTAATGAAAGCCTAGCAAGCCTTCAGCAGCAAGTGAATAACCTAGCCAAAAATGACTTGATCATTAACAGTATTGTTGATGACAGTAATCGAGACGCTTACTTACCCGTTTTTTTTCGCTCATTAGAATTAACCATTACCGACAATGTCTCGATTTTATTTACTGATTTTTCTGGTGAAATTATCACGGGAAAAAATACTCAGCTGTACCAGAGCAATAGGCATAATTTCGATTGGCAGCCCAGTGTACTGGAGAGGGCAAGTCGATACTTACACTATTCTGAAAGTGGCATTATGGTCGCTGCGCCCATCTTATATTCCAATTCTGCTGAAGGGGCGATTGTTACTTATGTAAAAAATTTGCAAGCCGCTGTCAAGCGGACCTCCGGCAATCATTTAATTATTCTTATAAATGAAAAAGGCAAGGTGCTCTTCAGCTCCGATCAAAGTGAAGTGGCTCAGGGATCGGTATTCACAAATTTCAATGCTGCTCGCTGGTTTATGCTGAAGAAAACGTTTGGCGCCAACCAGGTTATTTCACTTGAGCCGCTTATATCTGCCTATAGCGACATGTTTTGGTTAGTCTCATTTATGTGCATGGCCTTAATTGCCGTTGTGATCGGTTCGCTTTATAGCACTCGATTATCATCTAAAATGGCCTCGGATATGTTGGGAGAGCTGCAGCGTAGTATTAGTGTTGTATCGAGTGGAGCAGGCTTTCATGGGAGCTCACAACCTATCGAGAATGAACCGAAAGAATTTGAGGCGATTAGAAAAAGTTATGATGATGCATTAAGGGATCTCGATCGAACAACTATCTCTCTCGGTCGATTTGAGAATGTTATCAATTCACTTGATGAAGTACTTATGGTGATCGATAGTGAAGGAAGTGTAATATTAAATAATAGTTCCCTTGATAAGTTTCTAGAGGTTGTTGGATATACGTTACCGAATGATCTAGAAAAGATACTGCCTCTTGATTTTATTAACACTTCAAATCATGAAACATCAGTGCTCGAATGTATTTATCAGCACTCGAGTGAGAGGAGTGGTGAGCAAGAACAATTCTGTGAAATAAAATGGATTCGAAACGATTATCTAAATGAGCATGGACACCTTTTAGGTGCCGTTGTTATTGGTACAAACATTACGGCATCGAAACGGCTTGCTTCTGAACTGCTGATTAAGAATAAAGCGATTGATGAAGCGCATACGTCAATTATTATATCGGACGCACTGCAAAAAGATTTTCCTATTACTTATGTGAATGAAGCTTTTGAAAAATTGACGGGTTATTCTTCAGAAGAAGTATTAAATCATAATTGCCGCTTCCTTCAAGGAAAGGACAGTGATGCAAGTGTAATTATAGAAATTAATAAAGCTTTATCTAATAATCAACCAATTACTGTCACATTACTGAATTATAAAAAAGATGGGACTGCATTTTATAACCAGCTTACACTAAACCCTATTTTTAATGACAAAGGGGTTGTCACTCATATCCTCGGTTTGCAAAGTGATGTTACTGAGCAAGAAAAAGCGACTAGGTATACTCAGCAAGCGCAGATAAAAGCAGAAGAATCGGCAAAGTTAAAATCAAATTTTCTCGCCAGTATGAGTCATGAAATTCGTACTCCTATGAATGGCATTATGGGAATGCTATCACTTTTACTCGGGAGCCAGTTAAATACAGAGCAAAAGCATCACGCCTCTCTTGCTAAATCCAGTTCCGAATCTTTACTCACTATTATTAATGATATTTTAGATTTTTCAAAAATTGAAGCGGGTAAATTAGATATTGAACCAATTGAGTTTAACCTGGTTAATCATCTTAGTGAGACAATAGAAAGCATTATAGGAAAGGCGGAAGAGAAAGGTGTTGAGGTTATTTTAGATGTATCAAATATCGCCACTCAATATGTGTTAGGTGATCCTGGAAGAATACGTCAGATATTGATAAATTTATTGGGTAATGCGATTAAGTTTACTGATAACGGCAGTATTATTGTTTATGCAATGCTCGAAACTCAAGCTGATCACTTATTATTTACCTGCTCCGTGCAGGATAACGGTATTGGTATTGAGCAGGATAGGTTGGCGCATATATTCGACTCCTTTACACAAGCCGATGCTTCTACAACTCGGAAGTTCGGTGGTACAGGCTTGGGTTTAGCGATTTGTAAGCAGCTAGTAGAATTAATGGAGGGGAGTATTAGCATAGATAGTACTCCAGGTTTAGGAAGTACCTTTAGCTTTAATATTACATTAGGAAAAGCCTCTATAAATCAGAACTCTGTTGATCAACGAGCCATTGAAAAAAAATTAGCATCAAATTTTAACAATAGTGAAAGCGATCATACTAATACTGGAAAAGGAATTCTTCCGCAGGCTCTTGTTGTCGATGAAGAAGCTAAAATTTTATTAGCCGAAGATAACTATACCAATCAGGTATTGGCAGAGGCCTTGTTGAAAAATATGGGCTACTCTGTCGATATTGTTGAAAATGGAGAGCAAGCTCTATTAGCCTTGAATGAAACGAGTGCAACTAAAAAGTATGAGCTGATTCTAATGGACTGCCAAATGCCGATTATGGATGGCTTTGAAACCACCCATAAAATACGTAAAGGTGATGGCGGAGATGTTTATAAAAATATGCCCATCATCGCGATGACAGCAAACGCGATTAAGGGTGATAAAGAATATTGCCTAAGTATTGGTATGAGTGACTATATCAGTAAACCTATTGATCCTAGTATCTTGCATGAAAAATTGACTATGTGGTTGCCAGTATTGGAGCAAGAAGGCAAAGCCGCGGTTGAGCCAAAGATACCTTCGAATAGTTCGATCGACACCTCCAAATGCTGGGATCAAGAAGAATTTTTACTAAGATTAAGTGGCAATGAACGGGTGTTTCATAAGGTTATCTCAGTTTTCCTAAAAGATATGCCTATTCTGATTGATCAATTAGAAAATGCTATCCGTCAGCATGATTTTGATAAGATACAAGGCATCGCTCATACCTTGAAGGGCTGTTCTGCGAATATAAGCGCTCACGCGTTAGCGGATGCAGCCCTTGAAATTGAGCTCGCCGCAAAGGAAGTCAGTACAAATAAGTTAGATAGTTTGTGGTCTAAGTTTTTAGCTGAAAAAGATACATTATGTCGCCAGCTGCAAGCCTTTAAATAATAGAGGTTAAATAGCGAGGGTTGGATGTGGAGGTTTGAATATAGAGTTTAAAGCAAGAATTCAGATAGAATTAAGATCTTATTATTTCTAAGTATCACTTGTCAGTATAAAGCATAAGATACTTCGCAAGTACTTTCTGTAATGCCTCAGGCTCAATCGGTTTGGTTAAATAATCATTCATGCCTGCTGCAGTCGCTAGGTCAAAGTCTTCTTTCATTGCATTTGCAGATAACCCACAAATAATTAAGTCGCTAAATCCCGCTGCCCTAATAGCTTTAGTTGCGTCATACCCTCCCATAACTGGCATCTGTACATCCATTAGCACGATATCATACAGATTGTTTTGCAATATTTTATCAACGGCTTCCTTGCCGTTCTCAACGATTTCAAAGCTTAATCCTAGCTGCTCGGCCATACTTTCTGCGACCAGCTGATTAATTTCATTATCCTCAACAATTAATATGTGCCCTGAAAATTTAGTTTCACTTGGCTTCTCAATACCAACTTCTTGAACAATGAATTTATCACTTAAAGAAACAAAGAAATCATCATATTGACTGGGGGTGAAGGGGTGAGTTAAGACGGTTGCTTGTATCTCATCTTTTAAATGGCTAAGGGAGCAATCAAGAATACCATCGACGATTAATCCAATTTTTAGATTGAGACTGTTGATTGTAATTATTACATCAGGGTTAGTTGCTAAATAATTAAGTTGCGATTCATCAATCAACAGAATATCTGGCTGTTGAGGGCTCACTTGTGGATAGCTATCTTTTAGTGCAAGCAGTTCGTCGCTATTAATCACTATTGGGGATACGCTCAAGCTATCAAAGCTCGCCTTATCCAGGTAGGGTGAGCTATCCGCTAAATAAAAAATATTACCTTTATAATCGAGAGCTGTAATTGCTTTAATGTCTCGTTTTGTTTTAGTGACAAGGTCAACTGTGAATCGGCTGCCTTCACCTTCTATAGAGTTAACGGTGACATCGCCGCCCATTAATAAACTCAGCTCTTTCACAATGGTTAAGCCTAGGCCTGTTCCGCCGTATTGACGACTGATAGATCCGTCGGCTTGAGTAAATGAATTAAAAATCATTCCGACTTGTTGCTGGCTCATGCCTATGCCAGTATCCAAAATTTCAATTATTAAGTAGTCTTGTTCATCAGATTTAAATCCGATGGAGACTTCAACTAAACCCTGCTGGGTGAATTTTATCGCATTATTACAAAGATTTAATAATATCTGGCTGATGCGTAACGGGTCACCGTATAAATACTTAGGTAGAGAGTAAGTTTGCACTCGAAATTTTATGTCTTTCTTTTCTAATAGGGGAGAGATAACAGAAATTAAATTTTCAATTAATTCATCTGTATTGAATTCAACAAATTCAACCTCCATTTTTCCTGCTTCGATTTTTGAAAAATCTAAAATATCATTAATTACATTCATCATGATCTGGCCAGAGTACGCGGCCATATGCAAATGATGTGCTTGTTGAGGGTTTAATTCAGTATTACGTGTCAATTCAATAAGCCCTATGATGCCATTCATTGGCGTACGAATTTCATGGCTCATGTTAGCCAAGAACATACTTTTACTTTCTGCGGCTAATTCAGCTTTTTGTTTAGCGATTTCCAATTCTTGATTTAAAGCTTTCTGAGCACTGTTCATTGCTTGTGCTGATGAGAGTAATTCTGAAGTTTGCTTATTCTTGTCATGAAAAACATTGGCTGCTTTGGCTAAATTACCAATTTCATCTTTACGGTTAATGCCGGGAATCTCTAGTATTTCCTCGCCTTTTGCTAATTTATTAAAGACCGTGGTAATACTTCGTATCGGCTTTATCATTCTGCCGAATAAAAATAGCGCTACTAATAAGGTAATGAAAATATTCGCTAAGGTAACAATACTCATCTTTAGTTGTGAATGACTAGCATCAAGTTCAGATTGTTCATTTAATCTTAATTGTTCACTCAGTACTGTTTCACGCAATTTTTTGGTTAAATATAAGAATTCATTGGCCGAGCCTGCCATCACCACATTAACTAAAAATACATAACCTCTTGTGATTTGACTTAAACGGAAAAAATCTTTTTTGATCGTTTTTACTAATTCAACAATCAGTGCGCTTTGATTGAAATTAGATGGAATAATACTTTCAATGCTTAGAAGCTGCTGATTAATTTCAGTTATGTATTCTGAATCTGGAGATATTAAATACTGATTGATGCTTTTTTCAGCAGCGGCCAAATGATATTTCACTGCGAAGGCGATGCTATTACTCAAGTTGCTGTTTCTATTTATGTTTTCATTGCTTTTATGTTCGATCGTATATTGTGTAATTAATTGATTTATATGACTAAATTTTAGTCGTATGTTTTCGTTAGAAATTACTTTTCGCTGATTTCTAAAATCAATGACATTGGTGAAATTTTCTTCATAGTCATCTAAATGTCTTCGCATACGTTTTAATAAGTCTGGCTCGAGTGTTGTGCTAGAGATGATTTGTGTATCTTGTGCAAAGTAGGAGAGCTTCTCTTTTACCCGAGTCATTAACTCATAAAAACGAGAAATTGAGGTCGTGCTCGCAGTCTCCTTATGAATTAATAAATGACGTTGCAAGTCGATGATATCACGCTCTAGTTCGTAGACTAGGGCAACATTTTCATACGATTGATTAATTGTTAACTGGCTTTGTATCAACATTGATTGTGTTGTACGCGAGAAATAGACCTGCAGCACCAAAATAGAAATGAGTATGGCGAGTGCAATAATGATTTGGTTTCTCAGAGAACGAAACATTAATAATAATCCGGGTTATGCACTGATGAATTCATACCATTTTTGTAGGCTGTATTCATAGGTGGGCATAACGGTATTCCAAACTGCAACATTACTGAATCGTTTTTCATAACTGCCGCCGCGCCTAATATCTCCTGCTTGAACAGATACTCGGCCATCAGTGCCTCTTAACGCATGAGCTGCTGCTTTACCTTGATACCAATAATCCCACTCGGCCTGACTTAATTCTAGCTTCGAACGTTGAGGGTTCGAAATATAATACCCTTGGCGTGCAACGAAGGCACCAGGCCAGCCTGATAGCCACCAATTCATATATTCATAGGCTGCATCTTTTTGACGTCCTTGTGTCGAAGAGGACAAGCACATTACACCATGCCAGCCGCGATAACCTTCTTTTGGTGCGGCGTAGGTTACTGGAACATTTTTACCATTTAAGGCTGATACTGCAGGTGAAAACATACTTTCAATAACGACACGTTTATTGGCCATAAAATCAACTGATTCGGGAACCGAGGTCCAGAACCCACTGAAATGTCCGCGTTTTTTCATGCCGATCAAAATATCAAATAAAGTATCCAGTTCTTTTTTTGTCATCGAACCAATATCGGCAAAGGTCATTAAACCTCTCGCCTGAGCGGCTAATGCAAGGTCAAATAAACCGATAGCTGGCGCATTAATAACCCCGACTTTACCTGCATACTGTTCATCTAATAACCAGCCCCAGCTTTCTGTCTCATAGGGTTTTCCTAGAGGTATAACATCGGTATTGTAACCAAAAGAATCAACATTATGGACATAAGGGAGAAAGCTCACACGGCCGCTATGATTGGGACCTAGTTCATTATTGTCTTGTACATTTAGAATTTTATAGGGCGCGTCTCCGGCCCCTAATTTGGCGGAATCGGTCAAGCGTCCCGTTTTGGTCAGGTTATTGATCTCATCCCAATGCGTTATACGCTTAGTTTCAATGGCTTGTATTGAACCCGAGCGCCAAAGTACATTGATGCTATTTGACCATTGCTCATACAAATCAAAAGACCCTGGTGACATCGAGGCTTTCTGCAATACGGAAGCACTGCCTTTAGCTTCAAATTCCAATTCGATGCCCAAGTCTTTCATGGCTCTCTGACGCAGCTCTTCTTGTAGGGTTACGTGAGTTCCCAGTACTCTGATTTTGGTTTTTGTGCGTGCAAAGACGTACGGAGCTTTAGCCGCAATACAGCCGGATAAGGCTGTTTTAGCGATTGTACTAAAAGTGTCTCTTTTGTTGATATCAATAGGCCCTGCATTAACTTTATTGTCAGGCATATTTGAAAGTCCTACTTATTAACAGACTGAATTTAAGTGATATAGATTCAGTATAGACATGAATAAGTTAAAGACATTTTTGCGGGTATAAAAAAGCCCCGCATCGGCGAGGCTTGGTAATTTTTGAGGATGGCTTAGTCTTGATTGAATTGATCGGACTTTTTTCCTGACATGGGGGCATAAATTGATTTGATGTGATTCATATCTACCTCAATATCTCCCGTCGTGACATAAGTACCGGCAATACCACTGGCTTTGCGTTGAAAGTCTAAGAAACCCATGAGAATAGGAACGCCTGCGCCTTGGGCAATGTGGTAAAACCCTGTTTTCCAGTAAGTTACTTTACTGCGAGTACCTTCTGGTGGAACGATTAAAAACAGTTGCTCATTATTTTTAATTGCATCAATTGACGCTTGTACCATATTGGTTGATGCCGCTCGGTTAACGGGAATGCCCCCCATCCACATCATTAAACCACGGTAAGGGGGTTTAAAAATTTGTTCTTTACCCATCCAATAGACTTTGGCATTAAGAGCAAAGGCGGTCATTAATGTAAAAGGTAGGTCCCAGTTACTGGTATGAGGTGCTGCGATCATCACACATTTCTTGAGGCCTTTAGGGATCTCTCCTTCTGTTTTCCAACCTAGAATTTTTAATAAGAGAATCGATACCCAGCGTAAAAGTGTTTTCAAAATTGGAGTATCGAACATGGTACGATGCATTGGGATAACCTATTGTATTTTGATATAAAATTTCGATAGATGAAATGGGGGTGTATTAACTTGCTTAGATTACCTTAAATCACCTTATTTAACGAGTATTTTTGTTTAAATTAGCCAGCGACTTAGAGTGCAGGAATAAGGCATGAAAGAACAGATTAATGGGGCTGAATGCTCAACAATATTGATTACTGGGGCAGGTAAACGCTTAGGGTTATTTCTGGCTCAACATTATTTGGCCGCAGGTTGGCGAGTTATTGCACATTATAATAGCAGTAATGAAATGCCACAAATTGAGCAAGAGCAATGGTTACAAAAGAAGCGATATATTGCCTTACAGGCTGATTTAACCTGTGCTGCTCAGGTTAAATCACTAGTTTCTAATGTTGTTCAGTTGAATTGGCAGATCGATGCGGTTATTCACAATGCTTCTTATTTTACTGCCGATGATCCTAAGGCAGATTTGTTAGAACGCTGGCAGTTACAGCAAGATATGTTAGCTGTGCATGTATTGTCAGTCGAGGCCTTAACAACCGGGCTATTGGGGCGCTATGGTGATGATGCCTGTATTATTGCTATTACTGATATTTATGCAGATAAGCCGAATCAACGGTTCGGAAGTTATTGCGCCGCGAAGGCGAGTTTGCAGAACTTATGCTTAAGCTATTCTCAGCGTCTAGCACCGACTGTGCGCGTGAATGTGATTCAGCCTGGGCCGATACAGTTTTTACCTGAGCACTCTGCAGCCTACCGTAATCAAGTATTGTCACAAAGCTTATTGAAGCGAGAGCTGGGCTATGATGCGATTTTACAGGGGATTGAATATTTCCAGCAGGCTAAAGCCGTAACCGGGGCGGTCTTAAAAATTGATGGGGGTCGAGCTAATACGAATCATTATGAACAGCTGTTTTCGGCTGATTAGGAAAGGAAGATTGCCATTCCTGCATTATAAATTGGTTATATGTTTCTTCTAGAGGAATCCTAAAGATATCTTCTAAGGCCTGGGTCTGAGCCAATATGTCTATATCTATGGTGCGGTCTTTGAATTTACGCTCAGGGGATTTTGCTTCGCGCCCAAGCTGAATTTCAAACCGTTCAAAAATTGCTTTCATCTGTGAGCTGGTTTGTGAACTTTTAATAAGTAATAGTTGATTGTGAAAGGGTGAGCTAAAGTAATCACCACAAGCGGGGTTTGTGAGCACTTGCGAACAACTGACAAGCTCATAGGTATTGCTAATTAGGGTTAGGGCTTTAGGCAAAAATAGGTGTGCCTGGATATTGCTACCGAGGCTTATTAAAAAATAGCTCATGGATCTAATTTGCGGGAATTTGGTTATACTTACAACTCTTTTTTAATCTCATCTGCAGCAAAGGTCGTTATGTCAGAAATTTTATTGATTATTATCGCAATGTTAACCTTTGTTTCTGCAGCTCACACTGATGAGCTAAGTGGAAATGACAAGAAGCTGCCGACTATGATGGCGGAAAAAAAAGAGTTACTTGATAGTGATGATGAAGGACTCCCTTTGGCCACTTATAAAATTACTGGCTTGGCCGAAAAGATAAAAACGGAACGCTATGCGGCTAAAAATCCCTATCTGTTATTACCGCATAAACCTAATTATTTTATGCCATTAACCTATCAAACTAAAATTAATCAAGAAGAACAAGAAAAATTCTATCAAGGTATTGCTGAACTAGATGACGAGGCTGGTAATGAAGGAAAAAGTTTTGAAAATACCGAATTTGTTTTTCAGTTGAGTATGAAGTTCATTATTGCTGAAGATGTTTTTGGAAAGTACAGTAATTTAGCGGTGGCTTATAGCGGAAAGTCATATTGGCAAGCTTATAATAGTAATATCTCCGCGTTATTTAGAGAGACGAATCACGAGCCTGAAATCATATTAGGATTCAACTCAGGTTTTGATTGGTCTGATTACATGACTCTTGCCTTTAATCATCAATCGAATGGTCAAGTTGGCAACTTATCTCGTAGCTGGAATCGAATTATTATATCGACAGCGAAAATTTGGCCAGATCGTATCTTAAATGTAAGAGCTTGGTATCGCATTCCTGAGAAAGAGAAAGAAACACCTTCAGCCGTTAAAGGCGATGATAACCCTGATATTCTAAAGTATATGGGATATGGCGATGTCTTTTATTTACGTAAGATTGGTGAACATAGCCTAGCGATCACTGCACGCAATAATTTACGTACTGCAGATAATCTAGGGTCGGTTGAGCTAGATTGGACCTTTCCACTACCAGGTGGCATGAAAGGCTTTGTTCAATATTTTAATGGTTATGGCGAAAGCTTGATTGATTATAATCAGTATCAAGAACGCATCGGTGTAGGCATTAAAATTTCTGATTGGCTGTAAATAATAGAAAATACGCTTTAAGTAATATAGGAGGCTGTAGTGCTAACGTTAGGACTTATTATTAACCCGTTAGCGGGAATCGGGGGCAGTGTCGGCCTAAAAGGCAGTGACGGTGCTGAGATTGTTAAAGAAGCATTTTCTCGAGGTGCCCGTTGCAAATCAAGTGAACGGGCCAAATTATCGCTGGAAGTATTGATGGCGATTAAAGATCAAATTAAAATCATTACCTGTCCACAAACGATGGGAGAAGACCTCGTTGCGGAAATGGGGTTTGATTATCAGGTATTGGATAATATCGCGTCGGTCAATACCTCGGCGGATGATACCTGTAAAGCGGCGCAGCAATTACTTGATCTAAAAGTTGATATCATTCTATTTGCCGGAGGTGATGGCACTGCTAGGGATATTTGCAGTGTCGTGACTGATTCGATTCCGGTATTAGGGATTCCCGCAGGAGTTAAAATCCATTCGGCTGTCTATGCGGTCACGCCGAAAGCCGCGGGGGAGGTGATTGCTCAACTTGCCAGTGGCCAATTGATTGATGTTAAAGCCCATGATGTGCGTGATATTGATGAAGACGCGTTTCGAAATAATATCGTACGGGCAAAGTTATATGGCGAAATGCGCGTACCACAAGCAGGTCAGTTTGTACAAAGTGTAAAGCAAGGTGGGATAGAAGTTGAAGCCTTGGTTTTAGAAGACATCGCCGCCGATGTTGTACAGAGTATGGAAGATGATGTGTTGTATTTAATCGGCTCTGGTAAGACAACTCTTGCCATCATGGAAGAGCTAAAGTTGACGAATACCTTATTAGGGATTGATGCGGTATTGAACCATCAGTTATTAAAGAATGATGTGAGTGAGGCGGATATTTTAACCTACCTTGATCAATATTCTTGTAAAGCGGTGGTTAGTATTATTGGTGGCCAAGGTCATATCATTGGTCGTGGTAATCAGCAGCTAAGTGCAACGGTATTAAGAACATTAGGCAAACAAAACCTTAAAGTCATTTCGACTAAGGCAAAAGTGACGGCCTTAGCAGGTCGGCCTCTTATTGTTGATTCTGGGGATAATGCATTGGATGAATTGTTCTCGGGCACTATTGAAGTCACTACTGGCTATCAGGATCAAATAATTTATCCCGTTGGTCTATAGTTATTAAATACGCTATGTCTGAATATCGGTAGCTAATACTGATATCTTCCTCAATATAAAAAAGTAAGGAGCGATTATGATTATTTTAATACGCTCTTTACTTCTTTTATCCTGTCTCTTATTTACATTAATAGCCGATGCTAAAAATATCACTGGCGCTTGCGGTGATACTGTTTTTAAACAGTATAAAACTATCTCGCAGATTCAAGGTTCACACTTAGAATCAACGGCGAGCACACATTGGCCAAGTCCTTTCATTGATCAATGGGTGGTGGTTGAAGGCATAGTGACTCTGGATAAAAGCAAAGAGTATCAAGGCTTTTGGTTGCAGC
The DNA here is from genome assembly GCA_047616865.1 of Oleispira sp. Classification (GTDB taxonomy): domain Bacteria; phylum Pseudomonadota; class Gammaproteobacteria; order Pseudomonadales; family Oceanobacteraceae; genus Oleispira. Next base: position 28,528 of record JBLGBO010000007.1, read on the forward strand.
AAGAAACCCTGTCTTCAGCTTCAGTTAATGCATCTTTTGGTATTTTTGTTTATCACGGGCGCGACAATATCAAGCGTGGACAGCGCATTCTGTTATTGGCCCAGGTGGCAGAATATCATGGCGTGACTGAGTTGAAGCAGGTTAAAGCCTTAACTGTATGCGCCAGTCATCAGGCATTACCTAAAGCTTCATTATTGAGCTTGCCAGTAAAATCGTTGGCTGAGTTAGAAGCATTAGAGGGAATGCGGGTTCGTCTTAAGCAGAGCTTGCTGGTAAGTGATTTATTTGGAGCCGGTTATGGTTTGGCTAACTATGGTCAATTTGCTATTTCTTCTCGATTACATTTCCAACCAACAGAATTAGATACTGCGAAAACTATTCTTTTGGATAATGAAAAACATAAAAGGAATAATAAAAGGTTAGATTATTTATTATTAGACGATGGTCATGCTGCACGTTTTCCAAAATTTATTCCCTTTCCTAATGACAAAGGATTTTCTGCAGATAACCCTTTGCGTATAGGGGATAAGCTCAATCAAATATCGGCCATTCTGCACAGTTACGGCGAGCATTATATATTGATACCAGAGCCCCTTGAGGCAGAGGTTGCGATTAACATGCAGCCAAGGCCGGTGCGGCCAAAAATTTCTGCTCAGGCTAATGTCGTGCTGGCCAGTATGAATGTGGAGAACTATTTTAATGGTAAGCCACAATCGTTTTCAAATCGGGATGTCGGCTTTCCAACATCACGAGGCGCGAACAGTTATCAACAGTTTATTATGCAAACTCAAAAGCTGGTAGCGGCATTATCTATCATCGATGCTGATGTGATTGCTATCATGGAGTTAGAGAATGATGGTTATGGCGAGCATTCCGCGATTGCGGATTTGACCCGAGCATTAAATAAAAAATTTACTGTCGATAAACATTATCGCTATATCGTGCCTAATTCAAAGCAGTCTTCTAAGTTAAATGAGTCTTCTAAGTTAAATACGCTAGGTAAAGATGAAATCAGTGTCGGAATTTTATATCGCAGCAGTAAAGCAAAGCCTATCGGTACGGTTAAAATACTGGATTCTTCGTCATCCGTTAAAGCTCGTAATAGTAAAGGGCGAATGCGTGCTTTATTTAATGATGGGTTTAATCGGCCCAGTTTATTACAGCAGTTTATGATCAATGGAAAATATTTTTATATCGCGGTGAACCATTTTAAATCAAAAGGGCGACCTTGTGGTAAGGCAAAGGCGGATGCAGTGCAGGGGCATTGCAATAGAGAACGCACGCGAGCAGCGACAGCATTAGGAGAGTTCATTAACAGCCAAGTTGAAAAGTCGATACCTGTATTGATTATGGGAGACTTAAACAGCTATAGCCAAGAGGATCCGTTGTTGGTGTTGGCTGATGCGGGGTTTCAGAATTTAAATACGCTTAAACGTATAAATGAACAGACTGCAGTAAAAGAATCGCTCTTCTCTTACAGTTTTCAAGGCTATTTAGGTAATCTAGATCATGCGTTAGCTAATAAGGCTATGCTGCCTTTTATTCGCAGTATCGATAGCTGGCATATTAATTCTGTCGAAGATACGTTATTAAAATACGATACGCAGTATGCTGTACCGAATGCCTATCGCTCATCGGATCATGACCCGCTGGTAATAGGCATTCAGTTTTAGTTTCTATTAACTGAAAAAAGTTTCCATCGAATTTTTATAACATTGGGTTAGTACTTCTTCGACGCTAATGTTTTTTACTTCAGCAATTTTCTCAGCAATAAACGGTAAATAACACGGTGCGTTTTCTTTACCACGATAAGGCATTGGGGTTAAGAAAGGCGAGTCGGTTTCTAATAGCAGCTTTTCTAGTGGTGTATCCGCAACGACTTCGCGTACGTTATCCGCTTTGCCAAACGTCACTATACCGTTGATGCCTAAATTGAACCCTTGGCCGACACAGAAGCGTGCTAGATCCATACCGGAAGTAAAGCTATGGATCACTCCCTTCTTTGCCATCAGAGGTGCAAAGTTGCTTAAAATTGCTTGGGTATCTTCATCCGCTTCACGGGTATGAATCACTACTGGCAATTCAAAATCGACAGCGATTTGTAATTGGCGCTCAAATACATCGCGTTGAATTTTTCGATCGGCATTATCGTAGAAATAATCTAGACCAATTTCTCCTACTGCGCGCAATTTTTCACTGCGGTTTTCAGGAGCTAGTTTCTGACGAATAATGGCTTCGACATCATCGTTGTAAAGTTCAGCATCGTGGGGGTGGATGCCTAGAGTGCCATAAACATCTTGATGCTTTTCCGTCAACGCGATGACTTTTTCTAGATTATCGGGGGAGACGGCAATGGTCATGAAGCGCTCTACGCCGAGCAATCGAGCCTTTGCTAGGATCTCGTCTGCAGTGCCTTCTTTTAGATAATCTAAGTGAAAGTGAGTTTCAATAATAGGAAGCTGAAAGTTTGGGATGTCGCGCTTATTTTTGGCCATGATGGGTATTTTGCTACAAGAGCTATCTCAGAAAAACATAACGATAGATTGTAGCAAAAATAGGACTGCTTTTTAACAAGTGACTGAGTTTAAGGTGTCACTATGTTGAAATCTCCTGCTGGGCGGTCGAATAAGCTTAAGAATGATAATAGATCCAGCTTACTGCCATCGATGGTTAAGTCATCAGAAAATAAGGTTTCCTTTAAGCCTGCTCGACCAATTAGCATGTCGATAAACAGCTCATGCTTTACATTCAATGTGGCGTTAATCTCGCTGGCTTGCTTGTCATGAGATGCTTGCCAAGCCTGCTCGACTAAATAGTAAAGAACAGAGTTCTCTAAATACAGAACATAGCTCAAATTTTTATCTGTGAAATTCACCTTAATGATATAACGCTCGCCTTCTGCTTTGGGGCCATTTAAACGTACCGACATCGTATCGAAAAACCGTTCTACTGGCGTCTCTAATAAGACATCTCGCATCAGGGTGATATCGATGCCTTTATCAGGCCCTCCATGGCGTAGTTCATAAGCGGCCGATAAATAAACATCACGCCAAGGGGCTGATTCAGCTTGATAGCCTAATTGATCGTAGGTTTTTGCGAGCAAAGCTTTGGCCGCTTGATGCTCAGGATCAAAGAAAACCGCTTTATTCAATAATTCAGCGACCCAGCGATACGCCCCAGAATCCTCTTCTGCGCTATCAAAAGTAATCTGCGCCTGAGCGACTACGTTCTCAATGCCTCCCATCATCTTGATATAACGACCCGCACTTTCTGTATTTGGCAGTGGGTCTAAATTGGCGGGATTGGCGTCGTACCAGCCTAAATAATTTTGATAAACCGCTTTGGCATTATGTTTTAGCGTGCCGTAATAACCGCGGTTTGGAAATGAAGTACGTAATGATTCTGGCAGCACTATTTCTTCGGCAACTTCGCTTGGGGTTGCGCCGCCATTTAATAAACGCACACTTTGATCATGAATGTATTTATAGCTATCGCGCTGCAATTTTAAGAAGTCTTGAATATTATCTTGTCCCCACATCGGCCAATGATGACTACCAAAATAAATATCCGCCGCGGCGAAACGATTACGCGCTTGCTCTATGTAACCACTCCACTTTAAAGCATCGCGTACCTTTGCTCCACGCAAGGTGTAGAGATTGTGCATGTTGCGAGAAACCACTTCTGCACCGCAAAAAGCATTGTGATCAGGTAGGTAAAAAGTGAACTCGGCAGGTGCTTCTGAACCTGGGGTAAACTGAAATTCAATATTAACCCCATCAACGTTTAATGCCGTGGTTTGATGGTTGACGGTTTCAGTCGGCGCTAATATGCCAAAGCTACCGAAAGCGGGACCTTTACCTAGGCCGGAACCTATGTGGCCACGTTCTGTTCTCGCCAGACGTTTGCCATACATATACATGGAGCGACGGCTCATTGCGGTACCTGCAATGATATTTTCGCTGGTCGCTTCTTCCATAAAACCTTCGGGTGCAATTACCCGAATATCTTGTTGCTTAACTTGCTCAGCAGTCACAATCCCTAGCGCCCCGCCAAAATGATCGAGATGACTGTGGGTAAATAAAATAGCGCTGATGGGCTTTTTACCGAGGTGTTTTTGGGCGAAGTCGAAAGCCTGCTTTGCTGTTTCTTTTGCGGTTAGGGGGTCAACCACAATCCAGCCAGAATCCCCTTCAATCAAGGTCATATTCGCTAGATCAAAGCCACGTAGCTGATAAATTCCTTCGCTGACTTTAAACAAACCATGAATATTATTTAAGTTGGCTTGGCGCCATAAACTAGGATTAATACTGGCAGGTGATCCGCCACTAAGACCGGTAAATTGCATGAACTTATAAGCGTCCATATCCCAGACCGTCTCGCCCTGAATATTGGTGGTTACTAAGGAGTCTAGACTGGCAATTAAGCCTCGTTGTGCATCTTTAAAATCTTGTTGGTTGGACAGGGGTAATTGATCAATCACTGCTTGGTTTATTTTGGTGGTGGCAAGGGTAGGGGCGCTATGGCCATGTTTATCGGTATCTTGATTGAGGCTGTGATCTATATTGTTATCACTACAGGCGGTTAATTGTGTGATCGCCAGTATCGAAATAAATGCGCTTATTAAAGGTTTCATCATATCGGCTCAGGTTATTATTCGAGTCTTGAAAGTAATAAAATACTCACTATTTAGCCGTTAAGTTTACTCAAGCTCAAAATATAAACTTGTTCTAATCAGACAGAGGTTAGTCTGAAATGGACAAGGTAGTATCGTTTTTTGGGTCGTAAAATACATGTCGACCTCGGCCATGATCTTTTGCTTGGTACATGGCAATGTCTGCATGCTTGTTTAAGCTAGAAGCATCAATACCGTGCTCAGGGTAAATAGCGATACCAATACTTGCCCCTATATGAATTGGGTGTTCATCGATGATGATCTCTTGGCTAATTTGGCTAATAATTTTATCTGCAATTAAACTAATAGCAGTTTTATCGAACTGACTGTTCATTCCTGGGAGAATCACGGTGAACTCATCGCCGCCTAAGCGTGCAACAGTATCGGATTTACGCACACAGCAGACGAGTATCTCGGCCACTTTGGCTAATAATTTATCACCAACTTCATGACCATAATTATCGTTAACAAACTTAAATTTATCCAAATCTAAGAAGAAAATAGAGAAGTGTGATTTATTGCGTTCAGTAAGAGCAATTGTTTGGTTCAAGCGGTCGCTATAAAGTAATCGATTCGGTAGTTTGGTGAGCGTATCGAAGTAAGCCAGTCGTTCAAGTTGTTCATCGGCTTTGAGTTGCTCTGTTATATCATAAGCAATACCGAGGAAGCCGTTGATATGCCCATGGGCATCATACAAGGCGGTAATGGAGAGTCTGACTGGGATTTTGTCGCCATTTTTATGAATGTAAGTCCAATTGTTTTCATCGATTTCACCGCCTCTAGCTTTTGCAACAAAGGTTTCAAAACCCAGCTCTACATCAATGCCGAGTTCAATTGACAGTTCTTTATTACGCCGAATAATTTCTTTCATGTCATGAAAAATAGCGGGAGTTTCTTTATTTATCAGTTCACTTCTATCATAACCCACTAGCCTTTCAGCGCTGGAATTGAATGTAGTGATAAGGCCCTCGGTATTGGTGGCCACAATACTGTAGTTGCAGCTTTGGATAATCGCGTCATTGACTTGCTGGTTAAAAATTAGAGACTTTTCATCGATGGCAAATTGACCGATTAAATTATTAATGATATTAGCAATATGACTCAGCTCATCATTACCTTTAAGTTTAATTTTAACTTCGCGATCACCTTTTGACCATAACTCCAATACCGCTTGAATTTTTAATACTCGACCCGTTACACGAATATGTAAAATGAACATTAATAATAAAGCTACCAAAGCGCTACCGATTGCGATATACAAAGATTGTTTGATTAGCCACATTCGCGCTTGCTGTTGCCTGTGATTAACATCAATCTGGTAGAACAAAAAGCCACAAGAGGAGCCTCTTAATCCTTTGGATAAGTCTCTTACACAGAGGTCAATGTAGCCGTTCAATAATTTTTTATCAGTAGAGAACTCAGTATGGATACGACTGAGTTTAAGGGTTTTATCGACTAATTTTGCTTGAATATCCGGATGGCTAAGCTGCCAATGATTAAGCAGATCTTGTTGATTGTTCGATGCGATAACAATGCCATCTTCCGCGACAACAAGCATCGCTTTATTATCGAGTTCGTAAGCCTTGGAGGATTGTAATGACTTAATCCCTATCATATCTTTTTTGGCCAGTAGTGGCTCATATAACGATTGAAATTTGCTTAATTCAATCTTCATATATTGCACAGATTGCTTGTTGATGGCTGCGGCTAAATCGTTGCTTATCGCTAGGTACCCTATCAGAGTAACCAGTAAGGAAAAAACGACTAATAATACGGGGATCGAGACTCTTAAAGACATAGTATGGCTACGGTAAAAAAGAGGGATTAAGAGTGATGCCAGCAGGGTTGCTTGATTTGACCAATCCACTTTCTATCATGTACTTGGCTAAGCGCTTTAATGTTTTTTCTAAGGGGGCGTGTTTACCAGTCAGTAATGTTTTATTTTCATCAAGGGAGGGCAGAGTCAGGCCAAAATAGCTTTCTTTAACTTCTTTATTGGTAATCTTCATGCGTGAAGCAATGAAGGAATAAGAATCTATTGGTTCATTTTTTAATTGCTTCAAGGCTTTAAACCAGCCTTGTGTCATATCACTAAGTTCGTTTGGATGAGTCTCTAGCGTGTCTTTATGAACCACTAATACATCAATTATTTCATTAGGGATTTCTTTTGAGGTAAACAGCTCAATAGCTCCTGCATTTAATAGCTGGGTGCGAACGGGTTCATAAGCAACCACGGCATCCGCCATATTATTGATATAAGCATCTTTTTGGCTGCTGTTTTCAACGTTTAATAACGAAATTTTATTCATATCTATATTGTGTATTTCGAGAGCGCGGCTCAGGGTATAGGCACCGACGGCAGTGCTTTCTACTGCGACTTTAGCGCCGATAAGCCCTTGCATATTTTTTAACTTGGGATGCCCCATAATCACGTCGGCACCGGCTGATATATCGAGAATAAGTATAATGTCGACGGAGACATTGGACTCGGCGAGCATTACAACTTCGTCGAGGGTCAATGCAGCGGCTTCTAAACTATTATTTTTAAAGGCGCGTAATACATCGCTGGTAGAAGGATAGCTAATCATGCGGATATCTTGCTTATAAGCGTTTATTTCTTTAGCAAGGTAGAGCGGCTCATAACCGGGCCATACTGTTGTTCCGACCCTTAACGTTTGGCTATAGCTGGTTGCGCTTAAGCATAATGATAAAACTAAGGTTAATCGTTTGAAAAATTGAAAAATCCATATTTCACGCATGTTAAGTCCTAAATAAATAAAACACATCTATTAAGAGTTTAGAGCAGAATTGGAAGCTTGCTGGGATAACGGTAATAATGCATAAAAAAGGCCCAATGAAATCATTCATTGAGCCTTTAAAGCCAATCTATAATTTAGCGATCAATTAAGCACCGACTAGTGACTGACCACAAACACGAACAACGTTGCCGGTAACACCGCTAGACGCTGGGTTAGCGAAGAAGGCGATGGTTTCTGCAACATCGACTGGCTTGCCGCCTTGAGATAATGAGTTTAAACGACGACCTACTTCTCGAGTCATGAAAGGAATGGCATCGGTCATTGCCGTCTCGATGAAACCCGGGGCAACGGCATTGATGGTGATTTTCTTTTCAGCAAGTTCATCAGCCATATACTGCACATAACCAATCACACCCGCTTTAGAGGCGGCGTAATTAGTCTGACCCATTTGACCGGCAATACCGTTCATAGACGATACGCAGATGATGCTGCCGCCGGTATTGATGGTATTGGTGGCGAATAATTCGTTATTGATGTGTTCTTCTGCTGATAAGTTAATCGCAATGGTCATGTCCCACCAGTGCTGCGGCATGTTCGCAAGTGTCTTATCGCGGGTAATACCGGCGTTATGAACAACGATGTCGGCACCGCCCATTTCTTTCAGTTTGGCAGCAATTTGTGCTGGCGCTTCTTTGGAAGAAATGTCGGCTAATAGGCATTCACCGCCAATTTCAGCCATAACCTTATTAAGATCTGCTTCTGCTGGTGGAATGTCTAAACCCAATACAATTGCGCCATCACGGGACAAGGTACGGGCGATTGATTCACCAATACCGCGTGAAGCGCCGGTGACTAAAGCGACTTTACCGGCTAAAGGCTTATGCCAATCAGGGTATTGAACGACATCACCTTTACGCACATGAATCACTTGGCCAGCTACATACGCTGATTTAGCCGAGACTAAGAAGCGAATGGTTGAATCCATTTGCTGCTCAGCGCCTTCTTCAATATAAGCAACTTGAGAGGTCGAGCTCTTTTTACCAACTTCTTTTGAAACAGAGCGAGTAAAGCCTTCTAGTGCACGCATCGCCGCGGCTTTTTCACCGTTTTTAGCTTTCATGTGCGGACGACCCAGCACGATAACTCGTGCATTAGACGTTAGGCTGCGCATGATAGGGTTAAAGAAGGTATAAAGCTGTGATAGACCTTCGCCATCTTCGATACCGGAGGCATCAAAAACAACCACGTTGAATTTTTCTTTCATCCCTTTTGTACATTCAACTTGGGTCACTTTTACAGAGTGATCGGCACCCGCTTTTACAATTTCGTTCGCGGTGGTTGCGGCTGAAGGGAAAAAAATATTGGCATCAGATTCACCCAAATTGCGTACGATATCTGAAATAAGTTCGCCATTTTTTGCTGTGCCGACTAAAACATTACCTTCTAAGAAGGTTGCTTGACTGGCGCTATAACGGTTTAGATCGATCGGTGTTGGTAATCCAACGGTACTTAATACTTTGCGGCCCATGCCTGAATTCAACATGCTTTCGTAAAAATTGCCCATGATATCGCTTCCCACTCTCTAAATATTGGCTGTATAGGGTTTGTGTGTACTCACTAATCTGTGAGCTTGGCTGTCATTAACCGTATCGAGCAAAAACCGCTGGATACATTGCTGCCAAGGTAGTTGGATTAGAGCAGCTATCCTACAACAATTAATTGACCGCATGAATGCTAATAGCGTCACTTCAGCCAATGCGAGAAGCTCGCTAACAGGTAGACTCAGGTTCTAACGTTTTATTCGTGGTGATGAGGCCTGTACATCTAGGCCCAAACCCAGTATCAGATAGTATAAATTAAGATTAGATAACCCAATTTAGATAGCCCAATTTAATAGGAACACAACATGACTCAGCAAATTCGTCGAGTAGCCATTATTGGTGGCAACCGTATCCCTTTCGCGCGTTCAAATACGGTTTATTCTTACGCATCAAACCAAGACATGCTGACAGCAGCATTGAATGGCTTGATTAATCGTTATGATCTGCAAGGTAAAAAAATCGGTGAAGTTGTGGCCGGTGCTGTTATCAAGCACAGTCGTGATTTCAACCTAGCGCGTGAATGTGTATTGAGCACGTCATTGCACCCAATGACTCCGGCGACGGATATTCAACAAGCCTGTGGTACTGGCTTGCAGGCGTGTATGCAGGTTGCTAACAAAATTGCATTAGGTCATATCGATTGTGGTATTGCCGGTGGTTCTGATACGACCTCTGATGCCCCTATTGGTGTTTCTGAAGGTTTACGCAAAATTCTTTTAGACGTTAACCGTGCTAAAACGACGGGTCAGCGTTTGAAGTTGCTTTCTAAGATTCGTCCTAAGCACTTAGCGCCATTAACTCCTCGTAACGGTGAGCCACGCACGAACATGTCGATGGGTGAGCATACTGAGATTACTGTAAAAGAGTGGGGCATCACACGCGAAGAGCAAGACGAAATTGGTTTTAACAGCCATAAGAATCTTTTAGCCGCTTATGATCGTGGTTTCTTTAATGACTTGGTCACGCCTTTTCAAGGGTTGGATAAAGATAACTTAGCACGTGAACCTAATTTAGAAAAAATGGCGTCGCTAAAGCCTGCCTTCGATAAAAAATCAGGTAAGGGCACGTTAACGGCAGCCAACTCTTCGGCGCTAACCGATGGTGCTTCTTGTGTATTACTTGCGTCAGAAGAATGGGCAAAAGAAAATAACTTGCCCGTACGCGCTTATCTTTCTTTTTACGAAACAGCCGCGGTTGATTTTGTCGGCAAAGATGCTGAAGGCTTATTGATGGCACCAGCGTATGCCGTGTCGAGCATGTTAGATCGTGCGGGTTTAACCTTGCAAGATTTCGACTTTTATGAAATTCATGAAGCCTTCGCCGGTGTTGTTGCTTCAACACTGAAAGCGTGGGAAGACGAAAAATTCTGTAAAGAAAAATTAGGCCGTGATAGCGCAATGGGATCAATCGATCGCAGTAAGTTGAACGTCAATGGTTCTTCGATTGCAACGGGTCACCCATTTGCGGCAACCGGTGGTCGTATTGTTTCATCTTTAGCTAAAATGCTAGAAGAGAAAGGATCAGGCCGTGGTCTTATCTCTATCTGTGCTGCAGGTGGCCAGGGTGTTGTGGCTATTCTTGAAGCTAAGTAATAGTTATAGAAAGAAATAAAAAAAAGAGCTGAATAAGCCGCGCATTCTCACCGATGCATCAAAACCCGCACTCGATTTTATCGGTTGCGGGTTTTTTTTATGCTTCTAAAAAGGGAATTAAAGAAATTAATAATCGGCAGGAACAAGTTTAGCCAGCAGCTGATTAACGAGAGACTTCGGCAGGATTCTCGCTAGTCGTACTAAGTTGGCCGTCATAAAAGGAAATAAATAATCTGCTTTCTCTTTTTCTAAAGCACGCACCACATGTTTTGCCGCAGCGACTTCACTGATTTCAAACGGTGATGGAATACCATCACCGTTAACTCTCTCAGTCGCGACGAAACCAGGGTAGATGGAAACAAACTTAATACCAAAAGGTTTCAATTCAATGCGACAGCTGTCCATAAGGATACGACCCGCAGCTTTAGCCGCAGAATAGGGGCCTTGCATGGGCAAGCCGAGAAAACCTGCTAGGGAGTTTGTATGGGCTATTAAACCATGACCTTGCTGCTTCATTTGAGCAATTAACGGTACCAAAAAGTTTATTTGGGTGCCGTAGTTTAATTGGGTATTGTGATTGATTTCATCCACACTCGCTTTGCTCATATTAAACGCTGGGCCATCGCCAATATTTAATAAGGCGATATCAAGTGTTTGAAAGGTATTAACCGCTTGCTGTACACAGTCATGAGCTTGCTGTTGAGACAAAGCGTCGCAGGTGATTGCAATTGCTTGTGAACCGTTGGCTATGATTTCAGTGCATAAGGTTGCGAGTGCTGGCGAGCGGCGGGCGCTGACAATAATACGATTATTATGATGGCTTAATAATAACGCCACTTGGCGGCCAATGCCGGAAGATGCTCCGGCAATTAAAATCGTTTTATTCGAGATCATAGTTAAGCGCCGACTAATGCTCGGCTGACATTAGCAACAATAATCCCTAAATAATTACCGATGGCATAACCGAGAATAGCGGCGGCAAAACCGGGTAATAAAATTTCACGATTTTTTAATGCACCCGCAATCACTGGGATAAAAGGCACTGACATGATTGCCGCCGATGAGGTAATTAAAAAGGTATCGGTATCGATATTAAACAGTTTACAAAGTAGCGCTTGTAGAATGAGGGAGCCAAGCAAAATAAAACTGATATAACCTGCAAGGCCTAAGTCGATATTGGTAAAAATACTGGTATCCGTCATGGTGCCCATAGTGAAACAAAATACCAAAATTAAATACATACCGAGTTGAAAACTATTGGCAAGGTTGCGAACTTTTGGAATAAAAGACGCTATTAAACCAAGGCTAGTAATGCCGACTATAGTCGTCGTTGATTTATAAGCCTCGGGTACTAAACTAGCAATAAATAATGCAAGGCCAACAACAAAACCTGAGCTTAGAAGTGCGGCAAGCGTTTGCGGAAGTAGTTGTATTTTTGTGAGTTTCTTATAACCGTTAGCCGTTTCATCTGCAAGGTGTTCCATGCCTGCATAATCTATCTCTCCCATTTCATTTTTAGCTTCATACTTACGTAAAAACAAGCCAAATAAACGCTGACCTATGGTCATAACAAAAATCAAATACATCGCAGAGAATAAAATGTCGTAAGTTACCATAGTGACAAAAATAGATTCTTTAGCATCAATGGCTGCTTTAATCGCTGCCATATTAGGACCGCCGCCGGTATAAGCACCCACAGACATGCCTGCAACCTGCCATACATCGGCCACCTGGTCGGCAAAAATAACAGCGCCAACAGTACTGATGACAATAACCGAAAGTAAAGCCAGTGCCATCCCCTTCATGGTATCGCCTGCCATATTTAAGGCACTTTTAACATTAATCGAGAAAAGTAATAGCGGCAGGGCGATCGCAATGGTTATTTCGGAGACATCTTTTTGTACGGCAGTAATCGTTTCAATATTGAATAATAGTGTTAGATCTAAGCCTGCTACAATAGCAATACCTAGACCAAATGATAAAACCACAACACCGGCTTTATCTAATAATGCAAAGTTTTGGCAGGCGAAAACAATCAGCGCAGGAATCAGTAAATACGCAAGGGCGAGTAGCATGGAAAATCCTTAAATTATTATTGTTAGGTCTACGCCAATTTTATGTTGGGCTTTTTATTATTAGTTGGATAGTTACTGGTATTCTCGGCTTCAAATACTGGCCACCAATCAATAATCTTGCCATTTTCATAAACTGCAATTTCACCAAATTGTAAAAATACAGCTTCACTCTGGGAAGGTCTAAAGTAAATGAAGTCATCAATGGCTAGTTCACTATCCTCTGCGATCTCATACATTTCTTGATTGCTAGATTGGCCAAAAATATTGGCGCGTTTGGTTTTACTTGGGAAATAGGGCGAGGCTAGCCAATTGCCACCGTAGATAAAGCAGGCCTTTTTCGGTAATAAACCGACTTTATGCATCAGCTTCGAAAGCCCTGGGGCCATGGGTATTACAGGGTTATAAACTATTTTTAACACAGGTGCGGCGATAAAGGCTGCTGGGCTATGATGTTCTAAAGTATCCACATCAAAGTCAGTCGGTTTTACGAGAGCAGAAGCCGTAGCAATTTCAGTTATAAAATCTGACTGGCTATGGGTTTGATGATCAGATTTATAATAAAGCGGGTAAGTGCTACTGCCGCCAGCATTGAGTATTAATGGTTTCAGTGCCTCTGCGCCGAGGATATCAACCACGGTATCAACACAGTGTTTATAGCGAGCAATTGCCGCTGTAAATGTTTTTTTACGGCCTGCAATTATTTTAGGTATTTTTGTCACGTGGGCTTCATAGCCCATTAAACCGGATAATTTTAGCTGAGGGTTATTTTTTAATAATAATAAACTCTTGCGTAGCTCATCGTTATTTGAAAAACCACCACGATGTAAACCGACATCAATTTCTAAATTGATATTCAAATTACAATTTAGCTCTTTTGCTAACACTTGGTATTGCTGTAAACGTTCTAGACTATCAACCAGCCAGTGTAATTGTTTTTGCGGGCTGAAAGTGGAATTGTCGAGAGACTGATGCCATTGATAAAATTGGCGAGCCGCGGCAACCGGCATGGGCTTACCTAATAACACATCAGACTGAGGTAAGTGTTTCACGACATGGAATAAAAAAGGCAAATGAAAACTCATTAAGCGATTACTGCCTGAGCGTTGCATTATATATTCTAATAACGGAATTGAAGGTAGAGACTTCGCGACAATACGATAGTCAAAACCACGTTGGATCACCGCTAATAAATGATCAAGGTTTTGATCGAGGCGAGTTTTATCCAAAACTAATGTGGGTTTGAACGCCCCGGAATTTTTTAGTGCTTGGCTAATATTATGGAAATATTCTGCTGATACCATAGTCGCTATTGTCATTATTATTTAGGCTAAAAATTAAACATGTACGTTTGTACCATAATGAGTGAGGGTTGGCTAGAGATTAGCCAATGAAAGCTGAGAAGCTCTATTTCAGTGCTAACCCCACTTTTGATCCATTAATACGATTTAATTTTTGGCTTAACCAATTTCCAGTCTGGATTAGGCTTCCGAGATCAATCCCAGTTTCAATATTCATTCCTTCTAGCATATAAAGCACATCTTCAGTCGCAACGTTGCCAGAAGCACCTTTAGCATAGGGGCAGCCTCCTAAACCTGCAATCGATGCATCGATGGTCGCAATGCCGTGTTGCAGTGCGACTAAAATATTACTCAGGGCTTGGCCATAGGTATCGTGAAAATGTACCGCGAGTTGATGCTTTGGAATATCTTCAAGCAAGGTGCGCAATAGTTGTTCGGTAAATTTAGGCGTTCCAGTGCCAATGGTATCGCCAAGCGATACTTCATAGCAGCCCATCGTCAATAACTGCTGGCAAACGTGTTTGACCTTGGCAAAGTGAGGCTCCGCGTTCTGTTTTGTTATTGGGCCTTCGTAAGGGCATCCCAAAATGCATGAGACATATCCTCGTACGGGAATATTTTGGCTCTTTGCGGCGATCATAATCTCTTCGAAGCGTTGTAAGCTTTCGGCGATAGAGCAATTGATGTTTTTTTGGCTAAAACTTTCAGATACGGCAGCAAAAATCGCCACTTCACTGGCTCTCGCTTCTATGGCCTTGTCGAAGCCTCGTTTGTTGGGGGTCAGTGCGGCGTAGCGTACATTTTCAAGGCGCTCAATACCTTGCATTACTGCCAAAGAATCAGCCATTTGCGGCACCCATTTGGCAGAAACAAAACTGCCTACTTCGATATGGCTAATACCAGCTTGGGTTAAGCGCTGAATCAATTCGATTTTATCATCGCTGAAAATCGGCAAAGGCTCATTTTGTAAACCGTCTCTTGGGCCAACTTCGACAATGCGCACAGACTCTGGATATTTCATGCCCTCTCGCTTAATCATATTGAGTGCTCATCTAAGAAAGACAAAATCTCTCGGCCTTCATCGATAAGATCGCCTTGATTGAAAAATATTTCAGCTATGGTGCCATCATAAGGTGCCTTGATTGTATGCTCCATTTTCATCGCTTCCATAATCACCAGAATATCTCCGCGATTCACCTTGTCACCGCTGTGAACTCGAACTTCGGTAAGGCAGCCATTCATTGGCGCATGCAAACCTTGCTCATTTTCTTCTTCGTTTTGACCGATGGTTAAACGCGCAGACTGAACGAATTCGCTGCTGCCATAATGGCTATGTACTTGAATGTTAGCGCCGCTGCGCAAAACCTGAGCCTTGAGTGATTGATTAAAACTATGTTCACCAGCGCTTTTAATCACCAAGCTTAAGCTGTGTGAATTATTAAGGATTGCTGCATTATTTAAGGTTGCTGAATGAGTCGGAGCTTGCAGGGTATAACACTGCTCGTCTAACAATATCAAATAACGGCCTGAGGGTAGGGGTTGAATCTGTACTGCTAGTTTGCTATCTAATTGTTCAGATTTTATTAACAGAATAGGATCGCCATGGCCGCTATTGAGCCGCCAGCCATTTTTCATATTCCATGGAGAATGGATATCATTTGATTGAATTTGACGACAGTTTTTATCAGTAGAGGCTAATCGCTGTTGGTATAAATACCAAGCGGCGCAGATTTGGTGTAAGCGCTGTTGATGCAGGGTTAATGTTGCGCTGCTTTTTATTGCTTCAGCATTATCTTCCACAAAGTGGGTATCGAGCTGTGCCTGTTGAAATGACTCAAGGCCAATTAGATTTTCTAAATAACGAACATTCGTTGTTAAGCCTGTTATATGAGTTTGGTTTAGGGCATCTTTGAGTTTATTAATAGCCGTAGTACGATCTTTTCCCCAAACAATGAGCTTTGCAATCATCGGATCGTAAAAAGGAGAAACTTCATCCCCTGAATCTACCCCTGTATCCATACGAATACCCGATTCATAATTTAGAGAAAAACTACTCGCTGCTGGATAAATAAAATCTTCAATTTTACCCGCTGTTGGTAAAAAGTCATTATCGGGATCTTCAGCATACAAACGCACTTCAATGGCATGGCCATGAATTTTTAGCTCCTCTTGAGTTACGGGCAAGGGCTCACCTGCCGCCACTGTTATTTGCCAAGCCACTAAATCTTGCTGAGTAATGTATTCAGAAATAGGGTGCTCAACTTGCAAGCGAGTATTCATTTCCATGAAATAGAACTCACCATTTTCATATAAGAATTCGACGGTACCCGCGCCGACATAGCCAATGGCGTGGGCTGCTTTAAGTGCCGCTTCTCCCATCGCTTTTCGAATGGATTCAGGAAAGTTTGGGGCAGGTGCTTCTTCAACAATTTTTTGATGACGACGCTGGATAGAGCAATCACGCTCAAATAAATAAACACCATTGCCTTGCTGATCACAGAACAATTGAATTTCTATATGGCGCGGTCTTGCCAAATATTTTTCAGCTAATAAATGACTATCACCAAAAGAGTTTAAGCCTTCACGTTGTGCACCCGCAATATCATCTTCAATGCCTGCTAACGATTCAACAACTCGCATGCCTTTGCCACCGCCACCGGCAGAGGCTTTTAATAACACCGGAAAACCAATATCAATACAGGCTTGTTTAATTCGCTCAACCGATTGATCGTCGCCATGATAGCCAGGGACTAATGGCACGTTGGCGGCTTCCATACGAATTTTGGCTTGGGCTTTTAACCCCATCGCTTCGATTGCGCTGGCGGGTGGGCCAATGAAAATGAGCTGATTATCAGCACAGAGTTTTGAAAAGGCCGCGTTTTCAGATAAAAAACCATAGCCTGGGTGAATAGCTTGTGCACCCGATTCTTTGGCTGCTTGAATAATATGCTGGCCGCGTAAATAGCTGTCTTTGGGGGCGGCTTCACCTATCCATATGGCTTCGTCTGCAAATTGAACGTGCTTTGCTTTGGCATCGGCGGTTGAATAAACGGCAACTGTTTTTATGCCCATTTTTTTTGCTGTATGAATAATACGGCAGGCAATTTCACCGCGATTGGCGATTAACATTTTAGTGATTACAGATTTCTTGATAGCAGAAGCGTTCATTGTGATACCGCCTTTATCCAGTTCGCTGGGCGTTTTTCTAAAAAGGCTGATAGACCTTCTTGGCCTTCGTCGGATACTCGCACTTGGGCAATTAGATCACGGGTATAGTGGTTCAGGTTTTCATCCAATTTTTCATTGGCGACTTTTTGTACCAGCGCTTTACTCATGCCCATCGCTTTAGGTCCGTTATTAAGCAGAGTCGAAACTATTTCATCTACGCGTGATGTTAGTTTTTTTGCAGGCACGACTTCGTGTACGAGATTTAAATTCAGTGCTTGTTCTGACGTGATCACTTCTGCCGAGATAAAATAACGGCGAGCTTGTCGCTCTCCAATCGCTTTTACAACATATGGACTGATAACGGCGGGTATTAAGCCAATTTTAACTTCGCTTAAACAAAAAATACTTTTCTCGCTGGCAATGGCAATATCACAACAGGCAATAAGGCCAACCGCACCGCCATAAGATGCGCCATTAATTTCAGCAATGGTCGGTTTATTAAAATGATAAAGGGTATTCATTAATCGCGCGAGTTGGCCAGCGTCTTCTCGATTTTCACTGTAATCAAGATCAGCCATGCGGCGCATCCAATTAAGATCGGCACCAGCTGAAAAATGTTTGCCTGCGCCGGTTAATTTCACAACCTTTACCGCATCATTAAAACGGCAGTCGTCTAATGCCATAATTAATAAACTGATTATTTCATCATCGAAGGCATTATTAATTGCCGGGCGGTTGAGTGTTAACGTGGTTACGCCATTATCATGTTCAACTAATAAAGGAGAGGCTAGCGTTTGTGTTGCTTTTGTCATTATCTTCAGCCCTACATTCTAAAGACGCCAAACTGCGTCTCTTCAATCGGTGTATTTAAACAAGCAGATAAGGCTAACCCTAAAACTTCGCGGCTTTGGGCTGGGTCAATAATGCCATCATCCCATAAGCGGGCACTGGCATAATAAGGATGACCTTCGTTTTCATATTTTTCTAATAGCGGCTTTTTGAATTCGGCTTCTTCTTCAGCAGACCAAGACTCATCGCGTTTTTCTTTTGCATCACGAGTAACTTGTGCCATCACACTGGCGGCTTGCTCGCCACCCATGACCGAGATACGAGCATTGGGCCACATGAACATAAAGTTCGGATCGTACGCTCGGCCACACATGCCATAATTGCCAGCGCCAAAACTGCCTCCAAAGACTAATGTCAATTTAGGTACTTTGGCACAGGCAACCGCATTTACCATTTTCGCACCATGTTTGGCGATACCTTCTTGCTCGTATTTTTTCCCGACCATAAAGCCAGTGATGTTTTGTAAAAATAATAACGGAATCTTTCGCTGGCAGCAGAGCTCAATAAAGTTCGCACCTTTTTGTGCGGATTCGGAAAATAAAATACCGTTATTGGCAACGATGCCGACAGGGTAACCATAAAGATTGGCAAAGCCGCAGACTAAGGTGGTGCCAAAACGCGATTTATATTCATCAAATTCAGAGCCATCGACAATGCGGGCAATGAGTTCACGCGCATCAAAAGGTTTCTTTAAATCAGTGGGCACTAAACCGTATAGATCTTCTGCCGGATAGAGAGGTTCATTGACTTGGTTTGCCAAGTTCATAGCAATGGGTTTTTGCCAATTAAGATTTTTAACTGCTTGTCGAACGAGGGCAAGGGCATGCTCATCATCTTCTGCCAGATGATCAACAACTCCCGATATGCGGGTATGCATATCGCCGCCGCCTAAATCTTCTGAACTGACTTCTTCTCCCGTTGCCGCTTTTACTAACGGCGGCCCAGCCAGAAAAATCGTGCCTTGTTCTTTTACAATAATCGATTCGTCGCTCATGGCCGGAACATAAGCGCCACCTGCGGTACAAGACCCCATCACCGCCGCAATTTGCGGAATGCCACGGGCGGACATGTTCGCTTGATTAAAAAAGATGCGGCCAAAATGGTCTCTGTCTGGAAATACTTCCGCTTGCTGCGGTAAGTTAGCACCGCCAGAATCGACAAGGTAGATGCAGGGTAAGCGATTTTTTGCGGCAATTTCTTGGGCGCGTAAATGTTTTTTAACGGATAGCGGATAATACGTACCGCCTTTCACAGTCGCGTCGTTCGCCACGATCATGCACTCAACACCAGAGACTCGGCCGATACCTGCAATCACCCCAGCGGCTGGAATACTTTCAGCATAAACACCTAATGCAGCCAGTTGACCAATTTCTAAAAACGCTGCGCCTTCATCGAGTAATTTATTTACCCGTTCGCGTGGCGGTAACTTGCCACGACTAATGTGGCGGGCAAGAGATTTTTCGCCACCGCCTTGCTTGATAATTTCAATGTGCTGATAAAGATCATCAACCAGACCAAGGTTGTGCTGTTTGTTATTTTTAAATTCTTCGCTATTAGCATTGGCAGAAGTTTTTAATATTGGCATGAGTCAGAGCGCTCCTATTTATTCAATGCACAATTTATTCAGTGCTATTTTGTTTCCGCAAAAATTTCACGGCCAATTAACATGCGGCGAATCTCACTGGTGCCGGCGCCAATTTCATATAATTTGGCGTCGCGTAATAATCGGCCGGTAGAGAAATCATTGATGTAACCATTACCACCGAGTAATTGAATTGCATCCAACGCGGCTTGGGTTGCTTTTTCAGCGCAGTATAAGATGACACCCGCCGCATCTTTACGTGTAGTTTCGCCACGATCACAAGCCGCGGCTACTGTATAAAGGTACGATTTACAGGCATTCATGCTGGTATACATGTCGGCGATCTTTCCTTGTACCAGTTGGAACTCACCAATGCTTTTACCGAATTGTTCGCGGTCGTGAATGTAAGGAACAACAATGTCCATACACGCTTGCATGATGCCAGTGGGGCCGCCGGATAAAACCACGCGCTCATAATCAAGCCCGCTCATTAAAACGTTTACCCCTTGGTTTAAACCACCGAGGATATTTTCTGCCGGCACTTCAACATCTTGAAAAATTAGCTCGCAAGTATTGGAGCCGCGCATGCCTAACTTATCCAATTTTTCGCCTTGAGTGAAACCTGGTGAGTTACGTTCAACAATAAAGGCGGTGATACCGTGCGCGCCTTTTTCCAGATCGGTTTTAGCGTAAATAACATAGGTATCGGCATCAGGGCCGTTGGTGATCCACATTTTATTGCCGTTTAAAATGTATCGCTCTGCTTTTTCATCGACAACTTTTTTAGCCGATATTTTCATACTAACAACATCAGAACCCGCATTTGCTTCGCTCATGGCTAATGCGCCAATGTGTTCGCCAGAAACCAACTTAGGTAGGTACTTTTCTTTTTGTGCTTGAGTGCCGTTACGAAAAATTTGATTGACGCATAAGTTTGAAAAAGCACCATAACTTAAACCGATAGAAGCAGACGCGCGGCTGATTTCTTCCATGGCAATAGTGTGAGCCAAATACCCCATGTTACTGCCACCAAACTCTTCACTTACCGTCATACCGAGCAAACCCATGTCGCCGAATTTTTTCCACAGCTGGTTCGGAAAGGCATTTTCTTTATCGGTTTGATCCGCCAGTGGCACGATTTCTTTGGCGGCGAAGGCATTCACGCTGGCGCGTAACATATCGATGGTTTCGCCATGGCCAAAATTCAGCTCTTGGTAGGTTGAGATATTCGGGGTGCTGGTATAATTTGGTTTTGTAGAAGGAGACGTCATGGTGAATGCCTTTATAAATTATCGTTTAATTTTATTTTTTATTATTTTGTATCAATCGAGTTTTCAATAGGGTGTCACTGTTTTCTAAAACAACTGTGGGTTATTGGCCCGTCTTCATGTCAGCGTTAACTCTTGATTCATGCTCGTCGAGTTCAAGCAGCATCATTTCAATGTCGGCTTGCTGTTGTAATAAACGTTCGCGACTGATTCTGACTTGCTCAATAACTCTTTTATACTGCTCTTGGTTATTATCTGCGCTGTTATACAGCTCTATCAACTCTTTGCTCTCCGCCAATGAAAACCCCAGTCGTTTGCCGCGCATGATCAATTTAATGGTGATGCGATCGCTGGGATTGTATATGCGCTTTTGGCCTTCGCGCTGAGGGCTTATTAGCCCTTGGTCTTCATAAAAACGTATGGCGCGGGTGGTGGTATCAAACTCTTGGGCAAGCTCACCAATCGTATAGGTCTTAACTGTCATTTCATAGACTACTTATGCTGGATACTGGCTGATTATTAATCATTACCTTTACCTTTACGTTAACGTAAACTATAGAATAGGTCTAGTCTCTGTTTTGTTATTGATGGCTTAATGTGCGGTTTGCGACTTAACGCTTGATAGCCCAGCTGTCTAATAGAGCGATGATAGATGCGCATTGTGCGTCGAGTACTTGAGCGGGGGCGTGGGAGCGGGCTAGGCTTATTTGAGATTGCGATTGTGCCAGTAATAATTGCACGCCATGTTCTTTGGCAAAGGGCAGTTGGCAGTCACTATTGCTTAGGCAAGCAGAGAATAACGCATGTTGATGAAGCCACAGGTTTACCGCATATTGTTTGACCAACGTATTTTGACTGATGCCTTCTTTTTGGCTGTTTTGAAACAGGCAGCCATAATGGCCAAACTTGCCTTTTAACAAGCTATTAAGTCGCAGAAAATACGCCTGAATGGCGCTTATAGAAGGATCGGCTTGGGTTAGCGGTGCTAACATTCGAGCAATGATGTGATCTTGGTAATATTCTAACGCTTGCTCAAATAGAGTTTCTTTATCGCCAAAACCTTTGTAAAGGCTATAGCGGTTTAATGATGTTGCGGCTTCAAGGTCAGACATTGAGGTTTCGGCAAAGCCTGTTTGCCAGAATTTCAGCATGGTCTTTTTAAGAACGTCTTGTTGATCGTAACTCTTTGGTCTGCCCATGAAATCCCGTCTTCAATTAAATCGCTAATTATAACCAGAGCTTAACATTGATTTAATTAGTTGTTGACCAATCAGTTTGAAAAAGTTAATTTTTTTACTCATCGGTAAACTACTTTGGCAAAATAGAGATAATAAAATGAAGTTATACGATTTTAAAATGGCCCCCAATCCACGTCGCGTGCGCATGTTCTTAGCAGAAAAAGGGGTCTCTTATGCTGAAGCTGGCATTGAAGTTGTCAATGTGGATATAGCAAAGGGCGAAACGTTCAGTAAAGAATTTCGTGAAATCAGCCCTTATGGTGGTTTGCCTGTTTTAGAGCTAGATGATGGCGAACGAATTAGTGAATCGATGGCGATCAGCCGCTATTTTGAAGAGGTTTACCCAGAGAGCCCATTAATGGGGACGGATGCAAAATCTAAAGCTTTGATTGAGATGTGGAATCGACGCATGGAGCTGGGCTTGTATACCTCTATTGCGCTTTCATTCCGCCATGGCAATCCTATGTGGAAAGCGGTGACGACTCAGGTGGCTGATTTTTCAGAAGTGAGCGCCGTTGATGCGGATAAGCAAATACATAAATTGGATAAGCGCTTGGCTGAATCTGAATTCGTGGCTGGGGATACATTCACTGTCGCTGATATCACAGCTTTATGTGCGATTGATTTTGCTAAAGTGATTAAGCGTCGCATCGATGAAGACAAGCATCCTCATCTTGCGCGCTGGTATAAGTTGGTGAGCGCTAGAGATTCCGCAAAAATTTAGCCGCTTTAGAGGCTAGAGTTAAGGAGTACTAACCAGTCCTATTTTCGTATTTTAGGCACGATTTAATAATAATATAAAGGTTTTTATATCTTGCACTATCGTTTCAATTAGACTTTATCGGCGAAATTTATAATGCTCATTTATAGAGCTAAATAATAAAAATAAAATGATAAAGGAAATCGTATTATGAGATTAAAAACCATGATGTTTTCCATCGCAGTATTCTGCACTGCGAGTGAAATATCTTTGGCGAACCTGCCAGAATTTAAGACTGCATTACCAATGCAAACCTATGATGTTGGTGAGAGTATGTCAGATACCAATATTATTATTATGAATCATAATAAAGCAAAGCAAGTCTTATTGGTTCGTTTGGATAATGACAATAATCCTACTGGCTTTTCGATTGCTGATATGAGTAAAGATATATCAGCAGGAGAAGCGATGTCCCATCTTAACGGTAATTATTTAACAGGAGTAAATGCTGGGTTTTTAGAAAACTATCCTGATGCACCGAATAACTTAGCCCAGTATACAGATTTAGGATTTGATTCCAGTTCAGATGGTGAAGATTTTAATATCGTCGCCAAAAGATTAATTTCGGAAGCAACAGGCTATTTATATAGCCAAAATTTAATGATTCCTTGGCAAAATGGATTTTCAGGTTATCAGCTATCTGATGGTTATGTGACGGTTGATGATATTGACGGTAATAATATTAATGGTTATTACAGATGTGAAATTGAGGGGTGGGCTGAGAGCGCGAGTGTTACTGATCATTGTGAGACGATCGTTGGGTTTGATTTTGATAAATTTAATTTTGCAGGGTCTGCCTTTATGGGGAGGACTGCTAGTGATAAAGCATTTAGCTTTGCTCGTGGTTTCTTAGGAAATCTGGATACTGGTACTTATTCTGAGGCTAATAACTCTCTTTTTTATTATGGAGAATCAGCTGTTGAGATAACTATGAAAGACTTCAATGGCTCTGATATGCGTTATATTAAAGTCCATGCAGACGATAGTCTTACAGGAGTGACACAAGAAGGATTTTTTGTTCCTACTCCAGCAATAGGAACTATGGATAGTATCGGAATAATCTCTGATGGTGATTATATATACTTTTCAGATTCAGGTGAGCTTGAGAGTGCAAAAGAATGTAAGTTGGAATATAGCTCATTTGATTTTACTGCAAATGCGGAAGATTCAAGTTTCGAGGCTATGTTAAATGAGTTGATAACAACAGGGACTGAATACCGTGTCGTGCTAGGGAATTACCCAAATCTTCCCGAGGATATAGCCGCTGCGAATATAATACTGGGAGATATATTTGTAATAACAGCTACCACGACAAATATGGAGTTCAAACAGGCGATGGATGATGGTTTTTTGACTGATCATTACGTCGGTTGGTTGGAAAGTTATCATAGTTCTTTAGAGCAGAATGCAATTAAATATCCTGGTGAGTATTTTCATTGCCTAGATCAGCCCACACCTGCTGACCCGTTTCTTATGGTATCTATGTTTGGTTCATTAGCATTTGTAGGTGATTATTTATATGGCAGCAAAGGTAATCCTGCTGATGTTCCAGCATTAACTACCTATGTTTATGATCTTGATGGTAATTATCAATATTTATCGGGAGAGCTAGCCAACTTTTTAATTAAAGGCATACCGGAAGAAAAAAAATCGATAATACGTAATGAAATCATTGCAGAAAATTCTGGATTTTCTGCATATCCTGATCTGTCTGAGGCTGCAAAAGAAATATTATTAAATGCCGGTTCACCAGATGGCATGGAGGCTCAGATGAACGTTATGTATGCAGATGCAATGCAATCGATGATCCTAGCTAAGTTAGGCTATTTAGAATTTGGAACTTTTGCATCGGTTGCGGCTGATCATTCAAGTGTTTTAATGGGCGAGGCATTATCCAGTGGCCCTAGGAAAGGTATTGGTGGGTTTACAGGTCGAGCAAATAAAAAATCATATTTGTTGATTTTTGAAAGTATGAATACAGAAACAGTGTCAGTAAAAGTTTCGCCAACAGCATTAACGGTTGACCCTTACGCAACACCTAATGTGCAAATTTCAGTTGATGTATCAGGCCATGATATCTATGGTTTAGATGTAAGCTGTAACCTTTCAAGTTCTTCATTATCTATTACTCAAGCAAATTATGGTGGCCTTTTTGGCTCTCAAAATACAATGATACTGCCTTTGATTTATAGTGCCTCTGCTATTACGGCTACAGAAACTTTAGTGGCCCCTGAGTTGGCTTTTACAGGCGCAGGCAGCTTTGCTCTAGTTGATGTTATTGCTGAGTTTATAACGGAAGATGTTCAAGTTATTTGTGCCGCTGAAGTGTCTGATGAAAATGGTCAGCTACTTCAGGTTACTTTAACGCCTGCAACAATACGCATTGATGATGGCGTTCATGGTGGCTTAGGTTCAGTGTCTGGTGTCATTGAGTTACCAGGTATTACTGATCTATCGGGCGTTGAAGTTGTACTAACAATAGATGGTCGTCAGGTTACAGTAATTACTGATGAGACTGGTCATTTTGAGTTTGACGGCTTACGTGATGGTGAGTTTACAATTAGCTTAGCTTCTGAGAATTACGTGCAGAGCTGTCAGGCTGCAAATATTGCCGAAGGTATTGCTGTTGATTTAGGTTCGATTGAGCTATTGGCAGGAGATATTAATGCTGATGGGAATATCGACATTGCAGACTTTACTTTTATGGCCGCGCGTTATCGTTCTAATCAAGGAGATGCTGATTATGATGCTAAAGCTGATTTGAATAAAGATGATACGATTAATATTCAAGATTTAGCAATTTTGGGTAGTCACTTCGGTTCTACACAATGTAATTTGTGATTTTTAAATGCATCGGTCTTAGTTTATTCTGAGGCCGGCTGCTAGAACTCATAATGTTGCTTATTCAAATGTAGCCTGATAATTATTGGATAACACAATTATTTTTTACTACGAACAATGTAGTATATGTAAGTGCTTTGTAAGTGGAGTGATGTTTTTTATAGGTATCTTATTTTAGAGTCGCAACTCATAAAAATAATGAGAACTATCATGAGATTTCTTAGCGCTTTAGCTTTACTCTTTATCGTGCAGGTTTCTTCTGCAAACTTATCTGAAAATCAACCTATAAACCCAGCTGGTGATGGTGTTAATTTTGGCAGTCAAGGTAATAAACCTATGGTGTCATTACTTTTTTTACGAGGAACGGGGACTGATATTAGTTCGAATGGAAGATTTATCGCTTATGTTACTGAGCATGAAAATTTAGCAGATGCTTCGACGATTGATTATATCATTCACCGATATGATCGAATATTAGATATAACCATTTCTTCTAGTCGAGTAATGACTAATTCCATTAAAGATAGACAATCATTTTCTCTCTTATATTTCGAGAATGATGTTTCTCAGTCTATTGTATTTACACATAATAGTAGTGTTAACGACAGCGCTTCGAGTACAGCATATAGGTATAGTTTCGTAACTAATGAAATAACAATATATAAACCTGATGTTGAATCTGTATGGTCAGTATCACCGAATGGTAGATTCATAAAATATGATAAGGACGGAACTTTATATTATTTTGATAAAGAAAATAATGAGGAAAAACTAGTACCTACTTCATACACGCTTGCAAATGGAAATGTTGTGAATTTTCAAACTACAGCAGCTCATGGGTTAGATATTAATGACCAGGGTGATTTAATATTACAAGCTGATTACGATTCAAAAAATCTTCTAGGGAGTAGTCGATTCTATAAATATAATGTTACTTCTGGAATTATGTCATCTGTTAAAGACATGCTTCCATCAAGTTATGATATTAATATCACGAAAGGAATCGTACACACTGCGTTAATTTCTAATAATAGCCAATATATAACCCTTCCTGCTAGGAATGAATTAGGAGAATTAGTTATTCTGTTAATTGATATTATTTCTTCAGTTGTAGTAGAGCATCATGTCCCGTTTGACGTATATGGGTATGGTGGCTTGCTACCAAGATTGTTAACTAACACGGGTATTGTGCAATATGTGCGAGTTGATGCTGGAGTAGATGGTGAGACTGGCGGAACCGAGTTTTATTTGTATGATTTTATTAAAAATCAAGTAATTGAGCGTAAATTAGTAATGCCAGAAGATCAAAATTTTACTGAGTTTCACACAATATTGATTGATCAAATTTCAGTGGAAGGTAATGTTGCCATGACTTATGGCGTAACAATGACATTAGTATCAGGCGAGCTTGATTTTGAAGCGAGCCTCTCTTGGTTGAACTTAGCCTCTGAATCAGAAAACGAAATTTCTATAACTCCAGTTCACTCGGTCATAGACCCATACTCAAATCAAGCCTCACAATTTTCTGTTGATGTTTCTGGCACAAATATCTATGGCTTGGATGTAAACTGTAACCTTTCTAGTGAATCTTTATCTATCACTCAAGCAAATTATAATGGTTTATTTGGTTCTCAAAATACTATGACTCTGCCTTTGATTTATAGTGTCTCTGCTATTACGGCTACAGAAACTTTAGTGGCTCCTGAATTGGCTTTTACAGGCGCAGGCAGCTTTGTATTGGCTGATGTGATTGCAGAATTTACTACTGAGGATGTTCAGGTTATTTGTGCAGCTGAAGTGTCTGATAAAAATGGCCAGTTATTACAAGTAACGTTAACGCCAGCAACTATTCGTATTGATGATGGTGTTCATGGTGGAGCAGGATCTGTATCAGGTGTTATTGAAATCCCAGGCGTTGCTGATCTATCGGGCGTTGAAGTTGTACTAACAATAGATGGTCGTCAGGTTACAGTAATTACTGATGAGAGTGGTCATTTTGAGTTTGACGGCTTACGCGATGGTGAGTTTACAATTAGCTTAGCTTCTGAGAATTACGTGCAGAGCTGTCAGGCTGCAAATGTTGCCGAAGGCATTGCCGTTGATCTAGGTTCGATTGAGCTATTGGCAGGGGATATTAATGCTGATGGGAATATTGATATTGCAGACTTTACTTTTATGGCCGCGCGTTATCGTTCTAATCAAGGAGATGCTGATTATGATGCTAAAGCTGATTTGAATAAAGATGATACGATTAATATTCAAGATCTAGCCATTTTGGGTAGTCATTTTGGTTCTGCTCAGTGTAATCCACTGTAGTTAACATTCTAATCTTTAGATAATATGATCTCAGACAATTAGTCTGAGGTCATTGTGAAGGAATAATAATGAAATATATAATCACTCTAGCAGTTTTATTGCTTTCTAATCTAGTGCTTGCAGAAGGGCGAATAGAGCTTTCTACTGAAGATGAGGGCGGTGTTCGTTGGTTAGATTTTTATGGTGAGAATATTCCTGCGGCTTATGGAATGGAATTGGAGGTTCTCTATCCTAGTAGTGATTTATCCATTGTGGATGTTAATGATAAGCAATCGGGCCCTCAAATTCTAAAAGGTGATTTCTTTTCAGAAAGCTCTTATGAAGTTGCTAATAATGTTGATGTTAGAAAAGGACGTATTCGTTACGCGGTCAGTTTATTAAAACCGGCAGAGCCCGTAGCCGGTCGTGGACATCTAGCTAGAATTGGTTTTATTAACAAAAGTGATAAGGCTATTCATATTGAATTGTCCACTATAAAGTTCGGAACTCAATCAGGACAAGTCATCGAAGTTTCTTATCCCGCTCAAGTTTTAATTGAACCCGCTTTATCCGCTGCTTCATCGGTAATTCCCACTGGATTTAAGCCAGCAGAGCGTAAGCTTAATCAAAATGTATCAGATCTCAGCCTTTTCGAGACTTCCTCTATGCTGGATAATAATATGTTGATTATTGGGTTGCTCAGTGTAATCGGTCTTTTATTACTTATTGTTATTATCTTATTATTTCGTCGTCAGCCCTTGAGCGTCAGCTAAGGCTGAGCCCATGTGGCACCAATATTCATCGCTTGAAAAAGCTCTGCATCAAGTCCATTTTTTTGCAGGGCTCGTTTAAGTGCTTTTGGCGGCTCATCAACCGCTTCGGCGGTTAATACAAACGTATTCCAGTGAATTCCAAAAGCTGATTTAGCATTTATGTCTTTAAAAATCTCTACCGCATCTAATGGATTCACATGTTGAGTTTTCATAAACCAGCGTGGCTCATAAGCACCAATAGGAATCATAGCCAAATCGATCTCGCCTAATGCTTCACCAATTTCTTTAAATTGATACGGGTTGTAGGCGGTGTCGCCACCAAACCAGGCTGTAAATTTTTCACTGGCATTTTCTGTGTCATCAATCTCTGGCCAGGCAAAAGCCCATGAAGCCCATAAGCTTTTATTGGTATCAAATATACTTCTACGAGACCAATGCTGGCTTGGTTGAGCTTGAATAGTTAGGCCGCTAATCTGAACGGTTTGCCACCAATCTAATTCTTGAATGTTGCTCACTTCAAACTGCGTAAACCATGCTTTTAATCCTAATGGCACCAACCAAAGCGGTTGTGTGCCATTGGTGTTTTTTACAAAATCTGAGCTAGTCAGTGCTTTCACTGAATCCACATCAAGATGGTCGTAATGATTATGAGAGATCACAATAATATCGATATTGGGCAGTTGATCGATGGTAAGCGCAGGAGGCGTGAAGCGTTTTGGTCCGATATTTTGTGAGAACGATGGGCGCTCTGAAAATATAGGGTCGGTTAAAATATTGATCCCGCGATACTGTAATAATACAGTCGAGTGACCGATGAGGGTCGCTTGGGCTTTATTAAAATCTGGGTTGTGTATTTTTTCTAAGTTGGCTGCTTGCCAGTATTCTCGATAATTTTCAGGTTCATCTGGCCATTGCATGTCATCAAAAAAACGTGCCTTAAGAAAGGCAAAGGTGCTCGGTTGAAAGTCGGCGGGCAAATAAGGATTACGAAATTTATCACCGATATGATGAGATGGTACTTGAGTTATCAAAGCCTCAGCTGTTGGTGGCTGCTTACTGTCAGGCACAGCGGCTATTTTTTCATTACTTAAGCAGGCAGTCGTAGAAAACAGTATGGCGCTAATAAAACCAATACGAGTCATTATTGAGGTCATGCTGTTAGCAACCTTTAAAGTGAGCAGGGCGTTTTTCTAAAAAGGCATTAACTGCCTCAAGATGATCTTGTGTGGCGTGCATTTGTGCTTGTACCTTCGCAGATTCATTGAGCAGCGCAGGTAACTCCATCGTCTGTCCCAGCTTTAATAAGCGCTTAGTCGCGCGAATTACTTGCGGTGGATTACAGGCAATTTGTTGGGCTAATTCATTCGCGCGTTGTATTAACACATCATGGGCAACCACTTCAGAGACTAGGTTCCATTGTAAGGCGGTTGGGGCATCGATCATTTGTCCGGTTAAGGCCATTTGCGAGGCGCGGCTGATGCCGATAATACGTGGCAAAAACCATGCGCCACCATCGCCAGGAATAATCCCAACTTTAATAAAGCTTTCGGCAAACTTGGCTTTGTCTGAGGCAATGCGAATATCGCACATGCAGGTAAGGTCACAGCCTGCCCCGACTGCTGGACCATTGATTGCGGCAATTAAGGGAATTTCAACTTGGCTTAACGCTAAAGGAATTCTTTGAATACCATTGCGATAGTTGTCGGCAAGATCATCATTTGAACCCGAGAACATGCCTTTTTTATCACGCATGTCTTTTACATTACCACCGGAGCAAAAAGCACTGCCTGCACCGGTTAAGATGGCGACGCGAATATCGGGGTTTTGATTGAGTTCATCACAGGCTGAAACAATGGCATCAATCATTTCAAATTCTGAAATCGAGTTGCGGGTTTCAGGCTGATTTAAGGTGAGGGTGGCAATGTGATTTTCTATTTCAAATAACAAAATATCTGAAGCTGGCATGAGTATTCCTTACTCTAAGGATTATTATTCTATGCCCAGCATTTTATGGGTTTGTAGACTTAACTTCCACTGCGGATGTTTCAGGCAATAATTAGTCGCCTTTTGAGTATTGCTTTGAGATAAACCTTGGTGAGCATCCGAGACGATATAATCCAGAGACGCGTCGGCCATGGGTTGCAAATAGCGGTGAGTTGCTTGCACGTAATCGAAGGATTCAGGCATTGCCAACGGTTGTGGATACACCAGCTTCAATTCATCGCACTCAATTAAAACGAGTTCGGCGTCGGCTTTTGGGCTTAAGCAAACCCAATCAAGCCCTTCAGGAGCAGGCAAGGTGCCATTGGTTTCTACAGCAATTTCAAAACCAAAGTCGTGCATGACCTCTATTAATGGTTCATCAAGCTGCAGTAGAGGTTCGCCACCGGTGCAAACAATATAAGGAGAACCTTGATTTTTGTTTCTAGATTTTGGGGACGGCTTGCCTGGCCATAAAGACGCAATCAGCTCAACCAGCGCTTTGGCAGAATAGATTCCGCCATTTTCACCGTCAGTGCCGACAAAATCCGTATCGCAAAAATCACAAACCGATTGCGCGCGAGACTCTTCTTTACCATTCCACAAGTTGCATTTGCTGAAACGGCAGAAAACAGAAGGGCGACCCGCTTGGGCACCTTCCCCTTGAAGGGTATAAAAAATCTCTTTTACGCGATACGTCTTTGTCATTACGGCTTACTTAACAGTTAATCGTTTTAAAGGGCTTCATAAGCCAATGGGTCTGTTGTCTTGTTTAATTCAAATGCTTCTAAACGTTCGACGCACGAACCACACTTGCCACAAGCTTTGTCGCGGCCATTATAACAGGTCCAAGATTTTCCGTAATCTAGGCCCATTTTTAGGCCATCAGCCAGAATTTCTGATTTATCGCTGTTCAAATACGGCGTAACAATGTCCACAGGCTCATAGTTAGCCAGTTTAGCTACATGATTCATGGCGTGAACAAAATCTGGGCGGCAATCCGGGTAGATGGCGTGGTCACCAGAGTGGGCACCGTAGAATACTTTACCAGCGCCAATATCAACGGCATAACCAATCGCCAATGATAATAAAATCATATTACGGTTCGGCACTACGGTAGACATCATATTAATCGACTCATAATGACCTTCAGGGATATCAATATCCGAGGTCAAAGAAGAGCTTTGCAGCAACTGATTAATTGCGGTGATGTCGATGATCTTATGATTGATCTCTAGTTCTTTACAGGCGTTGCTGGCAAACTCAATTTCTTTATCGTGCTTCTGGCCATAATCAAAAGTAAGTGCATAAAGGTCATAACCTTCTGCTTTGGCTTTGTTCAAAATGGTATAAGAATCCATACCACCAGAATAGATAACAACGGCTTTAGGTTGAGTAGAGGGGTTGTCAGACATAAGAAATCTCACTGCTTAACTAGATAGTTGACTGTTTGGATAAGAAAGTCTGGCCATTATACAGCTGGCCATTAATTTTGCCATTCTACTACATCTGTGGGATATCTGTTCATTAAGAGGTGACTGTAGTAGAATTTGCGCCCTAAAATTTTTATTTACCCCAACTCAATACGAGTTGCAATAACGAGAGCATAACTATGTCAGACATCAAAAAAGTGGTGTTGGCGTACTCCGGTGGTCTGGATACGTCGGTAATTGTTAAGTGGCTTCAAGAAGAATATAACTGCGAAGTTGTAACCTTCACTGCTGACCTTGGTCAGGGCGAAGAAGTTGAGCCGGCGCGCGCGAAAGCGGAAGCGTTAGGTATCAAAGAAATTTATATTGACGACTTACGTGAAGAATATGCACGTGACTTCGTATTCCCAATGTTCCGTGCCAATACTATCTATGAAGGCGAATATCTTCTAGGTACGTCTATTGCTCGCCCGCTAATCGCTAAGCGTTTGATTGAGATCGCTAACGAAACGGGTGCTGATGCTATTTCTCACGGCGCTACCGGTAAAGGTAACGACCAAGTACGTTTTGAGCTAGGTGCTTATGCACTTAAGCCGGGCGTTCAGGTTATCGCACCATGGCGTGAGTGGGACTTAACGTCTCGCGAATCTTTGATGGCGTATTGCGATAAGCACGGCATTGAAGTTGAAAAGAAAAAAGGCAAGAAGTCTCCTTATTCTATGGATGCTAACTTGTTACACATTTCTTATGAAGGCGACATTCTAGAAGATCCTTGGAATGAGCCAGAAGAAGATATGTGGTTGTGGACTAAGTCGCCTGAAAACGCGCCTGATAAGCCAACGTATGTAACGCTTACTTTTAAAGGCGGCGACGTTGTTGCAATCGATGGCGTTGATAAGACTCCTGCGACTGTAATGGAAGAGCTAAATAAGGTCGCTGGCGAAAACGGTATTGGCCGTGTTGATATCGTAGAAAACCGTTATGTGGGCATGAAAGCTCGCGGTTGCTACGAGACTCCAGCCGGTACGGTTCTTTTGAAAGCACACCGTGCAATCGAATCAATCACACTAGACCGTGAAGTGGCTCACATGAAAGATGAGCTGATGCCTCGTTATGCCAACCTTATCTATAATGGATACTGGTGGTCTCCTGAGCGTGAAATGCTACAAGCCGCGATCGACAATACACAAAGTGTTGTAAACGGTGATGTGCGTCTTAAGCTTTATAAAGGCAATGTGATTGTTGTTGGTCGTCAGTCTGAAGACAGCTTGTTCGACGAAGCGATTGCAACGTTTGAAGATGATGATGGCGCTTACGATCAGAAAGACGCTGCAGGCTTCATTAAGTTGAATGCTTTACGTCTTCGTACTGCTGCTAAGAAAGGCCGTAATCCTTTAGGGAAATAACCTGTAGAGATTAGGCTTCGAAAAGCTCTAGAGCTTTTCAAAAAAAACCGCATTCATAGCAATATGAATGCGGTTTTTTTGTGGCTGTTATTTATAAAAATCGAACGCTTTTGATTATTCTTAAGTCTTTGAAAAGACAAAGACTCATCTATAGTTAATCTTTATAGCGCGTACTATTTCTGACTTAACTCATCAAAAAGAAAGAGAATGCCAAATTATTTGTCCTAAGTTTGTCCTAAGTTTTAAGTAATATAATGTGCTAATCTCATAAATTGGTTATTTGATGTTTCATCGCATAACTCATTACGGACTTTAAGGAAGCACACTTATGACTATGGCGAACATGCAAAGAGCGTTAATACGCGTTCCGGAGGTAACTTTAGTTTTCTGGATAATCAAAACATTATCAACCACTGTTGGTGAAACGGGAGCTGATTTTCTTGCAGCTGATCTTGGTTTTGGTATGCCTATTGTAGCGGTCGTGATAACTACTATTATGGCCATATTACTTTATTTCCAATTTACTAATATTAAACGATATATCCCTGCTAATTATTGGACCATCGTTGTTCTTATGAGCATTGTAGGTACATTGATTACTGATATTCTTGTTGATGTCATCGGTATATCAATGCTGACATTGAGCATCGTTTTTACGGTAGCAATGTTATTAGGCTTTTTTATCTGGTTTGAGAGCGAAAAAACACTCTCTATTCACTCTATAGATACCGGAAAACGAGAAGCCTACTATTGGATTATAATTATTCTGGCGTTTGCATTAGGCACCGCAGCTGGTGATTTAATGGCAGAGCATTTAGGGTTGGGATACGGTCTGACATTACTCATCTTTATTAGCATGATAGCGGCTGTCACTACTGCGTACTTTGCCTTAAATATGAATGGAGTACTCGCGTTTTGGTTGGCATTTATTTTAACGCGTCCTTTAGGCGCATCATTAGGTGACTTTTTAACAAAGGCTTCGAATGAAGGAGGGTTAGGTATTGATATGCTCTTGCTGAATGGAATATTTTTCATCACAATTATCGGTTTGGTTTTCTATTTAAGTACATTGCAGAAAAAAACATTAACAATTAAATAATCAAATAGTTCACTGATCTAGGGGAGAGCTCGCCTAGGTGTATGAGTTGTGGTGGGATAATCGCTTGATGCATTAGTCATCAATTAGCGGCTGAATTATGGAGAAATATATGAAATCTGATGTCGAATACGCGATAAGCAAGGTCCCTGAGGTTACTCTCGGTTTTTGGGTTATTAAAATTTTAGCGACTACTTTTGGTGAAACAGGTGGTGATGCTGTTTCAATGTCAATGAATCTTGGATACTTAGTCGGAACCATAATTTTTCTTACTTTATTCCTGATTGCTGTTGCGGCACAAATTTCAGCCAAGAAATTTCATCCTTTTTTATATTGGGCAACAATTATCGCCTCAACGACGGTAGGAACAACGTTGGCAGATTTTGCCGACCGTTCGTTGGGTATAGGATATTTGGGGGGGTCAACATTATTAGCAATATTACTCGCAGCGACCTTATTTATTTGGCACCGTTCTCTTGGGTCGATTGATGTTAGCTCAGTAAACCAACCTAAGCCCGAAGCGTTTTATTGGCTCACAATCATGTTTTCTCAAACACTAGGTACAGCTCTTGGCGATTGGACTGCTGATTCAGCTGGCTTAGGTTATGTCGGCGCTGCTTATATCTTCGGAGCTGGATTATTGCTTATTGTTGGGGCGTATTATTTTACTTCTGTATCGCGAACTTTATTATTCTGGTCAGCATTTATTTTGACTCGCCCCTTGGGTGCGGTTATTGGAGATTTTTTAGACAAGCCCATTGTACAGGGTGGACTAGAATTTAGTCGCTATACGGCAACTGGAGTTTTACTGGTGGCGATTATATTTTTGATCGTTGTACTGCCACAGCGTGCTGCTAAAAAAGCACATTAAATATCATAGACTAGATCCTGAATATTATCATTATGCTGATTTTGGAATTTGACGCTGTCAAAGGTGATCTAGTCATCATTGCGGCTAATAGTCATAGCACTTGCTTAGTGTGAGTTATGGAAAAATAATGGATCGTATTGAAAGTATTAACCTTGAACTTTTTCTAAAAATCAATGCTGGGACAGATTCCCCAGCTTGGTTAATTAATATAGCGACCGCTATAGCAGAAGGCTTAATTTATTTAATTCCTGTCTTCATGGCCCTTTGCTGGTTACGGGGGAGCTCTGCTCAGCGAAGTATCGCCCTCAAGCTCTGCGTTGTGACTTTATTAGCGCTTGGACTTAATCAACTAATTGCCCTTGTGTGGCAGTATCCTCGGCCCTTTGAAATGGGAGTAGGGCATTCGTGGCTAAGCCATGTGCCTGATAGTTCATTTCCAAGTGATCATGTGACAATTTTTGCAGTAATGTCGATCGTCCTTCTTTTTGATGGTATGCGTAAATCGGGTATTATTTTGTTACTGGCTAGCACACTTGTTGCCTGGGCACGAATATACCTCGGAGTACATTATCCCTTAGATATGATAGGTGCGCTGATAGTTTCAATCTTTTCTTATTTACTTTCAACGCCACTGTGGAACGTATTGGGAGCTAAGGCCACAGTATTTTTTGAACATTTATATCGAGTCATATTCGGCTGGCCAATATCCAAAGGCTGGATTCGGCGATAACAGCCCCATTCTCCTCACTTGAATAGGTGGCATAGTACTTTTTTTGAATTATTTTTGGCCATCTAAGTTGTAGCTAAGTTTGCTTAAATATTATTAACCCATCAGCACATTATCCGCTGTAAGCAGACTTAAGTTAATTTGGAGATATACTATGAAAAAATTTAATAAGATTATCGCTACAGTAGTGATTAGTGGATTGACGTTAGTTGGCGCATCCGCTGCGTTTGCTCAGACAAAGAGTGCATCGACTAACGATGCGTTGGCTGTCACTTCTGCTGCCATTACACTAGAACAAGCTATCAGTATTGCTCATAAAACAGTAGGTGGGACTCTAGCTAAAGCTGAATTCAGCACTGATGATGGGAATTCAGTATGGGAATTGGAAGTTATTGATATCGATATGCAAACGTTTGATGTCGAAATTGATGCAGATACTGGCAAAGTTCTAAAGCATGAAGCTGACAAGCCTGATCACGAAGAAGATGAAGATGAAGATGAAGATGAAGATGAAGATGAAGATGAAGATGAAGATGAAGAAGAAGAAGATTAATTTTTACTTCTTTAGTTAATAATATTCACTGGGCATGTTTTCATTAACGATGCCTGGTGATTTATTTGATTGCGGAATTATAATCATGCGAATTTTATTGGTAGAAGATGATCAACTAATTGGGCAGGCGGTTGAACAAGCCTTGCAAGATGCTGCACTAGTGGTTGATTGGGTACAGGATGGAGAAACTGCTTTATCCGCTATTAATATTGAAAATTATTCGTTGCTCTTACTTGATCTTGGGCTGCCTAAAAAAGATGGATTTGAAGTGCTTAGGCTTATACGACAAAACAAGCAGACAGTCCCTGCAATTATAATTACAGCACGAGATGCGGTTGCAGACCGTATTAAAGGGTTAGACTATGGCGCTGATGATTATTTGGTAAAACCCTTTTCCATCGATGAATTACAAGCGCGTATTCGTGCCGTTATTCGGCGAAATAATGGTAACGCGACCCCTTTGCTCGGTAATGATATTCTTACTTTAGATCCTGTCAGTCGAGAAGCGTGTCGCGATTCGGTTATTTATGCTTTATCTTCTCGTGAGTATGCTCTATTGCATACATTGATGCTGCGCCCTGGTTCCATCCTTTCTCGTACAGAATTAGAAGAGCGTATTTATGGCTGGAATGAGGAAGTTGCTAGTAATGCAATTGAATTCATTATTCATGGTTTACGTAAGAAGTTAGGTAAAGACGCAATTAAAAATGTTAGAGGGTTAGGCTGGATGGTGATTAAGTGAATACCAACCGCTCTATTCAACAAACATTAATTCGATGGGTTTTTATTACAGCCTCCGCTTTGATGGTTATTGGAGGGGGAGTGTCTTCTATTATCGCTTTTGAAGAAGCTAAAGACATTCAGGATAGTTTGTTATACGAGGTTGCTATACTGGTACGCGATGGTTATGTGAGTGAGAACATAAATCAGTTGGGTACTAAAAAGAGTGGCGAGGATGAAAGTGGTGAAGAGGTCTATATATTAATTCAAGCATTGAACTCGATGAGCATTTCAGCTTCACTACCGCAGCTAAGTCAGTCGACAGATGGGTTGCAGACGTTAACACTAGAGGGGCAACCTTGTCGTGCCTACTTGGTTACTAAGGTCGCCACTGGCAAGCGTTATATTATCGCTCAGCAAACAGAGGTTCGAGATGACTTGGCCTTAGCGAGCGGTCTTAATGTGTTCATTCCCTTGTTCGTGCTAATGGTCATAATGGTCTTGCTAATTAGGTGGCAAATAACACGTCAGTTTAAACAGTTAAATCGCCTAGCAAAGCAGTTACATGAGCAAAATGCTCAGCAGCCAGAACCTTTATCACAGGAAAATTTACCCACAGAAATAGTACCTTTCGTAATATCCATTAACGGTTTAATGGATAGGATTGGGGATAATCTACAAAAACAACAACGCTTTATTGCTGACGCAGCGCACGAACTCCGAACACCAGTTGCGGCACTTGTATTGCAAGCTGGTAATGTAGAAAAAGCCTCCAATGATAATGATCGATTAGAGCGGCATGAGCAATTACAGAAAGGATTGTTGCGATTACGTTTACTTCTGAATCAGTTACTTGATCTGGCACGCTTGCAAAGTGATCAGCAAACCCCGAAAAGTGTGGTTTCTTTTAAGGAGATAATCTTACGAGTTATTGCTGATTCTCATCCGCTGGCAGAAAAAGAAAAAGTCGATCTTGGAGTGATAATACTGGAAGATGTTTACGTGCTTGATCAGGACGGAAGGTTGAAACAATTAGTACGTAATGCGATCGATAATGCGATACGTTACACCCCTGAAAATGGGCAGGTTGATGTGAGTTTATTAATCGTTAATAGCAAAGCATTACTACGAGTAGAGGATACTGGTAAGGGTATAGCGAACGATGACTTGGCTCAGGTTTTTCAACCGTTTTACCGTAGCCAAGGTAATGTCCAAGGTGGTAATGGACTTGGATTGGCTATTAGTCAGGAAATTGCTCAGCGCCTTGGTGGAAAAATTCAACTGAAAAACCGGCCTGAAGGTGGGCTAATATTTACTTATGAAACATCGCTGTCCCACCATTGAGTTAGGTACATTTAGAAAGCAGTGCTCTAGCAATCTATAGCGTCTATAAGGCGCCTGCGACGGTAATGGAAGAGCTGAACAAAGTTGCTGGCGAAAATGGTATTGGCGGTGTTGATATCGTAGAAAACCGTTATGTGGGCATGAAAGCTCGCGGTTGCTACGAAACCCCAGCCGGTACGGTTCTTATGCAAGCACACTGTGCAATTGAATCAATCACCTTAGACCGTGAAGTGGCTCACTTGAAGGATGAGCTAATGCCTAATACGCCAACCTTATCTATAACGGATACTGGTGGTCTCTCGATCAGAAAGACGCTGCAGGCTTCATTAAGTTGAATGCTTTACGCCTGCGTACTGCTGCTAAGAAAGGCCGTAATCCTTTAGGGAAATAACCTGTAGAGATTAGGCTTCGAAAAGCTCTAGAGCTTTTCAAAAAGAACCGCATTCATAGCAATATGAATGCGGTTTTTTTGTGGCTGCTATTTATAATAATCTATAGTGCAATAATTTAATGGCTTAGTGATGAATATAAATCGATTTGAATTAATAGTATTTCACTTGCCGATACAAACTATGCCATCGGCTTTTATCCGGCGCAGCAGGACAGTTCAGAAACATCTTTATTGAATGTTTGTGCGCAGAGTTTTAATCCTTCTATCATGGTTAAATACGGAAATAATTGATCAGCCAGTTCGGTAACTGTCATTCGATTACTAATGGCTAGCGCTGCGGTTTGAATTAATTCACCGCCTTCGTGAGCTAAAATTTGTGCTCCTATTAAACGCCCATTTTCCTTCTGGATGACCAGTTTAATAAAACCATCGGTTTCAAAATTGGCTAGAGCGCGCGGTACGTTTACCATCTCAAGTACGCGACTGTCTGTCTTCATGCCTTGTTCTTTGGCTTGCTCTTCCGTTAATCCTACCGTCGCTACTTGAGGATCGGTAAAGACCACGGCTGGCAGGGTCGTTAGATCCAGTTTGGCGTATCCCCCTGTCATATTAATCCCCGCGCGACTTCCGGCGGCGGCGGCAACGTATACGAATTGTGGCATGTTGGAGCAATCGCCTGCGGCATAAATCCCTGGTATGTTGGTTTCCATGCATTCATTGACGATGACTTCACCGTTGTTGTGAGTTTTTACACCGATGGCGGCTAGGTTTAATCTTTCGGTATTAGCCTGACGACCGGTGCTGATCAGTAATTTATCGCACCGTATATCGCCATTATTTGTTTGCAGATAAAACTGTTCACCATCATGATCAATACGGGAAGCCTGAGTAAAATTTAGAATGCGAATTCCTTCTTTGTTAAAGCATTCTGCGAGCTTTTCTCCGAGTAGAGGCTCTTCCTTATATAGCAGGGAATGACGCGCTATTATGGTGACTTCACTGCCTAAGCGGCGAAAGGCCTGAGCTATTTCTAAGGCGATGACCGACGAGCCGATGACCACTAAATGCTCGGGTGACTCTTTCGCAAACAGGGCTTCGGTTGAAGTCCAGTAGGGCGTTTTATGCAAGCCTTCGATATGAGGAATGGTCGGCACAGAGCCGCTTGCGATCAAAATTTTATCTGCCGCGAGTACTCGCTCCGAGCCATCCGCCTTATTAATGATTAATGTCTTCGAATCTTTGAATCGTGCATAACCTTTTAGCAGGCTTAAGGCTGAATTATTATCGAGAATTTTCTGATACTTGGCTGCTCGTAACTCGTCTACGCGTGAAAATTGCTGTTGCGCCAGTAAAGTACGATTAATGGCGGGAGCATGATTTTTTAATCCTACAAACGGATTATCCCGCTGCTGTTGAGCTAGATGCGCCGCGCGAATAAGAATTTTGGAGGGGACGCAACCGACATTAACGCAGCAGCCTCCAATGACATCGCCGCCTTCGATAATAGTAACCCTTGCCCCATTTTCGGCCGCTTTAATGGCGCAAGCAAATGCAGCTGAACCACTACCTATGATGGCGATATGCTGAGTATCGGTGGCAGTACTGACCCTGTCTTTTATAGATTGTAATGTCATTAACGTTCTCCGTTTGTCTAATCTGGCTTAGAGATGGCTTATATTTTCACGCTGGTATCACAAGACTCATCATCACAACGTCTGTTCGCAGGTGATAATAAATCCCATAGAGAAATCACTACCATGAGGGCCAGTGCGAAATAGGTGATGTAGGTGCTCCAACTGTATTGAAACAGCGGGTAGAGTGATAACAGCAACAGTGTGGGGCCTGTCATGCCAAGTAAGCTGCGATGCCACTGCTTGTGGTTAAACCATCCAAGTCCATTGATCACTAACGTAACCCCTGCAAAAAGTGGCAATAGAGTATTAATAAACAATCCTTCCCATTGGCTGAGAAAACCCAAGCCAATACCTGCACCTAAACTGGCAATTGCCGGGAAGCACATGGCGCAACCCATTGTTGAGACTAAAGCACCGAGTGAGCCTGCTTTATCACCGATTCGAGCAACTAAAATGATCAATGTATTCATATTTGAAACCTAATGTTGAACGTTTGAACGTCGCTTGCATGGGTTGTGTAGCCATCGGCTTTGCTGACGGATTGTTGCTATGAAGCGACTTTATGAATCAAGTATGAACGCCGTACCTATATACGGAGTAAAGTTTTATTTAAGCGAGTTCGTCAATAAAAGAAGAAGGAGAGGAGAGGGAGGTAATCGTGGATGGGTGAATGGATTGATGATGTGAGCGGCGCAGGGTTATGGCAGTAACGAATCAATAATGGGGCAGTGGCTGCTATCTTGATTATTATTACATTGCTCTACTAGCTTGGAGAGTGCTGTTTGTAAGCGTTGTAAATCCGCTAGCTTTGCTTGTACCGCCGTGAGTTTCAGCTCAGCCATTTCCTGAACTTGATGACAAGGTGAGTCATTCAGTTGCATTAAATTTGCGATTTCGTCTAAGGTAAATCCCAGTTCTTGCGATCGCTTTATAAAGCGGATTCGATTGATGGTTTCTTCTGGGTAATGACGATAGCCCTGGTCTGGCTTAATAGGCTGTTTGATTAATCCACGGCGTTCATAAAAACGTATGCTCTCTAAATTAATCCCCAGTTCATTTGCGACCTTGCTGATTGTTGTCAATTACGTTATTCCCCATGAATGACTATTTAATAAAATTAATCTATGTACTGCTAACTTTTTGGGAGTATAAGAATAAAGCACGTTACTTCGTTAATAGAAGTAACACCGATAGTCCCTTTGTGCGCTTGCACGATCGATTGCACAATGGATAGCCCAAGGCCAATTCCCTCATTCAAAAAATGTCGCTGTCGAGAAGGATCTATGCGATAAAAACGGTCAAAAATACGATCGATATGCTCATCGGAAATGATTGAACCTGTATTTTTTACCGTAATATGAACTGTATTTTCAGTATTCTCTAATATTATGGTGACAGCGGTATTCGGTGACGCATGACGTATGGCATTGGTTAAAAGATTGCTTAGTGCTCGTTGAATTAAGTTTTTATCGGCTTGAATGTTTAATGTATCGCCTTGTACTTTTAAGCTGATACTTTGTTCTTCTGCCCAAGCTTCAAAATAATCAAATAAGTTTTCAACTTCCTTCTTAATATCCAATTCTGTTTTTTCTAGCGTTAAAATATTGTTGTCTGTTTTAGCTAGCCACAGCATGTCTCTGACAATCGTGCTAAGTCGATTGTATTCTTCTAGATTGGAATAGAGTATTTCTTGATATTCTGCCGTTGACCTAGCTTGATTCAGTGCCACTTGTGTTTGTGTTGAAAGGTTGGTTATCGGTGTGCGAAGTTCGTGGGCAATATCGGCAGAAAAGTGTGACAGTTTTTGAAAGACAGAGTCCATAGAGGTGATCATGGTATTAAAAGATTCAACCAGTTCAAGTAATTCTGGCGGAATGTTATGAGTGTTTAAACGACGATTTAATTGCTCGGAGGTAATACTTTTAATTTCTGTGCTTATTTGATGTAAGGGTCTATGTCCGTTTCGAATGGCGAGCCAAGCGGCAAACGTTGTTAATAAGCTGGCAAGAACCATTAAAGACCAGAGCGTTCTAAAAAAAGTGGTCATAAATGAATGATGAAAATCAGTTTGTGCCGCTACCGCGATGATCCATGTTTTTTTAGGGTCACTTGAGTAGATTCTAGTCGCAAGCAGAGTTCCCCAATAGTTATGATCTGGGGTATCCCAAGAATATAAAGTCTTAGGTGTCACTGATTTATTGATGTGGTTGTTATCGATTAAGGGTTGAAAATCAAGCCCGCCATTTTTATAAAGTAACTGCTTTGAATGATCAAAAATCCCAAAATAGACACCGTGATGCCCTGAGATTGTATTCTCTAAATAGACTTTCAACTCTTCGCGGCTCAATAGCGTATTATCTGAACTGTTAATGGCTTGGTTAAGTGCACTTTTCACCGTCGTCTCAATAACGTGAAGCTCATCTGCATCTTGTTCTAAAAAATGATGGTGGATCGATTGCTGTACGGCAAAGCCAAGCGCGATGAAGCATAAGGATATTATTACACCCACCTTAATCGTGACATTCATGACAAGAGACATGGGTCTCCTTGCTTTATTACTAGTGGCTTTATTACTCATCGTATGCCTCAAGGACATAGCCCATGCCACGAACGGTATGTATTAATTTCGGCTGAAAGTCGGAGTCTATCTTTGAGCGTAACCTTCGAATGGCGACATCGATTACATTGGTATCACTATCAAAATTCATATCCCAGACTTGGGATGCTATAAGCGATCTAGGCAATACCTCGCCTTGTCTTCTTAATAATAGCTCGAGTAACGAAAACTCTTTATTGGTTAAATTAATTCGCTGACCCTCTCTTATTGCAGAGCGGCGTTTGAGGTCGAGAGTCATATTGGCAATGGTTAATGTATCAAGCTCTTGATTGGGTATACCGCGCCTTAATAGCGTTCTTACTCGTGCTAACAGTTCCGCGAATACGAAGGGCTTAGCAAGGTAATCATCGGCCCCTAGCTCCAGCCCTTTTACCTTATCCTCGGTGCTATCTTTGGCGCTTAAAAATAGAACAGGGGTTAAATTGCCATTGCTGCGCAGGGTTTTTAATATGTGCCAGCCATCAATGTCAGGCAGCATTACGTCTAGAATAATGAGGTCATATTTTTCGGTAACTGCTTGGTGGTGACCGTCCATGCCGGTGCATGCTAGATCAACAATGAATCCGGCTTCAGAAAGACCCTTCTTAAGGTATTGTCCCGTTTTAATCTCATCTTCTACAACTAATAATTTCATTTTAGAGAGGGTGCCCTTTAAATCGTGTGCTTAACAATGAGTATAGAGTACAGAGCCGTCAGTTAGATTACATGACTATGACATTTTTGTAATGTTGCCGTCATCTTTAGGACAGTTCCTGGGTTTAAACTGGATTTAGTCTTTAAATTATATTGTTATGACTGCGTAGCGCTCTATGTTGGGTTGAAATGATAAGTTTTGGATGTATAAAATTAATGTGAAGTTTATTGAGGAGTAGAAAATGAAATTAATCAAAAATACACGCGGGTTTGCAGTGTCAATTGTATTGCCGCTGATGTTTGTCGTCGCATCTGTTCACGCT
This sequence comes from Oleispira sp., assembly GCA_047616865.1. Classification (GTDB taxonomy): domain Bacteria; phylum Pseudomonadota; class Gammaproteobacteria; order Pseudomonadales; family Oceanobacteraceae; genus Oleispira. Next base: position 73,024 of record JBLGBO010000007.1, read on the forward strand.
CATGGCCCTGATGAGCATACTAAAGAACCTGAGGTGGCGAATTGTGACGCGATGAAAACTATGGACCATGAAAAAATGGATATGAATGATCCCGTTGTCCAAGCATTAATTAAGAAATGTATGAACAAAATGCATGGGAAGCATTCGAAAGGCATGCATAAAACTGAAATTAAGGATGTGAATGGGGATAAGCCTGGAGCACTCTATGAAGGCCATAGTCATAAGGAATAATTTTAATGCTGTTCATTTAAAAATTTGATGCCTTACACATAATTGTTTGGCATCATTTTTGGTTTATTAAGCATGGATGACAGTGCCTTGATCGTAAATGGAGCGAAGGTCATGAGTGAAAAGAAACATAAAGCGACAATAAATACTAATTATTTAGTTAAACGGCATTTAAAGTTGGACGGCGACGGTGATGTGCCGTGGGGTTGTATAGAAAAAGAAATTGACAGGATTATTGGAATTGATGAAGTTGTTCTTGTTAAAGATCAACATACAATAACTGTTTCCTATGATGCATCCTATAAAAGCTTAGAAGATATTGAGCATATCTTAGATAAGCATTTTATAAGTGTTGCAAAAGATTGGTGGAATAATACCAAGAAAAGTTGGTACGAATATACTGACGATAATATAAAGGCCAATATCAAAGATATTCCATGGTCGTGCCATTCAAATGCCCACTCGGGTAAGAATAAAAAGTAATTCTAGCTTTAGTTTTACTGACTCACATCAATATTATTTATTCTGACTCAAGATATTATTAATCAGAATGTATGTAAAATTTATCCAATCATCTGAAAAATTAAATGAGGTCTTTGACCTCTTACCTTGACCTATGTCTTAGACACAGGTGTATCGTATGTGGGTAATGTATTTTAACTGAGTTTCCAACTAGTGGGTAAGGAATCAAATCATGACGGTATCCCGTGTGAATGAGGCTGCAAGCAATTTAAACAGTGCTGAAATAGAGCTACTGATTGATGGCGCAAGTTGTGGCAGTTGTGTAAAGAAAATCGAATCAGCCTTACAAGAGGTTGGTGGGGTGGCCCAGGCAGAAATGAACTTTGCTCAGCGCACGGTGACCGTTGTTGGCACAGCATCACTATTGGATTTAATCACGGCAGTAGAGCAGGCTGGTTACAGTGCCAAGGTGAGTACGGAAAAATTTGAGAGTGATACTTTCGATGAAAAAATTGAGGAGAAAGGCAGTGTTGACGGTTCTGAAATAGAGCTACTTATAGACGGAGCAAGTTGTGGCAGTTGTGTCAATAAAATCGAATCGGCTTTAAAACAAGTAGATGGGGTTAGTCGTGCAGAAATGAACTTTGCTCAGCGTACCGTGACGGTTGCAGGTACAGCAAAGCCGTTAGATTTGATCAAAGCGGTAGAACAAGCTGGCTACAATGCCAAAGTGAGTACCGCTGAAAGTGAGGATGAGGCTTTAAACGAAAAAGAAGTCGCTGACGAAGTTTATTACAAGCGCCTTATCCGTGAGATGAGCATTGCGTTGGCAGTCGGTATCCCTCTTATGGTCTACGGTCTTGTCGTGGGCGAAATGACGGTGAGCACGATATCAGAGCAATTGGCTTGGCTGGTTGTCGGGCTGATAACGTTAGGTGTGATGGTATTTTCCGGTAAGCACTTTTATATCGGCGCGTGGCAGTCATTTAAAAATCATTCCGCCAACATGGATACCTTAATCGCGTTGGGTACCGGTACCGCATGGCTATATTCTATGGTGGTTGTTTTTGCCCCAGAAGCAGTCCCAGAAATGGCTCGTCATGTTTATTTTGAAGCGACGGCCATGATTATTGGTTTAATTAATCTAGGCTTGGCGCTGGAGTTGAAAGCCCGTGGTCGTACTTCTGAAGCCATTAAACGTCTTATCGGCTTGCAACCTAAAACTGCGCGAGTCATTCGTGATGGTATCGAAGTGGATATCGCTATTGATCAGGTATTGCTGAACGATGTAGTGCGTGTTCGTCCGGGTGAAAAGATTTCTGTGGATGGCAAAGTGATTGAAGGTCATACCGCGATTGATGAATCGATGCTGACGGGTGAACCGATGCCGGTAGAAAAAACAGTCGGAGCAGACGTCGTCGCAGGTACCATTAATAAAACCGGCTCTATTTTATTCAAAGCGACTCGGGTCGGTAAAGATACCGCACTAGCGCAGATCATTAATATGGTGAAACGCGCGCAAAACTCAAAGCCGCCGATTGGTCGTATGGCGGATATTATTTCCGCCTATTTTGTGCCTGTCGTCATGATTATTGCCGTGGTCAGCGCTTTAATTTGGTTAAACTTTGGGCCTGAGCCTGTTATTGCCTATGCCATTATATCGGCGACTACCGTACTTATTATTGCTTGTCCTTGTGCGCTTGGACTTGCGACGCCGATGTCGGTAATGGTCGGTGTCGGTAAAGCGGCTGAAGCTGGAGTTTTGATTCGTAATGGTGAAGCCTTGCAAACCGCATCAAAAATCACCGCCATGATTCTAGATAAAACCGGCACTATCACTTTAGGGGCCCCTAAGGTGACTGATGTGGTATTGGCTGGAGAATTTGACGAAGACACCGTGTTGAAATTAGCAGCCACATTAGAAAGTGGTTCCGAGCACCCGTTAGCGATGGCGATTGTGGAGTCTGCGCAAGAGTCTGGACTAAGCATGGGTAAAGTCAGTAATTTTAAAGCGATCGCAGGTCATGGTGTGCAGGCCGAAGTGGATGGTAAAGCCTTACTCTTTGGTAATGAAAAGCTAATGCATGAGAAAGGAATAGAGTTAGGTGATTTTGTTGAAAAAGCTCAAGCCTTAGCCGCTGAAGCCAAAACCCCAATGTTCTTTGCTATTGATAATAAATTTGCCGCCATCATCGCCGTCGCCGATCCCATCAAAGAAGACTCCATCGCGGCCATTAAGCGTCTACAAAAAAATGGCATTCGAGTCGTTATGCTTACCGGTGATAATCGAGATACTGCCAAAGCTGTCGCCAAGAAAGTAGGAATCACTGAGTTTTTTGCCGAAGTGCTACCAGAACAAAAATCTGAAAAAGTACAAGAATTGCAAATGCAGGGTGAGATTGTGGGCATGACAGGGGATGGTATTAATGACGCGCCTGCACTCGCCATTGCCAATGTAGGCTTTGCGATTGGTACAGGTACCGATGTCGCTATTGAAAGTGCTGATATCACGTTAATGCGGGGATCATTGCATGGTTTGGCAGACGCGATAGCGGTGAGTAAGGCAACGCTTAGTAACATTAAGCAAAACTTATTCGGTGCTTTTATTTACAACGTGGCGGGTGTGCCTTTTGCTGCTGGGATCTTATATCCCTTCTTTGGTGTGTTACTTAGCCCGGTTATCGCAGGCGCTGCTATGGCATTTTCATCATTAACCGTGGTCAGTAATGCTAACCGTTTACGCTTGTTTAAAGCAGAAGAGCACTAATCAAAATAGATAAGCATTAACTGAAATTAGAGAAAGTAGGAGATTTAACTATGATGATTATTAACCTCATTGGTTTGTTATTGATTGGCTTAATTGTGTGGTGGTTCTGGCTGTATAAGCCAGAAGAAACCAAAGTAGGAGAGCAGGGGATTATCATTACCGTTGAAAACGGTACCTACTCCCCTTCAAGGATTTCGGTCGCTGCAGGCAGCCCAGTAGAAATAAATTTTTTGCGCAAAGATCAGTCGCCTTGCTCAGAGACTTTATTAATTCCTGAATTACAAATCAGTGATGTACTGCCGCAAAATAAATTAAAAACTATTCAACTTCCTGCAATGAAAGCAGGAACCTATGACTTTCATTGTCAGATGCAAATGTATCGTGGGCAAATAACGGTTCAATAGGAGAAATGATATGAGCAATAAAAAAGCATCCTTTTGGCTAAGTCCAAAAGGCCTAGCCGCTTTGGGGCTAATAGGCGCAGCCAGCTATTTCCTGCTAATGGAACACAGTGAGCATGTCTGGCAGTACCTTCCATTTTTGATACTTCTGGCGTGTCCCTTTATGCATATGTTTATGCATAAAGGTCATGGTCATGGTCATGGTCATGGTCATGATCATCACAAGAGTAACGAAGATGGCGATGAATATCAGCGCGGACTAAAAGATGGTCGCGATACGGTGCAGCAAGTAGATGATAAGCATACAAAAAATGATCACCATCAATAATGGAGCATTCATGCTCAAGGTAAAGGATAAATAGTATGCACGGTGAATCAGATTATGGGCTGTGGCCTTTAGTAATAATTAACTCTGCAATTTTCATTTTTTTTGCGTTTAGTTTTACAAAACCAAAAACAACATTGGACTGGCGTAGTTTCGGTGCCTTTTCTGCATTTATTGTTGCGCTGTTTACCGAGATGTATGGCTTTCCGTTAACCATCTATTTTCTGTCAGGTTGGTTGGCCGAAAATTATCCGGGGATAGATTTTTTAGCCCATGATAACGGACATTTACTTCATACCTTGCTTGGTTTTGAAGGTAACGCACACTTTGATCCACTGCATATCGCCAGTAATGTATTTATAATTTCCGGCTTCTTTTTGTTGTCATCTGCATGGAGTGTATTACATAAAGCTCAGCAAACTCGCTCCTTGGCGAGTACCGGCTGGTATGCCCGCTGTCGTCATCCGCAATACATTGCTTTCATCATAATTATGTTTGGATTTTTATTGCAGTGGCCAACCATTCCTACATTAGTCATGTTTCCAATTTTACTCGTAGTCTATGTGCGCTTAGCCAAGCGGGAAGAAAGTATCGCGCTAGAGGAATTTGGTGATACCTATCGTCAGTATATGGAAATCACACCCGCGTGGATTCCTAGATTAAATTTTAAAACCTAAATCATTGAAAATAATCTTTGGAAGTAATGGATGTTAATAAAACATTCCGTTGCTATTTTTTGAGGGAGCGTAATGCTTAATAAACAAAATCGAAATACAAATTATGATAAAGGTAGCTTAACCCTTGCCGGTACTGTCATGCTAGGGACTGGCGTTATGATCGGTGCTGGGATCTTTGCATTGACAGGGCAAATGGCTGAAATGGTTGGAGCTTTATTTCCTTATGCATTCATTGCCTCAGCCATAATCGTGGCATTCAGTTCCTACTCTTACATCAAAATATCCAATGCCTATCCTTCTGCGGGAGGGGTTGGTATGTATTTGCATAAAGCTTATGGAAATAGGTTACCCACTGCTTTTAATGCATTACTTATGTATTTTTCAATGGTGATCGCTCAAAGTTTTTTAGCGCGGACCTTTGGGTCTTATACCATGCAATTATTTGGCGGTGATGACTCGGGTAATATCATATCTATATTAGGCGTATCACTAATAGTGGTAGCGTTTATTATTAATTTACTCGGCAATCGTCTTATTCAGGGGATCGCTGGCTTTATCGGGCTAGCTAAAATATTAGGCATTCTTATTATTGGTTTCGTTGGCGTTTATCTTGCTGATAATTTGGCTGTCGATCTTGATGCTACCGCTGAAGTTGGAACGTTAAGTAATTTTTTGGGTGCAACGGCTTTGGGGATTTTAGCCTTTAAAGGATTTACCACTATAACAAATAGTGGCTCTGAGGTAGTTAACCCTCATAAAAACATTGGTAGGGCTATTGTTATTTCTATTGCACTCTGTGTACTTATTTATGTATTGGTCGGTTTTGCTGTCGCTGGCAATCTTCCTTTAAGTGAAATCATAGCGACAAAAAACTATTCCCTAGCGGCAGCATCTCGGCCTGTTCTTGGAGAGTTTGGAGTATGGTTTACTGTTGCTATTGCTATGACTGCAACTGCTGGAGGAGTTTTAGCAAGTTCATTTGCAGTGTCCCGTATGCTGGCGATGTTAACCGAGATGAAATTAATTCCTCATAGTCACTTCGGTATGCCAGGAAATATACAAAAGCATACCTTGGTATATACCGCTGCTTTAGGAATTATACTTACTGCATTCTTTGATCTATCCCGTATAGCCGCTCTCGGCATCGTGTTTTATCTAATTATGGATATCTCAATTCATTGGGGGCTGCTTCGTTACCTATTGAAAGATGTCAATGCGAAGAAATGGGTACCTATTACCGCCATAATTTTAGATCTATTAGTCTTAATAGGATTCGTTTGGGTTAAGTTAAATTCTGATCCATACGTATTAATAGTCGCTCTTTTAACGATGATTGTCATTGCGGTGGGTGAAACTATATTCTTACGATCCGTTGTAAGAAAGAGTAATAAACATGAGCATATGCATTCAGATAAATAATGATTTTATATCGTCGGCACTTAGTGCAGATATAAAGTTATCGATAATAAATGAACATTAAGCCTAGAAGAAGGAGTTGGTTGTGGAAGTTGAGACTTTAAGAGATGTAGTTCGCTGGACTAGAGGAGTGCATTCAGAACTCAGTGAGTGCTTATCTATGTGTCAAAAAGATAATGAAGATGAGCGAGCGAAATTAGTTTTATCCTATCTATCTCACCATGAAAATGAGATAGCTAAAGTTGTAGATATTTTTGAAAAAAAAGGAAATGAGCATGCGCTAAATACTTGGTGTGTTGAATATGTAAATAAATTCAAACTTGATCATGGTGAATTCTGTGATAGACCATTTTCTGACCTTAATGCCCAGCAAATTGTCGCTATAGTTGTAAAAAAACATCAGTATTTATTGTCTCTATTTCGTTTTTTATCTATGCAGGCTGCTATTCCTTCTACAAAAGAGCTTTTGGATGCATTAAGTTTTTTTGAGGAACATGAAACTATGAAGATGGTTCAGACTACTAACCGTTTTGAAGATATGTAATGAATTTAATTTTTAATCACACTGAGGAAATATTATGAAACTTAATGCAATGAAATTTGCTTTGGCATCTTCAATTAGTGCCTCTATTCTTTGGCTGATTTGCAGTGTACTCGTTATGATTATGCCTGGGATGATGATGTCGATGTCTGGTGACATGGTCCATATGGAGCTAAATGATATGAGTTGGCAGTTATCAGTATTTGGCGTTGCTGTTGGAATGGTGGGTTGGTTTGTGATGGCTGGCGCTATGGGTTGGATGCTTGCTTCTATTTACAATCGTCTTGATTCATAAGCCGATTCGTGACGCTGGCGAGGCATAATATTATACATAGTAAAAAATATCGCTCTTATTAATATCTAAAGAGTTAGTAATGCTGGAATTAATTGGCGTCATAACTTACTTCTATGTTGGTAATAACCACTGATAGTAAAATATATAAATTCTTGAATGGCAGTGGCCCGTAAAATAAGGAAATTCTAATGAGTGAAATCGAGTTCACTATCCATTGTCCTGTTTGTAGTATGACAAAAATTAACCACTCTCTACTGTTTAGCTTTCAGGGTATCGATCATTATTTCTGTTCGTCACAATGTTTGGGTCGATTTAAGGACCGTCCCCACTTATTTGTGGGTGATCCGCAGCGTGGATTATCGCCTAAGCAAAAAAAACAGACAGTATTTAAAATGCGAAAAATACGTTTTTCTAAGACGCTTGATGCAGAGCTCACGACAGCAATAACAGAGTCTCTTCAGGCACTGATGGGAATTGAAGCCTTAGTGTTTGAAGGACAAGATCTCTATGTGACCTACGATCTTCTGCAAGTTTCATTAGAAGATATTGAAAATATCATCGAACAGGTGGCTATCAGCCTGCGTGATGGCCTAGTGGATAAAATAAAGCGAGGCGTGATTCATTATAGTGAAGAGTGTGAGCTTGACAACCTGGCGCATCTTACCAGAGACGGTGGATGTCATTAGGAGAATTCAATGGGCAAGAAGCGGTAATTGGATCTGTTTATTTTACATTAAAGATGTGAGAGGAATACAGCTGAACTAATCGCCGGCAGGGTTACTTTAAAAAGCTTTCGATAAACTGATAATTTTAGAGCGAGTGAAATAGATAGATAGATAGAAGGGAAAACGTTGATGGTTCGCATTATTTTTTTAACGTCGCTAGTGATGTTACTTTGGTCAATCTGTTATCCATTAATAGTATTAACTATCCCTTACGCCCCTTTGATGCAAACAGCTTTTTTGCGAGCTCTGCTCGGAGGACTGTTTTTGCTGCTATGTGCCCTTGTTTTGCGGCGGCCCTTCCCCAAGTCATTCCATACTTGGATGGTCATCTCGGTTATTGGTTTTACGGCGACTACGATTGGGTTTTGGGGGATGTTTTACGCGGGCAGCCTGATCTCTCCAGGATTGGCAACGGTGCTAACAAATACTCAGCCGCTTATTGCCAGTCTATTGGCTGTCGTTATTCTCAAAGAAGTCATCCATCGATTTGTTCTTATCGGTATTCTATTGGGGTTTGCCGGTATCGCTATTATTGGGCTCAACGGTGCATTAGATAATAATGCGGATACTGTTTATGGCGTTATCTATATCGTTTGTGCGGCCTTAGGTATTGCCATTAGTAATGTCTTATTAAAAAAGAATTCTAATCAAATAGACATTTTCTATGCCATGAGTGGGCAGCTGATTATTGGATCGCTTCCACTAATGATACTAGTGCCTACTATAAAAATAGTCCCCGCGTTGAGCTGGGACCTAACTTACTTCGTTATTCTTATGATGCTCGCGATTCCAGGAACAGCGCTTCCCTTTTTAATCTGGTTTTGGTTAATGGATAAAGCTCCTCTTAATCAGCTTAATATATTCAGTTTTTTAACCCCTATATTTGGTTTGGTAATTGGCTGGGTTTATTTTGAGGAGTCATTATCACCTTGGCAATGGGTGGGAGTCGTCACTGTAATTGTCGGTGTTGTGATATCAGTTTTACCTAAACCAAGCGCGCCCAAAAAATAATTCAAGTCACGCCGGTCACAAAGAAGAAAAATTAGCTTTTATCGCTAGTTTGATTTACCTCGAATGATTAAAACTTTTGGCTACATTTTTAACGTGAAACGTTATTTTAATGATGCCCAGCAGAACCCTTTTCACGCGCGGTTAAAATCTGATATTGATCAGGCGTTAACTTCGGTAAGCGTTTAAGAAACGCCACCATGTTCCAAATACGCTCATCATCATGGCCAGGTGCCCAAGCAGGCATGCCTGATGCTTTAATGCCGTGTTTGATAATCCAAAAACGGCGCTTATCGGCATTTTCTTCATTGTCACTATGAGGATGTTCAGCGTGACTCAAGGCTAAGTTAGGCGGTGCAGGGTATAAGCCTAAAGTGAAGTCGCTGGTTGTTTTCCCCGGTTTAAGATGGCAGCTTGAACACATATCATTGTAATCAGCCCCACCTGCCAATAAACGATCAGAGGTTTCAATGTCCTCTGGAACGATGATGTCACTAGCGGCGCGGGCAATCGACTGCTCTCTTAAAGTTTCTAACACCCAAGTAGTCGCTTTGAAGTGTGGCGTATCGGCGCCCATAGGGTACAAGCCAGAATAGATAAATGCGACTGCACCAAATAACATAATGCTAGCAAGAACGGTTACTCGTTTAATGCAGGCTGTTGTACTAATAATAGACATATTTTTTTCCTTTATTTAAAACCAAAACCGTAAGCCTGCAACATACTCTGTATCTTCAACAGAGCCGCCAGCGCTTCGCATAAGATCGGCGGTATCGCCAAAACTGCGAGCCCATTCCACACCCACATAAGGGGCAAATTGACGATTTATTTCATAACGTAGACGCATACCTAATTTACTGTTCGATAAGCCTGAACCGATGCCATTGTCTAAATCTTCTTTGCCATAAGCGGTAAGTTCGGCGCTAGACTGCAAAACTATTCGTTGGGTAAAGAGTAATTCATATTCTGCTTGCAAAGCTAAGGCTGTTCTAGCGTCTTCTCCTAAATAGAGGCTAGCGTCTACTTCAAACCAGTAAGGCGCTAAGCCTTGCACACTGGCGGCTAGCCATTGTCTATCAGTGCCTGCCTCATTTCGATCTAAACGGACACCTAACTGGGCATCGAAATAACCGGAAAAAGCTTGGCTGTATAAAACATCGGTTTGCATTTCTTCAAGGCTGCCATCGGCAATATCGCCTTCTGCTTTAATTACTAAGCGATTGAAGGTGGTGCCATACCAAGCTTGTAAATCAAATACTGTGCTTTCAGCATCAGGATTGTATTCGAGCCTATCTCCTAACACTGCCCAGAAAGCATGCTCATCGGCTAACTTTAATTGGCGCGGACCTGATTGCGCATAAGGGCCTGCCGTTAGCGTGTAACCATTGGAATAAGCGTGAGGGTCGCGTGCGTCTTTAGGGGCATCACCGCCTTGAGGCTGCATCTTACTATTCATTGAGCCATGATCCATCCCGGCCATGTTCGAATGATCCATTGCTTTGGGTGTATTTTGCATCGCGGCCATGTCATGACCTGAGTGCATGTCGCTTTCTTGTGCGAATACTGCAGAGCTACTTGCCAGACCTGCAATGGTCAGCGCATGTGCGAGTAATCTTCTCTTAGTTAGAATACGTTGAATTTTTTTCATGATACAACTACCTCACGGAACATACCCGCATCCATATGGAACAATAAATGACAATGCCATGCCCAGCGTCCTAAATCGTGGGGGGTGGTTAAAAAGCTAATACGCTGCGAGGGCTGTACCTGAATAGTATGGCGGCGCACCGTTAATGTGCCATCATCGCTTTCTAAATCACTCCACATGCCATGCAAATGCATAGGGTGAGTCATCATAGTGTCGTTTTGCAAAATAACCCTAATGCGCTCTCCTTGTTTCATTGCCACAGGGGTGCTTTCACCAAATTCTAAACCATCAAAAGACCAGCTGTAGCGCTCCATATTACCGGTAAGATGCAGTTCGATTTCTCGTGTTGGTATGCGTTGGTCATCTAAGATGCCATCCCGTGAATGTAGGTCAGCCAAGGTCAGTACTCGACGGCCGTTATTACGTAAGCCAATACCTGGATCGTCTAGGTTAGTGCGTGGCATATCGACGCGCATATCCACCGACGGACCGTATTCTGTTTTTGCGTGATTCACTTTTTGTGACGGTATGGCTAAGGGATTGCTGGTGTTTGAATTCATCTCATGCTGACTGTGATCCATGGCCATGGCGCCATGATCCATTTTCATACCGCTGTCCATTTTCATATCCATGGCGCTATGATCCATTTCTCCTTTACTCATATCCATGGTGCTATGATCCATTTCTCCTTTATTCATATCCATGGTGCTATGATCCATTTCTCCTTTACTCATATCCATAGAGCCATGATCCATCTTACCCATCATGTCTTTCATGGCTAACCATTCTACGGGGTCAAGTTTCGGTACTGGCGCGGTTAAACCCGCCGCTATCGATAAGGTGCCCCGAGCATAACCGGTGCGATCCATACTTTGCGCAAACAGGGTATACGCTTGTTGTTTTGGTTCAACGATAACATCGTAGGTTTCACCCGGTCCAAAGCGAAACTCATCAACGGTTACCGGTTTTACATTCTGGCCATCGGCCTGTACCACACTCATTTTTAAACCGGGAATGCGCACATCATAAAAGGTATTACTTGAACCATTGATATAGCGTAAGCGTACTCGCTCTCCTGGTTTAAAGACGCCGGCCCAATTTCCCGCTGGGGTTGTACCGTTCATTAAATACGTAATGGCCGATGAGGATAGGTCGGCAAGGTCGGTGGGGCTCATGCGCATACTATTCCACATTTTGCGCTTATCGAGCGCGGCGCTAAAGCCGAGAGTGGAAATATCTTTGAAAAAATCACTGACGGTAGGCTGGCTGAAATTATAAATATCACCTTGTACCTTAAGCTTGCCAAATACCGCCATGGGGTCTTCATCAGTCCAGTCTGATAGCAGTACTACATGGTCTCGATCTGCAGTCACAGTGTCTTTGATGCGGGGCTCAATAATTAATGCGCCATACATGCCGGTCATTTCTTGAAAGCCACTATGAGAGTGATACCAATAGGTGCCGCTTTGCAGCAATTTGAATTGATAGGTAAAGGTTTCACCAGGGGCGATGCCTTCGAAACTAATACCCGGTACACCGTCCATTTGGTAAGGTAAAATAATGCCATGCCAATGAATTGAGGTGGGCACCGATAAGTGATTAGTCACTTTAATAGTGACATCATCCCCTTCACGTAAGCGCAGGGTAGGGGCCGGAATCGAGCCATTAATGGTGGTCGCTAAGCGAGCACTGCCGGTAAAATTTACCGGCAACTGGGCAATTTCAAGTTCGATAACGTCACCGCTTAACTCTGGCGCCGTGCCCAGTTGAGTCTGCTGTCCTTGCTCGTTCGCATGGAGTAGGCTGGGTGCAGATGCGATAACCCCGCCTGCTGCTAAGCCCTGCACGAAGTGACGGCGAGATAGCATCCTTGGATGCGTGATCTCTGGTTCTGACTGCTTCATGTTAAACCCTCTGGTATTATGAGCGATGCTCACTACTATCTATTAATTTATACAAAGACTAGACCATTACTTCTGACGTAGGCATGACTTTAAGATGACAAATTTGTAATGTACAGGTCATCTTCTTGTGCGCTCTATTCCTTAAGATAATTGATTAAGTAGTTTGTACTCGTTTCATCGAGCTTGAAAGCTATTTCAATAGGTTTATGAGTATTAAGGTGTAATGGATTATGGATGTTTCTAATAGTAGACCAAAACAACTTATTGAAGACGCAATGAAGTCGTTAGGCATTTCTATCGATATGAATACCGAGATTTCAATCATCAAAGAAATATTCATAGAGATGAACATTGATGATTTTGAAACTAGCTACATTCCGATGAAAAACTTTATCAATAGTGCATTATCAAAAACTCAAAATCTAGCGCCATTACTTTCACAAATACAGTGGGGTTTGGAGCATAAAAACCCAGCAGTTGTTGATTTTATTGAAGTCGCATTAAAAAATAATTGGCTGTACCCTTCACCCTATATTATAAAAACAGTTCATGTAATTTACATTCTTGAAGCCTTAACGGTGGCTATGTGTAATAACAATGATTTTTTTGTAGAATATGTTGAGCACATCCGTTTAAAAGAAAAAGAGCTTGGGATAGATGGCAATCATGTATTGAAGTCCTTTATAAATACGTTCCCTGCGTCCCTTAATTTCTTTGGCACGGCCAAAGCTGTCTCTCTCGATATGGCAATGGTGTATTTCCGTGTTAAACGAGAGTTGGGGGAGTTGCCTGTCAATAATGAAAATATTGACCAGCTCTATCGTATGAAGAAAATATCTTTTTTAGAGCATAAACTTCTGCTACCTATTTGTAATGAAAATCATCAGTGCGTTTGTAATGACTGGTTGAGAATTAATATATATGAAGCTGGCATTACAGAATTTAAGAATGGCTTTAGCGACAATGCTCTGGCCGCTCATGTTCTATCTGAAGATATTCTAAAAAATTGTCACCGAGAAAGCTTCGAATTAACCTCTGTTTTTCCGTTGGGTGAGCACGGCGAGTCGTATACTTCGCTAAGCGGAGAGGGCGCTTATTTTCCTGTAGTTGCACTTGATGAAGAATGGGTAAGTTTATATCGCACATGGAATATGGCATTTATTTTGGGCGAGTTAAATAATTTACACTACTTATTTCCTAAGCTTTTAATTCCATCGGTACTTTGTTGCAAGGATGAAAATTTTCTTGGCGTCAGAATCGTATCTTTATGGCTTTCGATTAATAGTGCCTTAATGCTTAACTTTAACCAATCGGGAAAAGTAATGGGCCCTAAGAATAGAACTGATATGGCGTTTGCATGGGGAGCAATAAACAAAAAACATGCAGAAAAAATATACTCTTCAAATATTAGTTCAGATTCCAATGTGTTATCTGAAAGTTTTAAAAGTCGCTTCTCTCATCCATATAGAAACTTATTTTCTCAAATTTTTAGATTTATCAGTCGTTAAATATTTAAATGCATGATTTAAATCATGGCGGGGAGCAGATAATGCCATTGTCCATGTTGAATTACTGTTCGTTTGTTCATACTCTTTAAATTTAAAGTAGGCGGTTAGTCGATTGTTTAAATATTTCAAGAAAATAATAGTATTGCTTATGCTGGCGACCTTTTTGGTCCAGTCAGCTATGGCTACTGTTATGCTTGGAGATATGCCTATGAGTCAACCATTTACTATGAATATTTCTACTGATTGTCACGGTATGAATCACGAAACTAACATTGATTTAGCAAACGACTTAGCAAGTTGCTGCCAGTTGGATTGTAACTGTGCTGTGGCTCACTGCGGTGCGGCACTGTTATTTGATAATAACTATACTTCTGACATTGCGTCATTTCTATTTATCGATCTCGCTACAATCACTTCTTTACCTGCGCCTTATTTACCAACGCCTTATCGACCACCAATAGCTCGCTAATACAGGATGAATCTGTCTGTTTTATAGATGAGTTTCAATTTGATGATATTTAGCGGGAAAATACTACGCCCATTACAAATAATTTTTTATCTGTTAATTCAGGTTTATAACGCTACATTAAGTTCGCTATTATAATTTTGCGGCTGTGGCATCGTGAGGAAATATGTCTTTTAAATCGGTATCAAGTCTGTTGCTATTAAGTGTTTTATTCTCTGTTCTTAGTGCTTGTTCAAAGCCTAATACTGATAGCCAAATAGGAAATAGTAAAATAGGCGATAGTCATCAAGAGGCCGCTATCCTTGAGGTATATAAACACCCAGGCTGTGGTTGTTGTGGCAAATGGATTGATCATCTAAATGAAAGTGGATTGACTACAGGGATTCATAACAGCAAGAAGTTAGCTGAATTCAAAGAAGAGAAAGGCATTGCTCCTAAATTCAGATCTTGCCATACGGCGGTATCCAAAGATGGATATGTATTTGAAGGTCATATCCCTGCCAAATTTATTCAACAATTTCTTAACGAAAAACCTGCGGGGGCAATAGGTCTCTCTGTTCCAGGTATGCCGCTGGGCAGCCCTGGAATGGAAGTCGGCACTAAGTTCGCACCTTACCAAGTTTTACAACTGAACGCCGATGGCAGCAGTAGTATTTATGCTTCAGTCAAAAATTCACAGGAGCAGTACTAGTGTTTAAATTTATGCTACCAAGGTCGGTTGAATTAAAGCCTCTGCTGGCTTCGCTTATATTAGTAACAGGCTCATCCATTAGTATTGCTCAGCCGCAGGTTTTAACCTTGAGTAATACGGTCAAAATGGCGCAGGAAAATGACCTTTGGCTATTGAGTAATCAGCAGTCTCAGGATTCATTATCATCGCTCAGCGTGGCTTCAGGCGCTTTGCCAGATCCGAAGGTATCCTTAGGGTTCGCCAATTTACCCACGGATACCTTTGATTTTAATCAAGAGGGCATGACGCAATTTAAAATAGGGGTTTCACAAATGTTTCCCCGTGGGGATAGTTTAAATCTCAAGCGTAAACAACTTGAACTCATGGCAAATGAATACCCTTATCAGCGTCAGGAGCGTAAGGCTCGCGTAGTCGTGAATGTCGCTAAATTGTGGCTTGATGCTTACAAGGCTCAGGAAAGTATTGCTTTGATCGAGCGAGATCGTTCTTTGTTTGAGCAGCTGGTTGATGTGGCAGAGTCGAGTTATGCAACGACAATGGGAAAAACCAGTCAGCAAGATATTGTACGTGCACAGTTAGAGTTAACCCAGCTGGATGATCGCCTAACGGTATTAAATCAACAGCGGGATATAGCACTACAGCGTCTTGATGAGTGGCGTAATAATTATTTTATAGCGCAAGCATCAGCTGCTGACTCAATGAATTTATCTGAGCACGAAATTGGTATTGGCAATAACCTTTCATCTGAGGCCTTAACGCTGGATAGGAAGCTGCCCGATATAAAATTATTAAATGCTGAGCTTTATACCAGTGCTAAGCAAACTCAGCCGCAAAAGCTCTATGAGTATTTAATGGATCATCCTTCCGTTATGAGTGTGGAGCAAAAAATAAAAGCCACTAATAGCGGTATCGCGTTGGCTAAGCAAAAGTACAAGCCTGAGTGGGCTGTTAATGCAAGTTATGGCTATCGCGATGCTAGCCCTATGGATGAAGAACGGGCAGATCTTTTTTCTGTCGGTATTAGCTTTGATTTGCCGTTATTTACCGGCAATAAACAGGATAGAGAAGTTCAATCAGCGGTGCATAAAACGGAAGCTATGCGGACCCAAAAATGGCTCTTATTACGTCAGCTAATGGCATCGTTTGAAACGACAAAGGCACAGCTACTGCGCTTGGATCAACGCCGTAAGTTATATCAAACACAATTGTTACCGCAGATGCATGAACAAGTAGAGGCGTCACTGACAGCCTATACCAATGTCACCGGAGATTTTTCCGAAGTGGTACGTGCTCGCATTGCAGAGCTTAACGCTAACATTGCGTCATTGGACATTGAGGTTGAGCGACAAAAATTACGTGCCCAGCTAAATTACTTTTTTATGAAAAATTCAAATCAAATTATTGCCGGACGTTTTAGTGAACGTCAGGTGGAGAACCATAATGATTAAAAATAAGTTTTCAATGGCGACAGGTGTCGCACTGGGTGTGTTGATAACTTCTGGGGTGTTCTATCTGATGAATGACAATACGTCGGAGGTCGCGAGTGTACCAGCAGCAGATAAGCCCTTATATTGGGTAGCCCCTATGGACCCCAATTATCAGCGGGATAAACCGGGGAAATCCCCCATGGGAATGGACTTGATTCCTTTTTATGATAATAAATCATCCGGAGTTGATGTTGGCCCCGGCAGTATTAGCATCTCGCCTGATGTGGTGAATAATTTGGGGGTGCGAACAGCCCTTGTTGAATCTAAAGCATTACATACAGAAATAAAAACAGTGGGTTATGTTAAGTATGATGAAGATCAACTATTGCACATTCACCCCAGAGTACAAGGCTGGATCGATAAACTCTATGTTAAAGCCGCTGGTGACCCAGTGAAAAAAGGCCAGCCACTTTATGAAATATATTCTCCAGCATTGGTTAATGCTCAAGAAGAATTAGTGCTGGCGTTGGATCGTAATAATAAGCGGCTGGTCAGCGCAGCAGAAGATCGCTTAAAGGCATTGCAGATCCCCCTCAGCGCTATAGTAAAGCTGAAAAAAGATCGTAAGGTTCAGCAGAATGTTACTTTTTATTCGCCACAAACGGGGGTGCTGGATAATTTAAATATACGTCAGGGTTTTTTCGTTAAACCAGGTACTAGCTTAATGTCTATTGGTGCATTAAATCAGGTGTGGGTAGAGGCTGAGGTTTTTGAAGAGCAGGCAGCCTCTGTTGTTGAGGGCCTTGCTGTCACTATGAATTTGGATTATTTGCCAGGGAAACTTTGGCAAGGGCGTGTTGATTATGTTTATCCCTCGCTGGATATCAAGACGCGTACGCTTAAAGTGCGATTACGTTTTGATAATGATAACCGTGAATTAAAACCTAATATGTTTGCTCAAGTAACCATTCATACTAAAACGACGGGTGACACATTATTGATTCCAAAAGAGGCCGTCATTCGTACCGGTTCTATGGACCGAGCAGTGCTGGCTTTGGGTGAAGGGCGTTTTAAATCGGTAGAAGTTAAGCTAGGTCGAACCAGCGAAAATTTTGCTGAAATTCTTATGGGACTGGAAGTGGGGGAGCGTGTAGTGACCTCTGCACAATTTTTACTCGACTCTGAATCCAGTAAAACTTCTGATTTTAAACGCATGAATCATACCGAGGATAGCGCAGCGATTACTTTAGATACTGTTTGGACTGAAGCTAAAATTAATAGCATTATGCTGGACCACCGGATGATTAATGTCAGCCATCAGCCCATACCGAATTGGGACTGGCCTGCCATGACTATGGATTTTGTTGTCGCCGCTGAAGTTGATATGGCTTTGCTGAATGTTAATGCTGATATACAGATGCAAATACAAAAAAATATAACCGGTGATTATAGCGTTGTTGATTTACGTACGGCCGCATCAATGAGTGAAAGTTCCGATAACTCGGGCAAGGTTGAGGGTGTTATTAACAGTATTATGGTAGGTCATCGCATGCTCAATATTTCACGAGGCCCTGTTGAAAAATGGAATCGACCTGCTGCGACACTGAATTTTTTGGTGGATGACAATATAGATATGTCCGTCTTAGAAGAAAGCATGTTATTAGAGTTCAGATTCAACCTTGTAGATGGGGACTTTGTTATTAATGAAATAATATCGTCAACGATGCCAGCCAGTAATAATGGGAGCTTAAGCAATGATTGAATCTATTATTCGCTGGTCGGTTGGTAATCGTTTTTTTGTTTTATTAGCGACTTTAGTCGTTGTGGCTATCGGGCTGTATTCGGTAAAAAATACACCGATAGATGCGTTACCTGACCTTTCCGACGTACAGGTTATTATCAAAACAAGTTATGCCGGGCAAGCACCTCAGGTGGTTGAAGACCAAGTAACCTATCCTCTCACCACATCCATGTTATCGGTACCGGGGGCAGTAACTGTACGGGGTTATTCTTTTTTTGGAGACTCCTATGTTTATGTCATTTTTGATGAAGATACCGATTTATATTGGGCTCGTTCACGAGTGCTGGAATACTTGAGTCAGGTATCCGCCGATTTACCTGCCGGTGTGCGCCCTCAATTAGGCCCAGATGCTACGGGTGTAGGTTGGGTTTACCTGTATGCATTGCAGGATAAAACGGGCCAGTTGGATATTAGCCAGTTACGCAGTTTACAAGATTGGTTTTTAAAGTACGAATTGCAAACGGTACCCGGTGTATCGGAAGTGACTTCACTGGGCGGCATGGTGAAGCAATATCAGATTAAGGTGGATCCAGATAAATTACGTGCCTTCAATATTCCTTTGTCGCATATTCAAATGGCAATTAAGCGCGGCAATCAGGAAATAGGTGCTTCGGTCGTTGAAATGGCTGAAGCGGAGTACATGGTACGTGCTACGGGATATCTAAAAAATGAACAAGATATCGGTAATATTCCATTAGGCGTGAACCAAAATGGCACACCTTTGTTACTTAAAGATATTGCTGATATCGGTGTTGGGCCACAGATGCGACGCGGTATTGCAGAGCTTAATGGAGAGGGAGAAGTTGCTGGTGGCATTATCATTATGCGTTTTGGTGAGAATGCTCAGGAAACGATTAATGGCGTCAAAGAAAAACTTGAGCAATTAAAAAAAGGCTTACCTGAAGGGGTTGAGGTCGTTACTGTTTATGACCGTAGCGGATTGATTGAGCGTGCGGTGGAAAATCTTGGCTTTAAACTACTAGAAGAATTTCTTGTTGTTGCCTTGGTTTGTATGGTCTTTTTGTTTCATGTTCGTTCATCATTGGTGGCTATTTTTAGTTTACCTGTGGGTATCTTGGCCGCGTTTATTGTTATGCATTTTCAGGGACTTAATGCGAATATTATGTCGCTAGGGGGGATTGCCATAGCGATTGGGGCAATGATTGATGGTGCCATTGTCATGATTGAAAACATGCATAAACACATGGAGCGAACACCGCTGACAAAAGAGAATCGCTGGGAAATTGTGGCGAATTCTGCGGCTGAAGTGGGGCCCGCATTGTTTTTTAGTTTAATGATTATTACGGTCAGCTTTGTTCCTGTATTCACGCTGGAAGCTCAAGAAGGACGAATGTTTTCACCGTTAGCCTTCACAAAAACGTATGCCATGGCGGCCTCTGCCATACTTGCGATCACCCTTGTTCCTGTATTAATGGGTTACTTTATTCGAGGTAAAATTCTGCCTGAGCATAAAAATCCGGTAAATCGGTTATTAACCAAGGCGTATTTACCGGTCCTGAAACAGGTGCTAGAACATCCTAAAAAGACCTTGATGTTGGCTGTGCTGGTATTGTTGGTGGGACTTTGGCCGTTGGATAAAATTGGCAGTGAATTTATTCCGCCGCTGGATGAAGGTGACCTGATGTATATGCCAACCACTTATCCTGGAATATCTATTGGTAAGGCTCGTGAATTACTGCAGCAAACCGATAAACTGATCTACACCCTACCAGAAGTTAAAACTGTATTTGGTAAGGTCGGTCGCGCAGATACCGCCACCGATCCAGCACCTTTAACCATGATCGAAACCTTTATTCAATTGAAACCAAGAGATCAGTGGCGAGAGGGTGTGACCACTAAAAGTCTGATTGCAGAGTTGGATGCCTTAGTGAAATTCCCTGGGGTGACTAATGCCTGGGTGATGCCTATTAAAACTCGTATCGATATGTTGGCGACAGGGATTAAAACCCCAGTTGGAATTAAAATTGCCGGGCCAGATTTGTCGACTATCCAATCCATCGGGCAACAGCTGGAAAATATTCTGCAAGATGTTCCTGGTACAGCCTCGGTTTATTCTGAGCGGGTAGCCGGTGGGCGCTATATTAAGGTTGATATTCAGCGGGAGAAAGCCGCTCGATACGGTCTTAATATTGCTGACGTGCAGCAAGTGGTTGCTTCTGCTATTGGTGGCATGAATGTCTCGCAAACCGTTGAAGGCTTGGAGCGTTACCCCATTAATATTCGTTATCCGCAGGATTATCGTAACTCACCAGAACAGTTAGCTTTATTGCCTATCGTAACACCTACAGGGCAGCGTATATCCTTAGGTTCAGTGGCAAATATAGTGGTAGAGGATGGACCGCCAGGCATCAAGAGTGAAAACGCTAGGCTCAATGGCTGGGCATTTATTGATATTGAAAATATTGATGTAGGCACCTATGTCGAATCAGCGCAGGTTATTGTTGCAGAGCAATTAGATTTACCCGCGGGCTATTCCATTGCTTGGTCTGGGCAGTATGAATATATGCAGCGAGCGAAAGCAAAGCTCACTTATGTTGTGCCTTTCACCCTGCTCATTATTATTATTTTATTGTTTATTAATTTTCGTAATTTTGTTGAGGTCGCCATTATTATGGGCACCTTACCATTGGCGATGGTAGGCAGTATTTGGTTGATGTATTTGCAGGGATTTAATTTCTCTGTGGCTGTTGGG
The DNA here is from genome assembly GCA_047616865.1 of Oleispira sp. GTDB lineage: Bacteria > Pseudomonadota > Gammaproteobacteria > Pseudomonadales > Oceanobacteraceae > Oleispira. The sequence goes on from JBLGBO010000007.1 coordinate 94,027, forward strand.
GTAGGGTTTATTGCCTTGGCAGGGGTTGCAGTGGAAATTGGCGTTATTATGTTGGTTTATCTAAATCAAGCCTATCGTGCAATGTTGATTGAGTGCGATGAAACGAATACTGCTGTAACCGTGGCAGTATTATCACAAGCTGTCTTACATGGCGCGGGTATGCGAGTGCGTCCGGTAATGATGACGGCGGCTGCCATTGTTGCAGGTTTACTGCCTATCTTATATGGCACAGGAACGGGTTCTGAAGTGATGAGTCGGATTGCTGCACCTATGGTAGGAGGTATGCTCAGCGCGGTTATTTTGACCTTGCTGGTATTACCTGCAATTTATTTTTTATGGCGTAAAAAAACAATTCAATCAGTATTGAATAAATGATGATTAACGTTTAATTATTAGGAGTGTTAAACGTTTTACTATCTCTAGCGCAGTGATGCTCGTGGCTAGGGATAGTGTATAACAAACATTGAGTAGGTTGATTATTTAGAGGCAGTATTAAAAGCAATAAATGAAATAAGTTTCCCTTAAAATATCAGTACTAGCACTGTGTCGTATCGTTTTCAATTCTATATGGGCCCATTTAACGATAATGATTAAGAAGCTTAGAGTCTATGCTTTATATTTTCAAAAATACTAAAAACCTATCGACAGTCGGTTTATTGCAGTGCATACTATTTTCGACTTAATTTTGATGGATAAGGAATGTGCTACATGCTTAAAAAAATAATTTATACTGCCGTGATTGGATTTTCTATGCTGGCATCTACTCCTGCATTTAGTGGTGCGGGTCATAATCACGGCCCTGCAACCCCGCCTTCTAACGAACAAATAATCTCTAAATCAGTGAATGATATTAAAGTAATTGTAGATAAAGCTGAATTAGTCGAAGGCGAAAAACTCGATGCAAATTGGAAGAATGTAACGGATAAAAAAGTGCATAAAAAATCTCTTAGATACTTCGTTACTGCGTTCACTCATCCAGAAGAAAAAAGAACGCTTTATATTCTAATGACTTCGCAGGGTGGTTACTTGGGCGCTAATTTTAGTGGCAACTTCGAAGAATTTTAGCATCAATACGTTCAAATAATTCTACGATAAATGGGCTGTCATCTTTATGTTTTTTAATTCAACAATATTTACTCGGATTGTCTTGCTGCTTTGCGCCTGTGGCTTTTCGGCAACTCTGCTTGCTCATGGTGTTGATGACAGCACCAAGCAGTTCTTATTAGCCAATCAAGGGGTCTCGATCATTCCCTATATGTATATCGGTGCTAAGCACATGGTAACGGGATACGATCACTTGCTATTTCTGGTTGGGGTTATCTTTTTCCTCTACAGATCAAAAGACGTCATGGTCTACGTTACCCTTTTTACGATTGGGCATAGTGCAACCTTGATGTTTGGTGTGCTTTACGACTTGTCAGTCAATGCCTATTTGATCGATGCCATTATTGGGTTCTCAATAATTTATAAGGGCTTTGATAATTTAGGGGGATTTCAACGGTTATTTGGCTTTCAGCCTAATACTAAAGCGGCGGTGATGATTTTTGGCTTGTTCCACGGATTTGGTCTTGCAACAAAAATTCAAGAGTTTGAAATCCCTCAAGATGGTTTAGTTCAAAATTTAATCGCCTTTAATGTGGGGGTGGAATTAGGACAAATCTCGGCATTGATTATGGTTTTATTAATACTCAGTTTTTGGCGAAAACACCCCAGCTTCCTACGTTTCTCAACAGCGACAAATGCTTTACTTATGAGTGCGGGTATCATGCTGGTTGGTTTTCAACTAACAGGCTATTTTACAACAATTTAAGGAACAGACATGGAAAAAATTGAACATACGGGTAGTGCCCAGCACGAGTTTGAGCATACGGTGCAATCAACGAAGACGCTGGTAAAGGTAAGCGTATTGGCTATTTTATTAGGGGCTTTGGCTTTAACACTATTTATTCTGCCAGCGGAATATAACATTGATCCCACTGGTGCAGGAGCCGCATTGGGGCTAACTAAGCTAGCAAACTCAGCACCCGTTTCTCTTGTTAAGCCAGCGGCTGAAGGAAGCTCGAGTGAGCTTAAAGAACACAGTGCTGAGGTGATAGTTCCTGCTGGAGCAGGCATTGAATATAAAATTAGTGTTTTAAAAGGTGATGAAATTCGTTACTCCTGGAAATCTGGAAGTGATGAATTGTTTTTTGATTTTCATGGCGAACCTAAAGGCGATACTACCGGCTATTTTCAAAGCTATACGGTAAGTACTTCCAATCAAGTAAGAGGCTCTCTTACGGCACCCTTTGAAGGTTCGCATGGCTGGTATTGGGAGAACAAAGGCAGTTATCCCATCACCGTTTCTCTTCAAATTGAAGGCAGTTATGAACTGATCGATACTAAATAACAATAATGCTTAATGACCATGTTATGCATAAATCATCAATTCATAGGAGATGAAATGAAGCACTTTATACAACTAAAAAAGATACTCGTTATTGCAGGGTTAGTAGGTTTACTTGTTGCTTGTGGAGAGCATTCGCATGAGAATGATGCTGATGGAACGAACGAGCCGATGCACAGTCACAGTCAAAATTAAAGGTCTGAAATGTGCAGTAGCCCCCTTTTATTCGCAATATTTTCAGCTGTTCTCTTTGGCGCAGCAACGCCTGCGAGTAAATGGCTGCTGTTAGATTTAACACCGATTCAGCTGGCAGGGCTTTTATACTTAGGTGCAGCAATCGCTGTTATGTCGGCATCTTTTCGCAAAGGGTCTTCATCGCTGCCATCAATAAATGATCGGCCTAATCAATTGCGCCTCGTTGGCGCGATACTATTTGGTGGGATATTTGGGCCCGTTTTATTGATGCTTGGGCTAAGCCTGGCCCAAGCTGGCGCAGTCTCGTTGTGGCTTAATCTTGAGCTGGCAGCAACGGCTATTATTGGTGTTTTATTTTTCCGTGATCATTTGAGTATGAGTGCTTGGGTCGGTGTCGTCATTGCTGTTGTTGCGGCAGCCTTGCTTTCACTGTCTCAAACAGGTTCAGAATGAATTGCTGGGCTATTGGTCTTACTTGCGTGTTTAATGTGGGGGATTGATAACCATCTGACGGCAATGATTGATGGTATTACTCCAAGTCAAAGCACTTTTTGGAAAGGCCTAGTCGCTGGCATAGTCAATTTATCAATTGGCATCTCGTTAGATCCCATTACGCTTGAATTCACCACAATTTTTGGCGCTCTTTTAGTGGGTGCACTCTCATATGGTTTAAGCATTGTACTTTATATAAAAGCTTCTCAGGATATGGGCGCGACCCGGGCACAGGTTGTTTTTTCAAGTGCACCATTTTTTGGCTTGATCTTATCAGCCATATTCCTGAACGAATTGATTTCGACTGTTCATATCGCGGCAGGAGGATTATTTATAGTCGCAATAGCGTTTCTTATGCGGGACAATCATGCCCACCATCATGTTCATAATACTAGCAGGCATAAGCACTCCCACCGTCATGATGACTGCCACCATAATCATACCCATGAAGGGCTTTCGCCTTCAGTAAAGCACAGTCATTTTCACGATCATGAGTCGATGGATCATGCGCATCCACACTGGCCGGATTTGCATCATCGGCATGACCATGACTCACACTAAAATTGTTATAATTTATTAACTTCTACCGAAACATGAGAAAGCCTAGGTAGGTATTGTTTCAAAATCTGCTTGTACTCATCTGGTGTCAGTGGAAATTCAGCATCGATTGATAGAATTGCAGCTTGATGTGAAGTTCCTATTTTCCAGAGATGTATGTCATTAATAATTCCTTTATTCGCGCTTTTAATAGCGGTCGCTATTTTTTCAAAGGATTCAATATTTACAGACTTGTCGAGTAAAACACTGCTAGATTCTTTAATTAATCCATAAGACCAGCGAGAGATGACTGCTGCCCCCACAATTCCCATTACTGCGTCCATCCAGATCCAACCGAAATATTTACCCGTAACTAATGCGACAATTGCCAGTAACGATGTCAACGTATCTGCTAATACATGAAAGTAGGCCGCTTTCATATTGTGATCATGGTGGTGCTCATGACCTTCGCTATGATGGTGATCGTCATGCAGTACAAAAACCGAAACGATATTAACGATAAGGCCAATTATAGCCACTATAATTGCTTCATTAAAGTAGATTTCCTGAGGTTCAATAAGGCGCTGAACAGACTCAAGCGCCATCATCAAAGCAACGATTGCTAGTGCAACCGCGCTGGCAAACCCGCCAAGGTAAGTAACCTTACCCGTACCAAAACTGAAGTCCTTATTATTCGTATGCTTCTTGGCATACGAGTAGGCAAAAATAGTGATTAGAAAGGCAACAGAGTGTGTTCCCATGTGCCATCCATCAGCTAAAAGCGCCATGGAACCGGACCATGTGCCGGCACCAATCTCCAATAACATAATAACCGTTGTGAGCCAAAATACGACCTTCACTTTGCTTTCACGGTGTTTGTTGTCAATACCGAAATCGTGCGAGTGATTCCAGTGAATATTGCTAGGGTCTTGCATTTAACTTCCTTCAGGGACTTGCCATTAAGTTAGGATGGTATTGTTTGTATTAAAATAATATACTACCCCCCAGTATAATTAATATCAAGCCAAGGACTATTATGTCACACACCATCGCTGGTAAAAAAAAGCTGCTCAGTCGTGTAAGGCGAATAAAGGGCCAGTCTATTGCTTTAGAGAATGCTTTAGAGGGAGAACCAGATTGCATGGCTGTTCTACAGCAAGTGACTGCAATTAAAGGCGCCATTAATGGGTTGATGAAAGAAGTGCTAGAGGGCCACTTGAGAGAGCATTTAGGCGCTGAAGATATGACAAAGGAGCAACGGTTAGAAGAGGTGGAGGACGTAATATCTATTCTTAAAAGTTATTTAAAATAGTGAGTATTGCCAGAATAACCGATTGCGAGTCGGTTATTGGTGTGGCACCATACTCATATCTAAATAATAGTGATAATACTTTATGCTACTTGGTGAATTAGAGAAATTAATTTTAGAATACTTATGGAAAAATCAACCTGCTGATGCAAAGCAGGTACATAGTTATTTTGAAATAACGCGAGGCGGCTCTCTTAATACCATTCAAAGCACGCTAGAGCGTTTATTTAAAAAAGGCCTATTGAGTAGGGTTAAAATCGGTCACAGCTATCAATATCATCCGAAAGTTTCACGCCAAGACTTGATTGGTCGACTAATTAAAAATGTTACTTCTGATTTTGTTGTTGAGGATGAACATAGTGTGATAGCCGCTTTTTCATCTATTTCATCTGATCTTGATGAAGAACAATTGGATAAGATAGAAGCTATGATTGAGCAGCAGCGCCAAAAGTTACATAAGAAGATCAAAAAATGATTTATGGCCATTGGGCTTTAGTATTCAATTTGTTCACTGTGGCAGTATTAGCCTTTTTCTTTGCTAATCTATTTGTTTCTATCGTTTTTTGGTCAGTAAAAAATAGAATTGAAAATTATACAGTCTCTACTCGGAAGTCATTATTATGGTTATGTGTACTGACACCTTGGATTATTGCGCTATTCGCCACTATTTTCTTTAGCTCTATTGTTCAATCAGGGGCCACTTTTTTATGGTTAACAACATTAGCTCACTGGCATCATCCCGATATTTTTTATTTTATAAACTGGCATAGCATTAGTATAATTGTTTTTTTCAGTTTCAGTCTCTACATGGCGATTAAAAGTATAGTCGTTGCATACAAAAGTTATCATCAGATACATTTATTGCGTACTCTGGCGTCAAGGAAAAGTCATAGCGTTTTTATTATTGATTCATCAATTCCTACCGCTTTTACAGGGGGGGTAATCAATCCAGCGTGTTTTATATCGACAGGATTGATGGAGCAGCTAGACCCGAATGATATTGAAATAATTATTCAGCATGAATTAGCTCACTTACATTATAAAGATCCACTAAAAAAATGGATATTTTCATTTTTATCTTCTTATTTCGCCCCTTATGTTAAGGCGAACCTGAAATCGATGATGGCAATTAACATGGAGCAAGCGGCAGATTCTTTCTTCGTTAAAAACCAGCAGCAGGCACACAATGCTGCGAGTACCTTAGTAAGATTTACAAAATTAGCGGCGAAATACACTATTCATAATCAATATGAAAGTGAATTGTTAGTAAATTTTTGTGGTCAATCAATTGAACAAAGAGTGCTTCAATTGCTAAATGATACTCAGCTCAAACCCTTTCCAATGAATATGGCTTTACTCGGGTTAATAGTCTTAGCAGTAGTATCAACGACATCGATTGATAGCCTTCATCATGGGATTGAAATGCTATTCCAGCATTAAAAAAATAATTTAAGGCTTACTCTAGGCTATGTTTACTCAGAAGGCGGTATTCAGTCTAGGTCAGAATCTGAGCTTGGTAGTCGTATTGATCCTACTATCTGAGTGTATAGTTGTGATTCTGTGGTAAATATAAAGACTAGCTAGATATTGCTGCTATTCATCACCCACCACAAATACCGGAGCAAAACCGCCGCCGTCTGTTCGGAAATTAGTGGTTTGTCCCTGATAAAGTCGAGCAGCCAGTAGCTGAATTTCACCTGCGTAAACATAGGCGCGGATGTCCATTTTCAATGCAATTTTTCGCTCGTCTACTAGAATTCCACGCTCACTTGGTTTTACTAATTGTTGCGCAACATACTCTGCCTGTAGAATTTCACCCCATACTCGTTTAGTCAATTTGTCACCTCGATAGGTGGCGCGACTACCAAAACCAGCAGCGGGTTTGAAAAATAATTGCTTGCGCTTGGCCCATAGGTCGGCCGCATTTTCTGCGCCGACATTGAGCGTTTTTGGAATGCCGAGTTGTAAAGTGGCAATATCGCTCCTCGTAGCGCCCATGCTTTTTAATTTTTCGGCATCTCCTAATATCCCAAGATTGCGTTTGTCTGCGTAAAGGGCGTGCTGACGTGGGTTGGGGGTAACTACAACATTACCTTCTTCATAAGCCTGACGTAAGGCGCTATTATGAGTATCTGCAAGAGAAAAGTCCGTTAGGCGGTTGTAGATGAGATCAATTGTTTTCCCCTGATAGCAAAGCGAGTTGTCGACTATCTGAAATTCGTCTGGACCCGCAATTATGGCGCTGATCCCATGACGTTCGAATAATCGTTGCGCCATCTTAAATTCTGGATAGAGAAATTGTTGTTTAGGATCCTCATCGACAATCGCCACGGTAGTCAGTGGTTTGTCACCTCGTTGTATTTTCCATTCGTTGAGAAACATAGCGACAAACTGTTCTTCAAAACTCAATTTCAATTGTGGTAGTAATATCCCTGCGTCACGACAACATTGTGTTTGGGCGCTGACTAGGGCCGAATTTAAAAAAGCCCCACCGGCATTAGTATTAATTTCGATGACTTTAGGGCCTGTTTCACTTAAGTGAAAATCGTACCCCATAAATACTCCTTTGGTACCAGGATTATAAGCCGTAATACCTGTGGATTTTTTAAGCGCCTGCTCAACATATATTGGCAAATGGACCACGTTTTCAACCGCTTGAATAATATCTTTCATTTGTTGTAGTTGAGTGGGTGATATGAAAACTGTGGTACTTGAAAATAATTGTGGGTGCGTGGCTAGCACATCTAGATTAAGCGTATCTTCGCGCAGTATTGTATCTAGGTCCTCGGCATTTAGTGTTGTACAAAAACACCCCTGATTTAACCTGTCAGCAGCACTAGTGCAGTGGATATTTTTGTTATGGACGGTTGCGTCTATTGTCTTGATGGTTGAATCATTCATTCAATTTCTCCAGTTAAACACTAATAACTTTATCTTGCTTTAAGCAAGTGATTTGCAGGGACAGGCTGGCGGTTATTTTACGGGTTAGTTTTTTAACTATAAACGCTGGGGATTTTAATCTTTCGTCTTTACTGACATGTATTGCCAAATCCTGGTTCCAATTAGCAGAGCCGCAACAATGACTAAATTAAAAGTCATAGATTGTTCTATCGATTTTGCACCAAAATGAGCGAGTAAAAAGCTAGCAGGAAGAATACCTATCGCTGTGGCGAATAGAAAACGACCATAGCTCAGTGCCGTTATGCCAGCGGCATAACTTATTAAATCAAATGAAATGAAAGGCATTAATCGAGACAGCATTATCATCCACATCAGTCTACGCTGATCTCCTAATTTCCAGTTAGGTAATATTTTTTCTAACCATACTTTAGCAACCTGAAAGCCTAGGAATCGCGAAATCCCGAAGGCAGTAGAGGCCCCCAGCAGTGACCCGATAAAGATATAAATAGTGCCTTCATAATGCCCATAAATAGCGCCCGCCGCTTTGTTCATTTCAATGAATCATCTAGACGATGACGTTACCATAGTTACGGCGGCTGTGATCAGTAAAATTTTACCCACTGAATTGGATATGGCGATTCACTGAAATACGCATATTCAACATATAAAGCAAACATGGGTGTTAAAAATCTGTACACATTAAACTTGTAACATGTTGAAAGCTCATGGCAAAGAAAACGTCGATACGCAGCGCCATTTTTGTTAAAAAATTTTGCTGATTGCAATGCCCGTAGCCGCTAGCGATACATAGGTAATGCCGCTTACTGTCAGACTTCCTGACATAAAAACGCTTTCCGTGCTAATGACAATAATACCTCTAAATCCAAGTAGCATACCCATAATTCAATACTTGTCGCAGTGATGAAAAATGGTAAAAATATAGGCTAATTCGTTACGATTTTTCGGAAGGAGATGTTTTAAAATAATGCCTATGGCTATTAGTAGGCTGCCTGCAAAGAGTGAATAAAAAAATAGCCCATAAAGCTATGGTTAGACGTTTACTCTGACACAGGTATGGCCTGAAGAAATCAATCTGGCTGAAAGACTATTCGGTTTCGACCCGAATTTTTTGCTTCATACAATGCCGCATCGGCATCGGCAAGAAGTTGCGTACTGTTACGTTTATCTGTTGGCAGTGAATAATGTGTTACACCACAACTGATGGTTACGTGTAATTCTGTTTGTTCATATATAAAGGGTGTATCTGCAATGGCTTTACGAAGTCTTTCTAATACGTCCGTAATATGACCTTCTTTACTGTTTAGAATGATTAAAAATTCTTCCCCGCCATAGCGGCCACATAAATCATAGGTTCTTAGGCTGGCATTAAAACGTTGTGCTATTTCTCTAAGCACTTCATCACCCGCAAGGTGGCCGTGAGTATCATTGATCTTTTTGAAGTGATCAATATCACACATACAAACATACAAAGTTTGTGAATTACGTTTACTCCGATCTAATTCCTTCGCCATGGCTTTCATTATTGCTCTGCGATTCATTAACCCTGTTAGCTCATCATAATTTGCCTGAAAAGCCATTGCCTCTTTTGCGCGGTTTAATTCATCTTGTAAATCCAGCATGCGCTTGCCGACTTGTAATCTAGCTTGCAGCTCTGCATTTTCGAAAGGTTTAGGAATATAATCATTAGCGCCCAATTTAAGTCCAATCACCAAGTCTTCAGTATTACTACGGCCAGTTAATAAAATGATGTAAGGCGGATTACTCGTCTCTTCTTCACGGATTTTTTTACACAGTCCTAGACCATTAAGTTCAGGCATTTCCCAGTCGACCAATAACAAACGCGGTGCATCATCGTTTTTTAATACGTTTAATGCTTGCGTTCCATTTTCTACGGCAATGGGTTCATAGCCCCATTCACTGACGACGGCTACTAAAATCATCAAGGAGGTAGGATCGTCTTCCGCAATTAGTATTTTCATAGTATTTCATCCATGGCTGTTTTCAGTAACATGAAATGACTGTCTATTTTCGGCAGCATTTTACGCAGTACTTCCAGCTCTTCAGCCTTACAGGCATTTTCTATTGTTAGTGCTAAAGCACTCAGCGCGATGCCACTGACGTTCGCCGCAGCCCCTTTAATTTTATGAGCTTGCTCCGCTATGGTTACAAGATCACCGTCGGTAATGGCTGTTTTTAATATATCTATTTGCAACGCCATATCGCGTGAGAACGATTCAACAACTTTACGAATTAAGCTTTCATTATTCATTAAGCGTTTAGACATCGCGTCGGCGTCAAAAATAATTTCCTGATGCTCTTCAGTCTTTTCCGTCGCTTCAATTGTAGGCTCGGTTGTAGTATCTGTTTCGTTGTACTTTTTTTCATGTGCTGGTAGCCATTGCTGCAGTGCTTCTAAAACCTTATTGGATTCAACTGGTTTGGATATGAAGTCATTCATCCCTGAGTTGATACACTTTTCTCGGTCTCCCTGCATGGCATTGGCGGTCATCGCGACGATAGGAATGGTGTGATCGAGTACATTTGAGTGTGCAGAGCGAATGTGTCGAGTTGCATCATAGCCGTCTAGCACAGGCATTTGGCAATCCATGAAGACAAGGTCGTAATGCAAGGTCTCTAGCGCTTTTATGGCTTCTTCGCCATTGGCGGTAATGTCTGCCTGTATGCCGTATTCTTCCAATATGCATTGAGCGACAAGCTGGTTGGTAAAGTTGTCTTCAACAATTAATATACGGGCATCAAACTGCACTTTTTGATGAGCATTATAAGAGGTGATTAAGGAGTGATTAGGGTCTGTGATACCAGAGACTTTCAATAGGGTGTTGTACAGAATTGATTGATCAATCGGCTTATTGAGATAGCCGTCAAAACCCGCTTTGCTGAATTTTTCGGCATCCCCTCGGCTACCCTGAGAGGTGAGCATAACCAAGCGTATTGACGCCAAATTTGGATCTTCTTTAATTAAGTTTCCTAGTTTAATACCATCCATTTCAGGCATTTGCATATCAATGATAGCGATGTCATAAGGCTGTCCTTGTTTAGCCGCGTCTGACAAAATATGTATACCTTCCTGCCCGCTTTCAACCGATGTATGTTCAACCTGCCAGTTTGTGAGCAAGCGTTCAAGTAGAATGCGGTTGGTTAGGTTGTCATCAACAACAAGAATTTTTTGTCTGTGTAGGTCAATAGCAGGGTGTATTACTGGTTTAGATTGAGCATTGGCAAGGTCTAGGGTAAACCAAAAGGTAGACCCTTCACCTTCGGTGCTTTTTACCCCAATTTCGCCGCCCATGAGTTCAACTAATTGTTTGCTAATAGCTAAGCCTAGTCCTGTACCGCCATAGCGCCGAGTTGTCGATCCATCTGCTTGATTGAAGCGTTCAAATAACCCGTCTAGATGATCCTTGCTTAAACCAATGCCCGTATCAACGACTTCGAACAGTAGTTGGGTGCGCAAAGCAGATTGCTTGACAATATGGTAATGCACGGCAACTTCGCCTTCATTAGTAAACTTGATCGCGTTACCGACTAGATTATTAAGAATTTGACGAATGCGCCCAGGGTCGGCGTTAAACCATTGATGTTGAACCACTTCGGCCGGGCAGATTAGCTCTAGGCCCTTATCGTGTGCTCGATAAGCAATGGAGCGACCAAAATCATTCATGATCAAACACATATCAAACTCGAGAATTTCCATCTCTAACATGCCGGCCTCAACTTTGGAAAAATCGAGGATGTCATTGATGATCGATAGCAGAGATTCCGCACTGTTCTTTACGGTTTTAGCAAAGGAGTACTGATCTTTGTTTAACTGCGTGCTTAATAATAAGTTGGTCATACCTATGACGCCATTCATTGGGGTGCGAATTTCGTGGCTCATGTTCGCTAAGAATTCACTTTTCGCTTGGCTTCCTGTTTCGGCTGATTCTTTAGCTTCTTGAAGGGATAATTCAGAGTTTTTAGCATGTGTGATGTCAGTGCGAATAGATATATAGCGGCTGGATGCTTTGTCTTCATTTAAGAAGGGGACAATCGTAGTATCGACCCAGTATTCGTCACCATTTTTTGTCTTATTGCATATCTCACCATGAAAGACATCACCACTGGCGATCGTGCGAAACATCTCGCCCCAGAAAGACTTATCGTGAGTGCCTGAGTTGAGAATACGATGATTTTGCCCCAGCAGTTCCTCTTCGCTATAACCACTGATGTCGCAGAAGCGCTGATTCACAAAAGTGATTGTGCCTTTTATATCGGTGATGGCAACGATTGCGTGTTGGTCTAAAGCAAATTGCTGTTCATTGAGGGTCTTTAAAGTACTTTGCAGCTTACGTTCGCGTCGAATTAAATAGATGGCTAAGGCGATTACAATGAGGCCATTAAAGAGTGCGAGTAACAGAGTCTGCTGATCCTTGGCCCAATAGAGCAGTATTGGCCATAGCGCCAACAGCACCAGTCCAGGTATTAGTAGGCGACTGAGCGAGTAGCCGCTAGTCGACGCTGGTATGTTGAATGTTTTTGGAGCGTTTTTGCTCATTTCTACCTATTCCTAACGTTATCATTGAGCAATGCTCTGATCTAAGCGTAGTAAAGGTATTGCGAGCAGTCCATATGAAGTATTAATTGAAAGGGCTAAGGGAAGGGGGGAAAGCGACTACTAACTAAAGAGTGAATCGCTTTCATCGCTTGCTAGCTTAAGTATTAATCATACCTATTGGGTGTTTAGCCCTTACCATATAGACCATCTTGCATGTGCAAGCAGGCGTAAGCGGTGATAAATGCCTGCTCTTGGAACTGCTTCAATTTAGTTTGCTTATATTCCATCAAGATTGGCGTGTGCTTTAGCTGTTCTTTAATACGGCTGCCGGTTACCAGCTCAACATTTAAGCCTTCAATCAACTGAATGGCGGCTTCCAGTTTAAAACCGACGGCACCGCCAGCGAACTTGCCTTTCATTGGACGTTCTTTGATAACAACTTTGTCGACTTTATAGTCAGTCACTAGCTGCAAAAGCTGACGCTGAAACCAACGCATGTTTTCAGTATCTTGAGTATTAGAAATAGTGATTTTGCGCTGGCGGACTTCAGGGATGTCTAGCAAGCCCATGTTTTTAGACATGATGCAAAAGATGGCGTCATCGCCTTTTAGTTCAACGGCACAAATACGCATAAGGAGGTTCCACTTAAATGAGGGGGAGAGTCTATAATTGCGGCTATTATACTCTTTTTTACTAATATCTGTATTGCTGTTTATCGGCGTCTCAAGCATCATGGCGGCTTATTCATCGATAGCATTTACATAGGCAGTGACATAGATATGACAGGGTTAACGAGACAGTTAGATATCGTGCTTTTTATCGCATTAGCGGCACTTTTCCTCATTTGGCCAGAAATCGACTTATGGATTAGTGAGCTTTTTTACAATCCACAGCAGGGTTTCATTTATCGTGATAATGCGGTCGTGCTATCTGTGTACGAATTATTTCGTCATGCTCCTAAATTTTTATTGCCACTATTACTGATTATGACGGCTTTAAGTTTTGTTAAAGGCCGCTTTGGCTTAGGTACGGATCAGCGTAAGCCGTGGCTATTTCTTATATTAGCGTTATTGATTGGCCCAGGCATTTTGGTGCATTTGGTGGTGAAAGAAAATTGGGACCGACCGCGTCCACGTTCTGTACAAGAATTTGGCGGACATAAAGACTTTATTCCTGCTTTTATTCCTGCCGCGATGATTAAAGATCAGCCAGGTAATAATAAATCTTTTGTGAGTGGGCATGCGGCAATGGGCTTTTATTTAATGGTATTAGCTTGGGTATTTCGTCGTCGAAGCTGGTTTTATGCAGGGTTAGCGATGGGCTTTGTCGTGAGCTTTGGTCGTTTGGTGCAAGGGGGGCATTTTGCCAGTGACTTAATCTTTGCCGGCTACCTATGTTATTTCAGTTATCGTTTATTATCGTATTGGATATTGGGCTATAGCCGGATATTACCAGGGAGTAAGCCAGTATGATAAGCCCAATAGATCATATTAATAAGCCCACTGACCTGATCGAGACTCAGCGACTTTTTCATGGCCGTGGCCATGCTTATCCTGGTTTAGAGCATGTGAATATCGATTGGATTGCTCCTGCTGTTATTATTACCTTGTACGCCGAAGTAGACCGAGATTGGTTAGAAAGCTTGTGTGTCTCGCTGGCGGACTTATTGCCAGAGTGTGACAATCTGCAAGTACAATATCGTTGTCGCCCGCGCGCACCTTTTGAACAAATGAAAGGTGAGCTGGTAGATGGTGAGCCATTGAGTGAGCTGGTGGCGGTTGAAAATGGTCTTAAATACCATATCAGCTTAGGGCGCGCGCAAAATACCGGTTTGTTTTTAGATATCGCCAATGGCCGTTCTTGGGTAAAAGACAATAGCCAAGGTAAAAATGTATTAAACCTATTTTCATATACCTGCGGTTTTTCGGTAGCCGCGTTAGCGGGTGGTGCGCAGCGCGTTGTGAATATAGATATGGCAAAAGGTGCGCTGTCTACAGGGCGAGAGAATCATCGCTTAAATGATCATGATATGACTCGGGTTATTTTTCAGGGCATTGATATTTTTAAGTCCTGGAGCCGAATTAAAAAGTATGGCCCGTATGATGTATTGATTTCAGATCCACCCAGTTTTCAAAAAGGCAGTGTCGATATTCAGCGTGATTATTATAAAATCATCAGTCGTATCCCTCAGTTGGTGAAGCCTGGAGGAATATTGATGCTGTGCTTAAACTCACCGAATTTAGATGATGAATTTTTGAAGCAGCAAGTTGATGAACATTGTCCAGATTGTAAGATGATCGGAAAAATAGACAACCCAGAAGTCTTTAAAGAAGCGCAGCAAGGTAAGGGGTTGAAGGTCTATTTGTATCAATATTTATAAGTAAAACACTGAGGCAATAATGGCTGTGGGAGAGAATTTTCGACCACGTCACATTTATGGTTATCGACAAGTGCACTTTCTCTATCGATCACTATTTGACGGAAATCATGCTATATTAAATGATAATTTATTGATTTATATATGTTCAAATTATAGGTGATGGTACATGCAGCGCGTAACCCAAGAAGAATACCCATTAGAATCATTGCAGCGTATTTTAAATGGTGTGACCTTCTTTAAAGAGCTTATTAGCCACGATGAATCACAGTTTGAAGTGCTCATGAGTGTTGCTGAAATTGTTACAGCTGAAGCCAATGAAACGATTATAAATAAAGGCGACTACACCAATAGTCTGTATTTTTTATTGCGTGGTCAGTTATCGGTATTTGTGGATGATGCTGGCGAAACAAAAACTCTGAATCAAATTAATGCCGGTGAAGTATTTGGCGTAATGTCTATGTTGCTCACTCAGCCACGTTCTGCTTCCATAAAAGCGGATTCACGCCAAGTTTTACTTGCAGGCATAGATTTTAAACACTTCAGAGATATTACTGATTTTAACTTATTCAGTTTAGAAACTAAGCTCACCTTTTATCGAATGGTCTCGAACAATCTCCGTTGGACCCTTGAACGAAATAAAATGGAAAACTCTGCTCACCCTCTAATTCCCCGTTTATATAAAATACCGCTTTTTACCGGCCAAAAAGGTGGGGTCGATGAGCTAGAAGCGCTTTTTAAACAAGCCCACTTACTTGCTGAGTTGGTACGCGAATGGAATGAAACTCGCGTCTGATCATGAAAATTAAAAGTGAGGGTGAAAGTAAAATATTTATTTCACCTTCACTTGATATTCGATAGCAAACTCCGGTGTACCCAGATCGTATTTTGGCTTCATACTGCCATTAAATAGCAGTTTGATGTGGGTGACATTACTATCATAGCCATCGCTATCGGCACTCGGTATATAATTGAAATCCGTGCCATTATTATTAGAAAAACTTAAATCATCCGTCGTGCTGTTAAGACTACTGAAGTTATAGCTTAATCCGCTGTTATCATTATTGCTGCCGTCGGTAAAAGTGATAGGCCCAGCAGCAGTTAAGTCATTAACGTATAATTTAGCATCGCTAGAAAGCGTTTGAGTTAATTCCATATTATCGCCATTAGTACTGATATTTCCTTCATTTTTAACGACTAGGCGATAACGCAATACCGCCCCAGGAATCGCTTTATCGTTGATGCTGGCGGTGTTTGGATTATCTTGTATATCAATCGTCAGATTTAAACGAATATCCGCTTCACCTGCACAATGAAAAAATGCGCTGGTGGGTATGATGGTCGCTCCGCTGTCACCAGGCTTACGCCAATAAGCATAAAACGAGTTGCCGCCTTGAGCTTCTTGCATGCGATAATTCAGTTTATGAAAACCTTTTGCTAAACCCACTGTATTTTCATCATGCGCGCTATTTTGAGCGCCATGACCGCCATACCAGCTAGAATAAACGACGTCATTAAGTTTGAACTCAACCGCATCATCACCGTCAACGGCCAGGTTATAAAAACCATCTTCAGGTATTTCTAGGTAGCCTTCCATTAATGCTAAAAAATAATTATTACCACTAGAATTATTTCCCGCTGTAGCGAATGGATTGCCCGTATTGCTGTTAATTTGAGTTAATACCGTTTGCCCATAGAGTTTTTCACGGATGGCTAAGTCATTTTCCCAACCATCAAACTCGGTTTCGCTATCAGCATAGCTATCGCCATAACCTTGGCTATTGTAAAAGCGACTAAATACACCAGGATTATTCATCGAGCATTGGGGGCTTGCCTCTTTGACCAGTTGCCAAATAGGTAATGTGGTAGAAATTTGATTATTGGCTAGCGTTTCTTCAAATTGTTTACTGAACACGGTGGCAGAGAAGCTAGCAGACGTATTTGCATCAGTGGCGGCAATGTTTAAGGTCACCGAGCTTGAACGTGCGCCATTCGGGCTAATCGCCAAACCGTATAAACACTCAAGCTCTGTCGAAGATGCACCGCTACTGATAGTGGTGCAGCTCCAATTACTGCCTGTTGAGCTGCTTAGGCTTAACCCTGCTGATAAAAAAACAGCAATACGAGTATCCGCTAAACTTGGGTGAGTCGTGCCTAAGTTTTCAATGGCAAAGCTCACAGGGCGGCTATCATCAGCAACCCACGCATTGGGGTAGCTAAGGCTGTTATCAAAGGCCAGGTCGATGCGACAAACATCATGACTTACAACTGTGAAGGTTGGTTCTCTTTCGACAGGGCAGGCACGAGAACGAATATCGATATCCGCGGTGGAAAATGTCGTCCAGTTTCCATTGGGTTTTTTAAATTGCACTGTGATGCCACCATCGCAGCAATCCTCAAAGCCTAATACTTCAAGTTTATGATAGCCGCCATTTAAAGTAATACTGCCTTGCAGCACTTCATCAGCTTGGTTCCAGCTGTTGGCCCACCATAGGTTATCTCTCCATTGCTGCTCTAATTGATTGCCATTAACATACAGAGCGCCCCCACGACCAAAGTCAGCGCCATAGCGGAACCCCCAGCTTCCTGTTTCGCCGGGTTTTACTAAAAAATAACTTTCTGAAAAAGCGGCAAAGTTACTATTTGCATTACCAAATTGAGAGCGGTTGGTGATGCCATCAAAGTTAGTGATAAAGCCACAGCCATAGTCGGCGTTTCGATCATTTGAAGCATCAAATGCAGAGCGAGCTTGGTTCAAATTATTAGGATTACTGGTCGAGAATCGAGTATGAAATTTGATGCCAGGATAGTTAAACGTGAACGGAACATCACCGATAGCCGGAGCATTTTTATTACCATAATAAAAGAAGATGGTGCGAACTTGGCCACGATCAAGGGTTGGGAAACGCACCCATATCACGGCTTCTTCTGCTGATGAATCCCAGCTATCAATCCAAAATTCCAATAAAGATTGATCGTCGCTATCATAAATGTACAAATCTTGGCCATTGTTACTCCAGTCATAATCTGAACTTAGAGTAGAGCCATCAATCTCAAATTTTACTTGGTAGCTTTGCAGTTGACTTCCCGAGACCGAATTTTCTTGTACATCGATCTGGGTACGAAAAGGCCATTCACAAGACTGGCGAGCTAAGGACGGTAGAGAGACCATTAATGCTATTAATAGAAGAAAACTGCGACGTAACATAGATTGAACTCATACCAATGTAAATAAACTGTATCTTAAAGAATAACGCCTTATTTTTCCGTAAAAGATTGTAACGTTAGTCGTCACGAACCCTGCCGCGCATGGACTTTGTATTGCCGTGTTTGGTTTTTTTATCCATGCGTTTATTTTGTGAAGAGCGGCTTGGCTTGGTCGGTCTGCGCGCTTTTTGCGTAATCGTTGCAGAACGCACCAAAGCCACAAGACGATCTAGGGCGGCTTGACGGTTAAGTTCCTGGCTTCTGTGTTCTTGCGACTTAATGATAATAATGCCGTCTTTGGTGATGCGGTGATCACTTAACGCTAATAGACGTTCTTTATAAAAATCAGACAGGGTCGACGCTTTAATATCAAAGCGTAAATGAATCGCACTGGATACCTTATTTACATTTTGTCCGCCAGCGCCTTGAGAACGCATCGCAGTCAGTTCGAGTTGATCACTTGGAATGGAAACAGCATGTGAAATAAAAAGCACAGTTTAAAACTCAAATAGGTAAAACATTATTGTATCGTATCAAGATCGCTTAACCCAAACGTTACCTCGTCTAGCGCCTATTATTTGCTACAGAGTTTTGTGTTTGGCGATCAATTTTAATGAAATACTCTTTCAAATAATCAATTAACAAGCGCAGCTTTTTTGATGCGGCACTGCCAGGGGGGAAAACACCATAAATGTCGATGTCTTTGAGCTGGTAATCATCTAATACCGACTCCAAAGTGCCTGCTTGAATTTTAGGCCAAGCATCATAAACCGGAATTCGCCCCAAACCATGACCACCTTCTAAAAAGGCAGTACGCGCTGCGGCGTTATTGGTGCTGATGCCACCCTTAACCGCAACACTGTATGAGCGACTGCCTTTACTGAGTTCGATGACTCCCGAGGTCATTTTATATTCAACCCATTCGTGTTGCTCTAAGTCAGAGGGGTCTACTGGTCGCCCTCGCTTTTGAAAATATTTTGGTGAGCCGCATAAACAAGTGGGTAAGGTTGACAGTTTACTGGCTTGCAAGCCTGAATCCGGAAGTGGTGCGCCTCGAATCGCCAAGTCGATACCTTCTTGGATGATATTAACAACTTCATCGGTGAGCATTACATCGAGGTCAATTTTGGGGTATAGGCAACGAAAATCACTCAGTGCAGGTACAACCATCTGTAAGCCGACATTGACAGGGCAGGTGATTTTTAACAAACCTTCGGGTTCGTTTTTAAGATTCTCGATTTGCTGATTAGCGGTATTGGCTTGGTCGGCAATAATACGGCATGACTGATAATACTCAGCCCCCGCTTCGGTTAACGCAATGGAACGTGTCGAACGGTTGAGCAGTTTTACCCCCAGCTGAGATTCGAGCTTTTTAATGTGATAGCTGACCACGGCCCTAGATAACCCTATGTGCTTCGCAGCGGCCGTGAGATTGCCTTGCTCAACGACTTGGGCAAAGACCACCATGCTTTTAAGTTGTTCGAAAGAGAGGTTCATGAGCTTTGTACCTTGTTCACATCGTTAGCTTAGCTTTATTGTATCAATTTTTCGAACAATGTAGTCTATTTTCTATGTATTGTTAGAAATGATCTTGAGGCATACACTGGATTCAAATTCATAACTGATGAGAAACATATAATGACAACTGCACAAACAACTAAGCACATCTTAATGGTTTTAACCTCTCATGCAGAGCTAGGTGATACCGGTGAGAAAACAGGTTTCTGGGTAGAAGAGTTCGCTGCACCTTATTACGCCTTTATTGATGCTGGTATCAAAGTTAGCTTAGCTTCTCCTGCCGGTGGCCAGCCTCCAATCGATCCAAAAAGTGAATTAGAAGATTTTCAAACCGCAGCCACTAAGCGTTATGACGCAGACAGCGCCGTACAAGCATTAATGGCGAAGACTGAAGTATTGGCCGATGTTGATTCTGCTGAATTTGATGCCGTTTTCTATCCTGGTGGCCACGGCCCATTATGGGATCTTACCGATAATGCCGTTTCAATTTCATTAATTGAAACCATGTTGGCGGCTAACAAGCCAGTGGCTGCGGTATGTCATGCAACCACTGCATTTTTAAATGTCAAAGATGCTACAGGCGAGTATGCCGTTAAAGGCAAGGCTGTAACAGGCTTCACCAATAGCGAAGAAGATGCTGTGCAGTTAACCGATATCGTCCCTTTCTTATTAGAAGATGAATTGATTAAGCGCGGTGGCGATTACCAAAAAGTTGCTGACTGGAATGCATTTGCAATTCAAGATGGTTTATTAATCAGTGGCCAAAACCCACAGAGTTCAGAATTAGCGGCAGAGAAATTAATGGCCGCACTAGCGTCTGCTTAATAAATTTTTATACATAATTTTAGGAAAATATTCATGTTAAATTTTAGTTTTCAAAATACGACTCAAATTCTTTTTGGTGAAGGCCAAATCGCCGCGCTAAAAAAACAGATCCCTAGTGATGCAAAGGTTCTAGTCACTTATGGTGGTGGTTCCATCAAAAGTAACGGCGTTTATGATCAAGTAGCAGCGGCATTAAGCGAGCATACTTTCTTTGAATTCTCAGGTATTGAGCCAAATCCAAGTTATGACACTTTAATTAAGTCTTTGGATATTATTAAAGAAAATGATATTGATTTTATATTGGCAGTCGGTGGTGGTTCCGTCGTTGATGGTTCTAAGTTCATCGCTGCGGCGGCCTTATTCGAAGGCGAAGATGCTTGGGATATTGTTAGCAAGCAAGCACGGGTTGAAAAAGCCTTACCTCTTGCGTGTGTATTGACCTTGCCAGCAACGGGTTCTGAATCAAATACGGGTGCGGTTGTTACTCGTGATGGTAATAAACTTCCCTTTGCTAGCCCTTTGGTTCGTCCAATCTTTGCAGTACTTGATCCAGCCGTAACCTTATCGCTATCCGATCGCCAAATCAGTAACGGTGTGGTTGATGCGTTTGTTCACACTATGGAACAGTACCTGACTTATAGCGTAAACGGTAAAGTACAAGACCGTTTTGCAGAAGGTCTATTGCTTACCTTAATTGAAGAAGGCCCAAAAGCACTGGCTTCAGCAACGTCTAAAGATTTAGAAGTTCGTGGCAACATTATGTGGGCGGCAACCATGGCGCTTAATGGTTTGATCGGTGCAGGTGTCCCACAAGATTGGGCAACGCACATGATTGGTCATGAGCTAACCGGTACTCACGGTATTGATCACGCACGTACGTTATCAATTGTGTTACCGGCGGTAATGAAAGTGTGTAAAGAAGCCAAGCGTGAAAAATTATTGCAGTACGCTGAGCGTATTTGGAATGTGACTGAAGGTGATGAAGAGACGCGTATTAATCGTGGTATTGAATTAACCGAACAGTTCTTCGACATGATGCAAGTACCGACGCGTTTATCCCATGTTGATTTAGGCGAAGCCGATATCGATTTGTTAATTGAAAAATTAACTCAGCACGGCATGGTAAAACTGGGTGAGCACAATACTGTGACGCCAGATGTCAGCCGCGAAATATTAATGACAGCGCTTTAATTAACTGCTTGGGATAGGAAAATATTATGAAATCAACTCAGCAAAATGCCCAGGTTAATCGCCAATGGACACTAGCAACTCGTCCGGTGGGAGCACCGAGCTTAAGTAACTTCAATTTTATTGAAAGCGAAAAGCCGACCGCTAAACAGGGTGAACTTTTATTACGTACCGTTTTCTTATCCCTCGACCCCTACATGCGCGGACGCATGAACGATGCAAAATCTTACGCCGAGCCTGTCGCCATCGATGAAGTTATGGTCGGCGGAACAGTCTGTCGGGTAGAAGAATCGAATCATCCAGATTACAGCGTAGGCGAGTGGGTCGTTTCATTTTCGGGATGGCAAGATTATGCCATCTCTGATGGTGTCGATTTATTAAAGCTCGGCCAGCAGCCTACTCAACCTTCTTATGCACTGGGTGTTATGGGGATGCCGGGGCTAACGGCCTATATGGGGCTATTAGACATTGGCCAGCCAAAAGCCGGAGAAACCGTAGTCGTTGCCGCAGCAACGGGTGCTGTGGGAAGTCTAGTCGGTCAAATTGCTAAATTAAAAGGCTGTAAAGTTGTCGGTATTGCCGGTGGCGCAGAAAAGTGTCGTTCAGCGGTAGAAGATTTAGGTTTTGATATATGTCTAGATCATAAATCTCCAGACTTGGCTGCACAATTAGAGCAAGCCTGCGACTCTGGCATCGACGTGTATTTCGAAAACGTCGGTGGCAAAGTATTTGATGCGGTTTTGCCGTTATTAAATGCTTGCGCTCGTATTCCTTTATGCGGAATGATTTCTCAATATAACGCGACTGAATTACCGGAAGGCCCAGATCGTATGTTCTCACTAATGGGTAACTTATTAGTGAAGCGTATTAAAATGCAGGGCTTTATTGTGTTTGATGATTATGGTCATCGTTATAACGAATTTAGCCAAGACATGTCGCAGTGGTTAAAAGACGGAAAAATTAAATATCGTGAAGATCTGGTTGAAGGCCTAGAAAATACAGTTGAATCTTTCATCGGTTTGTTGGAAGGTAAAAACTTTGGCAAGCAAGTAATGCGAGTCGGCCCAGACGCGCTTTAATGAATCACGACGTTGCAAGAGAAATATTATGTTAACAGTACATCATTTAAATCAGTCTCGTTCTAAGCGTGTTTTGTGGTTATTAGAAGAACTGGAAATGCCTTATCAGCGAATCGATCATCAACGCGATGCGCAAACGCACTTAGCGCCTGCTAGTTTAAAAGCGGTGCATCCATTGAGCAAAGCGCCAGTGATTGTTGATAGTCGCTCTGATGGCGACTCTGAAGAGGATAAAGTGACCTTATGCGAATCCAGTACGATTATGGAATACCTATTAGATCAAGCTGATAGTGAAAAACGCTTACGTCCGCAGTCGGGTACAAAAGAATATTATCAGTACTTAGAGTGGTCGCATTTTGCCGAAGGTTCTTTAGCACTGCCAGTGATGCTTAAATTATTCATGGGCATGGAAACCCGCAGCGGTGACCAGCCAATGGATGGTTATGCTGCTAAAGAAGTCAGCTTAGATTTTGGCTACATAGAATCCGTACTGGCTGAGCGTGATTATTTTGCTGGCGCAGAATTTACTGCCGCCGATATTATGATGACAAGTATGCTAGAAATTGCAGCAAGTATTGGCTTATTGAAAGATCAGCCAAAGACCTTGGCTTATTTAGAAAAAGTTCAGCAGCGTCCGGCTTATCAGAAAGCGGCTAGCTTTGGTTAGTCATTAGAGACTGTTTATTGCTACTATGAAGGTGATCCTGTGTTGAGCAGGATTACTCTTTATAAATAGGTACTAATAATGCAGTGGGAAGGTATTAGCGAATTCGTTTACGTGGCAGAAAATGAGAGTTTTACACTCGCTGCGAAAAAAATGGATATCTCTACGGCGCAAGTGAGCCGCCAGATCAGTGCGCTTGAAAAGCGACTCAATATTAAATTGTTTTATCGCACCACTCGTAAAGTCTCGTTGACTGAAGAAGGGCGGATTTTTTATCAGCACTGCCGTGGTGTTTTAGATGGCTTAGATGCCGCTGAGCGTGCGGTGACAAATTTACAATCAAAACCTCAAGGTAAAATTAAACTGACGGCACCTGTTACTTATGGTGAACAACAGGTATTACCTTTGATCAATGACTTTATGAAGCAGTATGGCGACATTGAAGTTTCAGTATTCTTAAGTAATCAGCAAATCAGTTTAGTAGAAGGTGGTTATGATTTGGCCATTCGGGTGGGCAAGTTAAGTGATTCGTCCATGATGGCAAAAAAATTAGGCAGCAGAACCAACTTCATTTGTGCATCACCCGATTATTTAGACAAGCAAGGCATCCCGCATTCTTTATCCGAGCTGAGTCAGCACAGCTGCTTATTAGGGACTTTAGATTATTGGCACTTTAAAGAAGCAGGCAAAGAAAAGAACATCCGGGTAAAAGGACGAATACGTTATAACAGCGGTTACGGACTCGTGGATGCAGCGCTGAAAGGATTAGGGATAGTGCAGCTACCTGATTATTATGTGCAAGAGCATATTGCCAGTGGTGAGCTTATGACTTTGCTGGATAAGTATAGAGAGCCAGAAGAGGGTGTCTGGGCCGTTTATCCACAAAATCGACACCTATCACCCAAAATACGTTTATTCGTTGATTATCTAGCGGAGCATTTACTTTAGCCAGCTCGGGGACGAGATATTATTACGCTGGTGTAAAAGTTATTTGATAGTTTTGCATATTATCTTTTACTGGTAAAACTATAAGATGTCTCTATCGAAATGATTACAGCAATTCAGCTGCATCGATAAATAAGTATTCACTTAATTTACGGAGAACATCAATGAGCATATTTACTCATGTAACAGTCGGCACTAATGATTTAAACCAAGCACGCGCTTTTTACGATGATGTTTTGGCTGAGTTAGGCTTAAAACGCATTGCAGATTTGGGTGACAATGGTTCTATCTGGGGCGAAGACGCACCATCATTTTTTGTATTGAAGCCTCTTAATGGTGAGCCAGCATCTGTTGGTAATGGTGTTATGGTTAGCTTTGAAGCGCCTAATCGCAATGCTGTGGATGCATTTCACGCCGCTGCTTTAGCGGCGGGCTGTCCTGATGAAGGGGCACCGGGTACTCGTGATTGGGCAGATAATGCCTATGCCGCTTATACTCGCGACACCGATGGTAACAAGTTGGCGGTATATTGCTTTAAAGCCGCTTAATCAGTGATTTAAAATGAGGGCTTAGGCCCTCATTTTTTTTGTTTTGAATTTGAGCTTAGATAAGAACGACGGGGAGACGGGGGCGGATAAATACCGTAAAATGCAGCCTTTACTATAGCTAAGTAACCTCTTGTAAAGGCTTCACAATGATTCGTCTCAGTAATATCAAATTGCCGCTTGATCACGATGATCAGGCACTGCCCAACGCTATTTTATCCACATTAGGCATTACCCCCGAGCAACTGATTAGCTTCAATATGTTTCGTCGCGGCTATGATGCGCGTAAAAAGAGCAATATCTTTCTTATTTATACCCTTGATATTGAAGTATCGGCTGCGTTAGAGGCTGAGTTATTAATCACGTTTGCTGATGATCAACTGATTAAACAGACCCCAGATTTAGATTATCACTTTGTTGCTCAAGCACCAGCAGAGCTAACCGAGCGCCCGATTATTGTTGGTTTTGGCCCTTGTGGTTTATTGGCGGGTTTAACGTTAGCGCAAATGGGTTATAACCCGATTATTCTTGATCGTGGTAAAGAAGTACGTGAACGTACCAAAGATACCTTCGGTTTTTGGCGTCAGAAAATACTCAATACTGAATCTAATGTACAGTTTGGTGAAGGGGGCGCGGGCACGTTTTCGGATGGCAAACTTTATAGCCAAGTAAAAGACCCCAAGCAATACAGCCGCAAAGTATTAACTGAATTTGTCGCTTCCGGTGCACCGGATGAAATCATGTACGTCAGTAAGCCACACATCGGAACCTTTAAATTGGTTTCTATGGTGGAAAAAATGCGCGCTGAAATTATTCGCTTAGGTGGAGAAATCCGTTTTAGCAGCCGCGTTGATGATATCGAATTAGAAAAAACAGGCGCAGGTAAAGAAGAACACCAACGTATTACTGGCTTAACGTTATCAACGGGTGAAACGTTAAAATCCAATCACATCGCTTTTGCGATTGGCCACAGCGCGCGCGATACCTTTGAAATGTTATACAACAAAGGTATCTACATCGAAGCTAAACCTTTCTCAATCGGCTTTCGCATCGAGCATGAGCAATCAACCATTGATGCTGCTCGATTTGGTCCTAATGCGGGTAATGAAATACTGGGCGCGGCTGATTATAAGCTGGTACATCATTGCAAAAATGGTCGTTCGGTTTACAGCTTTTGCATGTGTCCAGGGGGAACTGTGGTTGCCGCGACCTCGGAAGAGCATTGTGTCGTGACGAATGGCATGAGCCAATACTCGCGTAATGAACGCAACGCTAATAGCGCCGTGGTGGTTGGGATCGATCCAAACGATTACCCGGGTGGACCACTGGCGGGTATTGAGTTACAGCGCCAGTTAGAAAAAAGTGCTTATGTATTGGGCGGTTCAGATTATGATGCGCCTGCGCAAACCGTCGGGGATTTCTTAAAAGGCATCGACTCCAGTAAGAAAGATTTAGACAGTTTGGGCAGTGTTCAGCCTTCGTTTAAGCCGGGCATAAAATTAGTGGATTTGTCTAAAGCCTTGCCAGATTTTGCTGTTGCCGCGATTCGTGAAGCCATTCCTGCGTTTAACCGTAAGATAAAAGGTTTTGCTAAAGACGACGCACTATTAACCGGTGTTGAAACGCGAACCTCAGCGCCGATCAGTATTAAACGTGACGAAACGTTCCAGAGTATTAATACTCAAGGTTTATACCCAGCGGGTGAAGGCGCAGGTTATGCTGGTGGCATTATGTCAGCGGCGATCGATGGCATTAAAATCGCCGAAGCGATGGCACTGAGCATAAATAGTCAAAACCTTTAGAGAAGGATTTTAATATGAAATTATACGGTAGCTTTACCTCACCCTTCGTACGCCATTGTCGTATTGCTTTATTAGAAGGACAAGCCCAAGGCACATTAGCGTGTGAGTTTATTGAAACGGATATCGTTAGCAGCGGAAAATTATCGCCAACGAAGAAAGTTCCGTTTTTGACCGATGAAAATAACGGCGAAGAAGTAGAGCTTACCGATTCGGCCAGTATCTTGATGTATTTACGCGAGCAGTCAGGTCAGAAGTTTTTTAATAGCGCTAGCGACTTTAACTTATTCTGTAATGTGAATACGGCGTTAGACGCCGCTGTGAATTTATTCTTCCTAGAGCTGAAAGATAATATATTGCCAACAGAAGGCAGTTATTTAGAGCGTCACCGTGAACGAGTAATCAGTTCATTGCAGTGCTTTAATGAGCAGTCGTATAACTTGCAAGCCCCTTTTTCTGATGGTGAATTACGCTTAGCGTGTTTCTTAGATTGGGGTTTGTTTCGTAAGCGAATCAACATCGATGGCTTAGATAATCTACAAGCGCTATTAAAAGCGGCTCGTAATTACGATGTCTTTGCTCAAACGGCGCCACCAGAAGGTGCTTAATAATCCCATCAGCATGGCGTAATTAATTTGTCTCAAGAGTTCTATGATTTATCTGAACGCCTGCTGAACTCTGATGATTATTGTTGGGGAAACCTAGGCTATTGGCAGTTCAAAAAAGACTACTCTTCTGCTTGTTGTGCTTTAGCTGATGAGTTAGCGATAACCGTTCAGCTAGGCCCGTTGAGTCATGTATTTGATGTCGGCTTTGGCTGTGGTGATCAATTGCTACTATGGCTGAAGACATATCATGTTAATACTGTTCAAGGCATAAATTATTCAGTTTCTCAGACTGAGTTGGCGATAAAGCGATTAGGGGATGCAGGTTTCACTGAAGCCGCGCGCCAAATTCAATACGGCAGTATTGCCGATATGTGCGAGCAAAAAACCGTTTCTTCTAAGCCTGCTATTAATACCGTACTGGCGCTAGATTGTGCTTATCACTTTCCTTCACGAACGCAGTTTTTTGCTCACAGTTATCAAAAGCTTACAGCCGCCGGTCGTATTGGATTAACGGATATATTGTTATCAGATCAGCCTATCTCTGCATGGCAGTATTGTGTTTTACGTACGATGTTGTCTCTATCGAGAATACCAGCAAAGAATATCGTTACTCTGAGTTGTTATAAAAAAGAACTAACAGAAGCTGGATTTGAAGGTATTGAAATTCGCGATATCAGTGAACATGTCTTTCTCCCCTTCAGCGAATGGCTGCAAGAATTTAAGCAGGGAGAAGGGCAATTAAAGTCAGCTTCTAAGTTGACGTGGTTAAAATACGATATTACCGCTAAATTTCTAAAATGGGCTTTTCAAAATAATATATTGCGCTATAGCGTTATTAGCGCTAATAAACCAAGTTAGATGCATCTAATCTTTAGAGGATGTGAACGGCATACTAAGCAGTTTGGTTAATTTTCTAGGTTGATCTGTCCCGTTATATTCCCGCAAACCAATTTCCATGTTGTCATGACCTAGGTTAGGTTGAGCTATATAGCTGCCAAATAAACGATCCCAACAACTGATATTAAAGCCAAAATTACTATTGGTCTCTTTAGGTATTTGAGAATGGTGTACTCGATGCATATCTGGGGTGACAAATATTTTTCTTAAGTAGTGATCAAATTTCAGCGGAATTTTAACATTGCTATGATTAAATAAGGCTAAGCCGTTTAAGATCACTTCAAAAGTAATGATACTTTCAGCCGTTAAACCAAAAATAAATACCACTGAGAATTTAATCGCTATGGATAATAAAATTTCTAAAGGGTGAAAGCGGATCCCAGTGCTGACATCAAAATCTTGATCGCTGTGATGAACCTTATGCAAGCGCCATAGCAGGGGCACATAGTGAAAAATTCTGTGCTGCCAATAGATGATAAGATCAAACAGTATCAAACTGACAATAAAGATAAAACCACTGTTTATTGATGTTAAATATTCCTGATTGAATAAGCCCCAGCCTGATTTTTGGCAATAAAAAGCAAAGCCGACAAGAGTAATGGGTAAAAGTATTCTGGTTAAAATAGACGCTGCAAATACAAGAGATAGGTTGTTGAGCCAGCGCATGCCGAACATCGATTGGGACGTATTTTCGCTATTCTGGTTACGCAGTCGGCGAGGGTATCGCATCTGCAATATTGCCATTAATATGAATAAGGTAATGAAACAGCTTAGACGAATGGTTGATTCATAATTAATTATCCAGTGTTCCATAACAGTCTTCTTAATGCTCAAGTGGATGATTTCAATAAGCCCGTTATAACATATTATTAATATTAAATATAAAATGAAAAAGCCTGCGTGATAGCAGGCTTTTTTTAATTAAAGGTTACAGTAAGGTTAGTTAACTCCCCATAGCTCACCAAAAATATTGCCGTTAACTGTTTCTAGTTCAGCGGCAGTCGCAGCTTCTTGACCAAAGGTCACTACGCTAATTTGACGAGAATTCTTCACGATTTTCGCCAGAGTTAAGCGTAAGTTTATGGTTAGATCTTGCTGTATTTCTTGAGCATTAATGACAACGTGGCCATTGCTATTAACAGCCCAAGTGAAATCAAGCACTGCGTGGTCGTTATCACCCACTTCACCTAAGAATACGCCAGCGCCAGAGGTTTTAAAGTTTAAGAAGCCAAAGTCGGTGATTAATGTTGTGCCAACGAGCTCAGTCGCACCAAATTCAACGTCGGAGCAGGCACTCGCAGCCGTCACAAATTCAGCGCTGGTAGCACCAGGTTGCTCTGCTAAATTTTCAGCATCAAAATCTACATCTCCAGTTGAGCAAACAGCTAGGTCGGCTAATAAATCATAATCAAAAGCCGCAAGGATTTGATCGCGGCCAGCATCATTAATAACCCACTCAGATTGTGCATCGATGCCTGCGCGTTGAATGCCACCACGACGGACATAACCATCTTCGACGGCAAAGAATTGAGAGCCTTCATCAGTATCAAAATCACCTAACTTGGTTAATACAGGTGGTAGCTTAAACGTTAGCAGTGTTTTACCTTTAACCGTTTCTTGCTTCCAGCTGCCTGCGATTTTACTTTTTAGCGTTGTGGGCTGATCAGGATTGTGTTCAACAATATAGTAGTTAGCCGTGCCACCTGTTACAAATTCGGCCATAATTTCAAAGTCACGACCATACAGAGAGGTACCTTTAATGCTTTCAACATTCGTTGGATTCACGGCCGCGGTCGCTGAAATAAGTTCGCTTAAGCTTGTGGCAGCAGTACCATCATTTGTATTGTTATTATCACCGGTGCGAATAAAAACATTATTACACCAGACGTCTGTAGGATTAAATGGCTGGCCAACTTGAATTGAGTTAGCTTGGCCATGGTCCTGCCAGCAATCTGTAACGGCGGCAACATCTGCTTTAAACAATGCGTGCATGTCTTGGGTGCGTTTGAAAGAAAGCTTAAAGCCAACAGCGCCAGAGGTGAATAAACTTGTTGGATCAATAACACGGCTAAACTCTTCTTCTAAAAAGTTCTGCATGCGTTTAGTGCTTAAATCAACGCTCACACCGGTGATTTCAGTACGTGTACTTGCAAGGTTACCGATTTTGATCACGACGGCATTGTTTTCGATGGTCACACTTTCGTTATCTTCATCTATGCAGTTGAAAGCGGCATTATCTAGAATACAAATTTCACCACCATCACTGTCTGCTTCCCCTTCGGTATCTGCAACCCAGGTATCCGATTCTGGGTTGTAGTGTGTGAATAAGAAATTCACGATGCCGTCAGTGCCTTTTTTAATCGTTTCATAACCGAATTCGATTATATTATTGTCTTCATGAGAAGCTTCAAATATATGTATGCTTGCACCACTATCAAACAGTGATGCAATATTCGTAGCAGTGGTCGCTCGCACGGTTTCTCGCTCAATAATATCTTCTTTAATCGTCGCAGTATCGACATTTGCAGCATCGAGGGTATCGCTGTCGGCAACGGTTGCTGGATTGAAACCTTCACCTGCTGCTGTGACTTGCTCGGAAATTGTATCCAGTGATGTCAGTACTTGCTTTACAATCAGACCAACAAGATCTTCAAACGAAGCTTCTGTGCCTTCGAGAACTTCTTCCACTAAAGCAATGTTGTTTTGTAAGACAACAACGGTGACTTGCGCGACCTTGTGTAAGCGTTTGAATTCATCTCTATCGGTATCTGTGCCGATGCCATCACCAGAGCCTGCAACATAATCGCTTCGAAGATCGAGGGTCGTGCCTAATTTGGCCTGTACACTGCCTTCGGCTTCTTCTGGGCTGATACCGCTTTCTTCCACTTCACTCTGCACCATGGTCGTTAACGGGCTGATGAAGGAGTAGCCTGCTGGGGCCGTTAGGGTATATTTTTTATCGATTGGAGTATTTGGCGAATCTTCATCAATGGTTTCACCAACCACGATTTCTACAAGTAGCGGAGCACTATCAAGCTGTGTTTGAGTGACTCCGTCTAAAGAGAACTCTCCACCAGCAGTCGACATCGTCGAAGGTTCACCATTATCACAAACTTTATTACTGTTTAAATCTAAGCAAACTTTTGCACCAGTAAGATAACCATCGGCCACCTTTCCTGAAAAACTGGTTGTTACCGCCGTATCCGCAGTATCTTCTTCGTCATCATCCTTAAGGGAAAAGCAGCCGGATAATAATGATACCGACAGCGCAGTTAATAGTGTTTTTTTATAGGCAAGCATAGATAAACTCCGAAATTATTTGGCCAGTGATCATAGTTAAGCAGCTTCTTGAATAACCGCTAATAACATATCGTTTCTAAAACGCTATTTTAAATTTATCAATAGTAGCTTGCTTGATTTCATTGGCTTGCAGAGGCGCTTACGAGTATTCTAAGTTCACTTTAGGTCCTAAATATTTGACAACACAGGTGAGGATGAGACGTGGAACACAAATTTTGGCACAACAAATGGGATATAAATCAAATAGGATTTCACCTAGATTATGTTCATCCGTTACTGAAGCGTAATCTTGAGTTATTTCAGGTAAGTGGTGTGTTAAAAAATATCTTTATTCCCTTGTGTGGAAAAACTCTGGATATCGGTTATTTGTTATCTAAAAACTACTCAGTGGTTGCTGTAGAGTTAAGTGAAATTGCGGTGCAGGCAATATTTGAAACATTGGAACTGCATGCGAAAATCAGCGAATGGCAAGGCGGAAAACTTTATCAGGCTGAGAATTTACGCATTTTTGTCGGCGACTTTTTTGCGCTTAGCCAAGCGGATCTTGGCAAGGTTGCTTTAGTTTATGATCGCGCGGCCTTAGTCGCTTTACCCGAGGCTATGCGTTTAGAGTATGCTCAACATCTAGCAAAAATAACTCAGTATGCTGCGCAATTATTAATTACCTTAGATTATGATCAAGCCGTTGCCGGAGGGCCTCCTTTTGCAGTATCGACTGAAGAAGTCGAAGCTCTATACGGTGGCACTTACCCGATTCAACTGATAGAAGAAGCAGATATCATTGAGCAAGAACCACGCTCTAAAGCGAAAGGCTTAACGGCGTTTTATCAGCGTGCTTACAAATTAAAATAAAAACTAAGTAAGCTCCGCAAGGGTGATCGCGGTAATCGTTAAACAGCCTTGTTGTAGATAGCGCCATTTTACTTCTAGATCCCAAATTTTAACGCCATAAATACGCTCAGGATCCGGTTTTTGATAAGCGGGTTTCGGATCTTGTGCCAGCATTTGCTCAATCAGTTCTTGCACTGGCTGTTCTAGTCGTTTGCCGTGTGCAATAGCGGCGGCCAGTGCCGCAGGTTCAAACTCAACCAAGCTTAATACTGGGCTAGCGCTAGCCATAGCATTGATCGCATTCGGCAAAGCATCGGCATAAGGCACATAAGGTTTAATATCGACGATGGGGGTGCCATCAAGTAAATCAATTCCCGAAATCTGTAAACGACCCTTCTTAATACCATCAAGTTTCACCACGGATAAACCAAGCGGGTTAGGTCGATGAGTTGCGCGAGTAGCAAAAACCCCAATTTTTTTATTACCACCCAAGCGAGGAGGACGCACTCGTAAGCGTACTTCATCTTCTTTTGGCATCGCCTTATGAAAAATAAAGCTGAGCCATAAATGACTCACATCTTCCAGGCCTTCAATTGCCGTAGGATCGTTATAAGGAGGGAAAAGTTCAATCTCCCCTTTCGCAGCAGGCGCTAATGCGGGCTGGCGCGGAATGGCAAACTTCTCTTTAAAGCAGGAGTGAACAACTCCGATAGGTTTCAATGTGTAAGATTGAATACTGTTGTGGTTTTCTGAATCGCTTGCCATGTCTAGAGTATTACCGAGTTATGATAAGGCCAATTATTACATATCTAGGTGTCTATTTTGCAATAACGCTTAAAACCATTACAGTAGCCGCTTTATGATAATCATTATTGAACTCGTCTAATTTAAACATAAGGATGTTTATGCAGGATTTACATGATTTAGGCCTGATGCTAGACCGTAATATTCCTTTAATATTAATAGAGTCTCACGAAGAAGCCCGCGTCTTAGAGTTACTCACGCGCGTGGGTATTCAGCGGGGTATGGCGGTTCAACAATGGACGATTAGTGATGGTTTACGTCGCTTGAGTTTTGGCGAAGATGTTAACGGCCAGACTACCAGTCAGCCAGTCGACGCTCTTAAAAACATAAAGGCGCGTGAACATGGCGGCATGTTTTTATTCTGCGATCTTCATCCATTTTTAGATGAAGCCCTAGTGATTCGATTATTAAAAGACATTGCTATTCAGCACGAGAAACACCGTAAAACCCTGATTCTACTTAGCCATCAGGTTGAGGCCCCTGCAGAGTTGCAGCGGTATTCTGTGCATTTTAAATTGCAATTACCTGATGAAGCTCAATTGTTATCTATGGTGAAAGAAGAGGCCAGAGAGTATGCCAAAAACAGCGGTAATAGGGTGAAGTCAGACCCTGAGACGTTGCAGCAAGTGGTGGCTAATTTACGCGGTTTAACTTTTTCAGATGCTCGCCGATTGGTGCAAAGACTCATTGTCGACGATGGCGCTATTTCTCAGGATGATGTACCTGAAGTCAGTAAAGCCAAGATGGAATTATTGAATATGGATGGGGTCATGAGCTTTGAATCCGATACTGCTCGTTTTGGTGACGTTGCGGGTTTGAGTAATATGAAGACATGGCTTGAGCAAAGGCGTGAAGCATTTTTGACAGCCGAAAATGATATGCGCCCAAAAGGTATGATGTTGTTTGGTGTTCAGGGCAGTGGCAAAAGTTTGGCGGCTAAGGCAGTAGCAGGCTCGTGGGGTTTGCCTTTATTACGTCTAGATTTTGGCGCACTTTATAATAAATTCTTCGGCGAAACTGAGCGTAATTTACGTGCAGCCCTTAAGCTTGCAGAAACTATGTCACCCTGTGTCGTTTGGATTGATGAAATTGAAAAAGGGGTAAGCCAAGACAGTAATGATGGTGGGGTTAGTCAGCGTTTACTCGGAACCTTATTAACTTGGATGGCGGAGCATGGAGAAAAAGTATTTGTCGTTGCCACTGCCAATAATATTCATGTACTTCCTCCAGAGCTGATGCGAAAAGGACGCCTTGATGAGATCTTTTTTGTCGATTTACCCAGTGTCGAGGTGCGTGCAGCTATTTTGGATATTCATTTGAAAAAGCGTGGTTTACAACCCGCGCAATTCGATTTATCCCTGCTTGCTGAAATAAGCGACGGTTTTTCCGGGGCAGAATTAGAGCAAGCCATTGTCTCTGCTTGGCACTCAGTTAAAAGCGAAGCTCATGAAAAAGGTATGAACACCGAGGTACTAATGAACGAAATACAGCGGACTCAACCACTATCAGTAACAATGTCGGAGCGAATGGATGGACTGCGAAATTGGGCTGAAGGGCGAGCAGTCAGTGCAGATTAAGGTTTCTTGCTATCTCTAGAGTGACGCTATTAGCTTTGTTATTGGCTAATTCGTCTCTTTACATCCCTTATGTGATCACCCAATATCAATCCATTAAATATAATCATAATTTAAAGCATATCATCGATTAATTTGGGGTTTTAGCATGACAAAAAGCGTAGTAATTACCGGCGCCTCTTCGGGAATCGGCGCAGCACTGGCTAGAGAATTTGCGGGTCGAGGCTATAATATTGCTTTATGTGCACGACGCATCGAAAAGTTAGAATCTCTTAAGCAAGAATTAGCGCAAAAAAATAGCAAGATAAAAGTAATCAGCGCGGCGTTGGATGTTAACGAGCTCGATACCTTGCCTACTGTTCTTAGCGATATTAAATCAACCTTGGGTAATCTCGATATTGTTATTGCCAATGCGGGTATTACCGGTGTTCGCCGCACAGGCAGTGGAGACCTTAGTATTGATAAACAAGTACTTCAGACCAATCTTTATGGTGCTATTGCTACTATTGACGCCGCTGTTGCGATTTTCCGCGAACAGGGTTTTGGTCAAATAGTCGGCATGTCTTCGTTCTCGGCGTTTAGGGGGATTCCTGGTAGCGCTGCGTATTCAGCATCAAAAGCGGCATTGACCAACTATTTGCAAGCCGTGGGTACAGAGTTATACCGTAAAAAAGAGATTAAAGTGACGGTTATTCACCCAGGTTTTATTCGCACTGAAATCGACGACAATATTGATAAATTTCCTTTTGTTATCGATGCCGATAAAGCCGCAAATACCATGGTGAACGCGATCGAAAAAGGTAAGTCCGACATCGTTGTACCTAGCTGGCCTTGGGCTATTTTACGTAAAGTGATGCCTAAATTGCCGGAGTCAGTGGTGGCGAAAATATTTTAAACATGGTTCGAGTATTATGCCTCAGCGTCAAGGTTGTAATACTCAACTCGGTTTCTGCCTGCAGACTTAGCCTTATAAAGGGCTTGATCGGCCAGTTTTATGCCCGACTCAATGGGATGGCTAGCATCGATCTGGCAAATACCAAAACTGGCCGTCAGAGTGATGGTATCGCTGGCTACTTGAATTTCTAATCCTTCAGTATTTTCTCTTATACGTTCACAAATGGGCATCACTAAGTCCATGCTGGTATCCGGTAGCAAAATGATAAATTCTTCACCGCCAATACGAGCAATTGTATCTTGCTGGCGTAGAGTATTTCTTAGCATGTTAGCAAATTCAATAAGCGCCTGATCTCCAGCATGATGGCCATAGTCATCATTGATTCTTTTAAAAAAATCCAAGTCACACATGATTAAACAAATGGGTGCTTTCTCTCGCCCCATTGAGCGAATGATGGTATTTGCCTGGGTTAAAAAGTAGCGTCTATTATAGAGTTTGGTTAAATGATCCGTCATAGAAGATTTCTTAAACTTATCAATCATTCTATATAAAAATGAAAAGTACACCGCACTTAAAAAACCGACAGTCATAATGCCTTGGGTAATTAAAATACCACCGATGTAAATGAAAAAATTCTCAGTAATAATCATTATTATCATTACTACTGTCATTGAAATAAAAGAAATCTGAAAGGTTCTTTTAAACAGTTTTTCACCCGGGGATAGCGTCGCTGAAGCATTATTTAATAAAACTTTATAAGCAACATAAAAAGCAATAAACAAATTTGGAAAAAATAACAGCTCAACCAAGACTGCGCTATCTTCCACATAGATACTGGTTAGAGTAATCAGAGTGGAAGCGGCGATTACATGAAATATAATCAAAGGGCTTTGATGCAGGTGATTTTTAATTTGATTATGCCAGTTTAAACCTGCATATAAAAAGTAGGGGGCGGTTATCGCCAGGGCATTATTGAAAAAAGTCGCGGGTATGTGGGGTAATACTTCGGCTCCCGCTAGAATAAATATGGCATAGCTCAAACCTGATACCCAAAAATAACCGCAGAAGTATCTTAAACAGATGATGTCATGATGTTTTGAAGGTCTAGGTAAGTATAAAAATAAGGATGCCGCAATGATACTAATGATCAGTAGAGTGATCATGTAGGTCATGATTGCAATGATTTGGTTTTCTGCAAACATAGTAACGGCTCTATCTCGTTAGCAAGACTTTATTAGGTTTAGCGGCAATCAAGAGTGAAATGGTTAGTGTTATAATGTTCCATTTTATGACGCTGTCATCTGCTGTAATTAGTTAACTATAGTCGGCAATAAGCCAAACCGCCTTTCATTAGCGATTGATTTTGAGATCTGCATGAATGCGGTTTTTATCCCATCCTGTTCAATTTGCGCCATTATATTGATATAGCCAAAGTAGTTGGTGGCTTTGGGCCATCTTGGGCTGTGTGCTCCCTAAATTACTGAAATCTGTGATGGCTAAGATATTTTAGTGATAAGAAAAAGATTAAAATAATGACAGTTACAATAATAATAGGAGCGCTAAACGTATGGATACGAAATTTTCAGTTATTTATAGTGGTGAAATTGTTGATAGCATGATCATCACTGAGGTAGAAAAGAACCTACAGCAGCAATACAAGTTATCGGAACAAAAATCAAAACAGTTCTTGTCCAAGCAACGTACGGTGAAAAAGGGGCTGACTAAAAACCAAGCGTTGCGCTTGCAGCAAACACTGCTGAGCACGGGTATGAAAACCCAATTGCTCAATGATCAGAGTAAAGTACTGCAGCTAGGGGAGAATACGCTGTGCAGAGCGGATATCGACGAAATCTTTAAAGGTAAAATGGCGCCCATAAAAGCCTCTCGATCTTACGATATTGGCTTGTTCTTAACGCTGTTCTTAACACTTAGCATCCCTGTACTCTATTTAACCATCACCGGATTAGCGATTTATAGCACGGCTGTGTTTATGATCAATATATCCAGCTGGTTTGATTTTCAGCATTTTGCACTGATTAAAGGTCTCATCGTATTTAGCATTCTCTTTATGGGCACGCTACTCAGCTTCTTCCTTTTACGCCCACTTATTCCACAAAGCTATCACCATGATGATGAGATATTAGACCCAGACGCTCATCCAGACTTATTTTATTTAATACAAGCTTTAAGCCGTTATATGTCTGTGCCTATGCCCTCTGAAATCAGAATGAATCATGAAGTGAATGCGTCGGCCAGTTTGAAAGATGGTATACGGGGATTAAAACAGGGTGAACTGGTATTAACCCTTGGCTATCCATTAATCTCAGGCATGAATACTCGACAATTAGTCGGTATTATCGCGCATGAATTTGGCCACTTTTCTCAACGCAATGGCATGGCGGTGCATTATCTCATCAATAGTATTAATTTCTGGCTACAAGAAAGAGCTTACGCTGACTATGGTCTAGCACTGCTGCTAAAAAGGTGGCGTATTAAATATGACGAAGGCTACTTCGCCATGCCTATTGTTACTGCCAGTGCTGGAATCTGGTTAAGCCAGCAGTGCTTAAAAAAACTGTTTCATATGAGTCTCTATTGCAGCCAATACATGAGCCGAGAAATGGAATTTAATGCTGATCATCATGAATGCAAAATTGTCGGCAGTGATTATTTTTCAAACACAGCGATGAGACTTCATCAACTGAGCTTTGCTGAAGACAAGGTGGCGGCTATTAATGAACATTTTTGGAATGAAAATGTTTTACTAAAAAATATCCCGCAAGCGATTAATACAGTTACTAATAATCTCAGTAAGCACGAGAAAAAAACCGTACAGGAATCTATCCACCTACAACAAGGCCATCCGT
Source organism: Oleispira sp. (assembly GCA_047616865.1). Lineage (GTDB taxonomy): Bacteria > Pseudomonadota > Gammaproteobacteria > Pseudomonadales > Oceanobacteraceae > Oleispira. The sequence goes on from JBLGBO010000007.1 coordinate 132,346, forward strand.
GGGATTCTCATCCGCCTGACTATCGACGGATAGAGCATGCGTTGGCACTTAATGAACTAGGCATATTTCACCTTGAATTCGATGCTAGCAGGCTGTTCAATAATTATGAACAGGTTTGCCTAGAACAGACTTTAGCTATTTATAATGGTAATCGCCGACATAAGTTCGACGATAAACTCATTGATAATGACAGACTCTTTGCTCTGCACAAAGAAGATGAACAATCAGATAAGTTAGTCAGAATTTCTCAGTTTGGTATTAATCTGCAAGGCCGTATCGCTAACATACCGGTTAAACTGACGAAGGCACTAAGCAATGCATCGTTAAAAGAAATTGATGTGTTGTACCTCGATATTGACCAGCGTGTTAAGCATGATATTGCTTATTACAGTGCCTTAAGAAGCAAGCGCTTATCGCACACTCAAGCCCATGCTTATGCCCAAGCTGGGTTAGCAATCGAATATGATGACTTTCAGCTATCAGAAACAGAAGCCAATAGAATCGCGCTGACGTTGAACACTACAGAAACTCATTATCAGCAATGTGAAACCAGCTTTAATTATTACGACCAGTTTATTACAGCAAAAATATTAGCGACGTTAAAAGAGAAGTCCAACTCAGCCTCAGTGTTTGAGCATTCACATATAAAAGCGTTGAATGCGCTGAAAGTGTTAAAAACCATCAAGGGTGCTGAACAAGAGCTGGATAACATTCGCCTTTACAGTGCTTGTATTAATGGACTGTTAAACAGTAATAAAACCAGTAAAGCACTGAATGAAACTGTGGCGCAGTATCAGAAGCAACTCGTGCCTATGGTACGGTCTGTCATGCAGAAAATAGCGGCGACAAAGGCCGTGAATCGCTTTTCTAATGAACCACTCACATTACTCGATTTTGCACATTTGTGGCATCCAAAGCCAGTACTTGCGCTAGAAGATATGGGAGCGAGGCCGTTAGCAGATTACGCAATAACACTCTGTAATTCATTGCTGAAACAGCATAACCTGCATTTAAGAAAACTGCTTATTTGCAGTCAATAAGACGCAAAGATGACTGCATAGACCGAGAATTGGGTTGATAAGGCGGAGCTGACGTACTTCGGTAGATGCTACAAGAGATTCAATCTGGTAGAATCCGCGCCATAATTTCTTCTACCTTTTTATAGACGGCTGTTAATACAGCTCGAGGCCTTATTTATGAGTCTTGCAGATCAAATTCTAGCGGTGAATAACGACCTTCCCATCCGTACCGATAAGCCTGTGCACAGCGGCAAGGTACGTTCGGTTTATTGGTTAACCGAAGCTGATAGCAAGCGTCTGATTGAAGAAAAGGGCTACGACGTCGCCCCTGACGCGCCTTTAGCCATCATGGTCATCAGCGACCGTATCTCAGCGTTCGATTGTATTTGGCACGGCGAAGGCGGCATGAAGGGCGTTCCGGGTAAAGGGGCGGCATTGAATGCCATCTCCAATCACTGGTTCCGCTTATTCCGCGAGCAAGGCTTAGCTGATAGCCATATTCTTGATATTCCCCATCCGTTTGTCTGGATTGTACAAAAAGCCCGCCCAGTCATGATTGAAGCGATTTGTCGCCAGTACATTACAGGTTCTATGTGGCGTTCATATAGCAAAGGCGAACGTGACTTTTGTGGCATCCAAATGCCAGAGGGTCTTAACAAGGATCAGAAGCTAGCTGAATTATTAATTACCCCATCCACAAAGGGTATCTTAGAAGGTATTCCAGGTGTGCCAGCAGTGGATGATGTGAATATCACCCGTGCGAATATTGCCGATAACTTTGAAGCCTTTAATTTTACTAACGCTGATGATATTGGGCAGTACGAAACGTTATTAAAAGAAGGTTTCGGCGTTATCTCTAATGCCTTGGCAGAGCTTGACCAAGTCTTCGTTGATACCAAGTTTGAGTTTGGTTACGTTAATGACGCTGCCGGTAAAGAAAAGCTGATTTATATGGATGAAGTCGGTACCCCTGATTCATCCCGTATCTGGGACGGCGCTGAATATCGCAATGGTAAGATTGTAGAAAACTCGAAAGAAGGTTTCCGCCAGTTCCTGCTGAATTACTTCGACGATGCTGATATTTTATTGAATAAAGATCGTATGGCAGAACGCACGGCGCTAGCCCGTGATAACGTTTTACCCGCCAGTGCATTAATGGATTTATCGAAAACGTATTTGAGCATTGCTGAGAAAGTCATCGGCGAAAAGATTGTTTTATCTGATAATCCAAAAGCAGAAATTGTTGAAATTCTAGGAGAACAATATGGATTGGTTGACTAGTTATTTATTGATCTTTGCCGCCGAGATTGGTGATAAAAGCCAGCTCGTCTGCATGGCGTTAGCGGTTCGTTATCGTGCTATGCCCGTTGCATTAGGGGCTATTTTTGCGTTCTTATTACTCAATACTCTAGCAGTAATATTTGGTGCCGCCATTGCCAACTGGATACCTCAATTGGTTATCTCCATCGTTGTCAGTCTGATGTTTTTAGTGTTCGGCATACAAGCACTTAGAACTGTTGAAGAAGAAGACTTAGACGACGATGAGGTGAAGGTTAAAAGTCAGCATCACATCTTCTTCTCTACTTTTGCCTTAATTACCTTGGCTGAACTGGGGGATAAAACGCAATTAGCGGTGGTTGCGCTCAGTACCCAGGGCTTACCCTTATCGGTTTGGATCGGTTCCAGTTTAGCGTTGGCGACCACGTCGTTAATGGCGGTATGGGCAGGTCGCACAATTTTACAGCGTATCCCGATTGTCTTATTGCATCGTTTTAGCGGTGTATTGTTTATTTTATTAAGTTTTGTAGCCGCTTATTCAGCGTATCTCGCGTTTGAATGACTGGGCTGATTTGCTTTTGGTTATAGTATAGGTTTCACATGTTTTCTGGCTTTGACTACGGCACATCCAACTGTGCCATGGGTATTATCTCTCCCTCATCTTCAAACGTTCAATTATTAGCGCTAGAGCAGGGCAAGGCCTTTATGCCTTCTACCTTGTATGCCCTTGAGCGTGAACTTATTTGTGAACAAGTCGGCTTAGGGATTCAGGCAGCCGACAGCAGACAAGAATTTTTAAGTTTACGCGCTAACTCTTTAGCCCAAGCTCGTCGTATACGCCAGCAAGAAGGTTTAGATCCTAGTGAGCAAAGCCTGTTTTTTGGCCGTGCAGCATTTGAAGAATATTACGAATTTCCGGAAGAAGGTTATTTTGTTAAATCGCCAAAGTCTTTTTTAGGTGCCAGTGGTTTACGCCCAGAACAGGTTTTCTTTTTTGAAGACATTGTTACCGCGATGATGCGCAACGTAAAAGTGCAGGCAGAAAAAAGCGCTGCCGCATTAGGTTTGCCAGGCAATATTGAACATACCGTTATCGGTCGTCCAGTTAACTTTCAAGGACTAAACGCCGAGCAAAGTAACAAGCAAGCGATTGATATATTAACCATCGCCGCGAAGCGCGCAGGTTTTAAATCGGTCGAGTTTTTATTCGAACCGATTGCTGCAGGATTAAACTTTGAATCTGACTTAAGCACAGATAAAACCGTACTCGTGGTTGATATTGGTGGGGGGACCACCGATTGTGCAATGGTACGAATGGGCCCAAACCATAAGAATAAAGAACAGCGTCAGCAAGACTTTATTGGCCACAGTGGTGAGCGAGTGGGTGGCAACGATCTTGATATTCGCTTGGCGGGTAGCTGCTTAATGCCACTATTCGGTATGGGAAGTGATTTGAAAAATGGCAACCCGGTATCGACTAAAACATTTTTTGATGCCGTCGCCACTAATGATATTAGTGCACAAAGTAACTTCAATAGTTTACAGACCGAATTATATTTAGATCAGCTGGTACGCGATAGCGCGGCACCAGAATTAATAAAACGTTTTATAAAACTGCGTGATGAAAAGCAAAATCATCACCTAGTGCGCAGTTCAGAGCAGTGTAAAATTGCCTTGTCGAGTCAGCAAGAGCATGTGGTTGATTTGGGATTTGTTGAGCAAGATTTAAGTGAAGCAATTAGCCGTGAAAAATTTGCCGATGCCGTCCAGAGACCTGTAGAAAAAATGGCCGCACTGATGGACGAAGCCATTCAACAAGCAGGGTGTAAGCCAGATTTAGTCTACGTCACTGGTGGCTCGGGTCAGTCGCCGGTGATTCGCCAAGCGATCAAGCAAAAAATTGGCAATGTTGATGTGGTTGATGGTGATCACTTTGGCAGTGTGGCTTCGGGGTTAACTGTGTGGGCTGAGCGCTTGTATCGTTAATAGCGTTATTGCGAGCAACCTTGATGCACATCAGCCTAGTCTGATCAAAATCGATTACATTAAAAGTTACCTGTTAGTTCTCTAATATAAGTGACCGCAATGGAATCATTTGATCAGTTCGTACTTGCCAGAGCGCTGCATATTGTCGCTATCGTGCTCTGGATCGGTGGTGTCGCCTTTGTGACGACTGTTTTAATTCCCTCATTAAGAGCATTAGACGGTAAAGAAAACCGTTTGCAACTATTCGAACGGTTGGAAGGGCGCTTTGCTTTTCAGGCTAAGGTAACGACCGTGTTAACTGGGCTATCCGGGCTGTGGATGCTCGATTATTTAAACGCATGGTCGCGTTATCTTGATGCACAATTTTGGTGGCTGCATTTAATGACTGTCATCTGGTTAATTTTCACCTTGGTCCTATTCGTACTCGAACCGCTGTTTCTGCATACGTTATTTCATCGTTTAGCAGAAAAAGACAGTGATACGGCTTTTCAGAAAATACAGTTCATGCACATCATTTTATTAAGTTTAAGCTTGTTGGCGGTCGTCGCTGCGGTGGCTGGGGCTCATGGAATAACATTTTAAATCGTGTTAAAAACCTCATACTTATGACGGGCATTGGCCTAGTGCGACCTACCTGAAAAGGTATTCATTAAACTATCATAATCTCGCTTTATCATAAAAATTATAACACCGTCGAAGCGAGAATCTCATGAAATTCAATAAAACCTTAAGCCTAGGTGCGTGTATTGCACTTGCTGGCTTAACCAGTCATCTGACTTTTGCAATGTCAGATACTCCAAGTGCTGAACCTGTCATCGAAACACCGACAGCCCCAGTGGAAAGCAGTGGTCTAGCGTACGTGGACGATTTTCGTTTATTAGCCTACAACGTCTACATGCTGCCAGAAACACTGTTTAGCTGGAATCATGAAGGTCGTGCAGAAATGATTCCGCAATCCGAAATAGTAAACGGTCAAGATGCTATATTATTGCAAGAGTTGTTTGATAACGGGCCAGCATCAACACTGATGAATGGCTTAAAAGCAGACTACCCTTACCAAACTCCGGTAATGGGGCGCTCTAGAAGTGGCTGGGATCAAACATTAGGCGCGTATGCGGATCTATCACCAGAAGATGGAGGCGTGGCAATCGTCAGTCGCTGGCCAATCACAGAGCAAATTCAATACGTGTATAAAGAAGCTTGTGGTGCAGATTATCTGTCTAATAAAGGTTTTGTTTATGCACGAGTCGATAAAAATGGCGCGGCTTATCACTTAATCAGTACTCATGCTCAAGCGGAAGATAGTGCTTGTACCGATCCAGCCGCCACGCGTAAAAGCCAATTCATTGAAATGCAAAACTTCATTGCGGGTCATAATCTCCCAGCAGATGAAGTCGTTTTCATGGGCGGTGATTTCAACGTGATTAAAAGTACTGCAGAATACCCAGACCTGCTTGAAACCTTGCAAGTCAGCGAGCCCGATGCGTTTGCCGGTTTCTCTACCAGCTGGGACCCAGAATCCAATGGTATAGCAGCGTACAACTACCCAGACTTGCCGAGTGAATATCTCGATTACATTTTTGTATCACGTAACCATGCTCAGCCAACTCATTGGCACAACCAATCGCTGGATGTAACGTCAACGAATTGGAGCTTGGGTAACTATCGTTATCAAGAGCTGTCTGATCATTACCCCATCGCAGCCTTCTCTTATGCTAATGAAACAACGCGTACCGAGAGTTTTCGTGCGGTGAACAATCCTTATCAAGGTGTACAATTCCAAAACAAAGCCAATGGTAAGTTTGTTAAGATTGATACGAATGATAACGATGGCTGGTTAGCCGTGACGGGCGAGGCAAGCGATCCGGCGACAGTGATGAATCTAGATAACTGGTATCCAAAGAATCGAGCTTTCTGTATTCGCCATGATGACTGGATACAGGTGCAAGGCGCTGAGCGAGCAGGGTCTTATTGGAATTGGTATCTTGGTGGCGGTGGTGGTAATTATGCATTTTTCACCAATCAAGATAATGCTTCTAATAAATTACGTATACGTATCTTGAATGATGATGGTGATTGCTTGAAAAACGGTGACCAGATAGCATTTGTCGATCGTAGTACGGTTAACGGGGTTGATTATTACTTACAGCGCTGGCCTTCGGGTTCGTGGCAGGATTATCTATACCTGTGGTCGAATACCCTTGGTGATAACGAAACCTTTACCATTCATATGGGCGAAGCTGAAAAACAAGACTTCTCAGCTGAACTACGTTACGCACAATAAAGTCAAAAATCAGCAGCGGCAAGGGTGTCGCTGCTGATCCTCAGAATTATAAAAGCCATAATAAATAAAAATAGCTTTCCCAGCTTACTTCGTCATGAAATAGTCTATGATAAACATAAAGACGAAATCTCGACTCCCCTTTTTTAAAGTCAGTTCAATGCCGCAACGATAAAGGAAATATCCATGCGCAAAGCCGAACACGAAAAAATAAATTACGTAGAATTTCCTGCGAAAGATATGCTGGCGACAAAGGCTTTTTTTAGCCAAGCCTTTAATTGGCAGTTCACCGATTACGGCCCAGAATACAGTGCTTTTTCAGCTCAAAGTACCGGCTTAGATGGGGGCTTCTATACCGCTGATCTCGTGGCTTCAACCCACAGTGGCAGTGCTTTAATTGTATTATTCAGTACTGAGCTAGAACAAACACAGCGTAAAATTAAAGAAGCTGGAGGCAGTATTGTAAAAGAGATCTTTCCTTTTCCGGGTGGGCGTCGCTTTCACTTCACCGATCCTAGTGGTAATGAATTTGCCGTTTGGTCAAACACCTAGTCAAACCTAGGAGCCCAATGAATATTATTAAAGCAGGTCTTCTAAGCCTAGTATTAACAGCCTCCTGTGGGGTTTCTAATACGGCTTGGGCGAAAGAAATCAGGATTGCAACGTTGGAGCACGATACTCCTCAGGTGAATGCTGCCATCATGGTAATGACCGAGATTTATAAGCGGACGGGTTACGATATGACGATTGTACGTTTTCCGGGTAAGCGATCGTTGGTTGAATCCAATCTGGGCACGACAGAGGGAGAACTGATGCGTATTGAGGGGATCGAGAAGTCCTATCCAAACTTAGTGCGTGTACCCTATGTGATCGGTCGTTTAATTGCAGTGGCATTGGTTCGTAAAGGGCAGCCTCAAGTCTTTGATATATCAGAGTTGCAGGATAAACGAGTCGGTATTCTGCGCGGTGTTGAATATACTGAGATTGTAACCAAAAAATTGGATCGCCAAATACTGAATAGTGTCGATAGTCTATTTAATATTTTACTTCGCGGGCGTGTCGACGTGGTTTTATTTCCTGCGCTTGATGTGCAGGCATTCATCAAAAGTCATGGGCTTGAAAATGAAATTGACATCGGAGATCCTATTGTCGATTTCCCCTTGTATCATTATCTGCATAAAGGCTCGCAAGGAATTGCAGATGAGCTGGCTGAAGAAATGCAGCGTATGACAAAAAATGGTGAGTTAAATAAGCTGTTAAAAAGTGCTCAACAATTCCAACACTAATTAATAAGAAGACTAATCAAGAGAAAGACAATTATGGGAGTGGCGGGTCCGTCCGCTCTAAACCTTAATTATTCTATTACAAACACTGCAATTCAAATGTAGTTTCAAATTGAAACGCCGATTGGGTGCTGTGACGTTCAGCAAAAAATAAATCAAATGAATAAGTATTATTAGGTTCTATACCCAGCTCTTCTGCAAGGGTATCCAGCTGGACAGTCTTCGTCTCACGGCCATGAACACCACCAAGATCAATGGCTAATTTACCGTTAATAAAGATCCATAAATCGTCGTCGCCATTAAATGTAAACTGTCCACCTTCCACATAAAAGAATTTCAGATGTGTTTCTAAGGTGAAGTGGTAGTTGTGGCTAAAGCCTTCATTACCGAAACCCTCACCATCAATAGGAAAGAACTCAAAATCGGTAAAGCGATACAGGCCCGGCTGAATTTCATGCATGGCTAACGTTTTATTGATGGGCATATTTAGCCCAGGAATTGACTTATACCACTGGTCAAAGGTTTCTTTGCCATGGGTTGTATAAGTATCTCCTGCGTATACTGGGCGACCATCAGCGCCAATATCTTTCTCAACGATGCCTTTATCGTAGCCAAAGATACCACCTTCAAAATCAGGGTGTGATTGTTTGAAATCACGAATCAATACCGGGATTTGACGTACGCCATTAGACGGATCAATACAGCGGCAAAGTTCATCAAAGTCCCCTGGGCTGATCTCTTCTGCTAGGGTATTAGCACAAGGCAAAAAGGCCAGCGATAATAGCAGCGCTTTAATGTTATTAAATTTCATCATATAACCACCTTGGTATTCATTTTAAATACGTACAAAAAAGCACTGAAAATCATTAGAAAAAAGCGGTTAGACCGGTGCTAAATTCTAGGTTGTGTGTGCGTTTCGTTTTTGGCCCAATCTCAGCTTCAAAGCTATGGTCGCGAAAATCGACATTAATCGTTAACCAGTCTTTTAAGATAATGCGATAACCACTGCCAACCGTAATCGTAAAATGATTATCATCGGCAAAATCTGTGTTACCTGCACCTGCGACTAAATAGAAGGCGCTATTAAAGGTTAAGTCTTGGGTTACAAACGTTTCTCCAGGAAAAAGGTTGTAGCCCACCAACAGATTATAATAGCGATAGTCTCTGTCTGTAATGATGGATGTCTCACTATCGCCATAAACATATTCTGCTGTCGACAAGCCTGCTTCCGCTTGGCCATAATTAGCCTGCAAGAAGAAATCTTCCGTCGCATGAAAAGACGCTTTAATACCAAGCACACTAGAACTGCCAAAATCTTCAATGGCTAAAATCCCGGCATAGGCCCCTAGTTCAAAAAATTCACTATCAATCTGTGCTTCATACGCTTCGCGCTGAGTATTGTCAGGCTCCACCACGATAATCGGATTAATATCAACATCGCCATCTTCAGCCCATGCGGGAGTCGTGATAGTGATAAGACTGGTGCTTAAAAAAGCAATTAAAAGAAACTGCTGAAACCAATTCGCCATGCCGAACTCCTCACTGTGTTGTTATCGACCGTATCGCCGGTGATAGATACCTGACGGTACTCACCACGAACAACAAAGTTATAACCAATATAATAATTTATGCCGCCACCAACAAAGTTGTATTCATAATTAAGCTCGTTGGACTTTCCTACACCCTGTTTTTCTTTCTTCTCCCGGACCTGCTGGCCATAGCCTGTACTGATAAAAGGAGTGAAAGACCAGCTTTGAATCGGTTCAAATAACAGGTTACCCCCATAGCTATTACCATCAGTGTCAGTTCCAAAAATCTGACCCAGCTCGAACTCGGCGCCGACAAAACTGAATAACCGAAAGCCGGCGACTAAGGAGGCTGTTTCAGCGCTCCCTTGTTGACCTAGGGCAAAACCAATTCGCCCTTGCTGAGCCAGGTAGTCGCCATGCTGTGTATCGGGCAGTGCAGCTGGCAAGCCACTCGGGGCGATAGTGCGCGCTAACTTCTCTTGCTGAATCCAGCCTTTTCTAAGATGACGGTTAGCAACCTGATACCAACTACCACGACGGCGTAGAACCGTAATAGGCTCATCTTGCTCCATGGTATGAATAATTGGATAACCACGGCCGGGGCCAGAATGCATTTCCAAATAGGTATCAATAACAATCAGCTCAACAGACGCTTCGGCGGCCGCAACGGTGTCCGTCGTGGCGGCATCGGCTACAGCCGAATTGCTAAGAACGACACACAGTGCAAATAAATTGAAGGTCAAAAAGCTGCGAAACATAACCCAGTACCTGATAAAACTCTCGCAGAAAGTGACGAAAGAAGTGTGCAAAAGAAAGAACCCGAAGAAAGTATTCGAGGTGCGCCATTATAGACCTAACATATTTAAAAAACTTACTCACAAGCTGCTGATATTGTGATGAGCTTCGCTTTTACAGACATTAGAAGGGATGATCCAATCGATTTGCAAAGCCATATCGAGTATAAGTACGTTGTGAAATAAACCTATTGAATAAAGGAGAAGGTTATGAAAAATATCGGGCTAACTAACTCCTGTATATTGATTGTTGTGAGCTTATTATTAAGCCCACTCAGCGCTTGGGCCAACGATCAAAATATTGATTTCTCTGAGCAAAAAGATCAGCAGAATGCCAAGCGTGCACTTGATTCAGTAAAAGTGTTATCGAAAGAAATTCAAGGGCTTAAAAAGTCTGTCGTTGATTTGAATAAAGACCTACAACTCATGGAAGAAGAATTACTCTTTCCTTCCAGTACTCAACTGTCTTTATTTGTCTCGTTAGATATCGGTCAGTTTTTTACATTAGAAAGTATCAAGGTAAAGCTTAATGGCAAGCAAGTCGCGAGTCATTTATACAGCGACAAGCAGCGACAAGCCCTAGCGCGTGGTGGCGTGCAGCGCCTTTACATCACCAACCTGAATTTAGGCAAGCATACCATCGCCGCATTTTTTACCGGCATAGGCCCCAACGGCAGACCCTATAAAAGGGCAACTGAATTGGAATTCCAAAAGAAACAAGGCAGCCAGTATCTAGAATTGGCCATCATTGACGATAGTGCCAAGCAAGAAGCTAAATTTACCATCAAGCAGTGGTAAGGGCTTTTATGTTGAAAAACTCCATACGTAACCTTCTGCGTTCTTCTGTCTTACTGATTTCCAGTTTCATGATTACTAACGTAATCATGGTAAGTCAGGTTAGTGCTGAAGACGAAGTTAAACTACGCGACTTAAAATACGGCACCATTTTGTTTGATTATTATCAGCAAAATTATTTCGCTTCGCTGATTGGTTATGAAGTCGCGAACAGTCGTGGTGAATTGAATCATCAGCTAGATGAAGCGCGTCTACTGCATGGTGGTATGACCTTGTCTTATGGCTTACCCGATGAAGCAGAGGGTATTTTTCAACAGCTACTTAACGCTGATAGCAGCCGCGATAGTGATCGCAGTAATGCTGAAATCAGTGACGAAGTGCGTAATAAAGCCTGGTTTTATTTAGCAAAAATGTACTACCACAAAGGTGAGGCTAAAAAAGCAGCCACAACCTTAGGTTACATTCAGGGTGATATCCCAAGTATTATCCATAACGAATACAACTACCTCGCCACCTTAATTAATATTCGCAATAATAATCTTAATAGTGTCGAAAAAGCGCTGAACAGCGTAATGAAAGGCAGTGTTTTTGAACCTTATTTGATTTTTAATCTGGCGTCATCACAACTTGCTAGCGGTGATATTAAGAGCAGCGAAATTAATTTTCAAAAAGTTATCACTTATGGCAATACTCATCCAAAAGAAGAGTTTCAAGTTCTAGCCGACCGCGCGAAGCAAGCTTTAGCGCACATCGATGTAGAACAGGGTGATTTATTATCCGCTTGGTCGCACCTGCAATTTGTTCGCACGACCGGGCTTTACAGTAATCGTGCCTTGCTGAGTTATGGCTGGACCGCGATTAAATTAGAACGCTACGACATTGCAATACCTGCATTAAGCGCCCTTGATCATCGCTCCATCAGTATTGCCGAAGTGCAAGAAGCGAAAGTATTGCTGGCTCATCTCTATGAACAACAAGGTGCACCACGCACAGCGCTGAAACAATATTTATTAGCCGAAAGAGCCTTTGCCGGTGGCATTGAAAGTATCGACTCTGCGCGCCGAATCATAGCAGGGCAACGCATTCCTGAAGAATTTGTGATCAACCTTGATGCCATGATGGATGAAACCGATTGGTATGGCAGCGAGCCAAGTTTGGATTATAACAAGCTGACGCCTTTCTTAATTGAACTGATGTCATCGAACTCGTTTCATATTGTATTGAAAGAATTGCGCGATCTATATGCACTGCGTGAAAATCTAAGCTATTGGTCACGCCAAGCGCAAGAGCACCAGCTGATTATCAGTCATCGTCATCAGGGTTGGAGCAGTGAAACTTTGCGTGACTTTGTCAGTGCTAGCAAAAAACAAAAAGACGCCATGGAAATTCAAATCAGTGAATTAGGTTTGCACGCAAAAACTCTGAGCGTAAAAGAACAGAATCGTTTTGCGCCGTTATTAGATGCGACCAAAGACGACTTTAAATTTTTAGAAACAAACTTTACTAAAATTGCCAAAATTGAAAAACCCTACGAAGAGTCAGAAAACACCCTGCGCTGGATGGCCAAATTACACAAGCGCATAGAGCATCAGCTTACGCAGACTGAGCAAATGATTAAGAAACTCGAAAATGTCATGCGCATCGTCGTCAACGCCGAACTCGATAAGCATGAAGAACGAATGAGATATTACTGGGCGCAAGCACGCCTAGGGAAAGCGCGTTTATACGATCAAACGCTCAATACCATAGAAGAAGATGCGTTACAGCAGGCAGGTCCGCAATGAAAATGATAAAACAACTCGCACAGTTAAAAAGCGCGCAACTAGTCTTCACTCTAGTGGCTTTCAGCGCAATTGTGTCGTGCACCTCTCAAGGCACGATTGGTGGTTTGCAGCAGGCAGACTTAAGCGAAATTAATGAAGAAAAAATCGATAAACTCGATCATCAGCAGGTGCGTGACCAATACCAAGAGTTACTGGCGCTGGTCGACGATGAGTACATCAAGGAACAAATTGAACGCCGTATTTCGGGCGTTCATATGCTGGAAGGTAATGCCGAGCAAAGCGATGAAAGCAGTGCTCCCAAAAAAGGCTATTACCGTAATGCCATTGCCAGCTATCGCGATATTCTAGAAAAGTACCCTAATAGCCCAGATAACGTAGAAGTGCTTTATCAGCTGGCAAAAGCTTATGATATGGAGGGGCAAACACAAAATGCTCTGCAGATGTTGGAGCGCTTAGTCGATCGCCATCCGTATTATCCTAATATGGCTGAAGTCTATTTCCGTATCGGTGACATCTATTTTAATAGCGCGCGCTATCACAAAGCCGAACTGGCGTATTTTCAAACGACCCAGCGCCAGCAAGCGAAGCTCAATAATAACGCGCACTACATGTTAGCGTGGTCGTTTTATAAGCAAGGCATTTATCAAAAATCATTACATCATTTTGCACTGGTATTAGATCAGCTATTAATGGCTAAAGATCCCGTGGCAGAATTGAACAATGTCGAAAAATCATTGGTTAGCGATACCTTGCACAGCATGAGCTTGGCCTTGATTAATCTAGGGGGTGCAGAAGCGATACAAGACATCACCTTGTTAGATAACAAAACCTATGTTTGGCAGCTATACCGCGAACTTGCACAGTTCTATTTAGAGAAATCACTTTATAACGACAGTGCAACCACTTATGCGTCTTACATCAAGCGCTATCCTAATGATGCGTACAGCAACCAATTTCACCAAGACCTGATTCAGGTATATGTGAAGGGGGCTTTCCCGAAATTGGTATTGGAAGAAAAAGAAAATTACAGCAGCTTGTATGGGCCTAGTTCTAAATACTTTAACCAGCATAGCGATCAGCAGGACAACATACTTAAGCAGTTACAAGGTTATTACATCGAGCTGGCTAGCCATTACCATGGCCTAGGTCAGCAAGCGCTCAACAAAGCAAAAAAACAACCCAAAGAAGATCACCTAGTTGAGCTGGGCGAGAAATCACTGAATCAAGCAACGCAGTTTTATGGTTTGTATTTGACCCATTTTAATGGCCAAAAAGACAGTGAAGAAATACGCTTTAAGAAAGCCGAAGCGCACTTTGAAAATGCTCAGTTTGCTCTAGCGGCACGAGATTACGATGTCGTCGGCTACGGAGAAAATAGTCGCAGCGATGAGAAAAGTATCTATAGCAAAAAGAGTGGTTATAAATTGGCTAATAAAGCCGCTTATGCCAATATCGTTGCTCATCAAAAGCATTTGGACACTCTAACAGAGGGTGAAGAAATGACCGCGTGGCGTACAGAAACACTGACCAGCTTATTGAAGTTTGCTAGCACCTTCCATGACGATGAGCGCTCAGTATCTGTATTAACTAATGCTTCACAAACCTTGTTTGCCTTAAATGAATACGATCAAGCTATAAAAATTGCGACCGAGCTAGTGAATAAAGCAGGGTCAAAAAATCCTGAGTTGAAAAAAACAGCTTATGGCATTATCGCGCAGTCGTATTTCAAAAAGGGTAATTATCAGTTAGCGCAAAGTAACTATATCGCCCAGCGTAAACTGACCAAAAAGCAGAGTGCTGAGTATAAAGAAATTAGCCAGCAACTTGCCGCAGCCACCTATAAACAAGCTGAATTGTGGCAGGATGAAAAATGGTTACCACAAGGTGTCGAGTCATTAAGCAAAGCTCAGCGTAACGAAAAAGCGATTACTACTTTGCTAAGCCTTAAGCAGCTAGCCCCTAATACCAATATTCGTGTGATTGCCCAATACGATGCTAGCTCGTTACTGCTAGGTGACAAGCAATGGGATAACGCTTTAGTTGAATTAAAAGACTTAAAAGCAAAATACCCTAAGCATAAGCTTGCCGCTGAGTTTCCACGTAAAATCGCCTTCGCTTACGAAAACAAAAAAGATTGGCCACAAGCGCTCATCGCTTATCAGTATCTGATGAATAACGATCCGAGTGACGATGTACGTCAAGAGGCGTTATTTATTGCCGCAGGCTTGGCAGAAAAAACAGACGATCTTGAGCAAGCGATTAAATACTATCGTGATTACGCGCATAAATATGAAAAACCATTCGATAATCGCATGGAAGCTCGCTTTCACTTAGCCAGCTTGTACGAAAAGCAAAAAGATCATGGGCGTCAGTTGTTTTGGTTGCGCCGTGTGATTGATGGTGATGCTAAAGGCGGTGCAGAGCGTACAGAGCGTAGCCAATGGTTGGGCGCTTGGGCGAATGCCAAATACGGTGATTATTTCGCCTCAGAATTTTATCGTCGCAGTCTACGTGCGCCGATTGATAAAAGTATTGCGCGCAAAAATGGCTACCTGACCGATGCAAAGGTCCGCTACACCATGGCCGCAGACTACGGCATGTTGGAATTTGTCAGTATGGCGAATGTCAAAATGGCCGACTTATATGAAACGTTCAGTAAAGAATTGTTAGCGGCACCGATTCCAAAAGAAGCCAGCGCAGAAGAAAAAGCCCTGTATACACAAATATTTTCTCAACAAGCCGCACCGTTCACGGAATTAGCACAAACAATCCATCATAATAATATCGAGCTGGGTTGGCAGGGGCATTTTAATAGTTGGATCGAAAACAGCTTTAATGCCATGCGACGTTTATCTCCTGAGCGTTTTGATAAAACAGAAGCCGTAGCGAGGTATGGTGATGAAATTCTTTAATAAATCTGCATTCTTTATGGTGCTGTTATCAGTGCTATTGGTATCAGGCTGTGCCAGTAAAAAAGGTTTTCAGTTGCAAGATACGCAAGGGAAAGTTGATCTAGTTGCGACCGAGCAGTACTTGCCGGTGCAAACGTATGATGAGAAAAATCAATTGATTCCGTATCAAGAGAAAGAGAATCCTTATCTTGCGCAGAAAGCACAAGTCGATAAAGGTTCGGTACTGTTGTTTATCGAAGCCAAAAGCGCGTGGCGCAACGACGATGCGAATACCGCCAAACAGAAGCTGAACGTCATCATTAAAAATGATGCAGCGCTGTCGGGCCCTTGGATGATGTTAGGGGATATTGCCCTGGCAGAAAAAGATTATCCGCAAGCGCTAAAGCATTATCAGCAAGGCTTAATCGTTAATCCAAATAATATTAACGGTTATACCGCCTTAGCCAGCGTACAGCGTTTACAGGGGCGTTATGATCTCGCACAAAATACCCTCGCCAAAGCCTTAGCGCTGTGGCCAGATTTTCCTGAGGCGCATTACAATCTCAGCATCTTATTTGATATTTACCTGAATCAGGCCGCCAAAGCGAAGCAGCATTTAGACGCTTATATTCTGTTAACCGGTGGTGATGCAGAAAGTTTGGAATGGTTGCAACAGTTAAACGAACGCGCCTTAGCAGGGGAGGCATAAATGATGAAACGCATTCTTTTATTGGCTTCTTTGCTCGCCGCATTTGCCAGTAATACGAGCTTGGCAGAAGAGCCGATAAAACTACAAAGTAATTTCGTCGGTGATAAAGAACAACCTGCAGTGAGTTACTTTGTTCCTTGGGAAGGCCCAGGGGGTAATGACAAACTTTACCGCAAAGAAGAAGACAAGTATGAAAAAAGCATTGATGCCGTCGACCGTGACGTGATGCTGCGCTCAATGCGCATATACAACGAATTAAACTTAGAACAAGTACAGAAATAATCGAAACTAAATCGATTAGATTAAAAGAAGAGAAGGTTTGAGTTATGGAATTTTTCGCAGCTATTGTTAAGTTTTTCCAAGAGGGTGGTTTGTTTCTCTATCCCATTGGCTTGGCATTTGCCATTGGTATTGCTATTACGATTGAACGCTGGCGCTATCTGAATAAAGAACGTGCTCGTAATTTAAAAGCATTTGATGACTTTTTACCGTTATTGCGCACCAATGACCACGAAAAAATGACCTTGTTTACCCGTGATAATACAGCGCCTATTTCGCGTATGATCGGTTGTGGTTTAGACATGATGAAGGTCACGGAGCAGCGCGCCGATGTTGAGCAAGCGATGAGTGAAGGCATGATGGAAGCCGTGCCACGCTTAGAAGAGCGTACCGGCTACTTAGCCGTTCTGGCTAACGTCGCAACGCTATTAGGACTGCTGGGTACCATTATTGGTTTGATCGCCGCCTTTACCGCGGTAGCCAATGCTGATCCTTCAGAAAAGGCAAAGTTATTATCACTGTCTATTTCGGTGGCGATGAACACCACGGCATTCGGTTTGATTGCCGCTATTCCGTTATTGATTGCGCACGCGTTTTTAAGTAACAAAACCAATAAAATTATTGGCAGTATTGAAATGGCCGGCGTTAAATTTCTTAACGTAATGACCTTGAACCGTGCCATACAAGCCGGCATCCCAAAAGAGAAGCAGCAAGAATATAATATTCAAGAAATTAAGCGCATAGAAGATAAGCTGAAACATAATCAGCAGAAAGAAGAGCAGCTTAAAGAACCGCAGCTTCAAGAAAACTAGTAGCGAAGTATTTATTATGGGATTCAAAATAAAACGTCAAAATACTGATGATGCAGACATCGACGTAACCAGTTTTATGAACCTGATGATTGTACTGGTTCCCGTGCTGCTTATGAGTATGACTTTTACCAAGATCAGTGTGATGGAAATTAACCTGCCTGAACTAGGCGGTGGCCCTGCTAGTTCATCAATGGACCAATCGCAGCTAGAAATTATGGTGCGTAAATCGGGTATACAAGTATATTTCCCGAGTGGATCATTGGTTAAAGATATTCCGCTATTAGAAAGTGGTTCGCAAGATTTTCAAACGCTGTCCTTGGTGATGCGCGAAGTAAAACAACGAGTAACGGATAAAAAAGACGCGTTAATTTTATTAACCAAAGATCTAGAATATCAAACGTTATTGAATACCATGGATACGGTGAAATCATATCAAACTGTTGTTGTTGCAAGCTTAGCGGAAGTGGAATTGTTTCCACAGATATCCCTAGGTGACATCAACAAAGATGGCAAAAAGTAGGATAAACAATGGGATTAAATAATACCGGTTTATACAAACGTCCTACGGCCAAAAAAACCGCAGGACTGCACCTTGTTTCATTAATGGATATTTTTACCATCTTGGTATTTTTTCTATTAATGAACTCAGGTGATAGCCAAGAAATTGAAAGTGCAAAATTTATTACCCTGCCAGATTCATCCGCAAAAAGTTCGTTTTCGAATGAATTGCTGATTACGGTAGGCACAGAATTTATTAGCATTGATGATGTCGAAATTGTAAGCCTTGAGAAAGTAAAAGAAGCCGACGGCAAAGCCGTATCTGAAATTACCGATGTACTAAAGAAAAACAGCGAAGAAAACAGTGAGATGAACGCGTTTGAGAAGGAAAATGGTCGCTCAGTCACCATTTTAGGCGATCAACACGTTCCTTATGAAATCTTACGCAGTGTGATGGCGAGCTGTTCAGAAGAAAACTATCGCGATATCGCTTTGGCGGTAAACCAAGTGGTTTCTGGCGTCGTGGAGGTGAATCGTAATGAGTAATCTTGCACTCAATCACCTTGCCCTTGATGTTGTACTGCCGTGGCACGAGAACGAAGAGCAATTTGAGTATTTTAAAAAGCTCGCTAAACGTATCGTAATACCTCTTATGGTACTGCTCATTGTAATGCCGTTATTACCCGACTTTTCGGCAGAACCTGAGGTTGTGAAAAAGGTCGTTATGCAGTTGGCCCTTGATCCGCCTGAAGTTGTGCGTGCGCCTGAAGAAGCACCTCCTGTAGAAGCGCCAAAGCCCAAGCCAAAACCGAAACCTGTGGCGAGCAAGAAAACCAGCGATGCTGCCAAAGTAAAACCACCAAGCAGTAATGCTTCGAGTTTGGCTGCGCTTTCACAACAGCTTAGCGCCTTAAGCAGTGCGGCGAGTGCGCCTAAACAGCAAAAGAAAAATGTTTTTGTAGCCGATGCTGGTAAGGTCCAAAAAAGCAGCCGCTCGTTATTAGGGCAAAAAAACGCCACTAGCAGCAGTAGTGGTTTATCCGCTTCAGATGTAACAATTAATGCCAAGGGTGGGCAAGTGCTAGAGCATCAGTCGGGGAGTGTTGCAAGCCCAGATGTTGCCATAGAACTGCCGACAGAAGAGCAGTATCACTACGACCCTAAGCAAGAAAGTCGTCGTGATATGCAAAGCATTCGTCGCACGTTAGAGCGCTATAAAGGCTCGGTTTATGCGTTGTATACCAAAGCCTTGCGTCAAAGCCCTGAGCTGAACGGTCGCTTTATCTTTGAGTTCACTATTTTAGCGAATGGTGAAATCAGCAAGCTAAAGCTGGTCAGTAGCGAATTAAACGAACCAAATTTAGAAGCCAAGATGCTGAAAAAGATCGGTGGTATTAACTTTGGCGCTGCCGATCATTTGCCAACAGCTGTGCAATACACCTTTAGTTTCCTACCTTCGTAAAATGGGCCTGTCTAGGCCCTTTATTATCTAACAAATTGTCATAATAAAACTCTTGTTCAAGTAATAAATAGGTCGTTGAAATCCACTGTGATGGTGGATTGACGGCAATTTAACCGTTGGTCAGGTTTAAGTATGACACCTATCACAGTTTGTAACTTTGCCAGCATCATTAGGCTTCAATCCGTTACATAATATGCATGTTGTCAATTTTGGGGTATCCGTCATGAGTCTATATTTATTTAACCTACAGCGAGCGGCTGTTTTTGCTTTTGCAGTATTGCTTAGTGGCTGTGGTGATGAACTCACGATGGATAATAGCGAACAGCAAGAGCAAGCCATTGCTGAAAATACAGCGTTCGCCTATATCGTTACGAATATTAATGATTCAGCAGACGGGCAAGCTAGTAGCAAAAAGTTGATGGTTCGCAACGCCATTACTTCTTCGGCAACAGAAGTTGAAATTCTTAATGCTTTTAATAGCGACCTTTCTTCAAACGACAACTTCGGCACGACTTACGATGTACAAAATCTAACCATTTCCCAAGATGGTGAGACTCTATTATTCAGCGCTCATAATTTACAAGACAATAGCAGCTGGAATCTTTATCAATATCATTTTAAAAATCAGCAACTGCAGCGCATTATTTATGACGATACCATCGCTAACCTGGGTAACGATACTCATGGCGTTTACAGCGGTAACTTAATTTTATTCAGCTCTGATCGTGGCTCAAATAATGAAAGTCGTTTATTCGCGATGGAACGTGATGGCAGCAATATCGTTGAAATTGTTAAACCGCTAACCAGCGATACCAAAACAAAAATCTCATTATTGAATGTCCCTAATAAAGGCATTAATACCGTTAATCTAGAAAAAATCATCAAGCAAGAAGGTATTGGCGCGGCTTCAAGTACGATCAATCAATTATCTTATTTCGATGTGATGCAGGGGTCAGATGGACGCATTCTGGCATTAGCAAAAAACCCAGCACACCCAATGCAGGGTGGCGACATTGTTCAGTTACAAGGTCCTGCGGTTGAAGACGCACCCGCCGATGAAAGCCAAAACGCAATTTTTGAATACCTAGTTGCCAAACCTTTATCAGCATCAACCTTAGTATCTGGCGCGAAACAAGTTTCAGTGAATGGCTGGTACAGCGCTTACTGGCCTTACCGTGATGGCACCAGCCGTATGTTAGTGAGCTGGTCGCAGTGTATTAAAAATGACGGCGGCATTTCTCGCGGCTGTGATAGCAAAGATTCTTTAGACGGTATCGACGCACGTTATGGTTTGTGGGTATTTGACGCTAATAACAATACTCGCTTACCTGTATTACAAGCTCGCAAAAATCTTATTTATACTGAAGTGGCTGTAGCGTATCCGAATCTTGCAGGTGATATTAGATTCGATGATATTCCTAAAATTGAGCCAACAGATCCAACAGATCCGACTGATCCAACGCCAACGTGTGACAATGATCCAACAACAGCATTACCAGAATGCCCAGTTGCACCTACTTGTGATGAAGATCCAGCAACAGCTTTACCATCATGTCCAACTGATCCGACTGATCCGACTGATCCGACTGATCCGACTGATCCAACTGATCCAACTGATCCAACTGATCCAACTGATCCAACTGATCCAACTGATCCAACTGATCCAACTGATCCAACTGATCCAACTGATCCAACTGATCCAACGCCAACGTGTGACAATGATCCAACAACAGCATTACCAGAATGCCCAGTTGCACCTACTTGTGATGAAGATCCAGCAACAGCTTTACCATCATGTCCAACAGATCCAACAGATCCAACAGATCCAACAGATCCGACTGATCCGACTGATCCGACTGATCCGACTGATCCGACTGATCCGACTGATCCGACTGATCCGACTGATCCAACGCCAACGTGTGACAATGATCCAACAACAGCATTACCAGAATGCCCAGTTGCACCGACTTGTGATGAAGATCCATTAACAGCTTTACCTGCATGTCCAGTAGATCCAACAGATCCAACTGATCCAACTGATCCAACGCCAACGTGTGACAATGATCCAGCAACAGCATTACCAGAATGCCCAGTTGCACCGACTTGTGATGAAGATCCATTAACAGCTTTACCGGCGTGTCCAGTAGATCCGACTGATCCGACAGATCCAACAGATCCAACAGATCCAACAGATCCAACAGATCCAACAGATCCAACAGATCCAACAGATCCAACAGATCCAACAGATCCAACAGATCCAACAGATCCAACAGATCCAACAGATCCAACAGATCCAA
>JBLGBO010000008.1:0-146705 GCA_047616865.1 Oleispira sp.
CCGCTACTATCGTGGTTGCTAGAAGCGATTAGTTCGCTAGGATTCTGTGCATCAATCGAATTGGTGTTATCTGGCATTTTTGACTCATCAAGGTAGATCTAATAATGGCGCGGATTTTATCTTAATCGAGCCGAATAGGCTAATAGACTTGGGTGATGGGGCTTTTTATTTGGGTGACTCTTACTCGACGAGTCATTGAGCATGAAGCTGGGCTTAAGCATTATAGGAAACAAAGAAGGTTCCTTTGGCTAATAAGCCTTTTCGGTTTTCGAATCGGTGGGGCGTTGATGCTTTGAATTTGATTGCTTGTCCGGCTTTCAATTGGACCTTGGTGGATGAGAGGAAGACAATGATTTCTCCTTGTTCTACCCATATGTATTTTACTGTGCCTGGTGTGGGATTTGCTGAGAATGATGTTTTGCCGTAGTCGGTGAAATAGAATCGATAGAAGTCGGCGGGGGAGGAACTCGATTTGCACGTGAGTTGGTGGCAAACGAATACGCTTCCTTTTTTGCTAACGATGTTGTTTGGTGACGGTGTTAATACTTCGATGTCATTTGCGTCGGTAGGGGCTTTAACAAAGTCTTCTAGGCTGATATTCATAGCGTCGGCTAATTTGGCGAGTATGGCTATGGTAGGGCTTTTCTGCCCGCTTTCTATTTGAGAGATCATTGAGCGGCTGACACCTGAGCGATCAGCTAACGATTGCAGGCTTTCGTTGTTGGCTTGCCTGAAGCTGCGTATGAATAATCCGAGGTAATCAAAGTTCATAATAATTCTACTATAGTGGATTTTTGGTACTATAAGACACTCAGGTTAAAACTTAAAGGCTAGTATGTTGAAACTTTCAGTTTACTGGTGTCTTAGGAGTTTTTATGAAAAATCGTGTTGTGGCTATTACGGGTGGTAATTCTGGTATTGGTTTGGCTATTTCAGAGCTCTTTTTAGCGAAGGGTTATAAGGTTGCTATTTTTGCTCGCTCTGTGGAGCGGATGGAGAGTTTTCAGAAAAGGGCTCCTGAGGATGTTTTTATTTATCCTGGGGATGTGAGTGTAAGTGCGGACTTGGAAGCATTCTATTTACGTTGTTATGAGTTGTGGGGTGGCATTGATACGGTTATTGCGAATGCTGGGGTTGCGTTACCTGAGGGCATTGCTGATGTGACCGAAGACAGTTTTAGTAACAGTGTGGATGTTAATTTTAAGGGGGTGTTTTTTACAGTTCAGACGTCTCTTAAGTATCTTGATAAAGGGTCGTCCATTATTCTGATATCGTCTATTCAGGCGCAGCGTGGTGCGGGTATTTGGGCGGTTTATGGAGCAACTAAGGCAGCAGTGCGTTCGTTGGCTCGTTCTTTTGCGCAAGAACTTGGTGATAAAGGTATTAGAGTGAATGCTTTGTCTCCTGGTGTTACCGAGACGCCTATTTTAGAGAAGTTTGGTTTTGCTGAAAGTAACTTAAATGAAATACTGTCGCAGGTTTCAGCCAGTACGCCGCTTGGTCGTATTGGCGATGCTGGAGAGATTGCTAAGGCGGCTTTATTTTTAGCGTCGGATGATGCTTTATTTATTACTGGGGCGGATTTGCAAGTCGATGGTGGTTTAGCACAAATTTAATTAGAGCATTGAAACTAAAAAATATTGGAGTAGAAATTTGTCATAATGTCAGTACATTTTTAACTAGCTGGCTGGGTATAACTTTTTAGTGTGCTAGAAATAACAATTTCTGTTGAAATTATTGCCAAATTTCGAAGTTCGGTATGCTCTGAAAGTCGTGAATCGACTCGATATTCTGCGAACGCTGCATCGCTGGGGAATTCTAGCAAGTGAACTTCCTGTCCAGAGTTATCTGTATTTCTAATCGTCTCAAATGCTCGGACTATCCGGCCGCCATGGAAATGCATGATCTCAGAAGCAATGGTTTCAAATATAGTTAATGAATCGAAGTTTTTAACTTCTAATGTAACAAGGATGTTAATAATAACAATTCGCCTTTTAGTGAGCACATAGCGGCTCAATATTTATGTGGGATGCCTTTTCATGGCTGTGTGGATATCGAGGCATCAACTCTGATTCAAGCCTAGCTCTTTTTGTTTGATTTTCGTTAACCCAAGAGAAACAATGCGATGAGACTCGGTCAGATAATACATTAAATCATCATCATTGCCTTGCGAACTATGAAAGTGTTGGATCCATTTCATCCCCCGATTTGCAAAATAGGGGGCTGGTTTATATCCTTCAGATTCTGTTA
The DNA here is from genome assembly GCA_047616865.1 of Oleispira sp. Taxonomy (GTDB): domain Bacteria; phylum Pseudomonadota; class Gammaproteobacteria; order Pseudomonadales; family Oceanobacteraceae; genus Oleispira. The sequence goes on from JBLGBO010000008.1 coordinate 2,251, forward strand.
GAAATGCAAAATCTAAATCTGATGTTTTAAATACAAAAGCGGGTTGTTTATTGTCACTCCAGCCGCCTATCGCAAATACTTTACCTCCCACTTTCCATACGTGAGAATTACCCCATTGGACAACGTACGTTGTTGCCGGCAGTAGGCCACAGAATTTGTTAAATTGATCGTAGTTCATTGAGTGTGGGTAACGTTTGGATATTAGATTTTAATCTAATCACATTGATACTATGTTCATCAAGTGGAGAGGCGCAATGGCTAATAGATAGTAGGTCGGCATCGAGATGATGCCGACCTTTATTTACCGACTTGCTTGCTAGCTTATTCTAACGGACAAATTAAACCACCGTTGCGGCTATAAGCTGTAATTACAGTAAAATCACCGTTAATCAGACCAGGGCCAATTTTGGGCTCGCCGCAACTGGTCGTGAATTCAGCATTGAGCAAGCCATTGACATAAATTTCAATGTTTGGACCCATAGTCTTATCTTTTTCAGCACCAAAGAATAAAATTTCTTCACCAATTTGTACTGAATCATCAAAAATCGTCGTGCTTTTGTTGGCATTTTTACGTTGCACGACTGTCACATTGGCATCAATTAATAAGCCTGTATATTTTAAGCTAAGGCTTGTGATTTGACCGGCGCAGGTCGAACATTCTTCTTTTTCGCAGCTAACATTCACTTTCTGATAAGCAATTTTAGTGCAGGAATCGCAGACAGCGGGGGTTATCTTAATTGTGTTATTCTCACCATCGGCTAGGCAAATGCTTCCTTCATAGCGGCCATCTGGGTATAGCACGATTTCTCGAGCGCTTTCTTCGGTAGTTTCGTTAACAATTTCTAATCCAATAATACCGACCAGGCTATCTCTAGGGAGTTCATCTACGATATTGCCTGAATGTTGGTAATAGCTGCCCCCTGTGATGGCTGAAATGCTAGGTAAGGTTGTAAGGTTGTAAGGGTGCTGGTGACATTGACTGGAAATGTATTAACAATAATGTCGTCATCGGCTAAGTCTTCGGCGGCATTTATTGCTGCAATTCGGTCTTCTTTTTCTTGAGTATTGCCTGAAAAGAACGGTGCTGTCGGAATACCATCAGACAAGAAGGCGACCGTTTGTATATCGTTCTTTTTTGGGTTTATGGCAGAAAAAGTTGTTTTGGTTAATTTGAGTGCCGCTTCATAGTTCGTGGCCGCGCCGCGAGTACCTGCGATTTGAGGGACTATATTCGCCAGTGCGTTCTTAACCGCTGATAAATCTGTGGTGAAATCGAGGACGATAGAGGCCTCGCTGGAAAATTCTAGTACTGCGATATGGGTCTTATCATTTTCGCCAATGGCATTAACTAGGGCTGTTAGTGCTGCAATTTCAGAGGCAAATACTGTATTAATGTCGTTTAAAATATTATTAGTGCTACCTGAGACATCTACAATTAACATGATATAAAGTTCGGATTTTTTGTTGCCTTTTTTAAAGGCTGTGCCCGAAAAATTCATGACACAATCACAGACTGCGGGAGCTTGATCAAACGCTAGCGGTAAATTAGCCGATGATGAACTACTTCCTAGGCTTTTACTTATGCTGTAATTCAGGGCATTACTGAAAGCACTGCTCTGAGCATTTGTCTGGTTGGGCGTGACCGTGATATCTAAATAACCCCAAGGTTCGATTTCGAGCATGGAAATGTTGCTGTCTAGCTGGTAAGTATTTTCGGCGCTGGTGCTATTTAAGTCCATCTGTAGGTTGAAGGGCTCATAACCATCTTTTGCTGCGGTAACTAAGGCTGTGCTGTCAAAATCAACGCTACTCTCGACAGTAAATACACCGTTGTCATTTGATAGGCTTTTAGCCTGAATGCCATCAATGGTGACCAGTGCGCCTGCAAAAGGAATTTGGCTATCACTGACTACGGCTCCTTCTTCTAAAGTGCTTGTTTCTATGGTGCCAGTGACTTTAAAGACAGGAGCTGCGCGTGAATTAGAGTCACTTTTTCCGCCGCAAGCCACCAGGATTGTCATTAATAGGCATAATAAACCTGAACGTAAAGCATATTTTGTTTGCAGCGGTATTTTATTCATGAGCTTCCTCAATTATTTCTGGCATTAATTATTGATGTATTAAGATTTATCCATTATTAACCCTAGTTTGCTATTAGCCGTTGGCAATAAATCGATTGCGGTGAATGCTAGTAATGACAGGAGTGTCGTTAACGTTCTTTTAATACAAGGGAATCCTAGTAATACGGTGTGTAATTGGGTAAATTGCAATGTTTGCCTGCTAAATAGGATTCCCATGGAATTAATCGCTTCGTTAAAGCAGTATTTTGGATTTGATCAATTTCGTGGTGGTCAAGAGCAAACGATTCGTCAGCTGATTCGGGGGCAGTCGTCTTTAGCTATTTTCCCTACCGGCTCGGGAAAATCCTTGTGTTATCAGCTTACAGCCTTGCATCTGCCTCATGTCACCTTGGTCGTATCACCGTTATTAGCCTTAATGAAAGATCAGCTGGAGTTCTTGGCCAGTAAAGGCATTGCTGCTGCCAGTATTGATTCGACGTTAAGTGGAGAGCAGAGTCAGCAGGTGATGGCCGATGTGCGCTCGGGCAAGATTAAAATATTAATGGTTTCGGTTGAACGCTTTAAGAATGAACGCTTTCGCCAATTTATTAATGCGGTGCCTATTTCGATGCTGGTGGTCGACGAAGCTCATTGTATCTCGGAGTGGGGTCATAACTTTCGTCCCGATTATTTGAAACTTCCCGTTTATTGCCAAGAGCTCAATATTCCTTTGGTTTTATTATTAACGGCGACGGCGACGAAAAAAGTTAAAAACGATATGGCGGCGAAGTTTGCTATTCAGTCAGAGCATGTTGTGCAAACTGGATTCTATCGGGCCAATTTAGATTTAACCGTTCTGCCTGTGGCTGAGGCTGAAAAACCGCAGGTATTGGTGCAGAATATTCGTCAACAGCAGCAGGTGCACTCTCGCTCTGCAGGCATTGTTTATGTCACCCTTCAGCATACTGCTGAGCGCTTGGCGGCTTATTTATTAGCGGCTGGTATTAATGCTGTGGCGTATCATGCGGGCTTTGATTCTGATAAACGCCAGCAAATTCAAAATGATTTTATGCAAGGGCGTAGTGATGTTGTCGTCGCAACCATCGCCTTTGGTATGGGTATTGATAAGTCGGATATTCGGTTTGTGATTCATTATGATTTGCCTAAATCAATTGAAAACTACAGCCAGGAAATCGGCCGAGCAGGGCGTGATGGCCAGCCTTCAAATTGTATTACGCTAGCGAATCTTGATGGTTTGAATACGGTTGAAAATTTTGTTTATGGCGATACGCCGGAGCTTTCGGCTATTGAATTTTTACTTGAAAATATTCGCCAAGAAAGCAAGCCTTCTGCGCGCGAAAGCTCATCCGCTAATCAGAATCGCACTGAGTGGGAGTTGCAGGTGACTGGTCTTTCAAATGCCAGTAATATCCGCCAGCTGCCGTTAAAAACGTTATTAGTGCAACTGGAGATGATAGACGTTATCAAACCTATGTATGCGTATTTTGCTGAGTTTAGGTATAAGTTTTTACAAGATAAAGACGAAATACTCAGTATGTTTGAAGGGGAACGTCGAGAATTCCTAAGCGCCATTTTCAATACCAGTCAATTTAAAAAAATTTGGGGCGTGCCTAATTTTGAAACGCTGTTTAATAACTATAGCGCCGAGCGTGGTCGTGTTATTACCGCGTTGGACTATTTGGCGGAGAAGCAGCTAATAGAGCTTGAAAGCAAAAAGATGACAGAGGTCTTTCAGGTGAATCAAAGCGTATTGAGTCAAGCAAGTCTTGCCCAAACCCTGCATCATTATTTTGTTGATAAAGAAGAGAAAGAGATTAAACGCATTGCTTCGTTAGTGCGTTTTTTCGAGTTGGAAAAATGTTTGAGTTCTAATTTGTCGCGTTATTTTGATGATCAGCAAGCGCCGCAAGAATGTGGTCATTGCAGCGTGTGTCGCGGGCAAGTTGCCAAACTTGAATACAGTCAGCAGTTGAGTTGGCCTTCTGATTCAGAGCTTAAGCGTTATTTGTTGGGCTTGTCTCAGCAACTTTCAGGTAAGGCTGATATTTCGATTGATATTCAATGCCGATTTTTAGCCGGGATCAGCGTGCCTATTTTTGCACGTAATAAGATAAGGCAGCTGCCGGGGTTTGGCAGCTGTGAGCCTTTAAGGTATGGCGATATTCGACAGAAAATCAAAAGTTTTTGCTGATGATTGCATCCAATGTGCTTTTATTATCCATTAGTGCGGCATAAGACATGGGTTTGCTAATACCAAACCCTTGTGCATAACCAACACCAATGTCTTTTAGGGTACCGACAATGTCTTCATTCTCAACCCATTCTGCTACTGTGCTAATCTGCATTGCGCTAGCAATGTCGGTAATGGATTTAACAAAGGCATGATCAATAATATCTGTTTCAATATTCTTAACAAAAATGCCATCAATCTTTAGATAATCTATCGGCAGGTCTTTAAGGTAGCTGTAAGATGACATACCTGTGCCAAAATCATCTAGCGAAACTCGGCTGCCTAGCTCTCTAATTGCAATAATAGTTTTGCGCGCTAAATCAATGCTGGCAATGGCGCTGGTTTCAGTGATTTCAAAGCAAAAATAGGAGCCTGCAATCTCATGCTTACTGAGGCTATTTTCTATGATCGTTAATAGCTGGTTATGATTGAGTGCATCTGCAGTTAAATTAATCGAGCAAAAGCCGACATCAAATTGCCGTTGGAGCTTTTTAAACTCTGCAATGGTATTTTCTATTACCCATTTATCAACATCCCAGGTGGCATTGTAACGCTCAGCTGCGGGCATGAAGTTGTTAGGGTAAATGGTCTTGCCATCATTATCTTTCATTCGAACTAAGGCTTCAAAGCCACTCGGTGCGGTGCCCTTGATGTGTTTAATTAATTGATACTCAACAAATAAACGATTGTCATCGATGGCTTTACGTAGCGCCACTAAACTTTCCATTTCGCCAAAGCGAGCGGAAAGATTATCGTCTTCTGGTAGGTATAAATGATTCCGGTTCCTGCCGGCTTCTTTGGCCGCATAACAAGCAGAATCGACACAGCTTAGTACGGTCTGTTTATTAGCCTTGAGTGTACTTAAATGCAAAATTCCGATGCTACTACTCACGGTGAAAATTCTACCCTGCCAATTAAAGCGATAAGCTGCAATTGCTAGTCTAACCCGATCTGCAATGGCTAGGGATGTCTCAACGGTCGGTGCCGTCACGATCATGGCGAACTCATCGCCGCCAATGCGGGCCAATATGTCGTGATCACGAAGGGTGTTTTTAATGCACACCGTAATCGCTTTTAATAAGTGATCGCCTGCGATATGGCCAGCGGTATCGTTGACGACTTTGAATTGATCTAGATCGAGATAAAAAATTGCACGTTCATCATATTGATCACTCTCTAGCGTTTCTTCTAGCATGCTTTCAAACGCTCGGCGATTAAAGGTGCCGGTAAGGTCATCATAAGATGCATGGATTTGAAGTTGTGTATTAGACTTCGATATTTCCGCCAGTGAGTTTTTAATTAAGGCTGTTTTTTTATTATATAGGTCTGCCAGTTTACCGAAATCGCCGTTACCGAAGCCCATTAATAACTGTTCTTCGTCGGGATTGTCGGCGTAATTACGTAAATGCTGGCTGATACGAATAAGGGGGTGAATGAAAAAAATGTGTACAAAAATAAAGAAAATTAACATAGTAAAAATAGTGGGCACAAACGTTTGCTTAAGGGCTTTTTTGATAATGCTCGATACTGCGATAAGATCGGTCGATTCAGGTGTGACGACGATTAGTTTCCAGTACGACTCTGGAACGTGGAACACAGACACATTAACTTTTTCTCGCAGCAATAAATCATTATCCAGTTGAAAGCTATCCAGCACATAGCTGCTGTGAAACTTCTCACCCACTGGGTCGATGATCGCAGCAGCCATTGTTCCTGCTTGCTGATCTGTTACCTGATAGCTTTGTTCATTAAAGTAAGTGGCCATGCTTTGGTGTTGTTGAACCGCTGCAGCGGGAATGGTCGATGTTTGTTGAGATATTTTTAGTAGGCGATCCGATAGGCTCTTAAATGCGGGCTGCTTTGATGCCAGCTCACTGATATCAAGTAAATCTGAATAGTCGCTTTTTCTAATGAGCTCAGTTTCAGGAAAGGTAATGAATTTGTTATTTTGATCTATTAGGAAAACATAGCCACCCAGGTTTCTGGATTGCTTTTTGAGGAAGTCATGCAGACCTTCAAGTTTCATGTCGATCGTGGCCGCGCCGGCATATTGATCTTGTTTCAGAATGGGAACGGTGCAGGTCACCATCGGCTCTTTGGAGTAGGGATCAATGTAAGAGCGAGACCAATAGCAGCTATCGTAGGTTAGGTATTTTGCTGGCACGTACCATTCTTCATTATGATAGCCTTTACCCTTGTCTAAATTATAATCGTTATAAAAGTCTAATTGTCCTTGGTTGTTTTTACCCCAGAAGTAACTGTTTCTTTGTTTATTAGGATCAAGAATATGGGGTTCTGGCCAAATGCCACCGCCTGCAACCAGTGCGTTTGAGTTTTTAATGCCAATAAGTCTTGGTAGAAGTTGATGATAGAGGGTGTCTGAATAAGGTGTGGCGCTAACAACCGCTGCTAGGCTTTCTGCTAACGATTTCACGAGAGAGGTTTGTTGCACAAGTTCAGTGACAATGGCATTGCCACTGGCTTTAATCTGTTTAGAGCTATCGCTTTCTAACTTCTCGCGTAATTCACCCTGTAGTACAAAGGAAAATATTGCTAATAAGGTGAATGTAGCAAGCAAAAAACCAGTAGAGATCTTAAAGCTGGTATCCGATAGGTAGCGTTTCATTGTTAAACTTCATCTAGGACTTAACTGAAGCCTAGACAAAGAATGTAAAAATGAAAATGCTACTTACTGAAGTTGTTCGTAGGTGTAATCGTCGTCGGCATTTTCTAAGCGTTCTTTGCGCTTACGTTCTTCGGCGAGTACGGATCTGATTTCGTTCATGACAGAGTCAACATCGGCTTCTTCAGTGGCTTCTTCAAACAACCCAGTCAGAATTGTATCGGCGGTTAGGTCGCCATCTTCATACAAGGCCCACATTTCCTTAGCGTAATTAGTGCGTAATAGCTCAGGGGCATATTGGCCATAATATTCGGTCATATTGGCGACATCACGCTCTAACATCGACTTGGCGTGGTTATTCGCCGCCGCATCCACTGCTTGAGGTAGGTCGATAATGACAGGGCCGTAGTCATCGACTAGTACGTTAAATTCGGATAAATCGCCGTGTACTAAACCTGCAACGAGCATGCGCTTAACATCGTTCATGATAGTTAAATGATCTTCAAGAGCTTGTTCATGAGTCATGGAGACATCATTTAAGCGCGGGGCAACTTCGCCTTCGTCATAAGTGACCAGTTCCATGAGCAGAACACCATCAAAGCAGCCATAAGGGGTTGGAACACGAACCCCAGCTTCTGCTAAGCGGTACAAGGCATCAACCTCGGCGTTATGCCAAGATTCTTCTTGCTGCTTACGACCGAACTTAGAGCCTTTTTCCATCGCGCGTTGGCGACGGCTATTTTTGCTCTTACGGCCCTCTTGATATTGCACGGCTTGTTTGAAGCTGCGTTTAGCCGCTTCTTTATAAACCTTGGCGCAGCGAATTTCATCGCCGCAGCGCACAACAAAGACAGTGGCTTCTTTACCACTCATTAATTGGCTGAGGACTTCGTCCACAACACCATCATCAACTAAAGGTTGGATTCTTTTTGGAGTTTTCATAAGCGCTTTATACCCTAGACAGGTATTGCAGGCAAGTGGATTGACCTGTGTGCTAGCTACTAAACGTCAGATAAGTATAATGCGCGCCTATCATACTAAATAATGACAGCGGTCATATTTGACGCAGGAGAGCACCATGGTTGTAGTTCGAGCGATATTAGGCGCTTTAATTTTGTTTTTTAATTGGGTGTTTACCCCTAAAAGCATCAAGCGTGAGGCAAGTGAGCAAGCCGCAATCGATGTACAAACAAAAAAGCTGGCCTTGTATCAATACGCTGCTTGCCCATTTTGCGTAAAAGTACGTCGTGCTATGAAGCGTAGTGCGTTAAAGATTGAAACTCGCGATGCTAAGCGCAGTGAGCAATTTAAAGCTGAGTTGCTAACAGGCGGTGGTCAGCTGAAAGTGCCTTGCTTGCGTATTGAGGATGAAAGTGGTGATGTGCGTTGGATGTACGAATCGGGGGACATTATTAGCTATCTTGAGCAGCGTTTTAATCCTGCGGAAGGTGAAACCAGCGCCGCATAGTGCGTTATCGAAATAACGTCAGAATTTAAGGAAAGTCAGATAAAAAGGCCAGTATTCATAGGATACTGGCCTTTTTTTGTTTTTGGCGGTCGATCAATTTGAGTTATGTGGTTTCTTTGATTGCTTCTGGGGCTGGTTGATCCTGACTAAGCGAATCGGGTGATATCGGTGTAAAAGGTGTTTTTTCAGTCTGATGGTTATAATCCCCAAATTTGATTTCACCAAATGCCAGTGTCGGTGCAAGGGCAAAAGGCTGCCAGCGTGGACTCAGCTCTGATGATGGCATAATGTTCGAAAAGCGCTTGTCGGTGGGGTGTTTATCGGCAATTGTTTTTTCTAAAACCATTGAAATATATTGATCAATTCGCAGTTCTGGTTGGTCGCCGTTAGGAATTACCTCCATGTTGTTTTGCTGGACGTAATTGGCGATGCCGTGAATGGTTGAATGCTCTGGAGAATAATTATCAACGGCAATGCCATTTTGGCTGCACACTAATATACCGGTTTCAGTATTGACGACTAAGGAGTGGCTGCCTTGGGTATGGCCAGGGGTATGAACGAGGGCGATGCTATCACCGAGCATAATGCTACTGTGTAAGGGAATTATTTTGTTGGGATCGATGCCGTCTACGCCGTCCGGGCAGTACCAGTGATTTTGCAGGGGGAGTAGGTCTTTTACGGCTTCCCATTCTTGGCTCATGACCAGTAGCTTGGCGTTGGGGAAATAAGCGGGTTGCTGATAGCTGCCTAGCCATTTTCTTAAGTCTTGAGTATGTAAATGGTCATAGCTTATAAAGTCAATTTGCTCCGGTTTTATGCCGATACTATCCAGCGCTTCTTCAACCGTATTGTGCTTGGGTGCTAGGATGGGTTGTAGTATGTCTTGGAACTTCCCAATGAACTTCTGCAGCCCTTGAAAGTAGGGGGTTTTCGCATTGGCACTTAAATCAGACGGAGAAAATAATAACGTTTTACTGCCTGACTCTGTTGAAAATTGCAGCACAATAAGGCGGTTTGTGACGTATAGGTATGGGTTGATAAGATTTGCGGCTTCACCAAAGGCTGATTTTACCGGATATGGGACTGAGATCAGATCGATAGTTTGCATGAACTGCACTTGCTGATTGATGATTTTGAAATCGTCAACAAAGTGTCTGGCTTGAAACTGGACTTGCTTCAGGCGTTCTTGTGGAGAAAGACTTTCGCGGCTATGGCTAAAGTGGTTAATAGGTCGAATGCCTAGTTTCTTCAATACCACATTGTAACTTAAATTCAAGGGCGCACTGCTCATTATTATTATTTAGGTGCTTTGATAAAAAAGTAACGTAAAACAATACTAAGATCAATAGTCATAACAAAAGCGTATAAGGACAAGACTGTCTGGAGTACACTTGTTTTATCAATAACGATGTTTAACTCGCGTCGTTAATCAGACAATTACTCGTTAGTTCAGCTGACAAATTTGAAGGTATGATGGATAAACAGAAGGTTGCTTACCAAGGTGTATCGGGGGCTTATTCGCACTTAGCGTGCCAGCGGGTTTTTCCTGATTTAGAAGCGTTTGCCTGCGAAGATTTTCAATCGGCGATCTTAATTGTTGAAGCCGGAGAGGCGCAGTACGCCATGATTCCTTTGGAAAACTCAACGGCGGGCCGTGTTGAAGAAATTTATCGTTTATTGCCTAAGACTCACTTGCAAATTGTGGCTGAGCATTTTGAGCCGGTTAATCATTGTTTGTTGGCATTGCCAGGGGTGAAGCTTGGGGATATTAAAACCGTTAGTTCTCATCCGCAGGCGTTAGCACAATGCTTTCAACATTTAGCTAAGTTGAATATTAAGGCGATTGCGGCGGTTGATACGGCACTTTCGGCTAAAGACTTAGCGCTGAAGGGAGCGGCTGAGAAAGAGGGTGAGGCTAAAACTCAGGGGGCGATTGCTTCGGTTTTGGCAGCGCAGCTGTATGGTTTGGATGTGGTGGTCGAAAACTTTCAAGATGTTGGTGGCAATACCACGCGCTTTATTGTGTTAGCTAAAGCCGCGAGTACCCAGTTATATGACCCTCAGCAAGACTATATAACCAGCTTACTTTTTTCTGTGCGCAATATCCCGGCTGCTTTATATAAAGCGTTAGGCGGTTTTGCCACTAATGGTGTGAACTTGATTAAGCTGGAAAGTTATATGGATGGCGGCACGATGGAGGCCAGCCACTTTCATATTGATTTAGCGGGCCACCCTGAGCAGGCGAAGATGGTGCGGGCGTTATTTGAATTAGATTTTTTTGCTAAAAGTGTTCGGGTTTTAGGCAGTTATCCGGCGCACAGTTATCGTCGGAAGCATGATTTTGTTTGATGATTGTGTTTTGTTATTTTGTGGTTAATGTCAATGATTAAGAAGTGAATGAATATGATGGATTGGACGAAGTTGCTGCAGCCTTTAAGGGTGGGTGAAGAATCAACACGGTATGAAGACGGCCGTTCACCTTTTCATAAAGATCAAGACCGAATTGTATTTTCCAGTGCCTTCCGTCGTTTAGATCGCAAGACTCAGGTGCATCCTTTATCTGAAAATGATCATGTTCATAATCGTTTAACGCACAGTTTGGAAGTCAGCTGTGTTGGGCGGAGTTTGGGTTTTTTGGTCGCGGAAGGTTTAAAAGCCAACAGTCCCTCTTTTCCTAGCGCGATTACGCCTGCTGACGTGGGGGCTATTTTACAAGCGGCGTGTTTGGCTCATGATATTGGCAATCCTCCTTATGGCCATACTGGGGAGGATGCTATTCGTCATTGGTTTTTGGACCCGCAAAATGCCTTTTTATTGGACGGACTGAATGAGTTAGAAAAAGCAGATTTGTGCAGTTTTGAAGGTAATGCCCAAGGCTTTCGTATTGTAACTCAGGTTGAATACCATCGCTTTAATGGCGGCATGCGTCTTACGCAGGCAACGCTGGGTACCTTTTTGAAATACCCTTGGACGATAGAGCATGCATCGGCCAGTGGTAAAAAGGCGCATAAGTTTGGCTGTTTTCAAAGTGAGTTTCCCATTCTCAAAGGTATTGCTAATGATTTGGGGCTGATCCCTCAAGGTATTGATGCCTTGGGTGAGACAAATAAGTGGTGCCGTCATCCTTTGGTCTATTTGATGGAAATTGCAGATGATATTTGTTATGGCTTAATCGATCTTGAAGATGGTATCGAGATGGGGATTTTGCGTTATAGCGAAGTTGAGGGGATTTTAAAACCACTTTTGCTTGATGAATGGCATCGTTATGAAGCTGATTTTGACGGCGCTGATGAGCGCAGGCGTTTGTCAATGCTGCGCGGCAAGGCAATGGAGAAAATGGTTGCTGCAGCGAGTCAGGCATTTTTAGATAATGAGGCTGAGTTATTGTCGGGAACGTTGGAGGGGGAGTTGAGTGATCATTGTCCTGATGTCGTTAGGGACGTCATTCATAATGCCAAGTCTTTAGCGCGCGAACGTATCTTCAAAGATCCTCGTAAGACGGCGATTGAGGTGGGGGCATATTCTACTTTGGCAAATTTACTCAGTGCTTTTTTGCAAGCGGCGAAAGAATTGGTTGAAACAGGACACTCTACTTTTCGTAATAGCCGAGTACTTGAAATGATGGGGCCAAGTGCTCCGCAAGCTCATTGGACCTTGTATCAAGCTTATATGCGGGTATTAGATTATGTGGCGGGGATGACTGATAATTACGCTGCGGATACCGCGCAGCAATTCTCCGGTTATAGTCCACCTGGGCGCTAGCTATGCGAGTGAGGTGTGGTTACAATGCGAGCTCTTAATAATTATACGGTTTGAATAGTTTAGATATTATGGATATTGATTTTCCCCTTATTTTGATGGTACTTACCGTCGTGACTGGCTTGGTGGCGCTTGCTGATAAATTGTACTTTTTACCTCAGCGTTTGCTGAAGATAAATGATCTGGATGGGCAGGGTGCTGATAAGCCAGCGCTGGAGTCGGCAGCAAAGGAGCCTGTTTGGATTGAGCAATCTAAATCATTTTTCCCTGTTTTGTTGGTGGTTTTTGTTTTGCGATCTTTTATTGCAGAGCCTTTTCAAATTCCTTCTGGTTCGATGGAGTCGACCTTAGTAAAAGGCGACTTTATTCTGGTGAGCAAGTTTCATTATGGTTTACGCATGCCAGTATTTCGCAACTTGCTGGTGGCGATTAATGAACCTAAGCGCGGTGACGTGATGGTCTTTTTTCCGCCGCATGATAAACGATATTTTATTAAGCGCGTCATTGGCCTACCTGGGGATCATGTGGTTTATAAAGGTGGGCAGTTGATTATTAATGGTGAAGAAAAGACGATAGCGGTTCAGTCAGCAGAACCTAAGCACCGCCCCGTTAAGTATTTATTGGAAGAAACCTTGGACACCGGTCCGCATGAAGTGCAATGGACGCCTGGTGCGAATTTTGGTCCGGAAGGTGAGTGGACTGTGCCAGAGGGTCATTATTTTATGATGGGTGACAATCGTGGGCGTAGTTCTGACAGTCGTTTATGGCGTAATCCAGCAACGGGTGAGCCGATGTCGTTTGTACCAGCTGAAAACATTGTGGGTAAGGCCGAGGCGGTTTGGTTGCATTGGGATGAGTTTGCTAGTGTGCCATCCTTTTCTCGCAATAAGGTCATTCAGTAATTATGATTAAAAAACGGGCAAAGGATTGTCCTTTTTGTCGCCGTATGAGGGTATTGTTGATCTTTACTGCGCTCATGGCGGCGGGTTTAATTTTATTGATTCAGCAGACGCCTGCGGTGAGTCAATAATTCTTTTCGAAAGTGCTAGATTTTAAATTTTTTAGTCGTAGAATAGCGCGCCTTGTTGTCTTCGTTGGTTATTGGATTGTGTTGATGTCTGTCAAGTATCGCATGCAGGGTTTTTGTTTAATGTTCGCTGATCAGTGGTTTAAAGTTAGACCTTTAACGCGTTCATGCGAAGAGCAGAGCTCTTTAGATCGAGAGTCTCGTCGTATCCAGTTGTATTTTTGTAAGACATGTCCTGCGTCAATCAAAATTAAACGACGCTGCCAGAAGCTTGGCTTGAAAGTAGTAGAAAAAGACGTTGGTCGTGTTAACGCTTATCGCAATGAGTTGATTCATGGTGGTGGTGAGGTTCGAGTTCCTTGTCTTCGAATAGAAGGCGCTCAGAGTCAAGATACCCGTTGGCTTTACAGTAGTGTTAAAATCATGAAATATCTTGAACGTCGTTTTGCTAGTTAGCTTGTCTTTATTTGTAGTCTTTATCTTTCCGCTTTAATTTACGCTGAATTTTCACTTCTGTTTTTAATACTCACTTTTTACACTCTCTGGTAGTCTAGGGCTTATATTTTATGAGCCTTATGAGTGTGTTATGCCTGTTATTGATTGTGACTATCGCCCGCCTTGTTTGTTGTCCAATGGATATGTGCAAAGTATTCTTCCTTCGTTAGTGCGACGAATTGATTGTTCTCATTTTAAGCGCGAACGTTTGCATACCGATGATGGTGACTTTTTAGATCTTGATTGGAGTCGTGTATCATCTTCTAGTATGGGTAAAACCTTACTGATCATTTCGCATGGATTGGAAGGTCATTCACGTAGACCTTATGTTGCCGGCATTGCGCGTGATGCAAATGTGCAGGGCTGGGATGCTCTGGCGTGGAATTTCCGCTCCTGTTCAGGAGAAATGAATAAAACATTACGCTTTTATCATAGCGGCGCGACTGATGATTTGAATCGTGTTGTTGAGCACGCTCATGGGCTAGGTTATCAGCATATTCATTTAGTCGGATTCAGCATGGGTGGCAATCTAAGCTTACTTTACGCTGGGCGCCATGGACGCGATTTACCCCCTCATGTTAAATCAGTTGCGGCTTTCTCGGTGCCTTGTGATCTAGCAGCCAGTTCGCGTCGTTTGGCTGAGCGTAAGAATAAAATTTTTATGTGGCGCTTTTTGAAAGATCTTAGAGAGAAAATTGAGGCGAAGGCTTTGGACTTTCCTGACGATGTGAGTGCTGATAATTATCACCAAATTAAAAATTTCCAACAGTTTGATGATCGCTATACTGCACCGATCCATGGTTTTGACGATGCTGCTGATTATTGGGCGCGCAGCAGTTGTAAGCCGGTATTAAAAGATATTCGTATTCCTGCATTGCTGGTGAACGCGCAAAACGATCCCTTTTTACCAGAAGCCTGTTTTCCTTATGCAGAAGCGCAGCAAAGTGAGTGGCTGTCATTGGAGGTTCCGCGCTCTGGTGGGCATGTTGGGTTTATTGAGGTAAACAATCGACAAACCTATTGGATGGAGAGGCGGGTTGTAGCGTTCGTAAAACAGCACTCGTCCTAGGTTCGTAACTATAAGTATGGCTTTGTAATCAATGTAATTTTTTCTGTCGCATTTACGCAACGTATTGTTGGCGCACTAGTACCTTGACGCATAAGTACTGGTTTAGTGTCATCAATATGCTATCTGGTTTTGAATTGTAATGTCGCGAGATTAATGAATAAATGTTGCCTAAATTGAGTGTATGAACTCAGTTTTAGGTGCTGTGCATTGTTGATTTTTCGCGTTATTTTATTTTTTTTTATTGTTGTGGGTGCTCATGCGACCACGGTTGCTGTACCTATGGACAGCGAATTTAAAACTTTTGATGTTATCCCTACTGATGTTATGCCAACTCATAAGGCTAAATCATTGGCTTCTAACCCGGGGGTGATAACTCCTAGCCTCGCATTCTCTTCTAAAGTAGTTAATAAAACCTCACAGCCTGTTTTATTATTACGCTTATCTTTTACTGACCAAGATTTTAGTTATCCTCGCAGTGACTTTCAGAATTTGATGTTTTCTACTGACTCGGGTGCTAACAGTGTGGCGAGCTATTATTTAGAAAACTCCTACCAGCAATTTCATATTCAGCCAGCTCAAGAGTCTCAAGGTGTTGCGAATGACGGCATAGTGGATGTGCGCTTGCCTTACTCTCATCCCAATTTTGGTGATGGCTACGGCCAGAAAAGCCAAACGCTAGTCCGGGATGCTTTAGCGCAAGCCAATGAATATATTAATTTTAAAGCGTTTGACCTTAATGGTGATACTGAGCTTAGTTCTAATGAATTGGCGATTGTATTTATGGTGGCGGGTTATGAAAATGCTTATGGTGGTCGTTCAGCCCCAGAGCCAAGAGTCTGGGCGCATAAATCAGATATCACAGGCATCTCTCTAGATGGTGTTGGGATTGCGAGCTTTGCAATGTTTGGTGAGCAGCATCAAAATCATTTAGCAACGATTGGTATTATTAGTCATGAGATGGGGCATTTGTTATTTGCGTTACCGGATCTCTATGATCGACAAGGTGACTCTAATGGCATTGGTCGTTGGGGGTTGATGGGCTTGGGGAGTTGGAATGCGCGTGGCGGCTATTCTGGTAGTTCTCCAGCACATATGATGGCGTGGTCAAAAGAGAAGGCGGGCTTTCTGGAGCCCGAGGACGTAGCGGGTGATGAGTTGGCGTTTGATTTGGCCAGTGCAACCCATGTTCCAGAGGTGATGCGTGTTTGGTTGGATCCATTTCGTCATGGTGAGCATTTTTTATTGGAGTATCGTCAGCAGTCTCAGTTTGATCGTGCTTTGCCCGGGGAGGGGTTACTGATTTCTCATATTGATGATTGGGTCGAATACGGTTCTGCCGGTCCGCAAAATGATGTTGCTGAGCACAAGTTGGTCGATATTGAAGAAGCTGATGGTCATGATGATCTTGATCAGTTAGAGAATCGTGGTGATCGCTTAGATGTTTACAATGATGCACATGGGCAAAGTTATTTTGGCTCATCTTCTTTCCCAGCCAGTCTGGATTATCAGGGCAATCTGAGTGGTGTCGAGATCTCAAATATCCGTGTGGGAGAAAGTGTTAAGGGGACCATTACTCTGCCTTACCAGCAGCTAGGGGATAATCTAGGTCATGATGATAAAGTGGGTATTTCTTGGGGAGTAAGAGGAAGAGAAATGATGAGTTTGGTTTCTTTACCTTTAACCGAGCAACTTTCATGGGCTCATGGCGTGGATATTTATAGCCCTAGTGCGGTTGAACTAGATATTACTTTGTTTGCCAGTTTCTCGGATGGCGAATTGAGCGCCGTAGTGTATTCTACTGAAGGTCATATGACGGTAAGAGGTTGGAATAGAATTTCATTTTCTGAACGTATTGATTTGAGTGATTATGATCAAATTTATATGCAGGTTTCAGCAAGGTCAGAATCATCTCGCCCGTTTAATATTGATAATGATGGTCAAGCAAGCGGCCAAAGTTATGCCGAATCGAATGGCATCTATACCGCTGTTAGTTTTGATTTTAATCAGCGTTTACTCGTCGCTAACCAGCAGCAGGCTTTCGAATATCAAGTGCCTAAAGGAGTGTATTTCTCTCCTGTGGTCAAAAAGAAACCATCAGCAGGTAGTGGCTGGTCTATTTTTTCAATCATGTTGTTATTAATCGCTATGGCCGCTGCAAAAAAGTCGCTAAGCTTGCCGAATCGAGTTGGTAGATAATACTAGAAGCTGCATAGGACGTTAGCTTATACTCTGCTTATTTCTTTAGGAGCGCAGGATGCGCGATTACCTGCTGTATATTTTCTTATTGGTCACAATCGTAGTTTTTGCGCTGGCCGAACCCGTAAGTTCCCATTGGTTGATGTTTGATCGTGACGCTATTAATAACGGCCAAGTATGGCGTTTATTTAGTGCGCATTTTGTACACCTGTCTATGCCTCATTTATTAGGCAATGCAATGGGGGTTGCTTTGTTGGCTTATATCGCAGGCCGCAGTCTTAATAATTTGGTGGGTATCTCCTTGCTGATTTGGTGCGTATTGGTCGTGGGTGTTGGTTTGTATGGGTATGCCGATTACCTACAGCGCTATGTGGGTTTATCGGGAGTTCTGCACGGATTATTATTGGTTGCGCCTTTTATATCACCATTTTACAGTCGTCGTATGGCGATGTGTTTTTTATTGGTTATCGTTTCTAAAGTTATTTGGGAGCAGTCTTCTTTTTATGATGATATGGCTATGGCAGGTTTGATTGGTGGTCGCGTGGAGGCGAATGCGCATATGCTAGGTGTGCTTGCGGGTCTGTTCTTTTTGATAATGTATTATGTTCAGCGCGGAAAAGCGGATGGCAAAGGATAATATGAAAAACCCTTGGCAAACCTTAAGTCGTGAAGTGAAATATGAAAACCCCTGGATTCGAGTAGAAGAGCATCAGGTGATTAATCCCGTTGGTGGCGCGGGTATTTATGGCACGGTTAATTTTAAAAACCGCGCGGTTGCTATTGTCGCTCTGTTCGCTAATGGCGATACCTTAATGGTGGGGCAGTATCGTTATCCTTTACAGCAATATCACTGGGAGTTGCCTATGGGTGGTGCTCCGGAGGGGGAGGCTGCTCTGGCGTGTGCGCAGCGAGAGTTGCAGGAAGAAACAGGTTTTAGTGCGGTTAAGTGGCAGCAGATATTATCGATGCATTTAAGTAATTCTATTACCCAAGAACAAGGTTTCACCTTTATCGCTCAAGAGTTGCAAGCGGGTGAGATGTCATTGGAGGATACTGAGGATATTACCTGCCAGCGCATACCTTTTGAGCGTGTTTTTCAACAGGTAATGGCTGGAGAGATAACGGATGCGATGACTGTTGCTTCGGTTCTGAAAGTTCGTCTATTGGGGCTGGCTTAGAGCTGCCGCTTTATTCTTTAATTATTAACCTGCGACAACTGAGAGTGTCTGTAGGGTTTCTATAGTCGTTTGATGCCTTTGCTTATTTCTATATTGGGCTGGGCTATCTTGAGTTTGTTTAATAAAAATTCTATCTAGGGTTCTGCGTCCTGATAGCCCTAGCTGTAACGCTATTTGTTCAATGTTCAATTCGCTTTCTAAAAGCAGTTGCTTTGCTTTGTGTACTCTGCATTCAGTAATCACTTGTTTGAGAGACGTGTTCTCTTTTTGCAGGTGTCGATTAAGTGTTCGTGCGCTAATATGAAAATGTTCAGCGACGACTTGTTGATTGGCCTTAAGGCTTAGTTTCTCTTGCTCTAGTGCACGTTTGATTCGATCAGCGAGCGAGCCCGAACGGGTTAGTTTTTTGTATTGCTCTTCTACGTCTCGTTTAATCATATTTAAAATGTGAGGGTTGGTATTGTGCAGCCCTTGATCTAAATATTTTGCCTGGAACTTAATGCAGCATTCCGTTGAATTAAAGGTGATGTTGGTTTTCCAGAGCTGATTATATTCCCCTGCATAGCTTGGTTGGGGAAAGGGGAGGTCTATACCGTCAATGGCCATTTCTATGCCACATAGCTGTTTCAGCCAGCCCAATATGATGCCTACTAATAATTCACTGCGGTAACGTTCTTGCGATAAGAAGCTTTGCTCGTTAACGGGTAGCTTTACTTTAATGATGTTATCACGGGTGCGTGTGACGTTGATTTCTAGATTGTCACACAATAAAGCAGAGAACTTTTCCAGATAATACAGGGCTTCACGAAGAGTGTTGGAACACAGGAATAAATGCTGTAGCTGGCAACTGCTTTGAGCAACGGCCTTTTGAGCAGAAAAAACACATAAAGAGCTAGAGTTGCTTGAGCGAACAAGGCTATTAATTAGCGCGTCGGCATCTTGTGTTGGAATTCTTGCGTCAGGATCTTTCAGTAGTTTCATTAAGCGAGCATCGACCGCCGATTCTGGCTCGATAATGGGGCCTTTACTGCTTACAGCATCAATTAATGGACGGATAAGCGCTACTGAAATTGAACTTTGAATCATGATGACTTACCGGTTCGCTATTATTGTTTTTTTTATTAATGCAGTTTTAAAGCAATTTAGATGCCAGTGCTTTATTGGTGTTATACATTAGACCGAAGGAGGCTATAATGTCGATCTTTACTAGGCCTTTCTAATAATAATGTCGTAATGGATTGATGTGCTAGTCGTGAGAAAATACAGGGCTAGGTGTTACTTGGGGTAACGTAACATAATAGGGAGTAACACTTTTGGAGAGAATATTGCTACTAATCAGACAGGTTATGCTGGTTTTCATTCTATCGGTTCATGCACTGTATTCTGCCGCCAATACGACGGCGAATGAGGTTTCTCAACAGTTGTCGATACAGGTTGAGCAGATTGAATATTTAGTGGAGGGAGAGGTGAGTTATGACTTTTCTCGAGTGAAGAGAATTGATCAGGCTCGTTGGCACTCTGTGTCTCACTATCCATTAAATCTAGGTAATGTGGAGCAAGGTGCTTGGGGGCGGTTTAGGCTGGTTAATGTTGAAAGTGTTCCACTTGAGCGAATTTTAGAGTTTGCCAATCCTCAGTTGCATCGTCTATCAATCTATATTGAAAGTTCTTTGGGTAATAACAAGCAGCAGTCGCTAGGAAATTATCTGCCTTATAATGAGCGAAAAATATCATTTCGTAACTTTGCCTTGCCGATAGAACTTCAAGCAAAAGAAGAGTTGCTCATCTATTTTCGTGCTGAATCTAACGTGGGTCTGCTACTGCCTATTTATGTTCATAAAGAAGGCGAGTTCTGGCGCTTAGCGAATGTTGAAACATTATCTTATGGTTTGTATTTTGGTATTTTACTGATGTTCGTTATGTTTAATATCAGTTTGTATTTCACTCGGAATAATTATTTATTTATATTGCTGGCTATTGATTTGTTGGTTTGTACGTTGATGTATGCAAATCATTCGGGGCTTAATTTTGAATATCTTTGGCCTGTTGATCCGCAATTTAATTATTTAGCAAGTTTGTTTTTGAGTTACTTGGTGATTCTAACGGCCAATGTGTTTACTTGGCATTTCTTGCAATTAAAATACTCTAAAAAATTACTCAGAACGTATTATGCTTTTAATGCGTTAGGGTTTGCAGGAATTGTTTTTCTTTGGTTACTTCCCGCAGAGTTCTCTAGTTTTATCTGCGCGTCTTTGGGTATTGTTATATCGATCTATTTGGCTTGGCTAACGACTAGAAATCGTTATCGATATTGGGATCACTCATATTATTACATCACCAGTTATACTGTCATAGCGTTCGCAACGTGTGTTTATATCGCTCATAAATTGGCATTATTGCCGACTAACTTTTTAACGAATTCAATTTTTGGCGTTAGCATATTATTTCAAGCGATTGTTTTAACGTGCGTGATGATTGAGCGTAAGAAAAATGCGGTAAAAGTTGTGGGTTTTCAGTCTTTAGAGCAGCCGGAGCCCGATTCTGCAAAAGACTGGGTTGCTAGGTTTAGTCATGAGGTTCGCACCCCGCTAAATGGCATTATCGGTATGGTGGATTTATTGCGCGAGACGCCATTAAATCCTACTCAGTATGGGTATATTCGAACACTGTCTACTTCGGGTAAGTATTTACTTGAGCTGGTTAACGATGAATTGAACTATGACAACCTTTCACGCGGGGTTGTTGAATTAAATGAAGAGCCTTTTAATCTAGAATTGTTGTGTCAGCAATGCAGTAAGATGCTGGAATTGCAGGCTGCTGATAACAAGGTCGCAATTAAGCTTGAATTTTCGGCTTCGATGCCTTTGGAATTTTATGGCGATGAAAAATGTTTGAAGCAAATTATTATTAATTTGTTAAGTAATTCCATAAAATTTACCCATCTTGGGCGTATTGAAGTTCGGGCAAAGTATACTGAATCGAATAATTTGGTCTTATCAGTTTGGGATAATGGTATAGGGCTAACTAAACAGCAGCAGTTAAGAGTTTTTGATCGTTATACTCAGGTGGATACTTCGACCTATTCCCGTGCGGGAGATAGTGGTTTGGGTTTGGCTATTTGTCGGCAATTGACCGAGTTGATGGGGGGGGTAATAACCGTAGCTAGTCAAGTGGATGATTACTGTTGCTTTACGGTGAAGGTGCCGCTTGTGCGTTATGACAAACCTGTAGTCGTCAGTGATAATGAAATAGATGCGCCCCCTACTAAAGTACTTCCTGCGATCGCCGCTTACGCTAACTCAGTATCTTCCTCGATACTTTCTAGTAGTGAGCTGGTTGTTCTTGGGGTAGATGATAATGAAATTAATCGTCGCGTTCTTAGTGCTATGTTGAATAAATTAGGTCATAAAATGATAGAGGTGTCGAGTGGGCAGCAAGCGATTGATGTTGTTCGCTCTGGAATTCCGTTGGATTTAATTTTAATGGATTGTGAGATGCCAGGGATGAGTGGTTTTGAGGCAACTGAAGTAATTCGTAAGTGGCAGTCTGGGCAATCTAATGGAGTTTGTCCCATCGTCGCATTAACGGCGCATGTATTAGATGAGCATATTGAGCAGTGTTTAGCGGCGGGGATGGATGATCATTTGAGTAAGCCTTTACGACTTGATGAGTTAAGAGAGTTGCTTGAATCGCTGGAAGCTAATAAAGAGCACTGAATGTGATTCGGTGCTCTTTGAACGGTATTTTTAGGAAGTCGTTAAAATTCCCAGTTTGCCCCAAAGCTAATATTCTGCAAACGTGTTCTAGGCATGTCACCACTGCTGATTGCAGTGCTTTCTAGTTCGGCACGAAATGATAGCTCAGGTATGGGGGAATATATAAAACCACCACCTGATATCGCATTTACCGCAGAGGCTTGGCTTGCTTTTAAATCAGTACGAACGATCTTGCCATCCTTGTCGGCGCTGATTTTAATTGTTTGATAATCAGCAACCCAGGCAAAAAAACCGGTTTTAACAAAAAAGTCTAAGTGGTCCATAAGGGGAAAGCGATAACGTAGATTGATAAGTGCGCCTTCTGGTGTGAATTCACTGATGCCTGTGAAAGTACTGGGCCCTTTATTATCATAAGTGTCCTTACCATCCACAACGACAGTCGGGTCGCCTAGTTGACCAAAGCTAATGCTGCCATGATCTGCATCTCTAAAAGATATGTTACTGCTATTGTTATTGGTATTAATTGCAGTCGGGTCGTTATAGCTGGTAGATCCAAGATTAATATAGCCAAACTCCAAGCTGATGCGTGAAGTTACGTGCGCACCTGTTAAGATTTTGAAGCTTGAGCTTGTCTTGTCGGCATCTAGCGAGCTTGATGCCCCTGTGTAAATACCGAGAAAACCGCCTTCTGTTGCAACAGCGCTCGCACTTAACGTTAACGCTAATAAAGCTGTGGGTAATAGAGAAAGTCGATGGCGAGTATGAGATTGTTGGTCGCGTGCAAGCATGGGTGAGTCGTCCAGTCTTTATGATTTATTTTTTTGTTTATTTAACCAGAAATGAAACGCTGGGCACAGCCTTAAAGTGATTTGTCGCTTAAATATCCAAATGCATTGCTAGCTTTACGTAATCTTTAATTGTTTCAGGCTAAGAAAAGAAGAAAGCGAGTAAATGATCTTTTGTTTTCTTCCTTCCTTTTTCTTTGATAAACGTTATAGCGACTTGGAGGGTAGTGCTTCAATCGAGCCTTTTAAGTGAGGTTTTGTGCCTGACTTATCACGCAAGTCAAAAGCAATCGTTTTATCTTGAATGTCATAATTTAGTTGAACGGAAGCCGGTAGAAAAACAGGTAGTTTAAAATCAACAACAATCTTGCAGGCTTCACTATCGAGCCTGTTGTAAAGTGCTGCAACTATACGTGCTTTGCTCCACATTCCATGAGCAATATGCCCTTTAAATCCAAACAATTTTGCACTGAGCGAAAACAAATGAATCGGGTTAGAATCACCAGAAACGAGGGCGTAACGGCGACCTAGGTCAGCTGATAAATGCCAAAATTCTTTGTATGGGTATTCTGGTAGAGTCATCGGCTCAAGACTTTTTGCGGTTGGGATAATATCTGTTTTTTGGCGGGTAAGGTTGGTGCTAATGCTTTCCCATACAAGCTGTCCGGTGATATGGACTTCCGTTTTTATGTCAATGTCATAGCCTTTATCAGTTTTTCTAATATCTGATAAGAAGCAGGTAATATCCATTTTTTCGAGCAAATTGATGGCTCTGTGCTGAGTTATTTCATTGCGCACGTGCACCATTCCCATGACTGCGAATGGAAAATCACGTAGTAACATAAGCTCTAGATGCAATGGGAATGCGAGTAAATGCGGAAAGGTCATCGGAAGCTGGTTGCTATCTTGCTTGAAGCCACAAACCTCACTGTATTTAGCGACTTTATTAGCCTCTGCAGATATATCGCTTAAAGTGATTTGGGTGCTAGGAAGTACTGGGGTTGTCGTTTTAAGGGCGCTTGAAAATAACGCGCGGCTGTATTGATTGAGTGTGCTTGGGGTTTTGGTCAGTTGCACACGTGTCGCTTGGTTCATGGAATATCCTGATCTGTTAGTTCGATCTATTGTTTCTAATTATTGCTGCGATCTAATTAGGTATGATTTAACTGTGCGTGATGAGATGAAATTATTATTAAGGATTAGTCTAAACGGCTTTAGCCTTAGACCATTGGCTGCCACTGCTGAGGAATAACGTCAGTTTGGTCAATCAATGCTTGCAGTCCGCGACTGTTCTGTCAAAATCCAGCTCTAATTCAAAGAAAAATTAAAGTGTATGTCAGGCGGAATAGCGGAACTTCGAGACTCGGGTATTTTATTGCAGTTGGCTTATCAAGCCATGCTGGAATTGAAACTTGATATTGCATTGATTTTTAATCGCTGCGGCGTTAAAGCCGAGCTATTAGAAGATCGTAATGCACGCACGCCTCACGATGCACAAAATTTATTCTGGAAAGTATTGGAAGACGTGAGTGGTGATCCTCATATTGGCTTGCACATCGGCGAGAAAATGCCCGTCTATAAAGGCCAAGTTTTACAATATCTTTTTTTGAGCAGCCCTACCTTTGGTGAGGGGTTGAAACGAGCACTCAATTATCAGCGTTTGTTAAGTGATGCTACCTTGGCTACGTTTGAGATGGTTGATGGTGAAGCATCCATTAAAATTTCATCATCCAGTGAAAAAGTAAAAGACCTAAGGCATTTGTCTGAAGCTGCTACGATGGGGCTTTTAAAGTTTTTTAGTTACGTTACTGATGGGAACTTTGCCTTAACTAGGGTGCATTTTACTCACCAGTTAGACTGTGCTGATGATGAGCATCGTCGGATTTATGGTTGTGATGTATCGTTTGGTGAAGCTGATAATCGATTATTCTTTAGTGCTGATATTTTAACGATTCCTTCATTGCACGCTGAGCCCGAATTACTTCAATTACATGAAAAACTGGCCAGTGAGCATGTGGCTAAACTTGAGCGGCAGGATGTTGTTGCTCGAGTTAATCGCATTATTGGTGAAATACTTGAAACTGGCCAAGTTAATCTTGAACAGGTCGCAATAAAACTTGATATTAAGCCAAGAACGCTACGAACGCGTTTGACTGAGGCTAATACTAATTTTAATCAATTGTTAGCGGATTATCGTTGTACTTTGGCCAAGCGTTTATTGGCCAATACGGATGAAACCATTGATGAAATCGTTTATTTAACCGGTTTTTCTGAGCCGAGTACATTCTATCGAGCATTTAAGCGTTGGACCCAACTCACTCCGATTGAGTATCGCAATCAAAAGAAGGCCAGCTAGTGGCTCTTTATACTTTTTGGCAATACTGTTGTGCTATTTAAATTGAGTATTTAGCACTGGCATTTGAGCGCAAACAGGTCCAAAGTGGTTAATACTTAAACAGTCATATTGGAGTACGATGATGAGTCAACTCGATAAAGCAAGTTTAATTCAACCCTTGGTCGATCATATGGTGACCAGCGAAAAAGATGTTCATGTTTGGCGAAAAGAATTAGTCAGTACCGGTGCCTTTTCTACTGAGCAGGTTTTGGCTTTGGATGACGCCAGCTTGACGTTATCTTATCGCACTATGTTAGCAGTGCAGTTTCAGGGATTGCGCGTAGAGCGTTTATTAACTGAAATTGAAAAGCATCATGTTGCTTGGACTGTGGATTTAGACGCAGACTTCCAGCAAGGTGCTATTTGTTATTGATATCCAGTGTCTATTTATTTTAAGCAGCCTTTTGGCTGCTTTTTTGTGCCCGTCGTTTATAGAATTACTCAGTTGTTGGGCATTCAAACGTGTTTTAGGTGATAGAGCAATAAAGCGTCTTCCAGTCTTCTGTCTGTTAGGGCATTATTTAGCGTAGAAGTCGCTGAAATGCGTTATCGAAATCGAATTTATAAAAATAACAAAATTAAAAATGCTTGGAGGCTGTGTGGCGCGTATTTTATTATGTTGGGAGTTGGGCGCTGATTATCAGCATTTGTTAACGTTGCAATCGGTTGCGCGTTTTTATCATGGTAAAGGTTATGATGTGTGGGTGGCTGCCCGTGATGTTTCTAAGCTGAAGCGGTTGTTTTCTGATGTGTCGATTAATATAGTCGCGGCGCCTTTTACTGATTCGGCGGCGGAGTTGGGGGTTGAGAAGCAGGCGCCCAGAAGTTATGCCGATTTCTTGCGCCGTTGTGGTTTTCATCAAGCAGATGCGCTTTCTGGTTTGGTAAGTGCGTGGCGCAGTTTGTTTTCTTTTATTAAACCTGATTTATTATTCTGTGATCATGCACCAGTAGCTTTACTATCTGCACGGGGCTTATCTTTTGCTGGTAAGGTTGTCGGTAAAGTGGCAGTGGGAATGCCGTTTTCGGTTCCTGATGATAATCGCCCAGCGGGGGTTTTCTTTACTGGGGATTTGGCTAAAAATGACATCGTTCGTTATGAAGATGATTTAGTCAAAGTTATCAATAAGGTGTGTATCGAATTTTCGATTTCTCGTATTAATAATTTGGCGGAGTTGTTTGCAGATTTTGATAAGTGTATTTTCCAGACCTATTCTGAACTGGATCATTATGGTTATCGCAGTGCGGAGCAAAGATATAAAACGTCTTATGTCGGTACGGCGCTTCCTGAATTTTCAGAGCCTGCGATTTTTCCGCATTTTAAGGGGCCAAAAATTTATTGTCATGTGAAGGGCTCTATTGAGACGCCGATTTTATTGAAGACATTGCAGGCCATTGAGTGTAGTGCAATCGTTTTGGTTGATGGTATTCCCGATTCTATTGTTAATGCTCATCGGTCGAAGCATATTTTGTACGTTGATAAGCCAGTGAGCATGAGTGATGTTTTAAGTAAGTCGACATTTGCGATTTTAAATGGCGGTATTAATTCGGTATCTTTATTTATGAAGGCTGGGATTCCTGTCGCGTTATTTCCGCTGCATATTGAACAGTTCTTGATGGCGAAGCGTCTTGAGGCATTAAACGCGGGCATTCAGTTGAATCTTGCTGATGTTGATTCTGCGCTGAAAGGTTTGCAAAAGGTCAATAGTCGTCAGAAAAAGGTGGCCGCAGGTTTGTTTGAAGAAAAATATCAGGCCGAAAGCGCCCATAATGAATTGTTATTGCAGCTTGCGCTGGTTGAGCAGGATTTTCTTTTTGAGAAGCTTAAAGGCTAAGAGTATTTAGGGTTTTGAATCGTTTTTCGCTTGCTATCGATATTGGTTATGTCGTTCAGCGACACGCCTAATACCGCGCTTGAAAAACTTTCTAATGGCGGGCTTTCAATACGAGTTTTTAAATTTCCAAGTTTCAGACAAAAAAATAGCGCTGACTTAGTGTGACTTAAGTAGCGCTATTTTTACTAGCATTAAACTTTCAAGAAAAAATTATAGGCCTTGAGAGCGTAAGTATTCGTCATAAGTGCCATGGAAATCAACGATCTCATGATCTTTAATCTCGATGATGCGCGTTGCCAAAGAGCTTACGAATTCACGGTCGTGAGATACGAAGATCAAAGTGCCTTCAAACATTTCTAATGCAAGGTTGATCGACTCAATCGATTCCATGTCCATGTGGTTGGTGGGTTCATCTAATAATAGTACGTTGTGATTTTCCATCATCAACTTACCAAATAATAAACGACCTTTCTCACCACCTGAGCATACCTTAACGTTCTTTTTGATATCGTCTTGGTTGAATAATAAACGACCTAGGGTTCCACGAACGGCTTGGTCATCATGTTCTGGTGTGCGGAACTGAGACATCCACTCGAACATTTCCATGTCTGCAGGGAATTCATATTCGTGATCCTGAGCGTAATAACCTAAAGACGCATTCTCAGACCACTTGATGGTGCCTTCAGTTGGCTGCACTTCATCAATCAAACATTTCATGAAAGTTGTCTTACCCGCGCCGTTGGCACCGATAATCGCCACTTTTTCGCCCGCAGGAATCATGATGTTCGAGTTTTTGAACAGCATCTCGGTATCGTAAGTGTGGCCTAAGTTTTCAACTTCAAGCGCAGTACGGTGAAGCTTCTTCTCGAATTCAAAACGCATGAATGGATTTTGACGGCTTGATGGCTTGATGTGATCCAAAGTGATCTTATCAAGTTGCTTCTGGCGCGAGGTGGCTTGCTTAGCTTTAGAAGCATTGGCCGAGAAGCGGCTAACGAACTGCTGCAATTCAGCGATTTGAGTTTTCTTCTTGGCGTTATCAGACTGCTGACGTTCACGTGCCTGAGTCGATGCGATCATATAGTCATCGTAGTTGCCCGGGAAAATCTTGATATCACCATAATCGATGTCGGCCATGTGCGAACACACAGAGTTCAAAAAATGGCGATCGTGCGAGATGATTACCATGGTGCATTTCATATCGTCTAACAAGCTTTCTAACCAGCGAATGGTATTGATGTCCAAGTTGTTGGTTGGCTCATCTAATAACAATATGTCTGGGTTAGAGAAAAGTGCTTGGGCCAAAAGTACACGTACTTTCAAGCCAGGAGCAACACCCGACATTAACCCACTGTGCAAGGCTAGGTCGATACCTGCGCCTAGCAACAGTTCGCCCGCACGAGATTCAGCGGTATAGCCATCCATGTCTGCGAACTCGCTTTCTAGCTCAGCGGCGCGCATGTATTCATCTTCAGTCGCTTCAAGGTTAGCGTAAATTGCATCACGCTCTTCTTTAATTGCCCAAAGCTCTTTATTACCCATCATTACCGTATCGATAACAATCTGGTCTTCGAAGGCGAACTGGTCTTGGTGCAGCTTTCCTAAACGCTCATTTGGCGAAATAGAAACGTTACCGGCAGAAGGTTCAAGGCTGCCGTCTAGGATTTTCATGAAAGTAGATTTACCACAACCGTTGGCTCCGATTAAGCCATAGCGGTTGCCATCGCCGAATTTTACGGAGATGTTTTCAAACAATGGCTTGGCGCCGAATTGCATGGTGATATTAGCGGTTGAAATCAATTGATGACCCTTGAAAAAACTTACGTGGCTTAAGCGCTGGCTCTGAAAGCCTGCGACCTATAAAATTGAGGCCAAATTATACAGCCTTTGCATGAGTACTTAAATGGCCGACTCCAAAAAAGACACAGATAAAAACAAGCAAAGTGCACTAGGAACTGAATTAAGGGTCTCCGCGACCACTTGTCCGCGTTGCGCAATCGACTTTGTCTGTAATGCCGCTAATATTCAGCAGTGCCAGTGCTGGGGCTTAGAACTTAAGGCGGATGACTTTGTCTATCTTAAGCAACAGGGGTTCAGTGCTCAGCAAAGCGGCTGTTTGTGTCGTGATTGTCTATTAGAGATACAAAGAGAGGCAAGGGCGGCTGCGAATAATTCATCATCAACATGAATAAAGTGAAAGTAATTTTGCTCATTGCGATGAATTTTGCGAAAATGCACAGATAGATAATACCCGATCAAATTACTCAGATTTACCCAGCTTAGATTTTAACCAATTTAGGCCTGCCTTTTAGTGAGCTCCCAATGTTAACTGTTACCCAAGCCCCTGAACTTTTCTCGTACCCAAGATATTGGGCCGAGTGCTACGGCACAGCACCGTTTTTACCGATGTCTCGTGCTGAGATGGATGTACTTGGCTGGGATTCTTGTGACATTATCATTGTTTGTGGTGATGCCTATGTCGATCACCCAAGCTTCGGTATGGCGATCATGGGTCGTTTATTAGAGTCTCAGGGCTTCCGTGTAGGGCTTATTTGTCAGCCAGACTGGAATGATTTAAATGCTTTTAAAGCATTGGGTAAGCCGAATCTGTATTTCGCTGTTAGTGCGGGTAACATGGATTCCCTTATTAACAAATACACCGCTGACCTTAAAGTTCGTAACGATGATGCCTATACGCCTCATGGTGTTTCCGGTAAGCGTCCTGATCGTGCTGTTATTGTCTACAGTCAAAAATGTAAGCAAGCTTATAAAGACGTACCGCTGATGGTGGGTGGCATTGAAGCCAGTTTACGTCGTATTGCGCAGTACGATTATTGGAGTGATGAAATTCGTCGCTCGGTATTAATTGACTCTGGCGCTGATATTTTATTATACGGCAATGCTGAGCGAGCCATTGTTGAATTCAGTCATGAGCTTGCCTCAGGCAAAAGTGTTAAAGAATTGCAGTACATTCGTGGCACTGCGGTTATCCGCAACGAAACGCCTGCGGGCTGGACAGAGATTGATTCGACGCGCATCGATTGGCCAGGGCGTTTAGATGAGATTCCAAATCCTTATGAGATGAAGGATACCAAGAATCAGACCTGCTCGACGAATAAAGAGGATGGCTCTGAAGAAGGTATGGAAGAGCACGAAAGTGTCGTCAAAATCGTACCAATGCCTTTGCATCGTAAACTGAATATTGATCACTCGACCGCGGTGATTCGTTTACCTTCCTTCGAAAAAGTTCGTGCTGACTCGGCTCTGTATGCCCACGCTTCCCGTATTTTGCACCTTGAAAGTAATCCGCAAAACGCCCATGCCTTGATTCAACGTCATGGTGATAAAGAAATTTGGGTTAACGCACCGCCGATTCCGCTTGAGACTGAAGAAATGGATGCGGTATTTGCGTTACCTTATGCGCGTATCGCGCATCCTTCTTATGGTGATGCCAAAATTCCTGCTTACGATATGATTCGTTTTTCGGTCAATATCATGCGCGGTTGTTTTGGTGGTTGTAGCTTCTGTTCGATTACCGAGCACGAAGGCCGAGTGATTCAAAGCCGTAGCCAAGAATCTGTGCTGAAAGAAATTGAAGATATTCGTGATCATGCACCAGGTTTTACTGGCGCGATTTCAGATTTAGGTGGGCCAACGGCCAACATGTATCACCTGAACTGTAAGGACCCGAAAATTCACGCTAGCTGTCGTCGATTATCGTGTGTATTCCCTAGTATTTGTACTAACTTGGTTACCGATCACTCGCAGACAACATCTCTGTACCGTCGTGCGCGAGCCTTGCCGGGTATTAAGCGTATCGCGATTGCCTCCGGTCTGCGTTATGACCTTGCCGTAGAGGATCCAGAATACGTGCGTGAGCTTGTGACACATCATGTGGGTGGCTATTTGAAAATTGCCCCTGAACATACCGAGAAGAATACCTTGGATATGATGATGAAGCCGGGTATGGGAACGTACGATAAATTCAAGCACATGTTCGAGAAGTATTCGAAAGAAGCGGGTAAGAAGCAGTACTTAATTCCTTACTTTATTGCGGCGCACCCAGGCTGTGAAGATGAGGATATGCTGGGCTTAGCATTATGGCTTAAGCGTAATAAGTACCGCGTTGATCAGGTTCAGACCTTCTATCCATCGCCGATGTCGCTTGCGACAGCGATGTATCACTCTGGTCGCAACCCGTTACAGCGTATTAGCTACAAATCGAAAAAGATGGTGGTGCATACCGAGCTGAAGTCTCGTCGTGTGCAAAAAGCGTTTTTACGTTATCACGATCCAAAGAGCTGGCCGATGCTGCGCGAAGCGCTAAAAGAGATGGGCCGTGAAGATATGATTGGGCCGGGTAAGGGTGCACTTATTCCTAATGAAGAGCCTGCTGATCATCGTCATAAGCGTTTACAAAATAAAGGGCTGAGTCCTCGAGGTCGTCCTGGTGGCAAAGGCATTGTGGCTAAACCGGGTGCTAAAGCAGATTCTAGAAAAGGCGCTGAAGCCAAATCTGGATCAGGTAAGCCTGCGTTTGGTAAGCCGGCTGCTAGGCCGACCAATAAACCAACGGGTAAAAAGCCGGGTAAGAAGCTGCAAAAGTCAGTCGCAGAAAAGGCCGGCGTTAAGCAAGAAGGCGCTAAGAAATCAGCTAAGCCAGCCTTTAAAAAACGCAAATAGTTAAGTAACGTAATAGCGTAGGAATATGAATAGCATGACCCATCCTTATGCGCCAGAGCATACGATAGAGCACACCTTGGCCAGTTTTGATAAGCCTAGGTCAACCCATGCGCCCCGCATTCTGATGCTGTATGGCTCATTGCGGGCAGAATCTTATAGTAGAAAGCTCACCTTAGAAGCGGCTGCTATCTTAGAAAGTTTCGGTGCTGAGGTGAAAGTTTATGATCCTACTGATTTGCCGATGTTTGATCGTGAAAGCTACGATCACCCTAAGGTAAAAGAGCTGCATGAATTGGCGATCTGGTCAGAAGGTATGGTGTGGTCAAGCCCTGAGCTACACGGCACAATTACTTCTGTGATTAAAAATCAGATTGATTGGATACCGTTAAGCTTGGGTAGTGTGCGTCCAACGCAAGCGCGTACTCTTGCCGTAATGCAGGTCAGTGGTGGCTCTCAATCGTTTAATGCGGTCAATAACCTACGCATATTGGGCCGTTGGATGCGTATGCTGACCATTCCTAACCAGTCTTCGGTTGCCATGGCGTGGAAAGAATTTAACGATGATGGCTCGATGAAAGATTCTTCTTATCGAGATCGTGTGGTTGATGTCATGGAAGAATTGTTTCGCTTCACGTTGTTGACACGTGACCATGCTGATGTATTAACGCATCGCTACTCTGAAAATAAAGATGAATACGCAGAAAGGGCGGGCAGGGTTTCAGCAGAATCTGGGGCAGAAGGTCTCTAATTTAAATGATACATAAAAAAAGCCCGTACTGGATTCAGTTGCGGGCTTTTTTTTACTTATTTGGTCGAGCAGGCTAATACTTTTTGGCAGGAGGAATTTCATTCATCTGGCGTAAGAATTCTAAGTCACGTTTTAACTGTTCGCTGCGTTCGCGAGGCGTTAAATCTTCAGGCCACTCTTCAACGGCATCTTCAGTAGGAGCCACAAAGTTACTGATAAGTTGTGAAAATGCTTGGGTACCATTATCTTTTTTATGTGCTTTGCGAGCATGAAAGTCAATATGAATGACGTTTGAGTCCTGCTTGTTACTCATTGTCTTACCTTTCTATTCTTGTATGTAATTATCGATGTTAATTGTTAATGCATCTTTTTTTGATCGTTATCCAGATGTCTAAATATTTACTAATCAAAAATCGTACCAATAAAGTAATTGTCCAAAAGATAGAAGAACAGGGCCTGTAGATACTATAGGGGATGGCTAGGGGAGCGATTGTTAAAGGTTTTTGGCATTTTGTGACAAAAAATGTCAGTTTGAAACATTGTGCAAGTGGTTGTCTTAGATGATGCCTGCGTCCAGGCTTGCGGCCATGGTCAAACCTAACTCTTCGCACTGAGCAATAAAGGCCTCATTAAACTCTCCTTTGCACAGCAGTGGCTCTTGCACCAAGCGCCAGCGCAAACCAGTGGTAATGGTTTCAAGGGCTTTTCGTGTTCCGGTGCCGTCATGGCCAGCTCGAATATAAAATGTGAAAGGACGACCTTGAGTATGGTCTAGGCAATTATAATAGCAGCGATCAAAAACGTCTTTAATCAGGCCTGCCATGTAACCGAGATTTTCGGTAGTGCCGATAATGATGGCTTGCGCACTTAGTATATCGTCGGCTTGAGTCTCTAATGGAGCAATGTATTTAACGCTCACGTTAGTAATATCTGGATGGTTGGCTCCCTTGATAACGGCTTGAACCATTCTCTGGGTATTCTCCGAAGGAGCATGAGCAATAATGAGTAGCGTTTTTTTATCAGACATAGTCTTACAATACCTCGTGAATCATTTTAAGCCAATGCTTGAATGACTCTATGTCATCCTAGGCGATTTCAGTATCTCAGTGCTATCTAATCGATGATGGCTTAAAATCATCAATTGATTAGACTTATGGCAAATCGATTTATGACACATCGCGACTCAGAGAATACTTTACCGACCATTGCAACGATTGAGGACCTCGCGACGCTGGCTAACTACTCGCTTATGGACACGCTAAATTGTGACCCCGATGCAACAGACAGTGGTGACGACCATTCTCCACGACAAGTATTTTCAGGACACTATGTTCCTGTTACCCCGACAGCGATTGAAAGCCCCGAGTACGTTACTCATAGTAAGCAGTTTTTTCGTGAGTTAGGCTTTGCTGATAGTTTGGCTCAATCGCCGGATTTCATTCGCATGTTTTCCGGTGATCTTAAGGAGGTGCCTCAGCCACTGCGAAATGTCGGCTGGGCTACAGGTTATGCACTTTCAATTTTCGGAACTGAATACGTGCAACAGTGTCCGTTCCAAACGGGTAACGGTTATGGCGACGGACGAGCAATGTCTGTGCTGGAAGCGGTAATCAAGGGTCAACGCTGGGAAATGCAGTTGAAAGGCGGTGGTCGCACTCCTTATTGCCGCGGTGCTGATGGTCGTGCAGTTTTGCGCTCGAGTGTGCGTGAGTTCCTGGCACAGGAGCATATGCAGGCTCTTGGTGTGCCGACGACGAGATCGCTGAGTTTGTTTGTATCGAAGACTGAGACCGTTAACCGACCTTGGTACTCAGAAGGTTCGTATTTAAAAGACCCTGATGTACTTATATCAGAAGCGGTCGCTATTTCTACTCGTGTTGCGCCGTCTTTTATTCGCGTGGGTCAAATAGAATTATTCAGCCGTCGTGCTCGTAAGAATGAACACCCGCAAGCGTTGGCGGAACTTGAGATGATAGTGCTGCATTTGATTGATCGCGAGTACAGTGATGTTATCGACAAAGAATTAACTCTGGCCGAGAAGGTGATATTACTTGCTACTGAATTCCGTAACCGTTTAACGTCACTGGTGGCGAACTGGATTCGGGTTGGTTATTGCCAGGGTAACTTCAATAGCGATAACTGTGCGGCGGGTGGTTTTACCCTCGACTACGGTCCTTTCGGATTCTGTGATGTGTACAATCCACAGTTTCAGCCTTGGACTGGAGGCGGGCATCATTTCTCTTTTATGAATCAGCCAGTGGCTGCGGAGCGTAATTTCCACATGCTCTGGACTGCGTTACAACCACTGCTGGGATCTCAACCAAAGGTTGTGGAGCAGTTTGATGCAATTCGAGTGGGCTTTGCAGAAGAGATGCAAAGGAAAATGGAAACTATGTGGGCAGCGAAGCTGGGTCTTGAGGTATTTGATGGCGAATTATTCAGTGAGCTTGAAGCTTTAATGTTGCAAACCCAGGTTGATTACACGATTTTCTTTCGTGAATTATCTGCACTGCCTGAGGATATTGAACCTTTGAAAAAGAGCTTTTATCAGTCACCACGATACAAATCGGATGTTGAAAAGATTGATACGCAGTGGTCGCAATGGCTGAAGAAATGGACGGTACTTATTAATAGCAGGATTGATGGCGAATGTGTTTCGTCCCTATCGTATAAAACGCTCTCTAAACAGATGAAACTTGTTAACCCTAAATATAATTTACGCGAATGGTTTGTGGTGCCTGCATACCAGCAAGCGGCTTTGGGGGATTATACCTTGGTTCGAGAGTTGCAAGAGGTTATGACACAGCCCTATGAAGAGCAATCAGAAGAGGTGGAGCAAAAATTTTATAAACTAAAGCCGTCTCAGTTCTTTGAGGCGGGTGGATTGTCGCACTATAGTTGTTCATCGTAACGATGATTGGCTGATTATTTGGCGTGTTTTCTATTGAAAACCCGCTTTTAGTCAGGTTTCATACAGAATGTTTGTTCTTTTTATACAAATATTTTGTCAAACAAATTTAGGTAGGCTAAATTACCTGACAGCAATTGTTGTATCACAAAATTAATTCAAACAACGAGAAGGGCACAGATGAACATGGAGATTCAGGCAGCTTTAGAGGTTGCCGATGAGACCGACGCATTTTTACAAATTACCGACGTAATTTTTGATAAAAAAGCTGAACTAGGGTATTCCGACTTAAGTACTGCTGAGAAGTCTGTTTACTGTATTGATTGTTTGTCTCGCGAGATGGAGAACGGTGGCTTTGGTCAACTATTCCATCATGATAGCGGTGCGTTGATTCAAGATATGTTAGAAGCACTTGAAAAAATTCGGGCTAAGCGAACCCATGCTGTGGTTAAACAAGTTGTCGATTATTTCCCCAATAGTGTCGTTCCTACTGATGAAGATGAGCGCATGGAAGCTTTTGATTTGCTTGCGAGTGAGCTGGTGGATGAAATTGCTGAGTGTGATGATCGTTTTCATGGTGCTGGTGAAAATTTAATTGAGTTAACTCTTAAGTTTGTTACAAAAAATTTAAGAGAGTTTCGCTAATCTGACTAAGTTGTGTCGGGCCAATTGAAGTATTAGAATTGGCCCACATTAGCCTAAAGTGCTTGCATTTACGTCACGAGATCAATATAAAAGATCTTCATTCTGATCGACCTCATAAAAATTAAAAAAAGGTACCCCTATGTTACGTACTCTAGCGAGTTTTATTATTTTTATGGCATGTATGCCACTCACAAACGCTAAAGAAGTTAACGATATTGAAATTGCCGATAGCATTCAAATCGCAGAGCATTCATTGTCTTTAAATGGCGCAGGTATCCGCTCTAAGTTTTTCTTGAATTTATATGTGGGTGCTTTGTACCTTAACGAAAAAAGTACGGATGCTGATGCATTGATCGCTGCTGATGAAGCGATGACTATTCGTTTATACATTACATCGTCTTTAATTGATGGCGAAAAAATGAGTGAGGCAACACTGGATGGATTTGTTAAGTCGACAGGTGGGAAGCTTGCTCCGATTCAAAAGGAAGTCGAGCAGTTAATTGGCGCGTTCCGTGATGCTGTTGAAGATAATGACGTATTTGATTTGCAGTATGTTCCTAGTCAAGGTGTGAGTGTTATTCGTAACGGCGAAGTAAAGGTTGTTGTTCCCGGTCTTGCGTTTAAAAAGGCATTGTTTGGTATTTGGTTATCTGACGACCCTGTACAGGATGATTTAAAAGAAGGCATGTTAGGCGAAGCTTAATCGCTTGCCAGTGTTATAAAAAGCCGCTTCTTGCGGCTTTTTTTTTGAGCCAATGGCGGTAAATTACCTTTTCAAAACACACATAAAAACAACGACAGAAATAGTTTAAAAAATAATAATAAAAAGGAATAATTATGTTTTATCGGTCTATGCGCGTCTTTAGTATTGTTGCTGCATTTCTAACGGCTCAATCTGCGGCTAGCTTTATGGTTGGTGAAGAGGAGGCGTTACGCGCTGAAGCAATGAATCCTTCGTTCACCTCTTTACAACGACTCGAAGCGATAAAAAAATTGTATCCCAAACAATGGGGAAATACCGAATTAATGAAGCGACGTATTTGTATTTGGGATCTTGGTGGTCGTTCAGGGCCCATTTTTAGCGCTGCCCAAGATCAAAAGATGGAATTAATGGCACTGGGGATTGAAGTTGAAATGGAGGCCTATACCAGTGAGTCGATTTTAGTGGAAGACTTAAAAGCTAGGCGTTGTGATGCGGCGCTTATGACAGGAATGAAGGCGAGAACCTTTAATAAATTCAGTGGCACCATCGATTCTGTTGGGGCTTTGCCAACCATTGGCCATGTTAAATTATTACTGAAAGCACTGACTAATCCTAGAATGGCGAGCAAGTTTGAAAAGGGGCAGTATACGATTTTGGGCGTGGCGCCAGCAGGTGCCGCTTATATCTTTGTTAATGATCGAAAAATAGATTCTCTGACCAAGGCTGCGGGTAAGCGCATTGCTGTTTTGGATTATGATTCAACGCAGTCAAAAATGGTGTTGAAACTGGGTGCGACACCTATTCCTTCGAGTTTGGTGGGTGCACCGAATAAGTTTAATAATGGTGCGGTTGATGTATTACCAGCGCCTTTAGTGGCTTACGGCTTTATGGAGCTGTATCGAGGCATGGAGCCTAATGGCGGCATTATTAACTATCCATTTTCTCAGGCCACAATGCAGATGGTGGCGATTAAAGATAAGTTTCCAACAGAGGTCGCGCAACTCATAAGAGAAGGCTTTCAGCAGAGATTTGATCGAATTATTAAACAATTGAAGCTTCAAACAGGGGAAATACCAGAACATTGGTGGATTGAAATTCCAGATCAAGAGAAGCAAGACTATGAAGTGATGATGCAGCAGGCGCGAATAGAGCTTAGAGAAGCTGACTATTATGACGCAGAAATGCTGAGCATTCAGCGCAAGGTCCGTTGTAAGCTTGACCCTGCGCGGTTTGAGTGTCCAAATCCAGTAGAATGAAGCCGTTAACTTAATTATTAAATATCCCTCAAGCACTGGCTTGAATGGCCGCTATATTCTATAGCGCAATTTAATCCGGTGACTGTTATGAATTTCAATCCCAATCTTATTAACGTTCAGTCTAGCTCGTATAGCGGTAATGCTAATACAGCCAATCAAGGTCAAGGGGCTCGCTCTGAAGCAACAGACGTTGTCAGTGACAACGTAAAGCGAGGTGTAGCGCAATCTACGGGGGCATCATCTGCTGGTTTGCAGCTCGGGGATAAGAAAGGGGCTCAAGATGTTGCGACCACTATGTTGGACCATGTCCAGCGAGGCTTAGATCAATTGCGGGCGCGAGGTGCTGACGATGGTCGAATTGCGCAGCGTTTAGAAGCGGCCAAAGAAGGTATTGCGAAAGGTTATGATCAAGCTGAACAGCAATTAAAGGATATGGGCTTGTTGAATGATGAGCTCAAGGCTGAAATTGATCAAGGTCGAGAGCTAATAAACCAAGGTTTAGATCAAATGGCCAGCGGTCAGTATGGCAAAGATAATAAAGAAGCCGAGGTCAATACTCGCATGCCTGCAATGGCGACCAGCCGCTATAGTAGTCAAGCCAGTCAACAGAATTCAATGTCTTTGGAGTTGATGACGAAAGACGGGGATAAAATTTCATTGAGTTTCAAGCAATCCGCGCAATCATTCTCTTATGCTGAGCAACAGGGGCATCAGTACATTAGTACCGCTGGTTTTGAGCAGGGTACTGAGTGGCAGATGGATGTAATGGGCAGCTTGGATGAAGGTGAGCAGGAAGCGTTGAATAATCTTCTTCGTGATGTTGAAAAACTGAGTGGTACTTTCTTCTCTGGTGATCTTGGTGGTGCATTAGAGCAAGCAATGCAGCTTGGTTTTGATGGCGATGAGCTTGCATCGATGAGTTTGAATTTGCGCCAAGAGTCGTTCAGCTCTGTCAGTCGAGCATACAATTCGGTGCAACCTAAGTTGCCAACACCTGATCTAGAAAATCTATCGTCTACCTTGTTGGGCTATAATGATGATTTTTTATCGGCTATAGAACAGGCAAAATCCTTTGCAGACCCTAAGCAGCTATTAAATGACTTAGTTGATCAGATGTTTCCTGACGATCATTTAAAGGATATTTTCCAAGCTTATAATCAAGGTTTGGAGAATGCTATGAATAGTCGTGCTGAGATGATGTCTAACTTATTAACATAATTGCTTTATACTCAGTGCTTTACTATTAATAACCCTACGAATTAATAAGCGCTGAGAGTGATTGTTTTGGCTATTTTATTATTGTCTACCCAAGCTTGCCATTTGTGTGAGCTTGCCCAAGGTGTTTTACAGCAGGCATTTAGCCAGCCAGATATCCTTGTCTTGTCACAACAAACGGATCTGCAAATTTACCTGCAAGATATTATTGATCAGCCTATATGGCTCGAACAATATGGTGAAAAAATCCCAGTTTTATTCGATGAATCCTCTGCTTTAACCTTAGAGTGGCCTTTTGATGCTGCGGATGCCGCGAAATGGTTGGAAAAAGTCGCTGCCAATGCTGGCTCCTTGTCAGCATAAGCTCTACTATTAATTAATATTGTATTAAATCCTCTTTATCAGACGTATTAACGGGAATATTTATGTCGCACCTTTTTAAAATTAAAACTTACTTCTTTCAGGCTCAAGCTCATTTAAGAGCATTAATGTCTGTGTTATTGCTGTCGTTATTGGTTGGCTGTGCCGCGGCTCCGCAATCATCGACTGGGCAGGCGGTTTATTATGCTTTGCAAACTGATGTTCAGTTGCGCTTATGGGTTGAGCATTGCCAAGGAATGAGTGGTAAAGCGAAGCAGGCTGCTTGGCAGGCAAAAAGCAATTGGTGGCGTCGTAACGGTGCTTTTGTTGAAGGCGCAGATTTTGGTCTAACTCGTGAAATTATGCTGGTTTCTGGTGATCGTGATGTTACTGGTGCGAATATTGCGTTGGGTATTACCACGCAAGTCGTTGAAGATGCCGAAGCTGAAATGAAACTTATTTTAGACGAAAGTGGCAATCAGGAAAAATTGTGTCTGAATATGCTAGCGAAGTTTAACGACGGTGATTACGATTTACGTGATAACAACCAGTTTTACCCAACCTTGGTTGATCTTCAGCGTCGTGCTCAGCGAGATGGCAAAGATTTAGAGGAGAAAGCGGCTGCTTTAGCGGTGAGTAAGCAACGAAAATTTGGTCGTTCATTATATGTTGTCGAAAAGTTAGCTAAGCGTTCGGGTTGTCCTGGCGCGAATGTTAAAGTGATTAAGTCTGATTGGCCACATGAAGTTTATGATGTGCAATGCCCAGACAAT
This sequence comes from Oleispira sp., assembly GCA_047616865.1. Lineage (GTDB taxonomy): Bacteria > Pseudomonadota > Gammaproteobacteria > Pseudomonadales > Oceanobacteraceae > Oleispira. Next base: position 42,399 of record JBLGBO010000008.1, read on the forward strand.
AGCTACATTTTAGTGCGCTGTGAGTGGGGCAATTGTTTATTAAGCGAATAGTATTAGCGCTATGTCTAGCGGCCTACACTTTGATGCGGTTATCAAATGTGCAAGCCGCTGATGATATAGAACATGCTGCGCACCAAGGTCATAGCGATCATTTGTTGATGCTTATTCATCATAAGATTGCTTTGCAGAAATTACAGAAGCAGCAGGTATCAGATCCTGCTGCTAATACGTTAGTAAAGCAGGGTGAGCATTTGCGTAAGGTAATGCCGCTGTTACGCAATTACATGGCGACCCCTAAATCCTATTATCTGACGACAGAAATGTATCACCATAGCCTGGATAATCGAGCGGCGATGCTGGCAGATTTCAGTACTTTGTTGATTGAATACCAAAAGCAGCTTGTTTCACCGCCCTAAATCGTTGAAAATCCCACTATTCCTTCCTATTTTCTTGTAAAAGATCGAGTTTAATTTTGCTTAGCTATCGTCACTCTTATCATGCGGGTAATTTCGCAGATGTGTTAAAGCACATTGTATTGGTTGAATGCCTAGAGCATTTCAATAAGAAAGAAGCACCGTTTGATTATATTGATACCCATGCAGGAGCAGGTTTGTATGACTTGCGTTCAGCCAATGCGAATAAAACCGCAGAATACAAAGAAGGTATTGCCAAGCTTAAGCGTATTGATTTTACCGAATTAGAGACTTACTTTAATGTTATTGAAGCTTTAAATGGTGAGCAAGGGGTTGATCTTAAAAAGAAGCCTTTAACCTTCTACCCCGGTTCTCCAGCGATTGCACATCATTATGTGACGCATCCAGACCGCGAAAAAGATAAAGCGTGGTTGTTTGAATTGCATTCCAGTGATTTTAGAATTTTGTCGGAATCGATGGCAACCGATTCTAAGGCCATTGCGCGTAAAATTCGCATTAAGCAAGATGATGGTTTAAAAGGTTTATTAAGTCTTGTTCCTCCTGTTAGCCGTCGCGCGCTGGTATTGATCGATCCTTCTTATGAGATGAAGAACGATTACAGTGATGTTGTTGAAGCCGTTATTAAGGCGCATAAGAAGTTCAATTCAGGCACTTATGCTATTTGGTATCCAGTGGTCGATCGTAAGCGTGTTGATTTTATGCTGCGTAAACTGAAGCAGTCGGGTATTAAAAATATTCACCAGTATGAGTTGGGCTTAGGGGAAGATACGTTGGAATCGGGGATGACGTCGGCGGGTATGATTGTGATCAACCCGCCTTGGACGTTAAAAGCCAAGTTAGACAAAGTATTGCCTAAACTGGTTAAAGAGCTCGATCGTGGTGATGGCAAAGCTTTTAGCGTCTGTCAGGTTCTGGTTTCAGAATAGAAAGTTGCTGAATAGCGTTATGGGTTTAAATTGAAATAAACCGATACGCATAAAGCAATAAACAATGCCCCTGATAAAAACTGCCAAGGAAGGCTCGGGTTTGAATGTAATAAGGCGACATTGTAAGTCTTTTTATACTTTGGATTCGGATGCTCAATCTCATAAAGAAATTCCGATACGTCGCCATGACGGTTATTAGGCTCAAATCTGAGCGCTTTCTTAATGGCACCATCCAGCCAAACCGGCACTAAAGGATTTAGTTCATAGCTTGGGGTGTAGCGTGTTTTTAAATACGCATTTTTACTTCGGCACTCTTTTAATTTTCCCGCAAACGGCAGTTTATTTGTGAGCATCTCAAATAAAATAACAGCCACCGAAAAAATATCACTTTGCTGTAAACTCTGACCTTCTAATACCGCTTCCGGCGCAGCATACGTCGCGGTTCCAAGAATACCGTCACGTTCTAGTGGCGTTGCTATTTCTGCAATGGCTTTTACATGGCAAGAGCCAAAATCAATGATTTTAGCCTCGCCGTATTTATCTAACATGATGTTGCCGGGCTTCAGGTCTTGATGAATCGATTCGCGGCGGTGAAATGCTCGCAGTCCTTTTAATACCTGTTGAATGATAACAATGACATTCTGTATGGGGGGATTTGGGTTTTCTTGAATCCATTGCTCTAGGGTAATGCCATCGATGTATTCGGTTAAATAATATAAATAATGCTTGGGGCGGTTAAAGCCTGCAATTTTGAGTACGTGAGGGTTATTAATGCGATGGCCAATCCAGCTCTCAAGGATAAAGCGCTCAATGTACGCCGCGTCGTCGTTGTAATTAACCGATGGGGTTTTCATGCAAAACGCTTCTCCGCTATCAATATCGACCACCTTGTAAAGCTGGCTGCGATTACTGGAGTGCAGTTCTTTTTCGACGCGCAGGCCATCAATCGACATGCCAATAGCAAGATCAGGGGGAAAAGGCAGATCTGTCAGTTTCTGGTGTACGTCGTTTAGATCTTGTTTTGGCAGTGTATCAATGCGGATGATCTGACAGCTGAGATTGTCGTTACTCTTTTGCTGCAGCGCGAGATCAACCAGTTGCTGGCAGTTCGGCTCGAAATTCTCGGTGGTTAGTTGTTTTAGAGGTTTAAGGTGATTGCGTAGCTGTTGATCTGTAATAAAATCATGAATGCCGTCGGTAGATAAAAAGAAAATATCACCGGGCTCAATGTCTGTGCTGCGATAATCCACATCGAGTTTCACGTCTAGCCCCATTGCGCGGGCGAGATAGCTTTGCGTCGAACTTACAGCGGTCGTATGGTCGCGGGTCAGCTGTTCTAAATCACCATCACGTAGACGATAAATACGGCTGTCGCCGACGTGAAAAATATGGGCGGTATTGGATTTAAAGACAACACAACTTAACGTGCTGATGTACCCTTTTTGTGCATCGGTGAAGCGCTGACCTTGGCTGTATAACCAGCGGTTGAGAGCCGTCAGTACCTTAGTCGTGCTTTGCTTTACACTCCAGGTGTCTGGGGTGGAATAATAATCGCTGAGAAAATTGCGTACGCAGGTTTCACTGGCCTCTTTGCCCGCTTCTGCAGCGCTGACACCATCGGCAATGATCGCGACAGAGCCTTTATGGCTTTGGATAATGCCTGTGGGAATACGAATGCCAATGGCATCTTCATTTTGAGTTTTGGCGCCTTTATGGGAGGTTTGACCCAGTGTGAAGTGTTGTTCAGATTGCAGGTGCCATTGTTCGTTTGGGGGTGCGGTATTCATTTGATGACTTCTGTTTAGTGAACGCTGAATATTTTTGGGAGTTAATAGTGTGCCATAAAAAAGGTAAATAAAGAGGCCTGATTGAACCAATTGGCCAGTTGTTTGCCATACTAAGAGTGTCATGGCTTTGTAAAAAACCATCACTGAAGAAGTTTAAAATCATTAAGTAGTCCTGAACAACACACGGAGTCGAAAATGAAAAATACTAAAACGATTATGAGTGGCGCTATTGCTGGTGCATTAGCTTTAGGTTTATCTGCGTTATCTCCTGCAGCATTAGCAGGCAAACCTGGTTTTGAAAAGTGCCAAGGTATTGTTAAGTCGGGAATGAACGATTGTGGCACGAGCAAGCATGGTTGCGCTGGTCAAGCTTCTGCTGATGCCATGGCTGATGAATGGGTATATGTTCCTGAAGGTACGTGCAGCAAAATTGTAGGTGGTAGTGTGAAAGGCGCGAAGTAGTTTTAGATTTTGATGAGTATAAAAAGCACGGGATACGTGCTTTTTAATCCATATCGCAAAAGGATGGCTATGACGACGGGTAAGTTTTCTACTCAATTAATCGAAGGTGCAGGACTAGGATTGCGTTCTAGTCATTACCAGGAAATATTCGAAACTAAACCTGATGTTCCTTGGTTTGAGCTTCTCAGTGATAACTATATGGCAGAGGGAGGGTTACCGATTCAGCGTGCAGAGCGTATTCGACAAGACTATCCCGTTACATTGCATGGCGTAGGTATGTCTTTAGGCAGTGCTGACCCTCTTAACATGATTTATCTGAAGCACCTTAAAAACCTTGCCGATAGACTTCAGCCTACCTACGTTTCTGATCATATTGCATGGGTTTCGGTTGATAACCAATACACTCATGATTTACTGCCGTTACCTTATACCCTTCAAACACAACAGCATTTGATTGAACGTATACATCAGGTTCAAGAATTTTTAGGGCACCAAATACTGATTGAAAACCCGTCTTCTTATCTCACCTTTCATTCTACCGATATGGCCGAAGCCGAATTTATTAAGGGTATTAGTCAAGCTACGGATTGCGGATTGTTATTGGATATTAATAACATTTATGTGAGTGCGGTTAATCATGGCTTCGATCCCTATGAATATTTAACTCATATTCCTATTGATAAAGTAAAAGAAATTCATTTGGCTGGCTATGAAGAAATGCCAGGTTATTTATTCGATACCCATGGTTATCAAGTTAAGCCGCCTGTCTGGGAGTTATATTGCGCGGCCTTGAAGCGCTTTGGTGCTGTGCCAACCTTAATTGAGTGGGATACTGATGTGCCTGAGTTTGCAATACTCAGGGCTGAAGCTGCAAAAGCTGATGAGAAAATACGGGCTTATACATGACTATTCATGGTGAAAATAATACAAATAATAGTAGCGATAACGGCGCTGCTAATCATGCTGATCTAGAGGCGATGAAAACATGGCAAAAAAAATTCTACCGCGCAATATTTAACCCAACGCCAGACAATATTGATAACGCTTGTGCCGATGTCGTAGGCTCAAAAGAATTACCTGCTGTCGATCGCTTATCTATTTATCGTGGCAGTATTCTGGGTGGAATTACTGCTGCGCTGATGGGGATTTATCCTGTTTGTCTGAAGTTAGTAGGAGAGTCGTTTTTTACTCAAATGGTTGCGGGGTATTTGCGACTTTATCCTTCGGACTCTCCTGATATTGGGGGTTATGGTGCACACTTAGGCGACTATCTAAAAGATTTTATTATCGCTCATGATTCGGCCAAGCACCTTGTATATTTACCGGATACCGCGCGTTTGGAGTGGTTATGGCATCAAGCCTTCAATGCGGGTGATGCTGCACCGGCTCAGGGCTTATGTCGAGCGCTAGAAGAGCTGGCATTGGTTGGGGAAGATCTGCAAGGGAGTATTATTTTCCATTTAGATCCTAGTATTGGTGTTATGCAATCAGCTTATCCGGTCGATCAGATTTGGCAGTTGAATCAATATGGTGGTGAGCACCGAGCTTCGGTTAATCTAGGCGATGGTGGTGGTTTTTTCATGATTCGACGAAATGCCGAATTTTCCATGCTTATCTCTACGTTAAGTCATGATGAGTTTCTATTTTTAAGTGCGATTAATGAAAAGCATTCTTTTGCGTGTATTGCGGAACTAGAGTTCGATTCGTCAGTTACAGACCTTCTGTCAATGAGCTTGCAGTCAGGTTTGATTATTGGTTTTAGTATGGCTGCTTAAGTTGAAATTTAAGTGAAAACTGAATGAAAGTTAAACTGCGGGTAAATGAGGTATTCTTATATTGCTAGTGATGGGTCTATTGGCGCGATTAGATGTTGAATGATAATGGTTTGTTCTTTTTTGGCCTTAGCATTGAACTCGGTTGATATGAATACTGAGCCCTTACCTCTATTATAAGGGCTGCAGTTTAATCTGATGTTCTAAGTACTTAGCTAATAGTTGAGCTAATGATCTATCGAAATGAAGTGCGATCAAGAAATGGCTTTATTTTACCGTCTTTCGCCATACCGTTCGCCATCGCGATACGCTGATTCTTACGGCCTAATAAACGCGCCTGTACCCAGCGTTCCCATAACAATGTCGCCCAGGTATCTTTCTTCCAGGTTTTCTTAAACAAATACTTTGTGGCGGCGATGGCATCGGGCGATTTGCTGGCGATGTCATTGGCTAGGGCTTCTGCAGCCGCTAATGGATCGTCACTGATCTTACTGATCAGGCCGTATTCAGCACCTTCAAGACCCGAAAAAAAGCGGCCTGTCATTGTGAGCTCTTGGGCGATATCAACGCGGGTTAAACGTGATAATGTCACCATGCCACTCATGTCGGGGATTAGACCCCATTTCATTTCTAAAATAGACATCTTGCTGTCGGGGGTTGCAATGCGGTAATCGGTTGCCAGAATGATTTGCATGCCACCACCAAAACAGTTGCCATGAATCGCTGAAATGACCGGGATGGGTAGGTCACGCCAGATGTGAGCGATTTCTTGGGCAACGTTTAATTTCGACCAAGGCATTTTTAGAAAAACCTTAGGTACCATCATTGGGTCTTTACTTAATGCGCCAAAATCTAAGCCTGCGCAAAACGATGGGCCGTTACCATGCATAATGACGGCGCGGATGGTGCGATCTTTGCGAATTTTCTTGGCGGTGGCAATCATTTCTTTAAACATCGCCATATCTAAACCATTGTGCTTTTCTGGGCGGTTTAGGCTGACATAAGCAATTTTATTTTTTATTTCGAGTAATACACGTGCTTCTGACATGGTGAGGCTTCTATTTAGAGATTAAAATATTGGAATGGGTGGTTGTTCGTTCGAATATGGTCAACATACTTCCATAAGCCAGCATTCCTTGCCAGATTAAATCCTGCCTTTACGCAAAAAATAACAATAAAAGTGAGTTTGGGTTATTTAATTGTTAGTTATAGCAAGTTGTAGTCATTATGATCTTGGGCTTTTAACCGTGTTTAAGTGAGTGTTGTTCACGAAGGCCTCAATGAAAGCCGAGCTTTTTTTTGACTCATCAAGTGCAGAGATAACCGCGATTGATGTTATGCCAGTCGCTAAGACTTGCTGCATGTTGTCTAGGTTGATGCCGCCGATACACGTGGTGGGGTAGAGTTGGCCATATCCGTTTTGCCATAGGCTCAGTGTGTCGAGCCCCAATGGCGGGTGGGCGACAATTTTAGAGATGGGCGTGAATACGGGTCCGAAGGCTAAGTAGCTTGGTTTTAAGCTGTGAGCATAGGCCAGTTCGGTTTCATTATGGCAGCTGATACCTAAGCGTAATCCTTTCTTTTGTAAGCGCTTAAGGTCATCTTGCTGAATCGATTCGAGGTCTTCTTGTCCTAGGTGAACCCCAAAAGCGTTAAGCTCTAAAGCTAATTGCCAGTCATCATTAATATAGAGTGGGATATCCGCTTGCTGACAGTATTTTATTGCTTGCTGTAAGTTTTCATTCCGGCTGGGGTGGTCAGCTTCTGATTTATCGCGCCATTGAAGGGTGTTAATGCCTTGAGATATCAAACGCTCTAAATCGATCAGGTTATCAACGATTGCGTATAAACCTAAGTCATTGGCTTTTGGGTAACCTACAGATTGAGTCTCTTGCTCAAAAGCCTCGACTGACTTATTGAGCTCAGAGAAGTCAGACGGATGATTTTCTAGAGGCGCTTGCCAGACGGGACCTGCTCCCTTGCCTTGGGGAGCTGCGAGTCTTAAGCCTTGTTGTATGAAGCGATTGGCTAAGACTATGCTGTCGCTGAGGGAATACTGCTGGGCCATAAAGCTGGCAATGGCAGAGGCTAGGGTGCAGCCAGTACCATGACTATTGGGTTGATCTTGTTTTACATGAGAAAGCCAAAAAGATTGATCTTTGTTGGCGAAATAGTCTCTGCAGGCAGTGTCATTCTCATCAAATGAGTGGCCACCTTTAATTAATACATGCTTTACACCACGATCAAGTAACTGTTTGGCGGCAAGCTGAATGTCGGCAAATGAGTTGATCGACATCTTTGTGAGCATTTCTGCTTCTTGCAAGTTTGGAGTGATTAGGTCGACTTGTTTAAGCAGTGGATTGATTTCTTCTCGTCCGAAGGCATCTAAAAAGCGTGCCCCCGTGCTGGCTTTTAGAACTGGGTCCCATACGCAGAAAAACTCATGATTTGAGCGCAGGCTTTCTAACCGCCTAGCAAGCCAGCGTAAAGTGCTTGATTCGGGTAATAGGCCAATCTTAATCGCTTTAGGGAGTAAGTCTTTTTCTAAGGCTTGCCATTGAGCAGCGAGGTCGACTGCAGATAGTGGATGGATTTTCTCTACCGCGATGCTGTTTTGCGCGGTAATGGCGGTGATCACGGTGCAGCCATGACACCCTAAACTATGCAGGGTATTTAAATCGGCTTGTATACCAGCACCACCGCCAGAGTCTGATGCTGCAATACTCCAAACTATGGGCCGGCTTTGTTGAGTTGCCACTATTGTTGCTGCCAAAAGGGAGTTCCTAATACAGGGGTTGATGGGCTCGCGGTTTGGCGACTCTCCATCAGACCGGCTAAGTAACCTTGGCGGCCACCGTTTACTGCTTGAGCAAAGGCTTGTGCCATGAGTACGGGGTTGTGCGCTTTCGCAATGGCGGTATTAAGTAGGATGCCATCAAACCCCATTTCCATCGCTTCCATCGCTTGGGAGGGCTTACCAATACCAGCATCTATAATGAGGCTGGTGGTTGGGAAACGGTCTCTAATTGCTTGTAAATTATAAGGATTCATTAAACCTTTACCTGTGCCTATCGGTGAGCCCCAAGGCATCAAAACCTGGCAACCAACGTCTAATAATCGTTGACATAAGACTAGGTCGTCTGTGCAGTAAGGCAAAACCTTAAAGCCGTTTTTTATCAGACTTTCGGCTGCCTTAACTGTCTCAAAAGGGTCAGGTTGCAGATTGTAGTCATCGCCGATCACTTCCAGCTTAATAAAGTCTGTATTGAACATCTCGCGGCTCATGTGCGCCAAGGTAATCGCTTCTTGTGCACTATGGCAGCCTGCGGTATTGGGCAGTAAAGCGCAGCCGCTTTGTTGAATATGCTGCCAGATTACTTGTCCTTGGTTATTACTGGGATCCTGGCGCCGCAATGATAATGTCACCATGTCACTGCCTGATGCTTTGATCGCTTTGGCCATGATGTCGGGAGACGGGTACAGGGCAGTGCCGACCAATAGTCGCGAGTTAAATTTTTGGTCGTAGAGTTTTAGTTCATCTTTATTATTTGTAGGCATGATTTAGCCACCTGCCATGGGGGATAATAACTCTATGTCATCACCATTGTTTAAATGTGTGCTGCCATATTGATTGCGCGGAATGAAGGTTTGATTGAGGGCGATGACGTAGCTTTTCATTCGACTCTGTTCAGGGTTATTAGCGCTCATCTCTGTGCCTATTTTAGAGCTGGAATTCGTAGCCATGTTAGACCAAGCATCAAGTGCTTGGTTAAGAGAGCATGGAGAAGTAATGATTATTTTTTCGCCGTTAACGCTTATCGTTATTGTGGTCATAGGAAAATAGTCTTCATGTGAATGCTACCGTCATGAAAATGCCTGCTGAACCGCTTGCTCTATCATGGCTGGGCCAATGAGGTAGCCATGACGATATAGGCCATTGATGCGAATGATCGGCTTATTATGTATTGATTGCAGTCTATCGATGCGTGGTAAATTATTCATATACGCAGGGCGAAGATTGGTTTCTTGGCTAATGATGCGAGCTTCTGCAAATGCGGGGCTGACCGCATACAATGCCGACATCAATTCCATGGAGGAGCGTAAGCTGATTTTGGAGCGATCTTCGCTTTCAATCTCGGTGGCGCCAATCACAAACTGCTGATTAGGTTTGGGCACAATATAAAGTTTATAGCGAGGGTGCATGAGACGAATCGGTCGTTTGAGTGTGACTTCTTTGCATTCAATACGAATTACCTCACCGCGCACGCCACGAAAATCTGATTCTTTTAGACCAGTGCCACGGCAATCGAAGATGATGTCATAATCTTTTAATGCTTCGTCATTGGGTTCTAGGGCGCTGTATTCGGTAAAGTTTACCCCGAGTCTTGTTGCATTGGAGATAAGCTCTACCAGTACTTCATTATGGTCAATGTGTGCTTCGCTTGGTAGGTATAGGCCTGTTTGGAATTGTTGGTTTATAGCAGGTTCTAAATTTTGTAGTTGCTGGCGTTCATTTAATACCTGTAATGCAGCGGGTTTAGTATTCGCACCAGTGTTCGCAGTAGTCATTGTTTGTTGATTAAGCTTGAAGCTTAAATCACGTTTGAATTGCTGCAGTTCTGCTAAGTCATTAGGGTGGGCCAATACTAGGCTACCTTGCTGATGGAAGTATTGCGGGCAGCCCAGTTCTTTTAACCAATTCGGCCAAAGGTTTAGAGATTGCATACCTAGCTGGTAGATTTCCATCTCACTGGCGACCAATTCACTTAAGGGGGAAATCATTGCTGCGGCTGTAAAGGCGGCCGCTCTTTCACAATCTGCTGGTGGGGCGAGCTGACCTTTTTCAAAGACAGATATTTGGTCAATGGCAGGGCTGTTATTAGCGGTCTTGTTATTTATACCGTTATCTACATCATTGTCTATATTTGTATTTTCAATTGGCTTTATGCTAAGTGCTAAACGCCACGCTAGGAGGCGGCCAAGCAGGCCGCCTCCTAGAATCGCTATTTTGAGTCCAGGGCAAGATATTTCATGCTTAGACTTCACTGTACAGCTCGCTGCCTTGCTGCTTGAATTGCTCAGACATTTCATCCATGCCTTGCTTCGCTTTGTCAGCCAGTTCTCTATCAGCAGCATGAATCGCCGCGACTTGCGCCGCATCTAAATCACGAACTTCTTGGCTGATTTTCATTGAGCAGAACTTAGGTCCGCACATCGAACAGAAGTGTGCGACCTTATGACCTTCTTTTGGCAAGGTCTCGTCGTGATAGGCGCGGGCGGTATCCGGGTCGATGGCTAGGTTGAACTGATCCTGCCAACGGAATTCAAAACGTGCCTTCGACATGGCGTTATCACGAATTTGAGCACCAGGATGCCCCTTTGCCAAATCAGCGGCGTGGGCGGCAATTTTATACGTCACCATGCCTTGTTTAACATCGGCTTTATTAGGCAGGCCTAAGTGTTCTTTTGGGGTGACATAGCACAGCATGGCGCAGCCATACCAGCCGATCATCGCAGCGCCGATGCCTGAGCTAAAGTGATCGTAACCAGGAGAAATGTCCGTCACTAGTGGGCCTAAGGTGTAAAAAGGCGCTTCGTCGCAGTGCTTTATTTGTTCGTCCATGTTTTCTTTGATCATGTGCATCGGTACGTGACCGGGGCCTTCTATGAAAACTTGCACGTCATGAGCCCAGGCTTTTTTAGCGAGTTCACCTAGGGTGCGTAACTCACTGAATTGCGCTTCATCATTGGCGTCAGCAATAGAGCCAGGGCGTAGACCATCTCCTAGTGAGAAGGTGACATCATAGGCTTTCATAATTTCGCAGATGTCATCAAAATGGGTATAGAGGAAGTTCTCTTTGTGATGGAATAAGCACCATTTCGCCATGATGGAACCACCACGAGAAACAATGCCCGTAACACGCTCGGCGGTCATAGGTACGTAACGTAATAATACACCGGCATGAATGGTGAAATAATCGATGCCTTGCTCGGCTTGCTCTATTAGCGTATCGCGAAAGACTTCCCAAGTAAGATCTTCTGCGACACCATTTACTTTTTCTAGTGCTTGATAGATTGGAACGGTGCCAATGGGGACTGGGCTATTACGCACAATCCATTCCCGGGTTTCGTGGATGTTTTTACCCGTGGATAGATCCATGACGGTATCGGCGCCCCAGCGCGTTGACCAAACTAACTTTTCAACTTCTTCTTCAATAGAAGACGTTAAGGCGGAGTTACCAATATTGGCATTCACCTTGGTTAAAAAGTTACGGCCAATAATCATCGGCTCACTTTCTGGGTGATTAATGTTGGCGGGTATAACCGCGCGGCCGCGAGCGACTTCACTGCGCACAAATTCAGGCGTGATATAGCTTGGAGTCGCAGCACCAAAGTTTTCACCGGGATGTTGGTGTTTATTGTGCTCGGCCATTTCATCTTCAGCCATGGCAAGGTTTTCACGGATGGCGATGTAATGCATCTCTGGGGTAATGATGCCTTGGCGAGCGTAGTGCAGCTGAGTAACGTTCTTACCTGCCTTGGCGCGAATAGGATTGCGTTGTAAGTCAAAGCGTAAAGATTCTAGGGCGATGTTCATTTCACGAATCTTGGCATATTCGGAGCTATTGCCACTGAGGACTTCGGTATCGTTGCGTCCTTCAATCCAACTTTTACGCAGGCTGTCTAAGCCTTTGCGCACATCAATGGTTTTATCGGGGTCGCTATAAGGGCCTGATGTATCGTAGATACGCACCGGGGCATTGTATTCGGTTTTATCATTGGCAAGCTGGGTAGGGGATAAATGAATTTCACGCAGGGCAACGTGGATATCGCTTTGGCTGCTTTCATTAAACGCTTTGATGTAGAGCTTTTTAGAACCTGGGAAAGGTTGGGTAGAAAGCTCATCAACTTTGGCGGTTTCACTCAGGTTTTTTTGAATGGTATAAGTTTGTTCAGACACAATTGTTACCTATCTCTGTTGAGAAAAATTAATTGATCTGTCTAACTTGAATTCTGATGGTAGGGCTGACGCAGCAAGTACTCTTATTTAATGCTTAACTGAAGGAATGGTTAAGCATTAATATAAAAGTGCCGATGGCAGCTATGAAAGGACTCTGGATGTAGCAACGGTCAATTATTAAAAATAATCAAACACAGCTTGCCAAGGGAGCTGTCTTTCATCTTGTTTCCTACGCTGGTATTAACCAGATCAGGTTCAACGGGATCCACACTGTGATCTCAGCCTATTAATTAAGGCACCCCGACAAGACATAATATCAATGAAGCTTTAGTTACGCTTCATTATTAGGCATAGTGTAGTATGAAGCTAATTGTTGAACAATGAATTTATTTAACCAACCAAGAATGTGCACTAAAAATAGTATTATAAATTAGTGGTTTCTGATTATTTTGGAGTTTGAGCATGGATGAAGTCATCAACCTTTTACCTGATCGTATTCCGGTATTGGTCGTCGATGATGATGAAACGGTTATACAAGTAACCCGTTTGGTGCTTTCTCGTTTCCGTTTTGATAATCGTGCCCTTGAGTTAATTTGTGCTTATTCTGGCGCTGAAGCCATTGAAATATTGTCAAAGCGCGACGATATCGCCATTGTCTTATTAGACGTTGTTATGGAATCTGATGATAGCGGCTTTGAAGTCGTCAGTTATATTCGTAAGCAATTAAAGAATTATATTACCCGCATTTTATTACGCACGGGTCAGCCTGGTTTGGCCCCTGAGCGACAAGTTATTCATGATTACGACATTAATGATTATATTGCTAAGACAGAAGCAACCACTGATCGCTTAAATCTATCCATTATCAATGCCTTGCGATCTTATCGTGATATTTTGCGAGCGGAATATTTTGCAGAACGTGTCGTTAATGCAGAATTTAAACAGCAAGAAGCCATCAGAGCGTCGCAGGCTAAATCTGTTTTCTTGGCGCACATGAGTCATGAAATTCGTACCCCTTTGAACGGAATTATCGGTATGGCCGATGTGTTAGCAGATACCGAGCTAACCTCAGAGCAACAGGGATTTTTAAACGATATTCGTAACTCTGGCCGTGCTTTATTGGGGATTGTGAATGATGTATTGGATTTGTCGAAAATAGAAGCTGGCAAATTAGAGCTTGATCCTCGTTCTTTTAAAGTAAAAGACATGATGGCTGAAATAAGCTCAATGTTTAATGCACCCATGATGAATAAATCGATTAATTTTCATAAAGACATAGACCCTTCTTTACCCGAATACCTAATTGCTGACAATATTCGTTTGCAGCAATTAATTATGAACTTGTTGAGTAATGCGCTTAAGTTCACTGCAGATGGGGGGGAGATCGGTTTGTCTTTGCATGTGGCTGAATCGCCGGTCGAGGTTGACGGCCTATATCTAGAGTTAACCGTATCGGATTCGGGAATTGGGATTAACGAGACACGTTTGGGCGAGATCTTTGATGCTTATCAGCAAGCCGAAATTCATACTTCACGTGTTTATGGGGGTACTGGGTTAGGTTTATCTTTATGCCGACAGATTGTTGAGCTTATGTCGGGTGAAATAGCGGTAGTGAGTATCTTAGGGCAAGGTTCGGCCTTTACCGCAAAAGTGCTTGTACAGTCAGGTATTGTGGGTACTGAAATGGTTAGGGGCGATGAGGCACTGCCTGTTATCGCGGGAATGAAGGTCTTGGTTGCGGAAGATAATGCGACCAATCGCAAAGTGATTGAGAAGCTATTGGAGAAATTGTTAATCAATGTGGCGGTGGTGGCTGATGGTCAGCAATTGCTCGATTGCATTGATGAGGTCAATCCGGATCTTATTTTAATGGATTGTCATATGCCTGTGGTTGACGGTTTTGAGGCAACCCGAGAGCTTAGGCGACTCGGACTGAGTACGCCTATCTTTGCATTAACTGCTGGGGTCACGAATGAAGAACGGGAAGAATGTTTTGAAATAGGTATGAATGATATCTTAACTAAGCCTGTTACTTTACAGTCTCTAAAGCTGGCCTTAGAAAAGGCCGCTCAGGCTTAGTTTAATTATCCTCGTCTTTATTGCCGGCAACATCCGCTATTTGTTTTAAGCGGTTGATGACTTCAAAGTTGATGCTGTCTTTGCTGAAATAATGCTCATCACAAGGTTCGCCTACTGCTCGATTCATTAATAGAACCAAAGCTTCATCTACTTTGTTAATGCCGTAAATAAAGAATTTTCCAGCTTCAATCGCATCCACGACTTCTTTTTTAAGCGCCAAGTTACGAATGTTAGCGAAAGGAATAATGACGCCATGTTCGCCGTTTAGACCGCGTGCTTTGCATAAGCGGAAAAAGCCTTCTATTTTTTCGTTTACTCCACCAATCGCTTGTACTTCACCATATTGATTAATGGAGCCTGTAATAGCGAAGGTTTGTTTTAAGGGTTGATGAATGAGTGCGGAGATTAAGCAGCACAGCTCACCTAAAGACGCACTATCACCATCGATGTATCCGTAGGATTGCTCCATAGCTAAGTTGGCAGTGATGGCGAGAGGGAAGTCTTGGGCGTATTTGTGCCCTAAATAACCTGATAAAATCATCACACCTTTAGTATGTATTGCTTGCCCTAATTTTGCTTCGCGCTCAATATCCAAAATACCTCGTGAGCCAGGATAAACCGTTGCACTAATGCGAGCAGGGGTGCCAAATCGAGTATCGCCAACGGTCATGACGGTTAAGCCATTCACCTTGCCGATTGCTTCACCTTCTGTTTCGATTAATATCACGTTATCCAGCATTTGCTGGTGGATGCGATCATAAATTCGCCCTGTCCGCTCTTCTTTGGCTCTTAAGGCTTGATCTATGTGTTCTTTTTCTATCAGTGTAGATTGGCCTGTTGTGCGTAAGAATTCCGCTTCGGCCAATAGCTCAAATACATCGCCAATACGAGCAGTAAGGTATTGCTGATCTTCCGCTAGGCGTGAGCTGTGTTCAACTAAACGTGCAATTCCAGAGTCGCTAATGTCAGCGTAATGCTGTTCGTCAATACGGCTTTTTAATAAGCGCGAGAAAGCATGGATATGTTCCTGTGTCCTGGGGATTTCACTATCAAAGTCGACCAGGGTGCGAAATAATTCATTAAAGTCTTTATCGTATTCTTGTAATAAGTAGTAGACATTGCGCGAACCGATTAAAACCAGTTTGATATTTAAAGGAATCACTCCGGGAAGAAGTGTTGTCGTGGAAACTAGGCCTAGCTCAGAATATGGCGATTCCATTTTCAGTTGCTGTGACTTTATAGAGCGTTTCAGTGCTTCCCATACCATGGGTTCTTCGAGCAGCTTCTCCGCATCAATAATTAGATAGCCGCCATTGGCTTTATGCAATGCACCAGGGCTTATTTTTCGGTAATTGGTAGTCAGAGCACCTTGATCACTGGAAAATTCAATGCGGCCAAAAAGGTTGCCATAGCTGGGGTGGGGTTCGTAAATAACGGGCACACCTTCATTTTGATCATGGCAAACCGCTATATTGGGTTGTAGGATTTCCTCTAGAATACTGCGCTTAGCGTATTCGTCTCGAGTTTCCATTGTGCGTTCATCGACTAGCTCTTCCAAAATTATTTTTGGTAGGTGCTCGCGCATTGTGGCTAAAAAATCCAGCATGGTGGGGAAGTTTTTATAGCTGGCTTCGATAGGTTTGAGTAGTGGTGTTAGTGCTTCATTGATGGTGCTTTGGTTCAACGCGCGCAGTTCATTATTAGACTCGCGCTTCCATTGCGGCAGTTCAGACAGCGCTTCGTTTAAAAATTGTTCGAGCAGAGCGATGTTTTGATGAAACGCTTCACGTTCGGGCTCTGCAAGTTGTGCAAATTCAGTTTCATCCAATGCCTTGCCGTCTTTTATTGGCGTAAAGCTGATGGCAGAAGAATCTCGAAATACCGCTGTATTAGCTTTTAGGGCTTCTTTTTCTACCAACTCTAGCGCTTTGTCGTACTTACGATTAAATGCATGGTCGATGGTGGATTTTTGCTGCTGGTAAGTCGGGTGTTCAAATACCGCAGGAAATGTTGCCAGTAGGTTGTTAATCAGTTCGTCGAGAGTGCTTTTGAATGTGAGTGCTTTAGTCGGAGGTAGCTCTAATACCTTGGGCTCTCTTGGGTTGGCAAAGTGGTTGACGTAACACCAATCGCTAGGAGCGGGTTGTTGGGCGGCTTGATCTTTTAGATACTCTCGAATGTAAGAAGATCGACCTGTGCCATTATCCCCCATGGCGTAAATGTTGTAACCGGGGCGATTCATGCCGACACCAAAGCGAATGGCATTCTCAGCACGCTCTTGACCCAACACCCCTTTGAAAGGCTGTAACTCGCTGGAACTCTTGAAAGCTAATTGCTGCGGATCGATGCGGGTTGAAACTTGAGCTGCCAGCAAAGGGGTAGGTGTTGGGTGAACGCTTTTACTCGATGTATTGCCAAGTTTTGGCATGAAGAAATCCCTTATTATTCAATTGTCTATTCAATATAAGTCTACGTTATGGCGAAGCAGGCTGTTTAGCAAGGAAGAATGCATTAAGTATATTGCTTTTTTTGCTCTGATTCGGATAATAGCCGGCTCTCTAGTATTTATTGTTATTATGTCTATTCAACTCGAAGATCGCACAACGATCGATATGTTCTCACGCCCTGAGCGTGGGCGGCCAAAAACCAGCCCTTATGATCGTAATACTCAACTTAAGTTGAGTAAGCGCTTGCAGCGTAATCGCGATAAGCATAAAGGCATGCGCCGTGTAGAAGTGAAGTTGAATACGGATGTGATTGACGTGCTGGATGTATTAGCGGCAGAGCTTGGTTTATCTCGTGCAGAGGTGATTGAAAATGGCTTGTTGGCGCTACTTGAACAAACCCTTGATAAAAACCTTTAATCAATTCGATTAAAATGCAAAAAAATCCTCTAAGTTGTTAATTTGACTTGCTTTTCTTCTTTTGATGAGGATAATGGCGATCAGCATTTAAGCACAGCTTAAATCGCAGCGTGTTATGGTGGCCCTTATCGGTCCCTTCGCAACAAGAAACTTCGAACTCCGCCAGGCCTGGAAGGGAGCAACGGTAGAAGTGGATTTGTGTGCCGAGGTGTGGCTGGTAGGGGTCATCTCCAATTTTTCTTAGTAATATCCCCTCTCTTGTTTTCTGTTCTAATTGTTTCTGACTTTCATTTCATTTACCGCTATTATAACCGCCTAAGATCATCTAATTAACGGATTTTCCATGAGTTATCAGGTACTTGCACGCAAATGGCGTCCGCGTTTCTTTGCTGAAATGGTCGGCCAAGAGCATGTATTACGCGCCCTTATTAATGCCTTAAACGATCAACGTTTACATCACGCCTATCTATTTACCGGTACTCGGGGTGTGGGTAAGACGACGATTGCCCGAATCCTGGCGAAATGTTTAAACTGCGAGCAGGGTGTGAGCGCGACTCCGTGCGGTGAGTGTTCGTCTTGTCGTGAAATCGCAGAGGGCCGCTTCGTCGACTTAATTGAAGTTGATGCCGCATCGCGCACGAAGGTTGAAGATACCCGAGAATTACTCGATAACGTTCAGTATGCACCGACCAGAGGGCGCTATAAGGTTTATCTGATCGATGAAGTGCATATGTTATCGACCCACAGCTTTAATGCGCTGCTAAAAACTCTAGAAGAACCGCCAGAACACGTAAAATTCTTATTGGCGACAACCGATCCGCAGAAACTGCCCATCACGGTGCTGTCCCGTTGTTTGCAATTCAGTTTAAAAAATATGACCCCTGATAAAATTGTGTCGTATTTAGAAACCGTATTAAAGGCCGAAGACGTTCGTTATGAAGAAACCGCGTTATGGCAATTGGGCCGTGCTGCTCAAGGCAGTATGCGTGATGCGTTAAGTTTAACCGATCAGGCTATTGCTTATGGTCAAGGTGAGGTTTTTGAGCATCAAGTTAATGCCATGCTGGGTACGATTGATCGTGGTCGGGTCTTCAAGTTGGCTGAAATATTAGCTACTGGACAGGTAGCGGAATTATTAAGCATAGTGGCAGCGATGGCAGAGCACGGTCCTGATTATGATGAGGTCGTACAAGCTCTGATGCAGCTATGGCATAAAGTTGCCGTAGCGCAGGTTGCTCCAAGTTCGGTCGATAATACGGAAGGTGATAAAGCGGCGATTATGCAGTTGGCTGCAGCGATGCGACCAGAAGACATTCAATTGTTTTATCAAACGGCCTTAGTTGGACGTAAAGACTTACCTTTGGCGGCAGACCCGCGCCAAGGCTTTGAAATGATTCTATTACGTATGCTGGCGTTTAAACCGGTAAATAGTGCGCCTTTGAATCTTGATTTGGTGGGTTCTTTGCAAGCGCCGGGTTCTGTAGAATTATTGCCTGAGCCTATCTCTGTTGAGTCGCAAGAGCATAGTACTGTGACGGAAGCTGAGAATTACGAAGAAAAAAAGCCACTAGCTGACTCAGAATTTGCGCCTGAGCCAGTGGTTAAACAAGTTGCAGCGCCTGTTGTTGAGAATACGGTTGTAGAGAGTGCGGGTTTTGAAAATGTTGAAGTTTTTGAACCTGAAGTCGAGCAGGGTGTTTATGACAGTCCTGTTGCGGAAAGTACTCCGTTTGAAAGTCCTGTTAGCGAAAGCCCTGTTGTTGAAATTGTTGAAAAAGAACCCATTAAGGTTGGGGCTGCTGATTTATTAAATAATCCGCTGCCGAACGTTAATGCTGAGGCACAAACTCACGTACTTGCCCCTGTCGAAAAAGATATTTTGCCGGAAGTGGCATTTGATTTTGATTGGCAGCAGCTATCTAACCTTAATTGGTGGCAGTGGGTTCGGCATTTGCCTTTGGCAGGAATGCCAATGGCTATTGCGTCAAACAGCGCTCTTATTAGTCGTCATGAAAATCAGCTGGTAATGGATGTTGATCCAGGCCAGGGGGCTTTGTTTAATGATGCTCAGCGCCAGCGAATTGAGCAGGTGTTATGTGATATAACTGGGTTGTCAGTGCAGTTAATTATGCATGTCCAGTTGCCTCGCGGAGAAACTCCGCATCAGCGCCGTACGCGATTAATGGCAGAGCGTTTTGCTCAAGCGGGTCATGCGATTATGGAAGATGAGGTGGTGCAGGCTTTGGTCGCCGAATTTGAAGCTCACATCATTGAGGGTTCTATTCGTCCACTAAGGATGCCGCGCTAAATTGAAGTTAGGCATTTAATAAAACAATTTAAACAGAATTAATGAGGAAAGAGCCATGATGAAAGGTGGAATGGGCAATTTGATGAAGCAAGCCCAGCAAATGCAAGAAAAGATGCAAAAAGCGCAAGAAGAACTAGCCAACTCTGAAGTGACGGGTGAGTCGGGTGCAGGTTTGGTTAAAATCACCATGACGGGTCGTCACGATGTTAAACGTGTTGAGCTTGATGACAGTATCATGAGTGAAGATAAAGAATTATTAGAAGATTTGTTAGCCGCGGCCGTGAACGATGCGGTGCGTAAGATCGAAGAGCAAAACCAAAGCCAAATGTCTTCTATGACAGCGGGTATGGGTTTACCGCCTGGTATGAAGCTTCCTTTCTAGTTTGACGAAACGATTGAGCTTATAAATTTAGGGTTGTTGAATTATGACGATGAAGCTGCCACCTGCGTTACAGCAGTTGATTGATTCTTTTCAAATTTTGCCTGGGGTTGGACCTAAATCTGCTCAACGCATGGCGCTCTATTTGTTAGAGAAAGACAGGTTGGGGGCAGAGCGTTTGAGCCACAGTTTGCAACAGGCGATGGATAAGTTAGATCGTTGTCAGTCTTGTCGCAATTACGCTGAAACGGATTTGTGTCCTATTTGCAGCGATACCCAGCGTTCAACAGAGTCCTTGTGTGTAGTTGAGTCACCTTCTGATGTTTTAGCCTTAGAGCAAGGGGTTGATTTTAAGGGGCAGTATTTTGTTTTGTACGGTCACTTATCTCCTATCGATGGTATTGGTCCTGCAGAATTAGGCCTAGCGGATTTAAAGCGCAAAGTAGAGCAGCAGTCTATTGGCGAAGTGATTGTCGCGACTAACCCTACGGTAGAGGGGGAGGCAACGGCGCAGTTTATTATGGATATGTTGCCTGAGGGGACTATCGTCAGTCGTATTGCTCATGGTATTCCCATGGGCGGAGAGCTGGATCTCGTCGATGGTGGTACGTTAAATCATGCCTTAATGGGCCGCCGAGTCATGAGTTAATTTTTATCGGTATAAAATAAGCAAAGAGTGAGCATTAATATTTTACATTCTATTCCTAA
Organism: Oleispira sp.; assembly: GCA_047616865.1. Classification (GTDB taxonomy): domain Bacteria; phylum Pseudomonadota; class Gammaproteobacteria; order Pseudomonadales; family Oceanobacteraceae; genus Oleispira. Next base: position 63,079 of record JBLGBO010000008.1, read on the forward strand.
GCCCGTTTGGATTACGACGGACAGTGATTTGGCAAAGTATTGCCAGTTATGGCAAGCGCAAGATTTTATCGCTTTAGATACTGAGTTTATGCGCACCTCAACTTTTTATCCTAAGCCCGGCTTGGTTCAGGTGGCGGATGATCAAGATTGTTATTTGATTGACCCTATTACTGTTTCCGATTGGGCACCTTTTGCTGAATTATTGGATAATCAGCAGGTAGTGAAAGTATTTCATGCGTGTTCAGAAGATTTAGAAGTGTGTCACCGCCTAACGGGGACGACTCCGAACCCTGTTGCCGATACTCAGGTTGGTGCTGCACTTGGAAGCTTGGGTGGCATTATGGGCTTTCAGCGATTAGTGAAAGCCGTGCTGGGTTTGGATATCGATAAAGGTGAGACCCGCTCTGATTGGCTACATCGGCCTTTGCGTCCGAAGCAAATTGAATATGCCGTAGCTGATGTGTTTTATCTGTATCAGTGTTACCAGCGCCTTATGGTATTACTGACCGATATGGATCGAGTAACCTGGTGGCAAGAAGATTGTGCTCGTATATTGGCGTTGGGTGAGATCACCGAAGATTATAGTCAGCAGTACAGAAAGATAAAGCTGGCCTGGAAATTACGTCCGCAAGAGCAATATGTCTTGCAGCAAATGGCCATTTGGCGTGAACAGACCGCTAGGCTTTGGAATGTACCACGTTCTCAAGTGGTTGAAGATAATGTGCTGTGGAATATGGCTCGTTTTCAGCCGGCGCATCAAGGGGATTTGGCCCGTGCGGGGATGAAAGCTCATGTTCGACAGCGAGTCGGTGAGCAGGCCTTAGAGTTGATTGTGGAGGCTTTAACGGTTGACGAAGTGCAATGGCCGGATGCTTTGCAAAAACCTTTGTCTCCCCAAGCGGGAGAGTTGATGAAGGTGATGAAGCGTGCCGTGACTGCATGTGCTGACAGTCTCGACATACCCGCAGATATGCTGGTGAAAAAGAAAACACTGGAAGCCTTATTGCGATCTGGGTATCCTCGCGGCCCTTATTGTTTACCTGAACCTTTATTGGGTTGGCGAGAAGATAAGATTGCTGCTGATTTGCTGCTCAATTTAGAGCAAGCTGACATCAGCATTGAATAGAATTTAGATTGAGCTGTTATGACTAAATTGTTGTGTAATATTTATAAAAGTCGCCGTAAAGAAGAAACTTACCTGTATGTTTCTTTAGCCGACGATTTGTCTCGTGTGCCTGAAGTTCTATTGGAAACTTTTGGGCGCCCTGAGTTGGTAACTAAGATGATTATCACCCCAGAGCGAAAGTTTGCCCGTGTTGAGGCGAATAAAGTATTAGCTTCGATTAAAGACCAGGGTTTTTATTTACAGCTGCCACCCCCTAAAGAAGAAATGGGTTTAGGTTTAGACTTATTTTGCAAGAGAGATAAAGACGAGTGAGTGCCAAGCCGTTTTGGGAGTCTAAAACTCTAAAGCAGATGTCAAAACCAGAGTGGGAGTCATTATGTGATGGCTGCGCTCGTTGTTGTTTGCACAAGCTGGAAGACGAAGATACTGACGAGGTGTACTACACCGATGTTCATTGCCGTTACATGGATAAAAATGACTGTTCTTGCACTGTCTATCAGACTCGCAATGAAAAGGTGCCTGAGTGTATTTGGTTAACGCCTGAGCAAGCTCACAGTTTTCACTGGCTGCCCGATACTTGTGCTTATCGTTTAGTGGCTGAAGGTAAGCCACTATATGATTGGCATCCTTTAATTAGTGGTGATCCAGAAACAGTGCATAAATCGGGCATTTCATTGCAAGGTAAAGGCATTCCGGATGATAAAATTCCAGAGGAGGAGTGGCAAAGCCGCATTATATGGAAAGCTTAATGTTTAATGGGATTGTCCAGTGGCTAATGTATGCCGTATCGGCATTGGCGTGTTTTTGGGCATGGGAAAAAATGTTCTTTTGGGTGGTGCAAAAGGACCTGAAAGCCATTGTTAGAATACTGGGGGCTGTTTTATTGTTTACCCCTGCGCCGCTTGATCTTGGCTCCTCGAATTATGCTCCAGCATTTATCGTGATTTTATTTCGCACCTTTTTAGAAAATAACGCGCCGATTTTAGATGCGGTTATTTATATGCTCGCGGGCTTGTTTATTGGCCTAATCATAATGTCTCTCCTGTCATTGTTTAACTTCTTACGAGCTAAGTTCTTCCCGCAGAATTAACGTCTTTGTTCGCGTTATTGACTAAGAATAACGCTAAGCCATTCAATTTTTTGATTTTTTTCTCTTCCACTGTGGCGAACTTGAGAATCTTTGCTAGTTTTAAAGCATGGAGCGCTCGATGTCGCTGCGTTATTAATGTTAGTGGAGCTTTATTTAGGGAGCGAAATGAATTCGCACTCTAATGGATGAGAGGTCAAGAAATGGCAAATCATATTTTTATCATGGCAACCGTCATGTTACTCGCCGGTATTTTCGGCGGTTTAGTTAATTATTACCTATACGGGGAGAAAGACCCTGATGCTGCAAGTCTGCCGCGCTTTTTAGTGGTAGGGGTAGGGGCTTCGTTCTTAGTACCTGTTGTGCTGGATTTAGTGAACAGTGAATTGGTATTGGAAAGCCAGGGTGATCCTTCGCGGTTATTAATCTTTACCGGTTTTTGTTTGATTTCGGCGTTATTATCACGCTTTGTGATTGATAACCTATCGGACCGTATCTTTAACGAAGCACAAGTTGCTAAGCAGCGAGTCGAAGAAGTACAGCAAGATTTACGTATGATTCGAACCAACTTATTGCCTTTAATTGATACCGAAACGGAGCAGGACGTTCACCTAAATGATCCTAGTATTCTTACAATGCAGGATGAATTGGATGTGACTTCAACCAGTGTGTTGAAAATACTGTCCAGCGGTCGTTTTATTTTTCGTTCGCTTGCGGGCTTGTGTCGTGAGGTGAATCAAGATGAAAGCACTGTGCTAAAAACCTTGAATGTTCTCACGGTTCGCAGTTTAGCCGGTAAAGTGAGTGGCAAAGAAGGTGTGCGTTGGCATATTACCGAAAATGGCCGCCGTGTTTTAGAATCAATCTTATAAGTTATTTCCCCCTGATGGAGTTCTGATATGTTCAGAGATCTTATGTTTTCGGGGGGGAGGCTTATGGCCTTCCTCTTATTTTCTATTGCTTTATCGGCTGGCATCTCGTCCAGTGCAGTAGCAGCAGAAGACGCTAATAATCCCCTTCCTTTTGATGTGCGCATCATTGTCGATATATCCGGCAGTATGAAGCAGACAGATCCGAATAATCTTCGCATCCCAGCGTTAAATTTATTGTTAGAGCTAATGCCTGCTGGAGCCCAAGCTGGCATTTGGACCTTTGGACGCTATGTTAATAATCTAGTGCCAGTGGCTAAGGTTGATGATGAATGGCGTGCCCAAGCTAAAAAATCAACGCTTAATATAACTTCTTTAGGTTTGCAGACTAACTTGTCCGGCGCTCTAAATGATGCGGCCTGGGGGTTGAGTGCAGACAGTGGCTTTAAGCAAAGTATTATTTTATTAACAGATGGTAAGCTTGATATGGCAGAGGCTGGGGTGGCTAATGCAGAGCAAATCAATGCACAAGAACGCAAAAAATTAATGTCACAGGTATTGGATAAGTACCGTGAGGCGGGAGCCAGTGTCCATACCTTGGCGTTATCAGATTTAGCCGACAAGAACTTGTTGAAAGAGATTGCCTTGGAGACCGATGGCTTGTATTCCGAGGCGCAAGATGCTGAAGCGTTAATGAAAGCATTTTTACGTGCTTTTGATCGTGCTGTGCCTGCCGAGCAAGTACCGATGGAAGATAATACTTTTGTTATCGATGGCAGTGTTAATGAATTTACTGCCTTGGTATTTAAGCCTAAAAACGGAGCTCAAGAAACGGCATTATTGACTCCGGGTGGTGAACGCTGGACTGAATTGGAACATCCTAAATCGGTTCGTTGGCATAAAGACGTTAGCTTCGATTTGATCACTATTAAGCAGCCTGAGGTGGGGACTTGGATTGCGGAAGCGGATCTTGATCCTTCTAATAGAGTGACCATTTTAACTGATCTCGCCTTGCGGGTGGAAGGGATCCCTGCAACGATATTTCCTGGTGATAAGCTCGATGTTCAGATTAATCTGATCAATGAAGGTGATGTCGTTACTAATGTCGAGATACTGCGTTTGACTGATATGACCATGAAAGTTATCACGGCAAGTGGTCGAGAGGGTAGTAAGGTATTATCCGACCCTGAAAGCCCTCCTGTTGATGGTATTTACCGTGAGGGGTTGTATCGCCTGAAGGAAATGGGGCAGTATCAGGTTGATGTAGTGGCGGAAGGAAGAACCTTTCAGCGTAAACGCAGTTTCTCTATGTCAATGATTCAGCCTGTAGAAATTACTCACGCTCCTGATGAAGTAAAAGGCGTTTATCGTATTGAGGTGAGGGGCTTGTCTGACAACTTAGATACAGTGCGCTCGCGTGTAATTGCAAAAATAAAAAGTCCTGATGACAATACGATTATTCAATCGGTTGTATTTAATGAGCAAGCCCAAGCTTGGGTTAGCGAAGTGGAGGCTTCAAAAGGCCCAGGTCAATATAGGGTTGATTTGAATGTACGGGGAGTCACGCAAAGCGGCAAGAATTTCAAGGTTAAGCCTGATGGCATTATTTTTACATTACCTATTGAATCTGCAGTAAATGATAAGGGCGTAGATAATGCTAATGTGACTGAAGACAATGTAAAAGAGGCTGTTGACGCTACTGGAGATCAATCTGAGTCGGAAGTCGTCGAGTCAGTTGATAGTATTGTTCCTAAAATTGAAATGGATGATGTTACTGAAGTGCTGCCTGTTGCCGAAGACAAAGCTGCAACTGAAACAGTTGAGGCGGTTGAGGCAATCGAAGTAGATGTAGCTTTGAGTGAGGATGCTGATGTTAGTGAAGAAGGCCTTGCGTGGTGGATTTATTTGTTGCTGGTATTATTGAATGTCGGTGTGATTGGCGCAGGGGTTTGGTGGTTTATTTTGCGTAAATCGACACTGCCTGTGGATGCACAGACCAGTGTCGAGGCCGAAGGTGCGATGGCTGATTTAGAAGCTTTAGAAGATGACCTTGCAGGAGATTTTGATTCTTTGGACGAGGATGGTGAAGAGGAAATTTCATTCTCGCCAGAGGAATCTACTGCTACCTCTACTGCTGTTGATGAAAAAGAAGGCAGTGCTACCAGTGATGATTTTGATGAGGATTTCTCCATCGATCCTGATGATGATGTTGATACCGATGAGGATTCATGGGGGGAATTCGATAACGATAAGGATACAGAAAAAGATAAATAGAAAAGGCAGGGTAAAAGGAGGTTGCAGTAATTGGCTTGATGACACGAATAGCATAGAATTAGGCAACTCAGCTTTGGTCTATGTTTTCGATGTTGTCAGTTCCACCTCTTCTACAAAAATCGTCGGCTAAAGTACTGGTCGTTGATGGTCAGCATGCTAATAGAGATCAAATCTCTAAAATTTTAAATTCACTCTCGATCGAAAATGTGCGCAGTTTGGTCGACTATCAAAATTTTAAGTCTCGTTTCCTCTCTTTTCTTCCTGATTTGCTCGTATTAAACCTCGATATTTCCTGTGGTTCGGCAGAGTCCATTATTGAATGGTTACGCTTGCAGCCTCAGGGATTTGCAGTTCCTATTATAGTTAGTGCAAATACAAGTGCAGAGGAGCAAGGCGACGTTATTAATCGAGCGCTGGAGAAAGGGGCTAATGATTATATTCAAACGCCTTTTGTAGCAGCTCAGCTAGCGGTTAGAATTAAAAATTTAATGCGATTTTCAAATCCTGATTATGATGGAGGTGTTAATAGGCGATTATTTGACGATCGTCTGAAGCTGGGCATGAAGGCGCTTCAAACTGAAATGCAACAGCGCAACCAGATAGAGCAAGAGTTAAATTTTCAAGCTTATCATGAGTATCATTCACGCTTGCCCAATCGCGTTTTTTTACAAAAAGTGCTGGAAGGTTTTCTAGCGGGCGCAAGTGAGGATCAGGGTGAAAATAAAACCTTGGCTATTTTTCACTTACATCAATTTAATGAAATTAGTAATACGCTAGGCCATTCTCGCGCAGACGAGATACTGATTGAAATGGCTTTGCGTTTTTCAATCCTATGTCAGCACTATGCTGAAATAGTGCCGTTGGAGTTCGGCTTGTATGATCAGGCTGGACAAGTTGCATTATTGGATCGAACTCACTTCACAATTGTCTTAAAAGACGTCCCGATACACCGCTTAGAAGAAATCATTGAGCAATTGTTAATAGCTTCGAGTGAGCCCTTGCAATATCAGGGGATGCAGATAGAAACACCAATATCGGTTGGTTTTGCGGCCGCATTCCTAAAAGATGATGTGACTGCCTGGATGCGCCGAGCGCATGTCGCTTTGGAATTTGCTGAGCAAGAAAAACAGCCATGGGCTGGGTATAGTGAAAAAGCGGATCGATACAGTAAGAAAAAACTCACTTTAGTCGCGGATTTACGCAATGCAATCGCTTGCGATCAAGGGCTGTTTTTACATTACCAACCGCAGTTTGATTGTCACAATAGCGAGATTACAGGTGTCGAGGTACTTTTACGTTGGAATCATCCTGTTTATGGTTTATTGCCAGCCGATGAAATTGTCGAGTTGGCGGAGCAAACAGGGCTCATTCAACCTTTAACCCACTGGGTGATCAGTCATGCGTTTGCGCAGCATCAAAAAGTTCTGGCTGCGGGCTTTGAGTTGACCTTGTCGATTAATTTATCGACCCTAAATCTGTGGCAAAATAATTTATTAGCCGATATCACTCAGCAGCTCGATGTCTATGGGATACCTGCTAGGCAGCTTATTGTCGAAGTAACAGAGACGGTTTTGCTGAAAAAACCCAGGCGTTCACTGCAGTTTTTACATGCTTTGTCGGCTTTAGGAATTCGGATCGCCTTGGATGATTTTGGCACTGGATTCTCATCGTTAGCGTATTTAAAGAAGATGCCAGTCTCAGAGTTAAAGATTGACCGTTCATTCATTCAAGAGCTCTGTCATAGTCATGAGGATCAGGTGATTGTGGCGACGATTATTGCTATGTGCCAAGGCTTGGGTGTTGAGGTGATTGCGGAGGGGGTAGAAGATGAGGCAACTTTGCTAATGCTTAAGACTCTCGGCTGTGATCGTTTACAGGGCTACTTTTTGGCAAAACCCTTGCTAGGTTCTGATTTGTTATTGCGTTTAGCTAAGTCCAATGACTAGCAGAACTAAGAGCCTTGCTGCAAGGGCTATCGTGCCTATATACTGCGGCAAAATTTGTCTATTCGATCTACTGAGTTTGAGGCTATTATGAAGTTCCAAGGTACTAATGAATATGTTGCAACCCCTGAGTTGCAAATGGCTGTGAATGCCTCCATTACTCTACAGCGCCCATTGTTGTTAAAGGGCGAGCCTGGTACTGGTAAAACGATGCTAGCGGAACAGTTAGCGGAATCTCTGGGTACCGATTTAATTCAATGGCACATCAAGAGTACGACAAAAGCTCATCAAGGTTTATACGAATATGACGCGGTCTCGCGCTTACGTGACTCGCAGCTTGGCAATGACAAAGTTCATGATATTAAGAACTACATTGTTAAGGGGAAGCTTTGGGAAGCCTTTGATGCTGACAAACCCGTTGTATTATTGATCGATGAGATTGATAAGGCTGATATCGAATTCCCAAATGATTTGTTGTTAGAACTCGATAAAATGGAGTTCTATTGCTATGAAACTCAACAGCGAGTCGTCGCTAAGCATCGTCCTATTATTTTGATTACCAGTAATAACGAGAAAGAATTGCCGGATGCTTTCTTACGTCGCTGCTTCTTCCATTATATCGATTTCCCATCGAAAGAAACCATGATGAAGATCGTTGATGTTCATTATCCAAATATTCAGGCGTCTCTTGTAAAAGAAGCGATGGAAGTCTTTTTTGATGTTCGAAAAGTTCCAGGTCTAAAGAAAAAACCGTCTACTTCTGAGTTGATTGATTGGTTGAAGTTGTTAATGGCCGACGAGATCGGCGTTGAACTTTTGCGTGATACCGATAGAACAAAAGCGATTCCTCCTATGGCGGGTGCTTTGGTTAAAAATGAGCAAGATGTCATGTTATTAGAAAAACTGGCTTTCATGAGTCGCCGCCGCGGGTAAGCGTTTACGCTTAGGAAGTAATTATGCTTATTGATTTTTTTATGACAGTACGCAAGGCCAACGTGCCTTGTTCTGTCGGTGAATATTTGGATTTAGTCGCTGCGCTAGAGGGTCATTTATCGTTTGCGGATCTAGATGATTTTTATGCTTTGGCGAAGTTGTGTTTGGTTAAAGATGAACGTCATTACGATAAGTTCGACAAAGCATTCGCTCATTATTTCGAAGGCATTGATAACTTAGATCTTGCGATGGATGATCCGAGTATTCCTGATGATTGGATGCGTAAAGAGATGGAACGCATCATGACTCAAGAGGAAATGGATAAGATTAAAGATTTAGGCGGGCTCGATGAAATTATTAAAGCTTTCAAAGAGCGCTTAGAAAATCAGAAAAAGCGTCACCAAGGTGGTAATAAAAACATTGGTACTGGCGGTACATCACCTTTCGGTGCCAATGGCTTTAACCCAGAAGGTTTTCGTATAGAGCAAGGCCAGTCTCGACATAAAAAAGCAGTGAAGGTTTGGGAGAAACGTAATTATCGTGACCTAGATGATTCAATTCAGCTTGGCATTCGCAATATCAAAGTTGCCTTACGTCGTTTGCGTAAATTTGCTCGCACGGGCGCGGCTGATACTTTAGATCTAGACGATACGATTGCAAGCACCGCCAGAAATGCGGGTTATTTAGATTTAAAGCTGGTGCCTGAGCGTCACAATGCGGTGAAGGTTTTACTGTTTTTTGATATCGGTGGTTCAATGGATCCCCATGTCAAAGTCTGTGAAGAACTATTTTCTGCGGCGCGAACTGAATTCAAACATATGGAAACTTTTTACTTCCATAACTGTTTGTATGAGTCGGTGTGGAAGAACAATATTCGTCGTACCAATGAGCAAACTATGACTTGGGATTTACTGAATAAGTTTGGTCGTGACTATAAAGTTATTTTTATTGGTGATGCCATGATGGCTCCCTATGAGGTGACCCATACAGGTGGCAGTGTTGAGCATTGGAATGATGAAGCTGGGGCCGTTTGGATGCAGCGAGTGAAAGATAAATTCGATAAAGTCGTATGGATCAACCCTGCACCGGAAAGTCATTGGGGTAGCGGTGGCTCATTGGGGATCATCAAGCAGATTGTTGAAGATGAGATGTACCCGCTGACGTTAGAAGGGCTTGAGAAAGCGATGAAAAAAATGAGCCAATAGAGTGTCAGTTGAATCAATCAATGGAATATTGGTTAATTCAATCGACTAAGTAAGCCAAAGGACTGGCTTTCATTTTATCAAACTGTACACTAGTACTAATTATTAGGGATGATATAACTAAAAATATAATTAAAAAAAGGCTAGCGCAAATGCGAAGCTTAAAATCCCAGCTCATGTGTATCATCGCACAGGGGGTTGTTATCATAAGTAGTATTATCTTTTCCCCTTTCATTGTCGCACAAGAGCTTTTGGCGCCATTGTCTTTGCGCTTAGGCCCTGCTATTGGCTTTCCTGTCAGTATTGAATTGTCCACAAATACGCCTATTACCGTTACTCAGCGCCGAAATAATTGGCTCTTGGTTACTGATGAACGTGGGGAGGGTGGTTGGGCTATGATAACCGATGTTGAATTGTCGGGGGGCCTTGCTGATCGACAAGCCTGGCGCTTGTCTGAGTTAAAAAGGAAAGATTTTGGTGATCTTCAAGGACGATGGTTCACTAATGAAAAGGGCTATGGATTATCATTCGGCTGGAAATTACGAACATCGAATGGACATTGGTTGGCCGAGGTTGAGCGAGCCAGTAATGCACAATCTCAATGGCAAGCATTCAGTACTTGGTATGCTTTTGATTATGAATTAACAGGTCGTAGTTATTATAGCGCTGGTTTTGGTCTCGGTTATGCCCATGAAAATTCACACAGTCACGTTTTTAATACTAAAAATGATTCAATGAGCACCCTTTTTGCGGGTGCTGAACTTGCGTTGGGCTTCGTTCCTACTAAGCGCATCGATACAGGCCTGTCAGTGCGCTACTTACAAACCCTACCTACTACTCGTTCAGACTCAACCGTAATCTCTTGGTATTGGGCATTTGGAATTTAAAAATATGAAAATAGGGTATCTCGGATTATTACTGTTAATCACAACCAGTGTTCAGGCTGAGGTTGATGGCTTGATCTATCAGCCAAAGGTTTTATCTCCTGAGCTAAAAAGTGATATGGACTTAGCAGAGTATAAATGGCAGCTGGGCTTGAAGTTGGGGCAAATGTTACCCGCCAATCAAAGTAGCAGTGGTAAGGTTGGCATTTCGGCCAATTATCTCATTTGGGATAAATGGTACGCTGCCGCTAATGTTGACTTGAATGAATGGCAAATAACGCCAAAAACGACCGAGTCAGCCATAGCTTGGTCGTTGGGAGCAGGTTATAGTGTGCTTCAGGGAGCCGCCTATATTACCGACGGCTTAACGTTACCTTGGCAACTCTATCTTGAACTGGGTGTTGGTGAGCAAATGCTTGATCAGGCCTCAAGTAGCTTTGCTACAGGTGCTATAGGTTGGCAGCTATCTAATGATAATAACTATGCTGCTCTCGAATGGCGATATTTCCAAATTAATGATGATCGCTTACAACAGATTGAATCCGATAAGGGATACGAATGGTCCATCACCTTTGGAAAATATTTTTAATACTCGCAGTTCTATTCCCCGTTGCTGAAGCACTTGAGCCAGGGGATAAAGTGCCTGATTTTGTCATGACAAGTAGTAATGGTGCACCGCAGCGTTTATCGGAAGTTATCGGTAAACCTTTGATGCTGATATGGCTAGATGATTGTAATCGCTGTGAAGAGAAGCTCATAGACTGGCAATATCTTGCAGAAAGCTGGGCTGTAGAAGGGCTTGAAACGTGGTTTCTCTGGCGCCAGCAAACTGATTATATGCCACCTAAATCTCGCATACCGGTACTGGTATATAATGCTGCCAATCGAGATGCTTGGTGGTTTGAACCTGCTCCTGCGGTGATGCTCGTATCCCCAGAAGGGGTTTTAGATTATCTGTTTATTGATCGTGTTGAGGATCGTAAACTTGAAGTAGCAAACGAATTAAAAAATTGGCTTAACAGTAAGAAATGGTTCCAATGAGAAGGTTAAAGAATATGCGTGTTTCCTATTTAGTATTGTTATCATTATTAGCAATGATTAGCTTTGCAGTGCAGGCGCAAGAAACAAGTATTGCTGATAAGCAGAATGCATCGATGCAGGCAAGTCAGTTAAGCGTAAAAGCATCAGGCATAAAACAGTCTGTATTAGAATTAAATAGAGATTTATATCAGCTGGAAGAGGAGCTTCTTAGCCCCGCGACGACTCGAGCGGCGGTCTATTTTTCGCTGTCTTATGGTGAATTTTTCGAACCATATTCAATCAACATTACGGTTGATGATAAGCAACCTATTCAATACTTGTATACTAAGCGTCAAGTTAGTGCGTTACGTCAAGGTGCTGTGCAACCGTTAAAAAATCTTAACTTAGGACCCGGTGTGCATACTATTAAAGCGATCGCTAAAGGCGTTGATAATAATGGTAAAAACCGTGAGCTAGTTTTAGAAGAGCGTGTTGAAAAGCATGATCAGCCTTTGTATATCGAATTGAAAATTCAAGATAATAAAGAAATACAAAGTGCAGAACTATTGATTAGTCAGTGGTAGTGATATGAGACTTTTATTACTGGCTTTTATATTTTTAAGTTCGACCTCTTATGCTCAGAGCAATGAGCAGGACATATTGCGGCTTAAAAAAGGTGAATATTATTATCATTATCTTACCGGTGACTTTCCTAGTGCGATGAATCAATTAAAACAATGGCGCTCTAATGACGGTGCTATTGCTAATGAAGCCGATGTGATGGAAGCCGCGATGCTTTTATCTTTGGGTTTGCATCAACAGGCTCAAGTAATCTTTGATGATATCCAGCAGAAAGGCGGTGATGCCTCCTCTAAATCGTGGTTTTTTCTGGCCCGTCGATGGTTCGAGCTTGGTGAGTATGAGTCAGTTCTTTATAGTATTAAAAATATTAAGCCCGTAGGGTTAATATCAGAGATGTTAGCCGAAGCACAATTTATGAAAGCGGCTTCATTGATCGAGTTGGGAGAGCATAAAAAAGCACTACTGATGATTAATAATATGCCACGCAGTAGTATCTGGACTGGGCTTGCTCGGCATAACTTTATTTTAGCAATGTTTGACGGCAATAATAGCGGCCAGAGCCTAGCGTTATTAATTGAAGATGCGACATTTTACCTGCCAGAAACTGAAGAGGGTCGAAACCTGCGCGACCGAATTAATTTGATCTCTGCTTTATATTATTTACAGACGGGTAAGCATCGCTCTGCAGAAAAACATTTAAAAAGTATGAGTCTTGCTGGGCCCTATACACCGACTGCGTTATTGCAATATGGTTGGGCGAAAGTTGAGCAGGGGCAGTATGACGAAGCCTTGCAACCTTGGCGTGAATTACAGAGTCGTTTTAATCAATTTGATCCTGAGGTTATGGAGTCAATGCTGGGTGTGCCACATGTATTGGAATTAATGTATGCCAGCACTCAAGCGTTAAATGTATATGAAGAGACCGAAAATCGATTACTGTCAATGAAGACTCAGCTGATCAAAATGAACACAGACTTGGCTGATAACCCTTGGCTCGAAAACTGGATTTATAATCAAGAAGATCAGGATTGGGGCTGGCAAACGAAGATTGAAACAACACTACCTTTAAATAATACTACCGCTGTTTTTCAGCAGCTAATCACTGATAAAAAGTTAGTGAACCAGATGACTGAGTATCGCGACCTGTTATTGTTAACAAATTACTTAACTGAAAAAGAAGACAGTTTACGTTTATGGTTGTCACTGGTAGATAAGCGGGAAAAAGCGTTTAAAGAGCGTTCTGTCATACCTGTGCTAGAACAGTCGGCTTCGAAGATTAATGAAGTAAAAAATGAATTGAAGTTAATGCGAGGTCTACTGCTACAGTCTTCAGATGATCTATTTGCGTTACCAAATGAAAACGAAGAAAAAAGAATTGATTTGCTGTCTCGTACTGCAAAAAATATCGAAGGATTAAATCAAATAAATAAAGCCAGCCGTAATGTCGAAATATATCAGCAACGCTGGAGTCGTGTTAACGGCGTTTTTCTATGGCAAATGAGTGCAGATAAAGCGAGTAAACAGTGGCAATTAAAAAAGCAGTTAGTCGCTGTAGATCGATTGATCAAAACGGCCGATACACAGCTGCTCGAAACTCGACTTGCTCACCAATGGTCTCCTTCAGCCTGGCTTGGAATGAAAGAAAAAATATTGATCGTTTTAGCACAGGTCGATCGGCTAAAAAAATCTGCTGAGCAGGCCAAAAAAGAAAGCAAAGCCATACTTCTCACTGAAACCACACAGTATTTAGATGCCCTAATTTATAGAATTAATGACTATCTTGCCCAGTCTCGCTTATCGATAGCCCGTTTATATGACGAAGCACTTCAGCGTCATGTCGCTTTTGGTGAATTGGATAAGGAGTCCCAGCAATAATGAAACAACTATTGATGATGGCTTTGATTGTGACTTTATTATCAGGTTGCAGTCTTTTTGATTCGTTTACAGAGCCTGATGATTTAAGTCTGCAAACTTTAGAGAATTTGACACCCGCAAATCTTCGTTTATTGGAAAATGAAAATATAGATATTACTCATGATCAGGTGATGGAGAAATATCGTGCATATTTAGAAGTTTCTACGGATGCCGAATTACGAGTAAAAACTCATCATCGTATTGCGAATCTACGTTTGCAGAAAGATGAGTATATTTTGGACGGTGGTGATGAGTCAGACGAGGCTAAGGCTAGAATGGCTGAACTTGACTTTGGGCGTGAAGCTATTGCTGATTATGAGACACTATTAGCACAGTATCCAGATCGTAATGATAATGACATTGCCTTGTATCAATTAGGTAAGGCTTATTCGTTGGCTGGGGAACCATTTGAAACAATTAGGGTATTAGAGCAGCTGACAAAATTGTATCCGCGCTCTGACTATTACCTTGAATCATTATTTCGGTTAGGTGAAGTTTACTACGCAAACGGAGTCTATAATTTAGCCGAAAATGCTTATCAACGATTAATTACACGTGGCGCTGAAGATAATAAATATTATTTAAGCGCAATGTACTTGGTGGGCTGGTCGCAATTCAAACAAAATAATTACGATGCTTCGCTGTTGTCTTTTACCTCTGTATTGGATTTTGAATTTCCAACTGAAAACGCAATTTTATCAGCTTCGATCGGCCAGCAAGATATGTTAAATGATATCTTACGCATTATGGCAATCACCTTTGACTACCAAGGTGATTGGGGGAACATTAGTGAGTTTTATCAAACTGTGGGTGGTCGCCATTATGAACATCTAGTCTATGAAACCTTAGCCAGTCAATATTATGATAAGAAATATTATAAAAGTGGTGCTTCCACGTTGCGTGCTTATATTAAACGTTACCCGCAAGATGTTCTGGCCCCAGTATTCTATCAGCGCGTTGTTGACGGTTATGCAAAAGCTGGCTATCCCGCATTATTGCGCAAGCACAAAAAAATCTTTATTGAGACGTTTAGTGTCGGTGGTGAATACTGGGAAAATCATAATGTTGCTGTGCAAGAGATAATAGCGCCTGCACTCGCAACTTATCTTTGGGATCTAGCGCGTTTTAATCATGCATGGGGTCAGCGGATTAAAAATGGGAAAGAAAAGAGCGTGCGTTTACAAGCAGCAATTCATTGGTATAGCGAGTATATTCGTAGTTTTCCTAGTGCTGGCGATACCGTTAAAGCGCATTTTTTATTAGCAGAAGTGGCTTATCAAACAAAACAATATTCATTAGCAAAAGACAATTATGAAATTGTGGCTTACCAGTACCCAAATTACGAAAAAGCATCTGAGTCTGGTTATGCTGCAATATTAACCTACAGCAAGCATAAACCTAAAAAGGATGACAAACTTATTTGGCGGCAGTTAACTGTTGCTAGTGCGATGCGTTTTGTTCAAGAATTTCCTAATGATGTGCGTCGAGGGCAGGTATTGGTTAATACCGCAGAAATGCTATTAACAGACAAGTATTATGAGCAAGCGTTAGCAACCGCAAATCTTGCCTGGAAATCTGAAGGTAATTTATCTACTCGTCATCGTTACGGTGCTTCATTAGTTAGAAGTCATTCCAGCTTTCATCTTGAGCAGTTTGTCGAAGCCGAGTTGGCGATTACTGAAGCTTTGAGCTATGAGAAAATCACTTCACGTTCGCGCCAAGATTTACGCGAAAAATTAGCGGCATCTGTCTATAAACAAGGGGAGATAGCTAAGGCTAATGGGGATTATGACGGGGCTGTTAAGAATTGGCTGCGTATTGCCAAGCTCGTTCCTGAAAGTGATATTAGAATCAGCGCCGAGTTCGATGCAGCGACATTATTGATGGCCGCTGAGAAGTATGAGCAAGCTGTGCCAGTATTACTGGATTTTAGAAAGGCCTATCCTAGTCATCGCTTAGTGAAAGATATTCCATCAAAGTTGATCGTTGCTTACGAAAGCCAAGAGAATTGGCGTGGTGCTGCGTTTGAACTTCAAAAAATTTGGCAGCAAGGTAAGAATAAAGATCAGTCGCGAATTGCTTTATTTCAGTCAGCGGAATATTTTGAAAAAGCCAAAGACTTAGATAATGCGTTGGCTATGTATAAACGTTATGCCCATGATTATAAAAGACCTTTTAATCCAGCTATTGAAGCTCATCATAAGCTAGATGAAATATATTTAGCTCAAGGAGAAGATACGAAACGACTCTTTTGGATGAACAAAATAGTGTGGTTACACTTGGGTGCAAAAAACGATAAAACAGATCGCTCAAAATATTTAGCGGCTAAAGCCTCATATGAACTGGCTGAAAATGAACGTATTAAATTTGAAAAAATCAAAATAACGTTGCCATTAAATAAGAGCATTACTAAAAAGAATAAGCGTATGAAAGCCGCTTTAGAGCAATATACACAAGCGGTACAAATTGGTGTTCTTGAATTTACAACTTCAGCGACTTATAGAATCGCGGAATTGTATTATCAATTTAGTAAGGGGTTGATGGCTTCAGAGCGTCCGGCAGGATTAGACGAGTTAGAGCTAGAAGAATACGGTTACTTATTAGAAGATCAGTCTTTTCCGTTGGAAGAAGCGGCGATTGAAATTCACCAAACTAATGCAGGCCGTACCTTTGACGGTTTGTATGATCAATGGGTGAAGAAGAGTTATGGTTCATTAGCTGTCTTGATGCCAGCTCAATATGCAAAATATGAAAAACAGGTGAGTTATGTTGACGCGATTCGATAAAATTGTGCGTCTAGCCTTTTGGGTAGTGATACTGGGCTTAAGTGGATGCAGTATTTTTTCTCCGAAACCCGTGGTAGTCGATTCTCAAGCAGAAGTATTAGGCCCTATTTCTCCTGATTTGCAGCAAGCGTTTGCTGATGCATTGGGGTTATTGCAAGAGGAGGAGTTTGCAGCTGCTGAAACGCTATTACTTGATATCACATTAAAATTTCCTGCTTATGCAGGCCCTTGGTCTAACTTAGCGATTGCTCAACGTAAGCAAGAAAAATTTGATCTTGCACTGGAAAGTATTAATACGGCTTTGCAACAAGACGAAAAGTTTTGCCAAGCGCTGTCATTAAAAGGCGTTGTTTTACGGGAGTTAGGGCGGTTTAAACTCGCGCAAGAACAATATTTAGCGGCATTAAAATGCAATCCTAATGATCATTTGACATTGTACAATTTGGGAGTGCTATCGGATTTATATTTGCATGATAACGTTGCAGCACTGTCTTATTATCAACAATATTTAATCGCTCAGGGTGAGCAGCAGGATGAAACAGTAAAATCGTGGGTTGTTGACTTAAAACGAAGAGTGCCTGCCGAAACCCAGCAGGAGCCTGTTCGAAATAGTGAGCAGGCTGCTGAGGCTAATGGCTCAGCACCGCAGTTGGCAGGGGAAGAATAATGAGATATATCGTTTTTTCAATGCTTCTGTTATCGGCCAATGTATTTTCGACTGACGTTATTCGTCTCGATGGCATCTCAATTCAGGGAAATAGCGAGGAGCCAAATGTGTTGTATATAACTCCTTGGCAGCCAGCCCCTGGAGCCGGTCGGCTCTTTGCACCAGTGAATAGTTACCGTGAGCAATGGCTAAAACCGATTAGTCGACAGGTTATGCAAAGAGAAGTTAAATACTTGAATTATTTTCAACGTAAGAATACTTTTTCAAATGTTGATAGCGAAAATAATAATAAATAATAAAATAACATTATAGAAATAGCACTCTTGTATTAGTATACAAGCTAATGTTCTAAAACCTCATTTCAGATGTGATAATTTATATTATGCGTCTATGAAATACATCAATATAAACAACTAGAAATACAAAGTAGGGGACTACATATGGATACTATTATTCGATTTTTTCAAGAGGGTGGTACTTTCATGTACCCAATTGCATTTATTTTAGCGATTGGCCTTGCTATTACACTTGAGCGTTTTATATTTTTAAGCCGTGAAAAATCTTCAAATCGCCGTTCATTTGAAGAAGTATTGCCCATGCTACAGAAGCGCGATTTTCGAGCAGCACTAAATTATACCAATTCATCAGAAGCAAAAATATCGACTATTTTTGCTGCCGGTATTAACCGTATTTCTACTGGTCGCCGAGAAGATATTGAGCTTGCGATGGAAGAAGGTGTGATGGAAGCGATTCCTCAATTGGAAAAACGCACACAATACGTTGCTACCTTGGCAAATATTGCGACGCTAATGGGGTTGTTAGGTACCATTATGGGGCTGATTGCGGCTTTTACGGCTGTAGCCAATGCTGCTCCTGCTGACAAGGCTACGTTATTATCACAATCTATATCCGTTGCAATGAATACCACTGCATTTGGTTTAATGGCTGCAATTCCTTTGTTGCTTAGCCATACATTTTTGCAAGCTAAAACCAATGAGATTGTTGATAGCATTGAGATGGCAGGTGTTAAATTTCTGAATATCGTCACCGAACGTAAGCCGACCCCTACCAAAGAAGGCTAATGGAGAAGTTGTAATGAGACGCCATAAGAGAATGAAATCAGAGGCAGATCTCGATATTACTTCCTTCATGAATTTAATGATCATTTTAGTTCCTGTGCTGCTATTAAATATGGTATTTGCTCAGACGGCTGTATTAGATCTTAAATTGCCATTAGGGGATTCTGTCGGGAGCGTAAATCCTGAAGATGTATCAGTTGAGCTGACTGTTCGTGAGACTGGAATGCAAGTTATTGTTGCAGCTGGAGGGGCATCTCGTTTAATTGGAGATATTCCTGTCGTTGATGCAAAGCAAAATCATCAGAAATTATCTGAAGTTTTGCAGCAGGTTAAGAAAGGCTTTCCAGAGAAAAAAGATTTAGTTTTATTGCCAGCACCAGAAATTGACTACCAGACCTTGGTTGCCATAATGGATACCGCACGTACTTTTAAAACGGTGGTTGTCGCCTCGGTTGTTGATGCGGTTTTATTTCCTGAAATTTCTTTAGGAGATGCGGCTGTGATTAAGCAAGCCTCAGTGGAGGAGTTGCCATGAAAATGTCACGGCGTGCCAAGCGTATGCAGCGCAATCATAAGCGAAATACGGCAAAGTCAGCATTGAATTTAACCGCTTTGATGGATATTTTTACCATTTTAGTATTCTTTTTGATGATGAATCAGAATGAATCTGAAATACAAAGTAATGATGCTATTCAGCTACCGAAGTCTATTGCTGCAAATGAGTTGAAGGATACTGTTCGTATTTTAGTTACAAAGGACGATTTGTTAGTACAAGGTCGCCCGGTTGCAAAAATGGCGGATATTGCAAAAATCGATGGTGAAATTATTCCAGCTTTGAAGAAAGAATTGGACTATTTGGCTACACGCTCCCCGTTACCTTTTGAGCTTAAAGAGGAAGGTCGCTTAATTACCATTATGGGTGATAAAGATACGCCTTATTCGGTACTTAAACGCATCATGGATACGTGTGCAAAGGCTGAGTTTAATAATATTTCTCTTGCTGTTAGTCAGAAAGGGGAGGCTAGCTAATTATGGCAACATCAATAGTACGCCCACCCGAACTGCCATGGAATGATGCGGACCATAAAAGTTTTCGTTTAATACTCGTTATTTTTATGAGTATTGTATTAGTGGTTGGCATTATTGTACCTAACATTACTTTGCCTGAAATTGACCGCAAGGAATTGGAAAAGGTTCCTCCGGCTTTAGCCAAGGTAATCAAGCGGAAAAAACTTGAGAAGCCTAAGTCGAAGCCAATGCCCAAGCCGGTTGAGAAAAAGGAAGAAAAGAAGCCTGAGCCTAAAAAGGTGGAAGAGAAACCGAAGCCGAAGCCAGTACCAAAACCTAAGCCTAAGCCTAAGCCTAAGCCTAAGCCTAAAAAGGACGTGCCGAAAGAAAAGCGTGTTCAAGCAAAGGAAAAGGCAAAAGCAGCGTTCGGTAATGATGCGATGAAGGCTTTGAGTGGAATTACCGCTTCTGTACCAATCGCCGCGTTAAATACCTCCAGCAAGGGCTTGTCTAATAAAGGTAATATAGCGACTCAAGTTGGGTCGGTTATTGATCGTAATGCTGCCAGTCGAGGGTCGGGTGGTGTGAGTGTTGCTGCTCTGACAACGGCAACAGTGGGGGAGGATCTATCCGCTCGTGATGTAACGGCTGTTGAACTAAGCAATGAAGAAATCCAAGTTGAAGAAACAGGCCGCGGTCGATCTCAAGAAGAATTACGCTTAGTGTTTGAACAGCATAAATCAGCCTTTGATCGCTTGTATCGAAAAGCGTTGCGTAAAAATGCAGCCTTGGAAGGTAGTGTCACTTTGAAGCTTGAAATTCAGCCTAATGGTGATGTTTCAAGTTGTATTGTGACGGAGAGTGAGTTGAAGGATTCGCGGCTACAAAAACGGCTGGCGTCTAGGTGTCGTATGATTACATTCGATAGCAAGTCTAATATCGATATAACGGTGGTTGAATTCCCTATTCGTTTTATCCCCTAGTTAGTACAGCGTTTGAAAAACCACCTTCGGGTGGTTTTTTTATATGTAGGAATAGTGCTTTAAATACTTATACCGTTATCAATTTTTATTTTATACAAATCCAAAAGATTTAGTAAAAAGTATTCCCGCCAAAAAAACGGGAATACTCCCCTATTATTCATTCATTACTATTAAGCTTCTTCTAGTTGATTAATATCACAAGCTTCGACTGTCATGCTCGCCGTTGGTGCCATAACTTTGGCTGTGCCTGTTACAACGACTTTGTCATCTTGATTGGTCACGCTACATTGCAAAGTTACAATCGGTTTGTCAGTGTGCTTTTCGATCGCTGTTAATGTAATAGTGAGAGTATCCCCAATACACACTGGGCGTTTAAACTGTAGGTCTTGAGACAGGTAAATGGTTCCCGGCCCTGGTAAGTCCATTGCGAGGGCAGCTGAAATAAGTCCACCTGTGAACATTCCATGAGCGATACGCTGCTTAAAAGGCGTTGTTGCGGCGTATTCAGCATCCAAATGTAAAGGGTTTAAATCACCGCTGGCTTTGGCAAATAATAATAAATCGTCTTCTGTAACGGTATGCTGGCGTTGACAGAAATCATCGATATTGATGGTATTAAACGGACGGTTACTTATTTGTGTCATGCTACTTCCTTGCAATGAATTGTACTTTTATTAAAAAGTAAAATTAGAGTTGCTGATTGATCCAATCGGCAACATCTTTATAAACGTCATGTTTGCACGTTTCATTTAGCATTTCATGACGAGCTTCTTTATAAAGCTTATGGCTTACCTTGTCATGACCCGTTTGTATTAGTTTTTGTTCTAATGCAGGAATACCTTTACCCATTCGTCCGACAGGATCTTTTTGGCCACCAATCAGATACATGGGTAGAGAATGTGGAATTTTATTAAGTTGTTTTTTTTGACTAATCTCGATCAAACCCGATAGTAGTTGCCCCCAAGTTTCTGCACTGCAAGGAAATCCACATAAGGGATCGTTTATATATTTATCCACTTGCGCTGGGTCACGGCTTAGCCAATCAAAGTCTGTGCGGTTAGGTTTAAAATAGTTGTTGAAGGACGCAAATGATAATTTATCCATTACTAGGGAAGGGCTGCCTACCGGTAAGCGCCATTTTTCTAATTTCGCGACTATACGACCTGCGTGATAAAGAAAGGGGTTTTGGTAATTTGTACCGGATAATATTAATCCGGCTAAGCGTTTGCCGTGTCGTATGGCGTAACCTTGGGCAATGAATGAGCCCATGCTGTGAGCAAATAAGAAGAGAGGCAGTTCTTTATCTTTAATAGTTTGCGCTTGCACATCAACAATATCTTCAATCGTCTTTAACCAGCCATCTTCATTTGCGTAGTGCCCTAATTTTTCGTTTTCACCATGACCTCGATGGTTATGACAAATAACATTAAAGTCTTGCTGGTATAAAAATTGAGCAAATTCGGCATAGCGATTTATATGTTCGGCCATGCCGTGACAAAGATGGATACAGGCTTTTGGATTATCGACTGTCCAGCTATAGACTTGAATGCGGCGACCGTCTTTTGTGGTGATTGTGGTGATTTCACTGTTCATGTTTTGACCTGTTAATACGTTTTAGTACGGTAATCGTTCGTTATAATTATAAGTTTTATCGCAAGGCTATTAGATTACTGTGGTTTTGCCTTTTTTTGTATGCTTTTGGTTAAGGTTTTTTGCTCGACATAGTAAAAACTGGTAATCTCTCCGCTAATTATTTGATTAAAATATGTCAAACTTCAGTCATTTAACAACAAGTGAATGAAAGCATATAAAATTTAGTACAGTCTTCGTACAAATCTAATTGGGAACTGAGCATGAACGAAACATTTTTTCAGGATAAATATCCAGCAGGACTTGCGAAAACGATTGATACTAATAAGTACCAATCAGTGATTGAGGTTTTTAACACTTTCGTTGCTAAATATGCTGATAAACCAGCCTTTACTTGTCTTGGTCAAACTTTAACTTATGCTGAGTTAGAAACAAAAAGCGCAGCATTTGCAGCATATTTACAAAATGAAACGACATTAGAAGTAGGTGATCGTATTGCGGTGCAGCTACCGAACGTACTTCAATATCCTATTGTAGTGTTTGGTGCAATGCGCGCAGGTATGACAGTGGTTAATACTAATCCGCTTTATACAGAACGTGAAATGGAGCACCAGTTTAATGATTCTGGTGCTAAAGCTTTGGTCGTTTTGGCAAATATGGCGGCGAAAGCAGAGCGCGTTTTAGCCAATACTTCGATTGAAACTGTGATTGTTACTGAAGTCGGTGACATGCATAAGACGGTTAAACGTGTCTTAATTAATAGTGTTTTAAAATACGTTAAAAAAGAAGTTGAGTCATACAGTATCGCGAATGCGGTTACTTTACGTAAAGCATTGAGTTTAGGTCAGGGCAAAGCTTTTACGACTCCAGCCATAAAACAAGATGATGTTGCAGTTTTACAATATACCGGTGGTACTACCGGAGTCGCTAAAGGGGCCATGTTAACCCACGGCAACTTAATCGCGAACATGCAGCAATGCCATGGTTTATTTACTATGGCGCTTGACGAAGGTAGTGAAACTGCGATTGCTCCACTGCCGCTTTATCATATTTATGCGTTCACTATTCATTGTATGGTATTGCTGGAAACGGGTAACCACAGCGTATTAATTCCTAATCCACGTGATATCCCTGGTTTTATTAAGGTATTACAGAGCACTAAGTTTTCATGTTTTGTTGGGTTGAATACTTTGTTCGTTGCATTATGCGCCCAGCCAATTTTTAAAGGCCTAAATTTCAGTGAATTAAAACTGACTATCTCGGGTGGTATGGCATTAACAAAAGATGCGGCAGACCAGTGGAAAGCTGTTACAAAGTGTGAAATTGCTGAAGGTTTCGGCATGACTGAGACTTCTCCAGTTGTCTCTTTTAATCCTCCTGGTTATGTTAAATTAGGCACAATTGGTCTTCCTGTTGCTAGTACAAACTGTAAAGTGATTGATGATAACGGTAACGAGTTGCCTGTTGGTGAGCCTGGTGAACTGTGTGTTAAGGGCCCGCAGGTAATGAAAGGCTATTGGCAGCGTCCTGAAGCAACGGCAGAAGCTATCTCAAGTGATGGTTGGTTGAAAACGGGTGATGTTGCGGTGATTAGTGAAGACGGTTATATGAAAATCGTTGATCGTAAGAAAGATATGATCATTGTTTCAGGCTTTAACGTTTTTCCCAATGAAGTTGAAGATGAAATTGTTACTCATCCTGATATTATTGAAGCGGCGGCGATTGGTATTCCAGATGCTAAAACGTCAGAGGCGGTTAAGATATTTGTAGTATCAAGTAATGAAAACCTAACGGCCGCTGACGTAAAAGCTTGGGCTCGTAAGCGTTTAACTGCGTACAAGATACCGAAGCATGTTGAGTTTCGTGATGAATTACCAAAAACCAATGTTGGTAAGATTTTACGCCGCGAATTGCGTGATGAAGAAATGGCTAAAATCGATAAAAAAGCATAAGCCTATATTGGCAGAAGCTTGCTCAAGATTTTGTTAGAATGACGCCCTGCTTATGCAGGGCGTTTTCGTTTTAGCCTTATTATTTATGCATTTTATATATTCTTATTAATAGACCACTGGATTTGATGTGAGCCAGAATAACAAACTTGATAGATCAGCGCTTCAGCAAGCGGTTAGTAATTGCTTAGCCAAAGATACCTTTCGATTGAATCGTGATTTACAAACTATCTTTGGTTTAATAAAGCAAAATAAGCCATTCGATAACAAACTGGCTAAATTATTGTTGTCAATTGAACGCAGTCAACAAGTTCTGGCTCAGCGTAAAACTGTTTTAAAACTTAATTATCCAGAATCCCTTCCTGTTAGCCAAAAGCGCGAGCAAATATTGGCGGCTTTATCTGAGCATCAGGTTATTATTATTGCTGGTGAAACAGGATCTGGTAAAACAACTCAACTTCCTAAGATGTGTTTAGAGTTAGGGCTAGGGCAGGCCGGTACCATTGCACATACTCAGCCAAGGCGTTTAGCTGCACGATCAGTCGCTAGTCGAATTGCCCAAGAGCTGGAAGTGGAGATGGGGCAGGAAGTGGGTTGTCAGGTGCGTTTTAGCGACCAGACAACGGACCGCACTCGAGTTAAGTTAATGACAGATGGTATTCTGTTAGCGCAAACCCAAAATGATAAATTTCTATCAGAATACGATTGTATCATTATCGATGAAGCCCATGAGCGTAGCTTAAATATTGACTTTTTATTGGGGTTTTTAAAACAGCTATTACCTAAGCGCCCAGATTTAAAAGTTGTCATTACTTCTGCAACCATCGATTTAACCCGTTTCAGTGAGCATTTTTCCAACGCCCCCGTTATCGAAGTATCAGGTCGAACTTTTCCAGTAGAAGATCGTTTTCGACCTTTAGTGCGTGAGCATGAAGACGATACTGACTTAACGATTCAAGAAGGTATTTTACATGGGCTGCAAGAGTTAGCGGCACAAGATCGTATTAAGCAGCAAGCGGGAGATGTCTTAGTCTTTTTACCCGGTGAGCGAGAAATTCGTGAATGCGCTGAATTTCTGCGCAAAATGACGTTGCACGATAAAGACTTACGTAATAGTCAAATTTTACCGCTGTATGCTCGTTTAGGGGTCAGTGAACAAGGTAAAATATTTACGGAATCGGTTGGTCGCCGCATTATTTTAGCGACCAATGTAGCAGAAACATCATTAACCGTGCCTGGAATTCGTTATGTGATTGATTCCGGTGTTGCGCGTATTAGCCGCTACAGTTATCGATCAAAAGTGCAGCGTTTACCTGTAGAGGCTATCTCTCAGGCCAGTGCGAATCAAAGACGCGGACGTTGCGGACGTGTTGCTGACGGTATTTGTATACGTCTCTATTCTGAAGACGATTTTTTATCACGCCCTGCGTTTACCGAGCCCGAGATACAGAGAACAAATCTTGCGGCGGTAATATTGCAAATGATTTCATTAAAACTTGGAAGTATTAGTGATTTCCCTTTTGTAGATGCCCCTGACCCGCGCTTCATTAAAGACGGATTCAATTTGTTGCAAGAGTTGGAAGCGGTGACTTCCAGTAAGGCTGAAGGACAGTTTGTATTAACACCGCTTGGCCGTCAGATGTCTCGCCTGCCGGTAGAGCCAAGAATTTCCCGTATGCTGTTACAAGCTAAAAAACAAAATGCATTACGGGAAGTACTTATAATTGCTTCTGCATTAAGTATTCAAGACCCAAGAGAAAGGCCGGCGGACAAAAAACAAGCCGCTGATCAAAAGCATAAAGAATTAGCGCATGAAGAATCTGATTTCTTATCCTTTGTAAATCTATGGGATGCTTTTGAAGAACAAAGGCAAGAGCTAACCAACTCACAATTGCGCAAGTGGTGTCAAAAGAATTTTGTTAATTATATGCGCATGCGCGAATGGCGAGATGTGCATAAGCAACTGCATATATTGTGTCGTGAAATGGATTTTGTCTTAAATACAGAATCTGCCAGCTATGAAAATGTTCATAAGTCATTATTGGCCGGTTTGTTAAGTCATATTGCACAAAAAGAAGATGGCGCGGAATATTTAGGGGCTCGCCAGCGCAAGTTGCAAATATTCCCTGCGTCTGGCTTGTATAAAAAACGCCCGAAGTGGATTGTTGCTGCAGAGTTAATGGAAACGACGCGTTTGTATGCTCGAATTGTCGCTAAAATTGATCCGCAATGGCTGGAACAACTGGCGAAGCCTTTATTAAGAAAAAGTTATTTCGAGCCTCACTGGAGCAAAAAAAGAGGTCAGGTCATTGCGTACGAACAAACCAGCCTATATGGCTTAATTATTAATCCCAAACGTGCCATCGACTTCAGTCGAATTAATATGTCTGAAGCACGAAATTTATTTATCCAGCAAGGTTTGGTTGAAAATAATATTGAGCTGAAATCAAAATTTTATCAGCATAATATTGAGCTGATCGCTGAGTTAGCCGAGCTGGAAGAGAAAACACGTACGCGAAGTTATGTCGTTGAAGATGCCGTTGTTGGGCACTTTTATGATGAAAATATTCCAACGGATGTCGCGACAGTTATTAGTTTGTACGCTTGGCTAAAAAAACCTGCAACAAATGAAAAAGCACTGTATTTAAGCAAAGAGTATTTGTTAAAGCAAAGTGAAGACAGTGTAACGGATGACTTGTATCCAAGTTATTTTAACTACCAAGGGATTAGTTTTCCTTTGGCCTATGCGTTCTCTCCTGGCGCCAAAGATGATGGTGTATCAATGACGGTACCGGCATCGGTATTGGGGCAGATATCGATTGACCAGGCTGATTGGTTAGTGCCCGGTTTTATTAAAGATAAGTGCATTGCTATTTTTAAAGGACTGGCTAAGCCAATACGGAAGCAGTTGGTGCCTGTGCCTAATACGGTAGATGATTTTTTACACATCGCCAATGTAAATGAGGGTGGATTATTTCCTCAGCTGGTGAATTTTCTATACGCAAAATATAGAATTAAAATTGATTTAGACGACTTACGTGCGATTAATCTGGATGATCATTTTAAAATGAATTATCAGGTTGTTGATAACGATAAAGTTGTGGGGCAGGGTCGTGATTTAACGCTGCTTAAAGCTGAGTTTGAAGGTCTAGGTCAGGCACAAGCAACGGTTCTTACGGATAAAGAATTTGATCGCAGCAATATTACACAATGGGATTTCTCCACACTTCCTCAAGTGACCGAAAGAGATCTACAGGGTCTAAAGGTTCGCATGTTTCCAATGTTAATTGATCAAGGCGGCCATGTTGATATGACATTGCATGCGGATCAGGATTTTGCTGAGATATCCAGCCGTCAAGGTGTTATTCGGTTGCTGCGCTTGTCGTTAGCTTTACAAGATAAAGATCTACGTAAAGAGCTGAGATTATTAGACCCTGTGATGCCTTATGCTCAAGGTTTAGCGGCAAAGCAGGTTTTTTATAATGATATTCTCGATGCTTGTTATAATTTATGTCTGCTTTCTGCTGATGAATTACCCAGAACTGAGCAGGCTTTTAAAGCGTGTCTGGATAAGCGAGCGGAGCTGTATCCTACACTAGTTAAAATAATTGATTGGCTGAAGCGTGTGCTTCCTTTAAGGCATAAAATTCTTAAGCAAATGAAGGGGAATACCACCATTGATCGTGCGTACGCTTATAGCGATGTAAAGTCGCAGCTGAATGAGCTATTCCAAGAAAACTTTATTATTCAGACACCTTGGGTTTATTTGAAATCTTACACAAGATATTTAGAGGGCATTCTATATCGTTTAGATAAACTGCAAGGGCAGTTACAAAGGGACCGTTTACGCATAGCTGAAGTCGATGAATTGAGGCAGCTACATCAAGCTGGAATTAAGCAGCTCTCAATTCCTTATTATGCCAATGCAGATTTATTAGATTTTTATTGGCTGCTTCAAGAGCTTCGAATGTCTTTATTTGCCCAGCCCTTAGGTACCAGTGAGCCAGTGTCAAATAAACGCTTGCGCCAGCGTTGGAATGAAATCAAGATTAAGTTATCTTTGTGATCCATTATTTCTCTAAGATTATTGCGAAAATTGCGGGGAGTCGGATTCATAAAGATAATTTTTGAACTATTCTTTGGCGAGTAGGACTAACAAAATATAAGGGTAGGTTTGTTATAACCTTCCCATATAATAACGCACAGACAGAAACTTTGAGGATTTGATTATGACAAACTCTACAGCGAAACCTTTAGCTGCCGTATTAGGTACAGCATTTGTAACGGCTATGGTACAGGTTCCGGCAATTCAAGCCGCAGAGAACCCATTCGCAACGACTGAACTGCAAACAGGCTATAAAGTCGCGGCGAAAGCAGAAGGTAAGTGCGGCGAAGGTAAGTGTGGTGGCGATAAGAAAGCAGCTGGTGAAGGCAAATGCGGTGAAGGTAAGTGCGGCGGTGATAAAAAAGCGGCTGGTGAAGGTAAATGCGGAGAAGGCAAGTGCGGCGGTGATAAGAAAGCGGCTGGTGAAGGCAAATGCGGCGGCGATAAGAAAGCAGAGGGTGAAGGAAAGTGCGGCGAAGGTAAATGCGGCGGTTAGTCATATATTGTGAATACGAAGTTAGGAGATCTTAATGCCAAACTATCCAGTTAATGGCGCGGGTCTCGGATTACGACGGGCCCTTTTGGGTCCGTTATCGTCTGTGACTGCTGAAAATATTGATTTTATGGAAGTTGCTCCCGAAAACTGGATCGGCGTAGGTGGTCGCTTAGGTAAGCATTTCCGAAGTTTTACCGAACGCTTTGACTTTCTATGCCATGGTTTGTCACTCTCTATCGGCAGCCCTGATCCCTTGGACATCGTCTTTGTAAAGCAGGTCGCGCAGTTTATGAAAGAGCATGGGATTAAAGCTTATAGTGAGCATTTGAGCTTTTGCAGTAATGAGGGGCATATGTACGACCTTATGCCGATTCCATTTACTGAAGAGGCGGTGAATTATGTCGCGCAACGCATTCGCATAGTCCAAGACATTATTGAACAGCCCTTAATTATCGAGAACGTTTCGGCTTATGCGCAGCCCGGAAAAGAAATGGACGAAATCGATTTTCTGAAGGCGGTGATCACTGAGGCTGACTGTCATTTATTGCTGGATGTGAATAATGTTTTTGTTAACAGTACTAATCATGGTTTTGATGCCAAAGATTATTTAAGTCAAATACCGACAGACCGAATTTCATATTTGCACATTGCGGGGCATTACGAAGAAGCGAAAGACTTATTAGTTGATACCCACGGTGCCACCGTTAAGCAAGGTGTTTGGGATTTATTAGACTTTACATATCAACTGCATGGGGTCATACCAACGCTCCTAGAGCGAGATTTCAACATCCCTAGTGTGGCAGAATTACAACGTGAAATAGATATGATTAAGTTGGCCCAAGTTAAGGCCGGAGGTCTAAATGAGCGCTGAGATAGTAAAGTTTAAACGTATTCAGCAAGCGTTTGCGGGCCATATTAAATCACCAGCACAGGTTGCTTGCCCTAGTGATGTTGATGATCGCCATATGGCGATTTATCGTGATTTGTTTTTTAAGAATATAATGGGCTTTTTGTCCGGTGGTTTTCCTGTCTTGGCTGATATTATTGGTGCAGAGCGCTGGGCTATTATTGGGCGCCAGTTTTTCTCGGAGCATCAGAATAAGACCCCTTATTTTCTGGAAATCGCGAGAGAGTTTTTATATTTTCTTGAGCATGAATACAATCCTACTGCCGAAGATCCCTCATATTTATACGAGCTGGCTCATTATGAATGGCTAGAATTGTATGTTGATGTTGAGCCGAGTGAAGCAATAAAAGCATTTCATGATGAGGGCGATGTTATTGCTCAAGTTCCTGTTATGTCTGCCATTGTTGAAGGGTTTTTGTATCAATACCCTGTGCATCAGATCTCAGTTGAAAACCCAAATCCAGAGCCCAAAGAGAGTGCATTAATCGTTTTTCGTCGACGTGATGATGATGTTGGTTTTGCTGAAAGTAATTCTTTTACATTGCAGCTATTGGTATTACTGAAAGAGGGGGGGCGCACAGGTGACGAAGTTGTGCGACTGTTATTATCTCAGAGTGGCTTAGAAGGTCACCAGGCAGCTTACGATGGCGGTGTTCAAACGTTAGAACACTGGCAGCAGTTAGGTATTATCTGGGGTGCTGCAACCAATACATAAGGTGTGGAACTAAGCTTAAGTAAATGGTTCTAATCTGTTAATTAAGATAAATACTAATACTTTACCAAGGGTAGGTGTCATGTCGATCAAAAATCTTGGCCTATGGGCTCATGAACAATTTAATCTGACGCGAAAACTGGATGCGATCGCACCACTGGCTCTTAGGGTATATTTGTTTTTTCCGCTCTGGATGGCAGGAACCAATAAATGGGCACATTTTAATGATACGGCGGCTTGGTTTGGTAATGGGGATTGGGGTTTAGGCTTGCCAGCCCCCATGCTATTGGCCTTTTTGGCTACCTGGACTGAGATTTTAGGAGCAATTTTCTTGTTGTTGGGTTTTGCGACTCGTTACATTGCAGTACCATTAATGATTACCATGCTAGTGGCAATATTTACGGTACATTGGGGGAATGGCTGGTCAGCAATTGCGGATGGTGCGGCCGATGCGGGCATTGCTGAAAGAACTGCCGCAGCCCGTACGATACTGCAAGAGCAGGGTAACTATGCTTGGTTAACTGCAAAAGGTAACTTTGTTATTCTTAATAATGGTATTGAGTTTGGTGTGACGTATTTGATTATGTTGTTATCACTCTTTTTTACTGGCGCGGGTAAGGTTGTGAGTTTGGATTATTGGATTGCTAAGTTCTTTGCTGCTAAGAAAAGTTAATTAATGATTTTTAAATTGCTAATATAAAGGCCGCTCGATGCGGCCTTTATTGTGTAGCCTACCAGCCTTGGCTATGCTGCTGGATTAACTTACTGAGCATTCCAATATGATCAGGGTTATCGTTAAGAGCGGGAATGTAATTATACTGTTCGCCACCAGCCTCTAAAAAGTATTCTTTATTTTCAACTTGAATTTCTTCTAGTGTTTCTAAGCAGTCTGCCGAGAAAGCAGGACAGATTATGTCGACGCTCTTGATACCATTTTTACCCCATTGAGTCAGCGTATGGTCGGTATAAGGTTTCACCCATTCTTCACGTCCAAAGCGCGACTGAAAGCAGCATTGCCATTGCTCTGGCTGTAGTGCTAATTTCTCTGCGAGTAATGCAGCGGTTTTACGGCATTGACGCTCGTAAGGATCACCTTTAGCGGTATAGCGCTCAGGTACGCCGTGAAAGGACATCAGTAATTTTTCACTCCTTCCCGTTTTCTGCCACTGCTGCTCAACTGAATGAGCTAACGCATTGATATAGTCAGGCACGTCATGAAAATCTCTGATCCAGCGCATTTCAGGCAGGTGAGGGCACTGTTTAAGTAAATCGGATAATTTATCGTAAATAGCCGCTGTGGTTGATGATGAAAATTGCGGATACATTGGCAGTATTAATATGCGCTCCACCCCTTTACTGCGTAATGCATTGGATGCGCTGAGTATGCTGGGGTTGCCATAAGTCATCGCTAGCTCTACCGGAATGTCTTTGCCCATGTCTTGCTTTAGTTGCTGTTGTAATGCCGCAGCTTGCCTTTTAGAAATAACTAGAAGAGGAGAGCCTTCTTTCATCCAAACACTTTTATAGGCTTTTGCAACAGGCTTTGGACGAATAAGCAGGATGACTCTGAGTACAAACCACCAGATAAGGCGAGGAGCATCGACAACACGGACATCTGAAAGGAATTCTTTTAAATAGGCTCTTACAGCTTTTGGGGTTGGAGCTTCGGGGGTTCCTAAATTGACCATGAGAATGCCGAATGACTTAGCTTTAGGAGCTGAATTATTTACCTGATCCACAAAAACCGCCTTACAAAAGAGATGAAAGAGATCATTGTAGTGCTAAATGTTGATAAATAAAAAGGCGATGCTTATAAATAAGTCATCGCCTTTTGATCTGGCTTTAGTTTCTAGTGTGATTTAAAACTTATGCACGACTTTGACAGTGCCGTCGACGGCAGCTGAATTGATATAGCCAATCAGGTTGGGATTGCTAGCAACCGCAGCCTTAATCTCGGTATCGCTTGCGTACTGCTTTGGTGGAGTACCTTTACCGGTAAAGATTAAGCGTGACCAGTATGACTTAAGCTGGCTGGCTGATTTGCCCAAAACCTTATCATTAAAGCTTTCCCGCGTTGACGTGCCGTCATTCTGATCAATCGGAGTCGCTTGTGAACCATCAGGGAAGCTTTTCGATTTTCCTAAGAAAATCTTACTAATTGTTGATTGATCGATACTGGCATTTCCATTACTGGCGCTAACAATAACGGCGGTATCTGCCAGCGTGATAGCGGATGCAAGACTGATTAGTAATGCAGAGCCCCATTGTTTACATGTCATCATAGTTATCTCCTTAAAAGACTAGATCAATCGCTACTGTGTAAAGTAAACCACTTTCATCTATTTCTCCGGTCCCAGCACGCATATCTTCTGTTAATTGCTGAATTTCAAGTTTTAAGGTTGTGCCCGAGTCATAGTCATAGCGTGTGCCTATAATGATACTTGATTGCTTATCTTCAAGCTTCAATGCTTCTTGTACATCGCCTTCAAGACCTGAAGCAGCAGTGCTTTCTGAAGCCGTGTAGGTAATGTGAGTGCCAAAATCACCAAAGCGCTTACCTAATTTGATTAGGTAGCTGGAGTTATCAAGAAAAAATGCCGAGTCAGAAAACCCTTGTGTATATTCAGCGATGGCGCTGATATCACCATTATCGTAACCCGCGGCCAGTCCATAAAAGCCAATCTCTTGTCCAGTTAACGCTAGGTCTGCTGCTATTTGATCTAATTCAGCATCAACAGCGGCATCACTAGAGGGATTTAAGGAGGGTTTGAGTAACGCGACGCTCGCTGATGCCTGAGCATTTGGTCCACCAAAGCTACCTGTGCCATCGGCTTCTATTTCCAGTCTGTGATAAGAGGCTCTTAAGGTAAAATCACCTGTTCCACTTGAAAGAGCGAAACCGGTGAAGTTTTTTAAATCAACACCAGTCCCCGCGGGTGAAAAACGCCCATAATACACTTGTGCGCTGCTATCCCAGTTTCCTAGAGAGAAGCGATACGTGGCATCAACACCATCGATAGATGAAAAAGGAACACTATAGACTTCTGCCGGTGGACGAACCCAGTCATAGGCGTATCCTACTTCCAGAAAATCTGAATAATAATAAAATGGAACTCTTAATCGACCCATTCTTAAATCTAGATCGTCGTTGGCAGCAAAGCTGACATAAGCCCAAGCTGATTCCGTTTTATAATCTTCGGCGCCGCGTGAGACCAGCTGCCCTGTGACGGTTGTTGAGTCATTGACCTGCTGGCTTAATTGTAAACCTAGAATGGTATCTTGCTTAAATCCACCATTATTATCGTAGCCGTCCATAGCAACTTTATCGTTGCTAAGCATGGATGCGCCGACGCTTAAAAAGCCATTGATGTTCAAATCACCAGCATGGCTAATGGAACTTAGCCCTGCGGATGCTAATACAATAGCCGTAGTGAGTTTATTCATCTTCTATACCTGTATTAAAATTTGTGTACGACTTTAACGGTAGCGTCGACAGCTGATGAATCTATATAGCCAATAATATTAGGACTATTGGCGACTAATTGTTTAACGGAAGCATCATTTCCAGACTGCTTAGGTGGTGTTCCTTTCCCCGTGAAAATTAATCGCGACCAATAGGATTTTAATTGGCTATCAGACTTGCCCAATACAATGCTATTAAAGGATTCGCGAACTGCCGAGCCTTCATCTTGATCTACTGGCAAAGCCTGTGACCCATCAGGAAAGCTTTTAGCTTTACCTAAGAAAATTTTACTGACGGTGGTTTGATCCATCGCTGAATTTGGATTACTGATACTAACAATGACAGCGGTTTCAGCGAACGCAAGGGTGCTTGCCATGCTAATAAGAAGTGCAGAACATGAACGTTTAAATAATTTCATAATAATTAATCCTTAAAAGACGACGTCTACAGCAACGCTGTATAACATTGCTGATTCACCATCTGCACCGGCGGCCTTGATTTCATCGTTATTCTGCACTTCGAACTTTAAGGCAGTGGATGAGTCATAGTCGTAACGCAGGCCAACAATGATGCTATTTTGCTCCGCTAGAAGGGGGAGGGCTTTTTGAATGACACCTTCATTGCCAGAATCAAATTTGTCCTTTTCACTGGTATAGGTTAAATGTGGCGTGTAATCTCCATAACGAGCTGATACACCTACTAGCCACGCTTGATCATCAAGGAATAGAGATGAGCCGTGTTCGAGAGATGTCCATTCAGCGACTGCGCTGTATGTACCATCGTTATAAGTTAAGGCCGCCCCAATGAATTGGCTAGTCTGACCTTCAAGATTAAAGTCATCGGCTGCAGAAGGATCGCCAAGCTGTGTTGCGATGCCAGCTGCGCCAGCAGAAACTTGTGCAAATTGACTCGTCGGATCAGAGGTAGTATCCATGCGTAGCTCAGCTTGATGGTAGCTTAAGCGAGTGCCAAAGTTCCCCATATTGGCTGAAAGAGCGATACCGGCGAAGTTTCTGAAATCAGCGTCGTACTCATCTGTTCCCGTATCAAATACGCCTTGGAATCTACCATAATAAACTTGAACGCTGCCATCTATGCTGCCAGAGCTAAAGCGCTGGGTGAAATCAACCCCATCAAGCGATGAAAAAGGAACGCGATAAACGTCTCCCGGTGGGCGAACCCAGTTGTAGGCATAGCCTACTTCTAGAAAATCAGAGTACTGGAAAAAGGGGATGCGTAATCGGCCCATACGAAGGTCAATGTCATCATTTGCGGCGTAGGTGACAAAAGCCCATGCAGCTTCTGTAGAGTAATCATCACTGCCCCGAGACACTAATTGACCCGTTGCGCTTGTGGAGTCATTAACTTGTTTACTGACTTGCAAGCCTAACACGGTGTCTTGTTTAAAGCCGCCTTGGTTATCAGCGCCTGCGACGGATACTTTATCGTCGTCCAACATGCTTGCGCCGACACTGAGGAAGCCATTTATATTCAAATCACTAGCCATAGCCGGTGATGCGATGGCGACTGCCAATAAAGATGGAGCCCAATATTTTTTTATTCTCATAATCTTCACTCTTTGGTTGTCTATATTCCAACCATAGTCAAGGTCTGTAGATTTACAAATTGTTGCTATTTTTTTGTACATAATTGTCTGGCTTACTGAAACTGGTGGTCTGTCGTGGATGCAGTCGTTATTTTGCTGTATGATTTGCGCCACAAATTTCAAGTGTTCCTTTTTTATAGGGGCACGGTTTTATCCTTGTTTCCGAGCACTTATTTGGAAACTGACTTAATTGAGTTTTTTGAGGCTATAAAATGACTGAATACGTTCAAAGTGGTGGCATTCAAGTTGCCAAAGAGCTATACGATTTTATTAACGACCAAGCGATTCCAGGTACTGGTATCGAAGCGCAAGATTTTTGGGCTAAATTCGATAAAATCGCTAACGAGCTAGCACCTAAAAACCGTGCGCTTTTAGCTAAGCGTGACGATTTACAAGCTAAAATCGATGCGTATCACACTGAACGCGCTGGTCAGTCTCATAATGCTATTGAGTACAAAACATTCTTGCAAGAAATCGGCTACCTAGTTCCTGAAGGTGAAGCTTTCGCAGCAACGACGGTTAATGTTGAGCCTGAAATTGCCCAAATGGCCGGTCCTCAGTTAGTTGTACCGATCATGAATGCCCGTTTCGCATTGAATGCTTCTAATGCTCGCTGGGGTTCTTTGTACGATGCCCTTTACGGTACAAAAGCAATTTCTGAAGAAGATGGCGCTACCAAAGGCCCTGGTTACAATCAGGTTCGTGGCGGCAAAGTTATTGCTTATGCACGTGGTTTCTTGAATGAATCTGCTCCTTTGGCGACTGGCGATCATGCTGATAGCACTAATTACGCAATCGTTGATGGTGCTTTGCAGGTTACTTTAAAAGACGGTTCTAAGACTGGGCTTCAAGATGCTGACAAACTACAAGGTTTTGTAGGCGATGCAGCGGCGCCTACTGGCATTCTTTTACAGAATAACGGTCTACGTTTTGAACTTCAGTTTGATGCCACTAGCCCAATCGGTTCTACAGATGCTTCTGGCATGAAAGACATCGCCATGGAATCTGCACTTACAACTATTATGGATTGTGAAGATTCTGTTGCTTGTGTTGATGGCGAAGACAAAGTGGTTGCGTATGGCAACTGGTTAGGCCTTATGAAAGGTGATCTTGCGGTTGAAGTGAAAAAAGGCGCAAGCTCTTTCACTCGCAAGATGAACCCAGATCGTGAATACACGGGTTTAAACGGTGAAACTTTCACTGTGAAAGGTCGTTCTATGTTGTTCATTCGTAACGTGGGTCACTTGATGACTAACCCTGCAATCCTACTAGCTGATGGCGCTGAAGTGCCTGAAGGTATCATGGATGCAATGATGACTGTAATGATCGCGATGCACGACCTTAAAGGTAATGCTCCGTTCCAGAACTCTACTACAGGTTCTGTAAACATCGTTAAACCTAAGATGCACGGCCCTGAAGAAGTTGCGTTTGCTAACGACATCTTCGCCGCGGTTGAAGATGCATTAGGTCTTCCTCGTTTTACCGTTAAAATGGGTATTATGGACGAAGAGCGTCGCACCACGGTTAACTTGAAAGAGTGTATCCGCGCTGCTGCTGATCGTGTTGTATTCATTAACACAGGTTTCTTAGACCGTACCGGTGATGAGCTTCATACATCTATGCTAGCGGGTCCTTTCGTACCTAAATCTGTTATGAAGCAGCAAACTTGGATTGGTGCTTACGAAGATTGGAACGTTGATACCGGTCTTGAGACTGATCTTTCTGGTCGTGCTCAAATTGGTAAAGGCATGTGGCCTATCCCTGACGAAATGGGTCAGATGATGGAGCAGAAAATTGCTCATCCTAAGTCTGGCGCTAACACGGCATGGGTTCCATCTCCAACAGCCGCTACATTGCACGCGATGCATTACCATCAGGTAGATGTATTTGCTGTTCAAGAAGGTCTTAAAACTCGTAAGCATGCTTCTGTAGACGATATCTTAACGATTCCTCTAATGGATGATGCTGCTAAAGCGGCATTGACTGCTGAGCAGATTCAGACAGAAGTTGATAACAACTGTCAGGGTCTATTGGGCTATGTTGTTCGTTGGGTTGATGCGGGTATCGGTTGTTCTAAAGTTCCAGATATCAATAACGTTGGCTTGATGGAAGATCGCGCAACATTGCGTATTTCTTCTCAGCACCTAACTAACTGGTTAGAGCACGGTGTGTGCAGCGAAGAGCAAGTTAAAGAATCTTTGAAGCGTATGGCAGCGATTGTTGATGGTCAGAATGCTAATGACCCAACGTACATTGCTATGGCGCCTGGTTTTGACGGTATCGCTTTCCAAGCGGCATCGGATCTTATCTTTAAAGGTAAGACTCAGCCAAGCGGTTATACAGAGCCACTACTTCACGCTTACCGCTTGAAGTACAAAGCTCAGTAATCGATTTTAGAAATCTAACTTACCGAGTTAACATTCATTTTAAATGAATGGAAAAAGCCCAGCGATGCTGGGCTTTTTTGTATTTGGGCTATTAAAAGAAATCACAAATAAACAATCGATCTATTTTCAACTTTAAGTGGGTAAAACTTAAGTAAATCTAAACTTTTTTAACGGGTATTGTCTGCCACTGGGGTAGACTATGGAAAATAATAATGGGGCTGCCTAACATGTCGTTTAATTTTTCTGTGTTGCTACTTTTTTCCACATCGCTTTTGTTGGCTGCTTGTACGGGTAACAGCAGTTCTGTTAGTTCAACCGTACCTGATACCTTGAACGTTGTGGTTGGTATGGTCCAATCGGGTCAGGCTGACAATGTTGCTGTGCAGGGAGTTGCAGTTACTGTTAATGGTCAGCTAACCGTTAGCGAAGATACTGGTGGGTTGAGTGGGGTGAACACCAAAACAGATTATCGTGGACGGTTTGCTATTGGCTTAGATGCTAATGATCCGTCAGCGATCGTGCTGTTTGCTCGAGGCAGTGCGGTTGAAGCGGTGGATGATATTACTTCAGTACAGTGTAAGTTGCCTTTAGGGTGTCCTGTTATTCAAGGCAGTAGCGATTCAGCTGCAATCGTCCCTTTTACCGAGCATTACCGTACCGAATATTATTATGATTATGTCGCCAATGATACGCCTGATGACGATGAAGAAACGGACGATGAATATTTAGCCTTTGATCAAACGCTTTGGTCTGCCGCATTGGAAATCGCCGCGAAAGGTCAGTTTATTAGCATTAATAGTATTACGGATATGGCCGGGGCCTTTGGGTTTTCGACCTATATCAATAATGGTTCTGGGGTTTGTGATACCGTTCAATGTGATGCTAATCAGCAAGTTTCAGGATATTTCAGTAAGTACGGCATAATGAAGGCCAATACTCAGGTTTCTAATTTAATAGGAATTCCTGACATCATCTCGGTAGAGCCCGCTAATATTGCTAGCTTAGATACTATTGCAGCGACAACTTCTGGTAACCTGCAAGCCAGCATTCGATACGGCGCTTTAGTTGCTGCATTACAAAAAATCCAATTGAATTATGATAATGCGTTAGTGGATAAGGCTGATCCTCGCTTTCGTCGCGTACTTAATAATCAGTTCTCTCAGAATAAAGGCCAGCTTTATGAAAAAGAGCCACCTATTGAACAGGTATTAACTCAAGAGCTTTGGTATTCCACAGCCAAGGAT
Source organism: Oleispira sp. (assembly GCA_047616865.1). Lineage (GTDB taxonomy): Bacteria > Pseudomonadota > Gammaproteobacteria > Pseudomonadales > Oceanobacteraceae > Oleispira. The sequence continues at coordinate 101,895 of JBLGBO010000008.1, forward strand.
ATTTTAACAGACGCTAATGCTTATTTTACCAGTCCGTTGCCGGTCGAAGTGGGCAGTGTAATCGCGGCTTTTCAACTTGATTTACAAGCTATGGTCGCGGGTGATTTAACTCAGGCGAAACCTTCAATCAGTGAGAGTATTGCCAGTAGTTATAATAACGAGATTGATTTTACTAAGGCAATGTTGACGCATTTATCCTCTGCTGCAAAAGAATTTAGCAACCCAGAATATCGAGAAAAAGCACAGGCTTATCAAGATCAGTTGTTGGTAATCGGGGATGAGGTCAGCCCTGCATTTAATGTTATTACCAGCAGTTTATTAGGGGTGTACGGCTATTATTTATCTTGTACACATGGCAGCTGTGATGTTAATAATTCATGGCATGCCTTTAATACCAGCTTTGATGGAAGTACTAAAGTATTAACCTTGACGTTTTCTGATACTCAGGGCGATCAGTTGCTTGTGTCTCAAAAGGTTGTGGACTTAATTCCTGAAGATACGATTGATAATCCAACACAGTCTTTGGCGATTGATATTATTTTTGAAGGAACCTTGAAAGAAGATCAGCTGACACTGGTGACTGATTTTAGTGAGAAGAAACTAGGTGAAGCGAGTTTACGGGTTTCATATAACGAAATGGTTACTCAATTAATGCCTGATGCTGCCCTAGCTGAAAATAATCCGTCCATGCCCGTAGCAGGTCGCATTTATCCTGTAGCTTATGAATTCAGCTTCACTTCGTTAGAATTACACTATAAACCCCTAGTTTCAGAAATAGATCCAGCTGCTGCGGAAAAAGAACTTGTTTTACAAGGTGCGTTCTCTTGGTTGTTGCGAGGGGTTAAGGATGTTCGTGATAGCAATGCAGCGACGAAATATAATTTAAATAATCTCAGTATGGTCATGAATGTAAGTGGACCAGATCTGGCCGTAGTTAACGGTGAGGCTTTGAGTGACAATGTGGTGCTCAGCCTTGTTGCGAGTGGTTTTAATACCTCAAATTATTATCCGGATTCGACGTTTCCTGAATGGGATAATTATTTTGTGCCTGCAGAGGGACATCGATTTGGTGAGAGCAGTAATGCCGATATTTTGAAAACATCCATCATCGATTATACTTTTCCACAAGTAGACGAAAATGGCTCGCCTATTTCTGGCTCCATTGTAGATGGTCGCGTGGTTGCAGAAAAAAGCGTTCAAGTAGATATTCTGAAATTTGATTATATTCATTCAGGCTCCGCTGCTTTTATTGTTTACCCGCCTCGAGAAGATGGTAAATATCTAGGACTGTTATGTGCAGTCAGTGCCGCCAATGAAGAGTTTTTTGAAGCTGGAAAAATTTCAAATGAGGATGCTGGGAATACTGCGGGCAAAGATCCTGTGAATGTTTTTGATTGTGTCACGCAAAATTTTTATGAAGGTGAGGCAAATGTTAATGCTTTCATAAACATATTGTGGAACCAGAGTTCGCAAATGAAAGATTTTATTCGAGCGATTAGCGTTAGAGGAGAAGGTGTGTATTTTGCTGACTTAACAGCAACAGAGACTCTACCAACCTTCGGTGCCGGAGAAACTTTATTTACGGGCACCATGCAAGCTCCGGCGATGTTAGGTATCGATAATATTCGTTTGCAGCTACGGCCTCAGTTAGTAAAAACAGATAATAGTGCTAAGTTGGCTGAAGTCGCATTGGATTTGAATTTAATTCGTCCTACGCCCAGTTCGATCAACGTCGGTTTGTTTATTGCTTACAATCCAGAACAAATTTTGAATTCAGAGGCAGGCTTGCCTGTGGTTGCTGCGGGAGATGATGTTGAAAGTTATTATGTGGCGTTTAAAACGGATAATAATGGTAATGAGTTTGGTGAGTTTATATTTAACTGGTACGGTGCTCAGCTAGTTGATGGGGGAAATGGATCAAAATACTTACAAAATTATGATGCATCCGATAAAGCAGCTAAAGAGAATTTCCTTTTTAACTTAGGCACGGATATCACTTATGGCGAAGTTGATACTAATGCCAATTACAAACGTTGTGGGTTTGTTTTTGCCGGTGAGGACAGTGATCGTGAATGTCAGGCGGTTGCATATTTAACTTTCAGAGGCTTGGTTACGGGAACCATTCGTGAAGAGCGTAAAGGGGTTTATGTTGCACGCTTTATCGACGGTAGTTGGATGGTCTTAGGAAATTGAAAGGAATAGGGTATGTATTGGCATTGTTATGCTTAGCTTCGGTTCAAGCCAATGCTCAGCAAGGAGTTTACTCGAGCTTTGATTCCGCAGTGAGCTCTGAAGCTGTGCCTATTAATGATATGCTGACAGGTTGGGATGGTTCATATCAGCGCGGTGAGTTGGTGTATGCTGACGTGAGCTGGTCTTTTGGCATTTTTAGTGACTTATTTATTGCTGATGAGTTTTTAGGGAAGGTCAGCATTCAGCGAGAATATCGTCATTACTATTATTTGAATTTTGATAAAGAAACCGCAGATTATTACCGTGCGGTTGAGTTAGGGGATTCGTTAAGTCGCGATAGGAAGCTGGATCTAACTTTTAAGCAGTTTGACGCTCCTGGTATTTCTTTAGGCTATGATAGTAAACCCTTTCACTTAGAGTCTGTTGACTGGCAATTTGGAATTGACTTTGCAGTGTATCAGCCGGGGCATTTTCAGTTTGGAAGTGTGAAGGGGGTTGCCGAAGCTGGGGATACTGAATCGGCTTCAGGCGTTATTGATTATCGATTCGATGAAGATAAATTACTCGATACCAATGGTGATTTATTAAATGACTATAGCAATTTAAAAAAAGGCTTGGGGTTAAGCTTAAGTGCTAATATAACGGCTGAATTTAATGGGCTGCAAGTCTATTTGGGCTTGAAAGATGTGGTTAACCAGTTCACCTGGCAAGAAGGATTGCATACCACAGGCTGTGTAAACTTGAGCGGAGAAGCTGGAGGGGCTTGTATTGTTGAGTGTCCTTCTACCAGCGGCAATGAAAATTGCCAATCTGCTGCTGGCGGCCAATCAAATCAAGCGCGAATTGTTGAGACTATTCCTACGACGCTAAATACTCGAATTAGTCATATAAGCTCTGATATAAGTTTTAATGGTTTGGTTCACGATCGCTATTATCGCTTGGGTTTAGAGAAAGGTGTTCAGACAAGCCTAGGGCGATTGGGCTTTTTCTTGTATTATCCACGCTTAGTCGGATTGTCTTGGCAAGCGAGTCACTTTAATATCGAACTTGGCGCCGATACTTTCAAGCTTTCGCAAGCGCGTAATGTTCAACTCAATATGGGTATTAATTGGCGCTGGTAGCAATTTTCTCGTTCATATTTATTGGTAGCTCATGTTTGGAAACCCATGTATTTAGATTATTTTGGCTTAAGTCGACTACCTTTTTCAATTGCCCCTGATCCCGAACTTTTATATCTCAGCCCTGCACATCATGAAGCATTAGCGCATTTAAATTATGCTTTAACTGCACATGGTGGACTCATCTGTTTAACGGGTGAAGTCGGTATGGGTAAAACAACCTTGTGCCGCGCGTTCATTGATCAGGTTCCTGATCATGTTGATATCGCTTATATCTTTAATCCTATGCTATCAGCGCCAGAACTACTGCAATCAATCTGTGCTGAATTAGAAATTCCATGTGATCACTTGCCCAATGAGCGGCCTTTAACCAATAAACAGCTAATTGATCGCTTGTATGAAGCTCTTATCGAGCGTTATGCGCGTGGGCGAAAAGTCATTTGTATCATTGACGAAGCTCAGAGTATGCCAGCGCCCTTGCTTGAACAAGTTCGTTTGCTGACTAATCTAGAAACTAATCGTGATAAGTTATTAACCCTCATTTTGGTCGGGCAGCCAGAGCTGCAAGACATCCTCTCTCAGCATTCAGCTCGCCAGCTTGATCAGCGAATTACTGCACGTTTTCATTTGCCCGCGATGAGTAAAAAGCAGCTGAAGCCGTATTTGCAGCATCGATTGAGTCAAGCATCATTGAGCACTGGTGATTTGGATAGTTGTCCGAGTGAATTGTTTAGTCGTGGTGCTATTGCCGCTATTTGGTCTGGATCCAATGGCATTCCTCGTTTAATTAATAGCATCGCTGATCGCGCGCTATTAGGAACTTATGCGACCAATAAAACGAAGGTCTCGAAGGATATTGCTCAGCAAGCTGTTAAAGAAGTTGTGCGACCAGTAAATAAAGTCGTTAATGCTTCCAAGAGACTGGCTGTGTTAAGTGTTGTGAGTGTGTTGGCGGTTATGAGTTTTCTACTACTGACAAAGATGGAGTCAGTAAAACCCACTTGGCTTGTCAGTTTGTGGGGTGAAAACCCTTATCAGCAATTGGCTGCGGTCAACGGTCTAGATACTGAATCTTTAGCATTAACAAGTTGCCATGAAATTGAATTGAATAGTGATTTTGCTTGCTTAGTGCTTGATTGGCCATTGGCTGAATTGCAAAAGTTACAGCAACCTATGGCGACATTTGATGGTGAAAGCTGGCGTATAACCTCACCGCAGCAATTGGTTACTCTACCGTTGCGCAGTATTATTTTATGGCAGCCAGTTGAGGATTTTGGCAAGCCTATTAAACCTGGGACATCACACTCAGTAATTACTTGGGTGCGAGACATTCTGGCGACAGAATTAGCAGCGATTGAGTGGCAAATTATCGTGCCGGATGGCGCCTCTGAACATGACTTTCTCACTTATTATGATCCTATTTTAGCTCAAAAAGTGGCTTCTTTTCAGCAAGCAGCAGGTTTAAAGGCCGATAAAATTATTGGCTTAAAGACTTTGCTAGCGTTGCAAGCTAAAAATCGGAATTTACTTGTCTCAGATGAGGAGGGATAGATGTCTTATATTTTACAGGCATTAAAAAAATCTGAGCAAGAGCGTGAGCTCGCGGCGCATCGAGCTCCATTGTTGGTTGAAGATACAGCGGAGGAAGCAGGTGAGTCACCGACGGATGATCATAATATCAGCATGATTCCAATGTCGATCTATGCTTGGCTCGGGGCCTTAGTGATTATACTTTTGCTCATTACTGTCTTTGTACAGCAGCAATTCGGTATCATTCATGATGATTCCTCGAAATCCCAGAAAATGTCCGTAGTGAAAGAAAGCACACTTGAATCTGTTCAGCCGCCGCTAGTCGCTCAAGAGGTCGTTGTTCAAAAAGTAGTGATGCATGAGCAGGTTGTTGCCGTTCAGAAAGCGGTTGTTCAGACAGAGTCAGCCAAGATTATTGCGCCCATTATGGCTCTGGAGCAAGCGTCGGAAGAAGTGCAGTCTTCAGTGCCTAATATTGACATTACTAGTCATATTTTCAGTTCATTGCCAGGGCGTCGAAGCATTGTGGTTAATGGTCAGCGCTTGGTCGAAACTGATTTTATTGCACCTCTCGTTCAAATTAAGGAAATAACCCATAAAGGTATGATTATCAACGTTGATGGTTTGCTGTTGGCTGTCGATCGCAGTCGTGGTTGGAGTCGTTAAATATTATGCTATCACAGAAGTCAAAAGACGAAATTCAAGCACTCTATCGTAAGTTGGTTGAAAAAATGAAACTGACTCCTCGTATGGGTCAACGGGTAATGATCGCTGAAATTGCCAAATCTTTGGGTGCTATTGTTGAAGATGATAACGAAGAGCGCAGCAATGATGCTGGCATCGTCGTTGTAGAGGCAGGGACAGGTACTGGTAAAACCTTGGCGTATTTAACCGCAACTTTACCTATGGCAATGGCGGCAGAAAAAAAATTACTGATCTCTACTGCCACCATTGCTTTGCAAGAACAAATTCTTGATAAAGATATTCCTGCTTTCCGTAAAAACTCGGGTATACCTTTTAAGTTTGCTTTGGCAAAAGGTCGTGGGCGTTATTTATGTTTGATAAAACTGGATAAGGCATTGCAGCAAATGTCGGGGTTATTATCGACGGTGGATTTGTTTGATCAGGCTCCCGAAGCGGCGGACCAAGCCTTGTATGAAGATTTATTATCGTCTTATGGTCGTGGTGATTGGAATGGTGATAAAGATCGCTTGGATTATGAAATTGAACCAAGCCAATGGCGTCATCTAACGGCTACTCATCGAGAATGCTCGAATCGCCGGTGTGAGCAGTTCCAAAATTGTGCTTTTTACAAAGCGCGCGGTGAACTGGATACGGCGGATATTATTATCGCCAATCATGATCTTGTATTGTCTGATTTAGTCTTAGGTGGTGGTGCCGTTTTACCAGCACCCGAAAAACTTATTTATGTTTTCGATGAAGGTCATCACCTTGCTGACAAAGCGCTGAACCATTTTAAAGTAGAAATCGGTGTGCGGGCCCAGCGTCAATGGCTGAAACAGTTGGAGAAAGCGTTAGAGCAATTGATTTCACAGGGTGGCATTCCAAGTTCTATGCTGCACAGTATCCGCATGGCGCCAGAGCAAATAGCAGAATGCCAGCAAGCATTGACCTTTCTCTGGCCTATGGTGCAAGAAATGTTGGGAGATGCCGAGCGTTTGCGTTTTGAATTTGGGCGGGTGCCAGAAGAGCTCAAGGTAATATTACAAAATCTAAAAACACCGCTACAGCCTTTGCTGCAATGTTTAGATAAGCTAAACGAGGCGCTGCAAAAGTCATTAGATCCTAAAGAAGAAGGGGAGTTTGAGCGTTCGGTGGCTGAAAGTTTCCAGGCCCCGGTTGGGATTTTATTTTCTCGTTCAGAAATCTTGTGGGACGGCCTTATTTGGCTATTAGCAGAAGAGGCCGCGGATGTGACGCCATACGCGCGTTGGATGTCAAAAACAGCTTATGGCGAAGACTGGGATATTCAATTATGTGTATCCCCTATTCGCGTCGCAGAACAGCTACGTAAGAGTTTATGGTGGCGCTGTTATGGCGCAGTTGTTACTTCAGCGACACTAACCTCATTAAACACGTTTAATCAGATAGCGATTGAAACAGGACTTCCTCAGTGGGCAAATTTTCAGAAGGTGGTTTCGCCGTTTGATTATCCTAATATTGGCACCATTCGGGTTCCTCGTTTACAGCACGATCCTAAAGCTGAGGGTTATCAAGAAGAAATTAATAATTGGCTAAAGGATAATATTAATCTCAAAGAAGGCAGCTTGGTATTATTCAGTTCTCGCGCACAAATGAAAGCGTGTAATGATGAACTCTATCCGTTATGGCGTGATGAATTACTTGTGCAGGGTTTTTTGCCGAAGTCAGAGATTGTTAAGCGCCATCAAGAAAAAATTGATAACGGTAAAGGTGGAGTGATTTTTGGTCTGGCAAGTTTTGCAGAGGGCATTGATTTACCGGGTAACTATTTAACTCATGTTGTGATTGTTAAAATCCCCTTTGCAGTGCCTGACGATCCTTTGCAGGCCGCGACCAGTGAGTGGATGGAAAGCCAAGGAAGGAATCCTTTTATGGAGCTTACTTTACCTGCTGCTTCAGTACGCTTGGTTCAGGCGGCGGGGCGCTTAATTCGGAAGGAAGATGATGTAGGTGTGATTAGCATCTTGGATAAACGTATTGTTTCAAGTCGTTATGGGCGTTTATTACTCGATGCCCTGCCACCGTTTAAACGCCAGTTACATTAACATCAGCCTGAAAAGTAGACATAAAAAAAGACCACTGAAGGTCTTTTTTTATGTCTACTTTTTACTCACACTAAGCAAGTCGTAAGTTTTCTCTCATTATCGGCATACTATGGGCACTAAATTCATCAATACTTTCTAATAATTCAATCAATTCATCGGCGGCTTTTACATCGCGCTGAATTAAAATACAACGTAAGTTCTTATGGTGGCGCTCCATGATTCGAACATGAAAGTGATGAGTCATGCCATTAATATAAAGTTGTAAACCTTTTGAATGTTCATTAAGCGTTAAATTACTGTGATTTAAATTGATTTGGCAGCCAGAGAAATTAATGTCGACAATACGAACATCATGCTCCATGCCGGTTGCTTCATCAATTAATAATGCTTGGTCATCTTCCAGCTTTAATCGTGGCTGTAAACGACGCTCTTGAGAAAAATAAGAATCTTGGAATAAGCGAGTTCCCGCGATACCTTTAATACTTTGATCTTGAATGAATCGATAAAAAAGATCAGAAGTCACATCTCGGCGTTCAAATTGAGATAAATGATCGGCATCCTCAATGACGGCAAACTGTGCATCAGCACAAGAGGCGGCAAACTGTGCATTCTCTTCTGGCAGAGTGAAGTTATCAAACTCTCCTGTCGCAACAAGGGTTGGGCAGGTTGGGAATTTATCAAATCCATCAAAGCGTAATAAGCGGCGGGTATTTTGTGCGTACCGTAGCTGTTCATTAGCGTTTAAACGTGCGACTTGGCGATACAGTAAGCGACGATAAGTTTTTCCTACTTCGGTTTCTTGCATGCGATTATGATTCACAAGATTAGAAACGGCCGTCGTGGCAAAGGCTTTTAATTCACCTTGCGCCAATAAATTTAACGAGTCTTCTAATAATAAAACCAACGTATCACGACGAAAGCAGGTGATGCCTGAAACTAATAGTCGTTTGACGAAGCTTGGGTACTCTGCGGCGAATAAAGTCGCCATAGCTGAACCATAGCTAATTCCTACCATAATAACGTGTTCAATCCCTTGAATTTCAAAGAAACCTTTAAGCAGAGATGAAAAATCTTTTAGCTCTAACTCAGGCGCTAATTGATCATTGCTACCTTGAGAAGGAAGATCCAATAAAATAACAGGGTGTGTTTGGTAGACCAGCTCAACTTCTGTTTTGAAAGAGGTGAAGCTTTGAAAGGCACCTCCTAAAAATACAACAGGAGTTTTATCTAAATTCTCAGGTTGAGAAAATAAATGGAATTCCAGTTTGTAGCGTCCAATCATTTGAATGCTAGGGGCTTGTTTTAGACTTTTTGGCTCGAATGTTGAAAACTGCATGGGCAATCTCGACTTCATTTTTTCTTATAGTCTCAAGATTATGCGTCATTTATAGACAGATATCTACAGGTGTAGTTTATCTTTACGAAATTAACAGAAAGTAGCGGAAGGAGTTTAACTTATTGAAATATAAGGATATTTTATTGTTTTTTGAAGTTTAGGCCAATAGATTGGCCTAAAATGACGTAACTTTTTCAGGATAATCGACTACTTAGGTAGGTTGAGTGTGTACTCAATGTTGTCAGGGGTAATATTCACACCGATCTCACCATTTGGGCTGGAAATTTGTTGTGAATTGAAATTCCCAATATTAGGGATTTTAATCGTAAAAGAGTTTTCAGTAGTGATATAGCTAGAGCCTACTGGAATATCTTCTTTTCTTGCAGGTGCTAAGTTGGTTAGAAAAGACAGAGCTTCAAGGTTAAAGCGCTCTCCAGGTTCTATACCATAAGCTTGTCGAACATCATTTAGCACTGACTCTGACAGGGGCGCTTTTAAAAATTCAGTTGTCGCTATGGGTAGTTGTAGTGCTAGGTTGTTGTCTAGAGCACGAAAATTATTCAAATCGTCATAAGTAGAGAGTTCATGGCTGACAGATGCCAAAGAGCCAGATTGATCTTCAGGCAATACCTGAGTCGCTTGCTCTAGAGGAGTTACTTTTAATTTCACTGGAATCGATGAAGAAACTTCTTGAGTTTTTTGCTGGCGAACAATAATCGTTGTATCTTTTATATAGGTATCGGTTAGCTCTTCTGAAGAGAGTGAGCTAATTTCGCCCCAAGCGACGGTATTTACAAGTAATAGCAGTGGTAAGGTACATTTAGCGCTTAGTAGTGGTATTTTTTTCATGCTGCAATTTATCATGATGTTCTTCATATTGGTTCCATGCATTTAAAGCAGTGGTATTTATTCTTATCGTAGCCGAGCCTATATAAGAAGCAAGGCCGTTTACGTCAAGTTGACATCTGTACAGCAGACAAATCTTATTATGGGCTAGGATCATTTTTTTTATAACAAAAATCAAGGGAATACGTCGATTACTGCGATAGCGCTTCTATAGAAGCTGTGTTTTAATCCGCACATGAAAAAATCACTTCCTCTATTAATCGGCTTCCGCTATCTAGCGGCGAAACGTCGAAACCATTTTATATCCTTTATCTCAGCATCTTCTATGGTCGGTATGACATTAGGTGTCGCGGTACTTATTCTCGTATTGTCTGTTATGAACGGCTTTGATCAAGAATTGCGCGAGCGTATTTTGGGTATGATTCCTCATGGCATTATCTATGAGCGCGGTGGCGTACAAGATTGGCAAACCCTTGCTAAAGAGGTTGAACAATTTCCTGGGGTTGTTGCCGCTGCGCCGCTTACTCGCTTACAAGGCATGATGGCTTATCAGGGTCGCGTACAGGGCGCAATGGTGACAGGCATAGATCCAGCCGCTGAGCGCAGGGTGTCTATTTTGCCCGATCATATGGTGGAAGGTGAGTTAGCTTCATTAACGGCTTCTGGTTTTAATGTGGTAATGGGCGAAATTTTGGCTCGTCGTTTAAACTTGGTGATTGGCGATAAGGTCACCTTGATGTTGCCTGAAGCGACGTTATCACCAGCAGGAATTTTACCCCGTATTAAGCGTTTAACGGTATCGGGCATCTTCTCTGTGGGTGCTGAGCTGGATGCTAATCTTGCGGTGATACACCTTGCGGACGCACGTAAACTCGCTCGCCTTGCGGGTGAAGCTCAGGCGCTAAGAATCAAAACAGACAATCTATTTACGGCACCTAAGCTTGTTTGGAAGCTGGTCAGTGAAGTCGATGGTATTTATTCAGGCAGCGATTGGACACGAACGCATGGTAATTTATTTCAAGCCATTAAAATGGAAAAAACCATGATTGGTTTATTGCTATTAATCATAGTCGCCGTTGCTGCATTTAATATTATTGCCACACTCGTTATGGTGGTTACCGATAAACAAGCCGATATCGCTATTTTACGCACTATGGGGGCAACCCCTAGAACAATTTTACAGATTTTTATGGTGCAAGGATTGGCCATTGGTGTGGTCGGTGTCGCCTTAGGGACTGTATTAGGGATTATAGGTGCATTAACGGTATCTGATGCAATCGCTTGGATTGAGAAAGTCTCAGGGGTGCAGTTTTTAAACAGTGATGTTTACTTCATTAGTTATTTGCCGTCGCAGTTGTTGTGGTCGGATGTTGCCATGATCACTTCAAGTGCCTTGTTATTGAGTTTTTTAGCGACTATTTATCCTGCGGTCAGGGCATCAAAAATTCAACCAGCTGAGGCGTTGCGCTATGAATGATATTATTTTAGACGCCAAAGGCCTAAGTAAAACCTATCGTACTGGCCCAGACGAAGTCATTGTCTGGGAAAATGTCGATTTACAGGTGCATGTTGGTGAGACAATTTCGATCATTGGTGCCTCTGGTTCGGGCAAAAGTACCTTATTAAATGCGCTAGGTGGCTTGGACTCTATCGATGGGGGAGAAGTTTCTCTAGCGGGGCACAAGATACATTCACTGGCAGAAATTCTACGAACTCAGTTGCGTAATCGTGACTTAGGCTTTGTCTATCAATTTCATCATTTACTGCCTGAATTTACTGCGTTAGAGAATGTGATGATGCCGTTGCTGATTCGTGGTGAAAAAACCAAAATTGCGAAGGCTAAAGCATTAACGTGTTTAGATCAGGTGGGGCTGTCTCAACGAGCTGAGCATAAACCAGCAGAACTTTCCGGTGGTGAACGTCAGAGGGTGGCGATCGCACGCGCTTTAGTAGGGCAGCCAAAAGTGGTTTTGTTGGATGAACCAACGGGCAATCTTGATCAGCAAACAGCGGAGCAAGTAGAGGATGTATTGCTGGCCTTGTCTGAAACAATCGGCATGGCTTTTGTGATAGTAACTCATGACGAAGCTTTGGCGAGTCGAGCTAATCGCCGTTATAAGTTGTCAGATCGAACCTTGGTTGAAATGGCTAAATGAATTAAAGCCTTTGATTCTGCTTTATAAAACAGCGTAAATAAAAAAGAGAGCCAAGGCTCTCTTTTTTATTGCGTTCGTATCGTGTTATTGAATTCTCAACTTTTCTTTGTATCGCTTTGGCTGTTCTTCATTGCTTCAACCTCACGCGCGAGTCGCTGAGCTTTTCTTTTATTCCAGTGAGATACAATGTTCATTCGCCAGAGTATGCGCATGGTTACGTACCCTGCGCTGGCAAACACTAGGCCGGCTAATAACGAGCCAAGGTATAGCGGCAGCCAGATTTCATTTAGTTGTCCTAATAGTGATTCTAGACTCATTTCACTATTGAACTCTCGTGCGCGAATATCCAATATGAAGGCCCCTAAACTGTATGTCGCATAGAATAAAGGCGGCATAGTGACGGGGTTACTTATCCAAACAAGGCCTACCGAGATTGGTAGGTTGGAATTGAAATAAAAGGCCAGCAATGCGGCCAGTGCCATTTGAAATGGCATTGGGATGAAGGCGCAAAAGATACCAATAAAGAACGCTTGAGCAACCGAGCGCCGGTTAAGGTGCCATAATTTCGGTTTGTTCATCAGGGGCCCTAAAAAGGCAAGTGACTTGTTATTTTTCACTTGTTCGGGCGTAGGGAAGAGTTTTTGTAACTTTTTCTTTGGCATTTGCTCGGTTCTTTTTGTGGTTTCAGCGATATCTGCCATGCTGATTATGGGCTGGATTATGCCCATAATCGTCAGGGGTGGCAATGAGACTCTGTTTGGTTAGTGCTATTTTAGCGTTATTTGTGTCTATTCAGTTTCAATCTGAGCAATACTGGCTATTGGTGTTACTCGTATTGGCTGTCTTTGTAGGGGCGAGATCATATTCATGGCAGATACGCTCTGTGGCTGTTTTGTGTGCGCTGCTGTCAGCTTGTTATAGCCACTTCTGGCTATTAGAAAGATTGGAAGGTCGGTTGAGTGCTGATTTGTCGGGTCTTGTCGTGACAGGTTATGGAGAGGTTGTTGGCTGTAGTGATGCGGGTAAAGAGGTTGAAAAATTATTACTGCGCATTGTTTCGTTAAGCCCGGCTGAACAATTGCTGCCACCGTTGAAGCAAGTGGAGTTGAGCTTTTATCGCCGAGCTAATAATAAAACATCCAATAAAGACGCAGAGTCACTTGCGGCCAAAATTTCTTGCGGCTCATTAATAACATTTACAGCAAAGTTGCGTGCACCTTACAGCTTTATTAATCCTTGGGGTTTTGATTACGAAGCTTGGCAATTGAGTCGCGGTGTGGATGCATCGGGTTATTTGCTTAAACATGAGGTTGTGGGTATTGCGCAGGGTTGGCGCAGTCAGTTGATCGTATTACGAGAACAGTGGATTCAGCGCGCGGCGTCTCTGAAAGGCGTCGCGGGGCAGCTAGTACCAGCGTTGTTGTTTGGTGAGGCTGGGTATTTACCCAAGCAGCAATGGCTTGATTTTCAGTTAACCGGGACTATTCATTTACTTATTGTTAGTGGACTTCATGTCGGCTTTTTAATATTTATGGTGACGAGCCTTTGGTATCTGTTAATGCGACTAGAGGTCTTACTGTTTTTTCCACGCAGCTCCATACTATTTAAACTAACCCCCATAGTATTGCTGTTGGCTTGCGCCATTTATGCCTATATGGCGGGTATGGGGTTGGCTATTCAGCGTGCTGGTTTGATGCTGGGCTTTGGTATCTGTGTTGTCTATTTTCGTCACCACTGGTCTCTATTTGATACCTGGCTATGGGTTGTTCTGTTGGTCTTGTTGGTTAACCCTTTGAGTATTTTATTCATTGGTTTTTGGTTTTCTTTTGCCGCGGTAGGTGCATTGTTGCTGAGCTATGTTGGCCAAGTAGGTAATCGCTCATTAGCCTTTGATACCTCTGCTGAAAAAGGCTTGGGGCAACTGATCGTTAAGGTGTTCGAAAAAGTTAAACTTTTCTATCAACCGCAGTGGATTGTGTTTGTCGCTTTAATGCCCTTGTTGTGGTTATTTCAACAACCACAATCAGCACTTTCATTTTTTACTAACATTATTGCTATCCCTTTGTTGGGATTTGTCGTTATGCCATTAGCAATGATTGCATTCATCTGGCCCGAGGGCATTGCGGTGGGTGTATTAAATGCTGTGTTGGGCCATGCGCTGGCTTTTTTGCATCAGTTGTCCCTACTTCCTTCTTGGTTGATTTATAAACCCACAGGGGTTTGGTTGTTGCTGTTATTCCCATTGATTTTTTTGACGTTGTGGCTGCCGGGTGCACCGTTTAAGCGACTGAGTTTATTGTTGCTGGTGTGTGTATTTTTCTTGCCAATGAGGGGGAGTGATAAGAAATTAATCATTTTCGATGTAGGACAGGGGTTGTCGGTTTACGGTTCTTCGAGCGAGAGAACGTGGCTTTATGATACAGGAGCTCAGTTTCGCTCTGGTTTTAGTTTGGGTGATGCCGTGGTTGCTAAAAATATCTTAGCTTTTAATGGCAGAGCCTTAGATTTGTTGTTTGTAAGCCACTCAGATAATGATCATGCTGGGGGCGAGCTCGGATTACGGCGTAAAATAATACCAACGCATACCTACGCAGGTCAGCCGCGTCTGCAGCAGCATAAAAATTGCCATGCAGTTTCTGGCTGGAAGCCATTAGGAAGAGCGGAAGGAGTGGGGGAAGAAGATCGTTGGCGAATATTCCCTTATCGCGTAGCGAATGCCAGTGATAATAATCAATCCTGTATCGTGCAAGTTGAAATGGCCGGTAAGAGAATTTTACTGCCGGGCGATATTGATAAAAAAGCAGAGAGAGCTTTATTGGCTCAATATGGTAGTGAATTAACATCGGATGTACTTATCGTTGGTCATCATGGCAGTAAAACGAGCTCCAGTGATGAATGGCTAGCGCAAGTCGCCCCGAAAGTCGCGGTGGTGTCGAGTGGCTTTAATAATAGATTCCACCATCCTCATAACAGTGTACGGGAACGTTTTAAGCAGCATTCTATTGCGCTGTACAATACTGCCGATTCAGGCGCTATAGAAATAAATTTGGCTGAAATAATGTCAGTGACCCAGTGGCGTCACGAAAACGCACCCGTATGGCGACAAATCTGGCAACAAATGTGATTTGATCCACGCATTCATTGCATCTGAGTATAGAGCTGTAGATCAAGCTTGTGCTAAAGTAGCGCCCATAAATCATAATAAGTTCATGTTGTTAGGAGATTAACCTGTGTTTGAGATCATCCAGAGCGGCGGTTGGATGATGATTCCGATCATCATTTGTTCAGTTTTTGCAGCCGCTATTGCCGGCGAGCGTTTTTGGACGTTGCGCACCAGTCAAATTGCACCCGCTAATCTATTAGGCCAAGTCTGGGGTTGGATGAAAAACAGCCAGCTTGATGGCGCGCGCATTAAAGAATTACGAGAGAACTCTCCTTTAGGGCGAGTCTTAGCTTCGGGCTTGGTAAACTCAAAGCACGGGCGCGATATTATGAAAGAGAGTATTCAAGAAGTGGCCAGTCATGAGATTCATGAAATGGAACGCTATTTAAATGCTCTGGGTACTATCGCTGCGGTTGCTCCGTTAATGGGTCTGCTTGGTACAGTGATTGGTATGATTAAAGTATTCTCTGAAATAATGCTAGCGGGAACAGGGCAGGCCGGTATGTTGGCGGGTGGTATCTCTGAAGCTTTGGTAACAACGGCTGCGGGTTTGTCGATTGCCATTCCTGCTTTAATTTGCCATCGCATGCTGCAACGACGCGTTGATGAAGTCGTCGTTTTTATGGAGCAAGAATCTTTAAAACTGGTTGATGTCTTACATGGTGAGCGTGAAGTCGCTGATGCGCCTGAGAGTAAGCAAACGGTTGGAGTTTAATTGTGAATTTCAAACGTCAAAATAAAGAAATGGTGGAAGTTAACCTTACACCCTTGATTGACGTCGTGTTCTTACTGCTGATTTTCTTTATGGTCTCCACGACGTTTACTAAGGAAAATCATTTAAGTATAGATTTACCAGAAGCAAGCGCAGAGCAGCAACCGGTAGCGACCAATCGACTAGAGATTATTATTACCGCCTCAGGCAATTATTCGATTAACGATAAAAGCTTAATCAATAATCAGTTAGAGACGCTTAAGCGCGGAATAATGAAAGCCGCCAATGGCGAAACAGGCTTGCCGATTACGATCACTGCTGATGCAAACACACCCCATCAAGCGGTTGTGCGCGCAATGGATGCAGCTGGGCAAACTGGTTTTGTAAATCTTAGTATCACTACTCGTCAAGCTAGCGCGGAATAATTCATGTCTGAGAAAGTATCGGTACGACGCCTGTATGGGCGTCTGCTGACCTATGTTAAGCCTTTTATAGGCTCATTTCTGATAGCCATTCTTGGCTTTATCCTTTTTGCATCCGCAGCACCTGCACTCTCTTGGATGATGGGGCAAATAACAGAAGTATTAGCCAACCCAAAATCTGAAGATGCACGCTTTGTGATTATTACCTTAATCGTAATTTTTGCTTATCGTGGCTTAGGTACTTTTTTAGGAAAGTACTTTATTGCACGAGTAGGGCGCGGCGTTGTTCATAGCCTTCGTACGGTTTTGTTTAATCACATGTTGACGTTGCCTAGCAACTATTACGACGGAGAATCAACTGGGCGTTTAATCTCTCGGGTTATCTTTGATGTAGACCAAGTAACGGGTGCTGCAACCAAAGCACTGACGACGTTAGTACAAGATGGCTTAACCGTAATATTCCTAATGGGTTATTTAATCTATCTAGATTGGACACTCACGCTAATCTTTTTAGCACTCGCGCCGATTATTGGTGCCTTGGTTTCTTTTGCCAGTAAATTCTTTCGTAAATACAGTAAGCGCATTCAAAAGTCGGTGGGTAATGTTACCCAGGTGACTAATGAATCAATCACTGCGTATCGTGAAGTACGGACCTTTGGTGGCCAAGATTTTGAAAGCGCACGCTTCCATAAAGCCAGTGAAGATAACCGCAAACAAGCACTGAAATTTGCTTTAACCAATGCCATCAACGTGCCACTGAATCAGCAAATTATTGCATTAGGATTAGGTGTAATGGTTTATATGATGTTTGAACGCGTATTGAATCAAACCATGAGTGCGGGTGAGTTTATGACCTTCATTACCGCCGCCTCTTTGATTGCAAAACCACTGCGTTCATTAACGGATATTAACTCGATCATTCAAAAAGGCTTGGTCGGCGCAGAATCTATCTTCTCGGTACTCGATACCGATACTGAAAAAGATGACGGCCAGATTAAACTGGATCGCGTTCGTGGTGATGTAGAAATTAGAGATTTAAGTTTTAAATACCCAAGCTCTGATGACTGGGTTTTGAGATCATTAAATGCCAAAGCAGAAGCAGGAAAGTCTTACGCGCTCGTCGGGCGCTCAGGCAGTGGCAAAACAACACTAATGACACTCTTGCCACGTTTCTATCAAGCCCAGCAAGGCAACATATTATTAGACGGTCATAAAATTGAAGACCTAACCCTTACTAGTTTACGCAAAAATGTTTCTATCGTGAGTCAGCAGGTAATGCTATTCAATAGTACGGTATTGCAGAATATTGCCTATGGTGAGCTACAAGATAAAACGCGTGAAGAAGTAATCGCGGCGGCAAAAGCAGCTCATGCTGATGAGTTTATTGTTCAGATGACAGATGGCTACGATACTATGATCGGCGATAACGGCGTTTTGTTATCGGGTGGACAAAGACAACGCATTGCTATTGCTCGAGCCATTCTAAAAAATTCTCCTGTACTTATTTTAGACGAAGCGACTTCGGCATTGGATACTGAATCAGAAAGGCATATTCAAAGTGCCATGGAAGAAGTTGTTAAAGGTCGCACAACATTTGTGATTGCGCATCGATTAAGCACGATCGAAAATGCAGACCAGATTTGGGTGATGGAACAAGGCGAAATAATAGAGCGTGGAAGTCATAGCGAATTGTTAGCCGCAAAAGGCGCGTACGCGAACTTGCATGATCTACAGTTTCAAGAAGGTTAAGGCCGACAACCATGCTAGAGCGCTTAACTACACGCATAGAAAAAAGCTGGTATGACGCCAAATGGTGGAATATTTGGCTATTGCCGTTCAGTGTCCTGTTTTATGTATTAAGCCATGCGCGCCGTTTATGGCTAACCCATGGTGTAAAAGCTAAAAAGAATAATGACATTCCGGTTGTTGTTATTGGCAATATCAATGTGGGAGGCACCGGCAAAACGCCGCTAACGTGTCAGCTAGTAAAACGATTGAATGAGACCGGAATCCGTGTCGGTATTATCAGTCGTGGTTATGGCAGCAAAGCGCCGCATTACCCGTATCTTTTGGCTAAAAGCGAACCTGCCACTATCGTCGGGGATGAACCTAAGTTACTGCGAGATCGCTTAGATTGCCCTGTTGTTATTGGGCCAGATCGTAATGCCGCGATTGAGTTGTTATCGCAGCAAGGAATTGACTTGATTCTATCGGATGATGGTTTGCAACATTATAAAATGGCACGTGATTATGAAATTGTCGTTTTAGATGCAAAGCGTCAACTGGGTAATCGCTGGTTATTACCCGCGGGGCCATTACGTGAAGGTGCTTGGCGCCTAAAAACCGTTGATGCGGTTATCTTGAATGGCGTAACTGACATTGCGAGCACCAAAGAAAGTGAAGAGCAGGGAATGGCGATTGTGCCTTCAGCTTGGGTAAATGCAAAAACGGGTGAGCGAAAGTTGTTGGATTTTTTTGCAGGTAAAGAGCTGCATGCAGTTGTTGGTATTGGCAACCCGCAGCGATTTTTTACTACGCTAGATTCGCTAGCTGTTAAATACAAAGAACATATTTTTGCCGACCATCATGCTTTCACTCAAACAGATTTAGACATCGCGAATGCGTATTCGCAATGCATTGTTATGACAGAAAAAGATTGGGTTAAATGCGCTGCATTTGCCAATGAAAATATGTGGTATTTAGAAGTGGATGCACAATTAAGTGCAGCACTAGAAAATACATTAATGAATGATTTAACCGCACTGGTTTGTAGTTCAAAGACTGAGCAATAATCGAATGCATTTGCGCCGTAAATAATAACGAGGATGTACACATGGATAAGCAATTAGCCGCAATGTTGGTTTGCCCAAACTGCAAAGGTCAGTTAAAGCTGGATAACGAAGCACAAGAATTATTATGCACCTTTGATGGCTTAGCATTCCCTGTGCGTGACGGTGTGCCAGTCATGTTAGAACAAGAAGCACGTCAAATGGGCGAAGAAGAAAAGCTAGAAAAAGCTAAGCGCTAATGATTAAGGTTTTGTTTGTTTGCCTAGGCAATATCTGCCGTTCGCCAACTGCTCATGGTGTGCTTGAGCACAAGTTGGCAATGGCAGGCTTGTCGGAAGTTGTTGAGGTTGATAGCGCAGGAACGGCAGCGTGGCATGTTGGAAAAGAGCCTGATTTACGTTCGCAGCAAACGGCCCGAAAACGTGATTATGATCTTTCTCATTTGCGAGCACGCCAAGCGATTGCTGACGATTTTTTAGAATTTGATTATGTCTTAGCGATGGATGATTCAAATCTTGAAAATTTAAAAACGATTGTTCCAACGGGTGCTGTGAAAACAAAACCGCAATTATTTCTGCACACTTTTTCTACGCCTAATTTAAAGGCAAAAGGATTAACCGAAGTGCCTGATCCGTATTATGGAGAAAAGGATGGCTTTGAAGAGGTGTTGAATATGGTTGAAGAAGCCTGCGATCAATTAATCTTAGATATCCAGTCGAAGCTCTAATGCCCCCAACTTTTAAACAAACAGCTCTTAAGCAAGCAGCTACTTTGAATATAAAAGCCCAATACGATTTATCTTCTCTAAATACGTTATCCCTTGTGGGGATAGCCGATTATTTTGCGCGTTTTAATTCAGTATCTGAGTTATTGCTGCTACTAGAGTATGCAAAGACCCACAAGCTTAAAATAAAAGTTTTAGGCGGCGGTAGTAATATGATTGTGCAGCCCCAAGTGGCAGGCTTAGTTGTTCAAAGCGCCATGCAAGGTATTGAAAAATTATCGGAAGATGAGGAATCGATTATTTATGCAGTTGATGCTGGATTGAACTGGCATCAGTGGGTTTTGAAATCTATCGAGCTGGGCGCTTACGGCTTAGAAAACTTAGCACTCATTCCAGGTACTGTTGGCGCATCGCCTATTCAGAATATCGGCGCTTATGGTGTTGAGGTTGGCCAGTGTATTGAAGAAGTTCGTGGTTTGCAGCTATCGACGGGCCAGTGGATTTCTTTTTCTGCTGATCAGTGTGATTTTTCGTATCGTAATTCTATTTTCAAAAAACAATTTAAAAATGATTTCTTAATTACTCGAGTGGTTTTTAAATTATCTAAAGTATTCAATCCACAAACTTCCTATGCGCCGTTAAAACAAATGGCCGAGCAGTTTGTTGAGAATAACGAATTTCAGCCGCTATCTGCAAAACAGGTTGCCAGTTGGGTGATTGAGGTGCGCAATAGCAAATTACCTGATCCCAAAAAAATTCCCAATGCAGGCTCGTTTTTCACCAACCCCATCATTCCAAAATTCCAAGCGGATAACTTATTGAACCAATTTCCGGATATGCCAATTTATGCCGTGCAGGGCAGTGCTAAAGGAAGTGAGGCGCTGGTAAAAGTTGCAGCAGGTTGGCTGATAGATCAGTGTGGCTGGAAGGGTAAATCGTTAGGCTTGGCCAAAATGCACGATCAGCAAGCATTGGTTTTAACCTTGAAGCATGGCGCGAGACAGCAAGACTTAATTAATATTCAGCAAGCTGTGCAAGCAGATGTGAATAATAAATTTGGCATTCAGTTACACCCAGAGCCACAACCGTTCAGTTAAAATATCTATGTTTATTCGCTCGGTTAGTTGCTGTTTTATCGGGAATTTTTGTTTTTGTTATCAGTAGGCCGAGATAATACTCGGCCTACTGATCGTTTTTGCAGGCGTTTTATTAACTGAGATTATGTTATCTACTGAATGTCAGTTGCATGTTTGCGGCGAGTTTAGCGGCATCCACCGGCTGTCCCTGACGGTTTGTGATACCTTCTAGCCATTGTGCTACCACATTCGGATTACGAAACATCCAATCGCGTACGGCGCGATCTGCGGGTACAAATTCACTCAAAATCATATTCATCACTTCGCCTTCCATCTCCAGCGAAAACTTCAGGTTGTCGAGTAGGTTAGCAACATTTGGGCAGTCTGCACGAAAATCAGCCCGAGCATTGGTATAAACAGTGGAGCCTCCGAGATTTTGACCAAAATAAGCATCGCCACCTTCGAGGTAACGAATATCAAAACTCTCATTCATTGGGTGGGGTGCCCAGGCGAGAAATGCAATCCAGTCACCGTCGCGGATGTGGCGTTTTACCTGATGCAGCATTAAGCGCTCGGGTAATTCAATCAGTGAGAAGTTACCCAATGAAAAATCATTTTTAGCAATGGCATCCAGTAAAAGGGCGTTGCCATCGTTGCCTTTTTCTATGCCATAAAGCTTGTGTTTAAACTGATCTTTAAAACGGACAATATCGGCAAATGAACGCACCCCGGCGTCGTACACATACGCCGGTACCGCTAGCGTGTATTTAGCGCCGGTCAGATTTTTGCCTAGCACTTTAATGCTTTGGTTATTCAGATAAGGCTGAATAATCGGTTCCATCGTCGGCATCCAATTACCCAGGAATACGTCGAGCTTACCGGATGAAAGCTGCTGGTATACCTCAGGTACTGTCAATTGGTGGCTATCAACCTCATATCCGAGGCGCTTCAGTAACTCACTGGCGGTGGCTGTAGTGGTCTGCACGTCGGTCCAGGCGACCGAGCCAAAGTTAATCTGTTTGCACTCGTTTGCCAATAAACTGACTGGAAGCAGTAAAGTAAATAGCAGGATTAATGTCTTCATTATGTTACTTCGCTGAGGGTTAAGATCGGCGCGTGAGTCTATCAGTTGAATGGTCGTTCAAACAACGGTATTGTGGAGGAAAAAGTTAGATTATGGCCGCTTTTCAGATGAACGGTATGGGTTGGATAGCCACTGCAATTATTGGCGGTGTTGGCAGTTAGTCATTAATGAATGGAAATCGAGTGGGCAGGCGAAGCAGTATTCTTAAAGCAAAGAAATATCAATCAAGATACATTTTATTATTGGGTCAAGGAAACCTCCTCTAAGAAAGCCATTTACACGGAGCCATACACATTGAAAAAAGCGCATGAATGATTTTTTAGCGGAACCAATAAAAATACATGGTTAATGGCAGTCAGGTTGGTGGGTTATTAGTTTCTTACTTTAAACAAGAAAATCTGTTCAAATGGGCGCCTCAAACGATACTTAAATATAGGCGCACATTAGCGCCTGATGACTACTACGGAAGAGCTAATGGAATATAGCGATAATACTGAAATGGATCCTTCTATTTTACTCATAGGTAAGCAACTTAGCTCATGCTTAATACATGAAGGGGTTGAACGATTCTTAATTGATGCGGGACCTTTTTTGAATGGTAAGGCGGTTAATATCGATAAAGATACTTTGAGACGTATTTTTATTGCATTGCCTAAACCGAGTAATAATTTTTCTTATAATGTGCCTGTTTATTCTAACCTTGATGATTATCAGTTGAATGCTGACGATCAATTCCTTATCCCGACGCCACAAGAACTTTTTAAGTTAGCGCTGACGCATCTGTCCGAAGCTGAAAGTGATTTATTGGCGCATAAGCCAAACTGGCATTTTGAGGCTGCGCGAGATTTTATTAATATCAACTTCGAAAAAGACTACGAGTTCATTGATTCAGCGATGGTGCTGGTTCCTTTTGTTTTGGAGAATCCCCAAAATCTAGTTTATGAAGATGCATGGTGGTTTGCTAATACTCTTTATGATACTACCGTTATGGTCGAAGGGGAGGAACAAGCAATTAAGACTCTTTATGCATTAATTCAATTAAATGAGTCGCCAAGCATTCAATCGTTTGCCTATCAAAAACTGGTAGTGATTAATGTGTTTGATGGAAATATAGAAAAAGCCCAGGAATACTTTGATAAGGCTGTGCAATGCGATTCCAGCCATCCCTGGATACCGGAAACAAGAGAGCGCTTAAATGCAGAGTTGCATAAGATAAAGCCCAAGGGAGTTCTTAAAATAACTGTCTTTATTGTGCTGATAATATTTGTAATTTATCAATTGAATAGCGGCTAATGAATCGGCTGGCTGAGAGAGTTAAGTGGATTTCTTTTTTCGAATATTAATCAACCCAGCCGCAATAATAAAAGCACTGCCTAACCAAGTGCTCCAAAGTGGCACTTCATCCCAAAATATCCAGCCCATGGCGGCGCCATAAATAACCGATGAATATACGTAAATACCGATCTTTCCAGTGGGTGCTATTCGATAGGCTTGGGTTAAGGCAAGTTGTCCGAGTGTGGCGACAGCGCCTAATGTGACAATCCAGCCCCTAGCAGTGCTTCGCCTAATAGAATGAATAGGGCGCCTAGAATAATTGGGTTGGTTGAGAGAGTTGGGAAGCGGGGCATTTAATTCTTCTGGGTATTTATGATAGCTTTAATGAAAAGCTATCATCTAGTTTTAATCTGAATCTAGTGACAAATTAACGATCAGGTTAAAGATCAAATGACTTAAGCTTCAGTCCTTCGCCAGCTTGCCATTTAATAAAGCAGCCTTTATCACACCAGCCGCCCAGAACATGGCGTATGCGGGTTTCACCTTCAAATTCCCAATGATGAATATTCGGGCGGTGGGTGTGGCCGTGAATCATGGTTATGCAATTAGCTTCAGATAACGCTTTATCTACGGCTTCTTGGTTCACATCCATAATTTCGTAGCTTTTGCCTTTTTGCCTTTTTGGCTTTTTGGCTTTCTTTGCTTTCGTTACGAACTTGCTTAGCAAATTCAATTCGCTCAGGAATTGATTTGGCGAGCAGTGCTCTTGCCACAGTGGGTTGCGCAGCATCACTCGCGCTTGTCGTGCATAAAATAAATTTTGGTGCCTTTAGCGGAGCACTGCTTTAAAGCTTGATTGATGAGCTCAATGTATTCATTGGAGTGATCATCGCCAATCCAGACTTCAAAGAAATCGCCTAGAATATAAAGCTCTTCTGCATCTTTTAACGAGTCTAGAAACGACAAAAAGCCATCTAATCGGAAAGGTTAATAAAAAAGCCAATAGTCTTTCATGTGACCCCTTCGTTATTGGAAAAAATATCTATTTTTAATAAACGTTTTTTGGCTTTTATGGTGATGCTCTATTAATTAAAAGCTGACTATCTGGTTATTTTACTGAGAGGTTATCTGTATGCTGGAAATTGGCTCCAAAGGACTATGTCCTGTCTCGATTGGACGTTGTAATACTTTCTACTTAATTTACAGTGCCAGCTAAATTTTAACTGAGTGGTCAGGCATATATTCATGCATCCACTTATCCTTTATATATCTTATGAGTTATAGACTATTTATGCTGAGTAGAGTCTTCCTATTATTTCGAACGCTCCTAATAACATCGATTGTTTTCACCATTGCTTTAACCTTGCAAGGTTGTGGCGGAGGCAGTAGTAGTGGTGGTGTCAATACGGGTGATATTACGATCGATCTGGGAGATGAGCCGAGTGTCTTTTTCTTCTTTACCAGTAAAAAAGAGACCGATGCTAGCGGCAAGGATACCTATTATTCTTTTGTGGGTGAGAGCATTGGCTTTCCTCAGCATATTTTTTCTAACTCTGAGCATACCCCTTTAGATGTATCTCAAAGTTATTGGGCTGACAGTCTTGGTAATACCATTCAAGATGATAATAATACAATTCAGCTAACCGACAGTCATCAACCTGCGGTGAAGGCGTGCATGATTCCCACCTTGAGCAATGGCAAGGTGGGTGACCTAAGTTGCGTCACGTTTGAAGTAAGAAGCTTGCCAGGCTCGGCTCAAAAGCTAAGAAAGATTTCGCTATATGCCGATAACGATCATTTCCAAGCGGGCATGCAACTAAGTGAGCTAGAGCCTAACGATATACGCTCGACAGAGGGCACTATATGGGAATACCGCTGGTTTGATAATAATAGCGATGCGCTGCAAAAAGACGGTGATGTGATCACCGGCTATAAACTTGATTATGCCGATATTGATGTGGGCATTAGAACGATTAAAGTCTGTGTTTTTGAAATTGCGACTCAGCAATGCGTAAAAGAAAGTACGCTAGAAACGGTTCCAAGTAATAACGTACCAACGGTAACGGTTTTAGATATTATCGGAGAGTACAAACAAGGCGGAACAGTATCTCCTGAAAGCCGTACTTCTTATGCGTTTACTCAGCCTGCAGCAGATTTTACTTACGAATGGGCCGTAGCAGGCGTGGTCTTGTTAGATCATGAGAAAACAGCATCTGAACTTGTGTTGAAAGACGCGTCTTATTTTGAAAAAGACATCACTGTTTGTATTCAGCGTGCGTATAAAAACTTTACCGGCACAGGTACAACACTGACCAATAAAGATTGTAAAACGAAACAATTTACTGAATCAGACGTGCAAGTAACGCCGAGTTACAGTTATGGTCATAACCTGTTGGTTCAAGGTGCGCCTTTGGTTTTCTCGGGCCAGTTTAATGGGCTTGATGAGATTGATTATTCAACTTTTATGTTGCGCTACCAGGGTCAGCTATTAACTCAGGGAAGCGATTACACTTTAACAACTTTTGGGCACAATGACTTTACCTTTAATATTCTTTCTCAGTTTTTAGCACCGACTACTGAATATGGGCCGATCATGACGTTGCAGTGTGAATTTACTTATAACAATAAAGTGTACAGCTGCCTTGGTGGCTCGAGTCCCTCTAATATATCGAGCGTTTATACGACGGGCGGTTTGCCAAAATTATCAGCAGAAGTTGTTGGTAATATTTCTGAAAAAAATCGAGTTGCGTTTAAACGTTGTGATTCTGGCGATAAGCTGACGTGGTGGGTTAAAGATAAAGCCACAGAGCAGTACGTTCAGCAAGGTCTCGAAGAGGTTATAGGTGAGAATACTATTTGTCATGGTAATGCCGCTGCTGGGTCTTTCTATATCAACGAAAGCATGGCAGGAAAAATATTGAAACTGGTTGTGAAGCGCGCTCGTAATGGCTTGGTTGATGAACGTATCCAAGTTTTAAATATTGAATTGGGTGAGATTAGTAAATAACTACCTGAATTAAGTCAATGTCACAATAAAAGCCCAATGAGAGATTGTTGGGCTTTTTTGTAAGCTGATTTTCTATCGCTTTAATAAGTCAAGATTCAATTTCGTTATACTGAGGTATAACACCATCAAAATGGCGAAGCAATGATGCCCTTAAGGTTGTACATAAAGCAGGAGTGGCGATGTCTTTATTTGCATGATGGTTGATTGCAGCGCTGGTTAATTTTAAGCGCCGTACATTGATGGTTTTAGTATTGGTTCTTATTGTCAATGGCGTAGTTGTATCACAATACATCCATGTATTGTGTGTTTTTTACAATGCCAAGAAATAGCAGTGATGTGAATTCAAATTAAAGATCAAACGACTCAAGCTTCAATGTTTCGCCAGCTTGCCATTTAATAAACCAGCCTTTATCACCCCAGTCACCTAGAACATAGCGAGTGCGGGCTTCACCTTCAAATTCCCAGTGATGAATATTCGGACGGTGAGTATGGCCATGAATCAGGGTTGCGCAATTAGCTTCCGATAATGCTTTATCTACGGCTTCTTGGTTCACATCCATAATTTCGTAGCTTTTGTCTTTTTGACTTTCTTTGCTTTCGTTACGAACTTGCTTAGCAAATTCAATTCGCTCAGGAATTGATTTGGCGAGCAGTTGTTCCTGCCACTGCGGATTACGCAGCATAACTCGCGCTTTCATGTATTCAACATCATCGGTGCAAAGACTATCGCCGTGTATCAAAAGAATACTTTCGTCGCCTAAAGTGATTAGTTTGGATTCATCCAGTAATTCACAATGGGCGTTATCACACCAAGCTTGCCCAACTAAAAAGTCACGGTTGCCGTGCATGAAATAAATTTTTGTGCCTCTAGCAGAGCACTGCTGTAATGCTTGATTGATCAGTTCAATGTATTCATTGGAGTAATCATCACCGATCCAGACTTCAAAAAAATCGCCTAGAATATAAAGCTCTTCTGCACCCTTTAACGAGTCTAGAAACGACAAAAAGCCATCAGTGATGGCTTTTTGTGCAGGTTCCAGATGTAGGTCAGAAATAAAATAAATCGCCATATCTGGAATCTTCTTATGCTTCGATAACAGTCGCAGATTCGATGATTACATCGTCAACTGGAACATCTTGGTGACCGCGACGAGTTGTCGTTGGAGTACCTTTGATCTTGTTTACAATATCCATACCTTCAACTACTTCACCGAATACGCAGTATCCCCAACCTTCAGCGTTTTTAGCGGTGTGGTTCAAGAACGTATTGTCAGAAACGTTGATGAAAAACTGAGCGCTGGCAGAATGAGGATCCATTGTGCGAGCCATTGCCAATGTACCGGTCTTATTGGAAAGGCCATTATCTGCTTCGTTATCGATAGTATCGTTAGTACGCTTTTCTTCCATGCCAGGAAGCATACCGCCACCTTGAACCATGAAACCATCGATTACGCGGTGAAAGATGATGCCATCGTAAAAACCTTCTTCTACATACTTCTTAAAGTTAGCGGCAGTTTTTGGCGCTTCTTCGTTGAAAAGGTTGATTTTGATGTCGCCGAAGTTGGTCTTTAAAAGAATCATGGTTTTTCCTAAGGTTATAATGACTAATATTGAATCTACGTATGGCTCTAGGCCGTATGACGCGTATAATAACGGTTTTTTCCATGATTATCAGCTGATAACTAGCACAATCGAGATACAAATCGCATGTCAGACACTAATAACGTCAATAACTTTGTTGCCAAAATCGTTGAAGAAGATCTAGCCAGTGGCAAGATCGACAAGGTCATTACTCGTTTTCCACCCGAGCCAAACGGCTATTTACACGTTGGTCACGCTAAATCGATCTGTTTGAACTTCGGTTTAGCGGAGAAATTTAACGGCGAGTGCAACTTGCGTTTTGATGATACAAATCCAGAAAAAGAAAGCCAAGAATACATTGATGCAATTAAAGAAGATGTTACTTGGTTAGGTTTTAAGTGGTCTGGAGATGTCCGTTTTTCGTCTGATTATTTTGATACCTTGCATGAATATGCCCTTGAGCTTATTAAATCCGGCAATGCTTATGTCTGCAGTCTTAAGCCTGAAGAAGCGGATGAATATAAAGGCGACTTTAATCGCCCGGGGAAAAACAGTCCGTATCGTGATCGCACGGTTGAAGAAAATTTAGATATGTTTGCTCGCATGAAAGCGGGGGAATTTAAAGATGGTGAGCATGCGTTGCGCGCTAAGATCGATATGACGTCAGGCAATATGAACTTGCGTGATCCGATTATGTATCGTATTCGCCATGTTGAGCATCATCAAACGGGTAATAAATGGTGTATTTATCCAATTTATGATTTCACTCATGGTCAATCTGATGCGCTGGAAGGCATTACGCATTCTGTTTGTACGCTTGAGTTTGAAGATCATC
Organism: Oleispira sp.; assembly: GCA_047616865.1. Classification (GTDB taxonomy): domain Bacteria; phylum Pseudomonadota; class Gammaproteobacteria; order Pseudomonadales; family Oceanobacteraceae; genus Oleispira. The sequence continues at coordinate 130,510 of JBLGBO010000008.1, forward strand.
GCCCACTATACGAGTGGTATATCAACAATCTTCCGGTGCCGGCTAAGCCAAAGCAGTATGAGTTTGGTCGTTTAAGTCTGAACTATACCGTGACGTCTAAGCGTAAATTGAAGAAGCTGGTTGACGAAAATGTCGTTTCGGGCTGGGATGATCCGCGTATGCCGACTATTTCGGGTATGCGTCGTCGTGGTTTTACGCCAGCGTCTATTCGTAATTTCTGTGAGATGATTGGTGTTTCTCGTAGTGATGGTGTGGTTGATGTTGCTATGTTGGAGCATGCGTTGCGCAGTGATCTAAACACCCATGCGCCGCGCGCTATGGCAGTAATTAATCCATTAAAAGTTGTTATCACCAATATGGCCGATGACCACTATGAAGAAATTACGGTTGAGTCTATGCCTGACATGGCTTCTGACGAACTTCTTGGTGAAGCGCCTGTTTCTTTGTTAAGACAAGTGCCTTTTACGAAAGAAATCTTCATTGATCAGGAAGATTTTAAAGAAGAATACAGTAAGAAGTTTAAGAAAAAATTCTGTCCAGGAAAGCGTATTCGTTTACGTAATGGCTATGTTATTGAAGCAACGGATTTTATCAAAAACGATGCCGGTGATATTGTGCAGGTGAATGCCATTCAGGTGACGACGGTATTGGGTGAAGACCCTGCGGATGATGTGAAGCCTAAAGGTGTGGTGCATTGGGTCTCTGCCTCGCAAGGTATTGAAGCTGAGCTGCGTATTTATGGCCGTTTATTGAATCACGAATCTCCGGATCGCGGTGGCGAAGACTTCATGACGCATGTGAACCCTGATTCGTTATCCGTTATTAGCGCCATTGTTGAACCAAGCCTGGCGCAAGCAGCCCCTGAAACAGTCTTCCAGTTTGAGCGGGAAGGGTATTACGTGGCAGATCGTCGTGATCATACTGCAGACAAGCCAGTATTTAATTTAACCATCGGCTTGCGTGAAGATAAGTCTTTGTCTCAATAAAAGACTGTCTCAATATATAAAGAGTAAAGGAAAAAAATTGAAAATTTATAATACATTAACGCGCCAGAAAGAAGAATTTAGACCGATCGTGCAAGGTAAGGTTGGCATGTACGTTTGTGGTATGACGGTTTATGATCTTTGTCATTTGGGTCACGCACGTGTTCTGACTGCGTTTGATGTGATTGCGCGCTACTTGCGTCATAAAGGCTACGAAGTAAATTATGTTCGTAACATTACCGACATCGACGATAAAATCATTAATCGTGCGAAAGAAAATGGAGAAGCCTTTGATGTATTAACCGAGCGCTTCATTCATGAAATGCACGTTGATTCGAAGGCGCTGGGTATTGAAATGCCAGATTCTGAGCCTCGTGCAACCGCGCATATCGATGGCATCATCGAAATGGTGCAGACCTTAATTGAAAAAGGTTTTGCGTATGCGGCGAGTAATGGCGATGTTTATTATTCAGTGCGTAAGTTTGAAGGCTACGGCAAGTTGTCGGGCAAGGTGCTCGATGAGCTGGAATCGGGCGCGCGCATTGAGATTGATGAGATGAAGCAAGATCCATTGGATTTTGTTTTGTGGAAGCACGCTAAAGCTGATGAGCCGCATTGGGAATCTCCTTGGGGTATTGGTCGTCCAGGCTGGCACATTGAGTGTTCAGTTATGTCGACGTGCTGCTTAGGGAATAATTTTGATATACATGGTGGGGGGCCAGATTTAAAGTTCCCACATCATGAAAATGAAATTGCTCAAAGCGAAGCGGCAACAGGAAGTCGTTATGCTAATAACTGGATGCATGCAGGGGCGGTTCGCATTGATGGCGAAAAAATGTCCAAATCTTTGGGTAACTTTTTTACCATTCGTGAAATTTTAGAAAAGTACCACCCTGAAACTGTTCGCTTCTTCTTATTATCTAGCCAGTACCGTAGCTCAATCAACTACAGTGAAGACAGCTTGAAAGAAGCTCAAGTTAAATTGGAGCGTTTTTATAATGCTTTGGTTACCGTTGATACTCATGTTACTCCTGCTCAAGATAATGAATTTAGTCAGCGTTTTTACGATGCGATGGATGATGACTTTAATACTGCAGAAGCGATTGCTGTGCTGTTTGATTTGGTGCGTGAAGTAAATAAAGCCGAAGGTAATAAAAAACTCGCTTTAGGTGCTCAGCTGCGTGAACTTGGCGCTGTGTTGGGTTGCTTGCAGTTGGCGCCTGAAGCGTTTCTTCAAGCGGGCAGCGATGTTGATGCTGAATATATTGAAATGATGATTCAAAAGCGCATCGATGCTAAGAAAGCGAAAGACTTTGCGACCGCTGATGGTGTGCGTGATGAGTTATTAGCGAAAGGGATTGTTTTACGCGATGGCCCTGAAGGTACTAGCTGGGCTCAGCAGTAAAGAATAATTTCACCACGGAGGGCACTGAGAGCACGGAGGAGAAAGTAGATGTAAGTGCAGGTATCTGCTTTTCTTTGTGCAGCGAAGCGCTTCGTGTTCTCCGTGGTACTTTCTTTGGCTTTTTCATTGCTAATAAAAAAGGCCGCTAACTGAAACTCAGTTAGCGGCCTTTTTGTTTTCTGCTGTTCTTAAAAGAACTAAACCATAGAATGTAGCGCTTCACAGGCTTGTAGTGTGTTTTCTAAAAGCTTAGCGCGCGTCATTGGGCCGACGCCGCCAGGAACGGGTGTTATGTGGCTGGCATTCTTAGAGGCTGCTTCAAATTCAACATCGCCTACAAGTTTACCATTGTCTAAACGGTTAATGCCCACATCAATCACGATGGCGCCTTTCTTAATCCATTCGCCTTTGACAATATCTGGGCGACCCACGGCAACCACAACGATATCGCCTAAGCGGACGTGACTTTCTAGGTCTTCAGTAAAACGGTGGCAGGTTGTTACTGTGCAGCCTTTTAGTAACAGTTCTAATCCCATTGGGCGGCCAACAATGTTAGAGGAGCCGACTATGACGGCATGCTTGCCGCGGATGGGTTCTTTAGTATTTTCTAGTAGTGTCACGATGCCTGCGGGTGTGCAAGGGCGCAATAGCGGCATGCGTTGAGCAAGGCGGCCGATGTTGAATGGATGGAAGCCATCAACATCTTTATTTGGTGAGATACGCTCTAGTATTTCATCAGACTTTAATTGTGCAGGTAAGGGAAGCTGAACTAAGATGCCGTCAATTGAATCGTCATTATTTAATTCTTCGATTAAAGACAGTAGCTCGCCCTGAGACGTTGATGCAGGTAAGTCGTAAGCTTGGCTATTTATGCCTACTTCTTTGCAATCTGTGCGTTTGTGCTTAACGTAGACTTCTGATGCTGGATCTTTGCCAACTAAAATTACGGCTAGGCCAGGGGCGCGTAGCCCTTTATCTAAACGCTGCTGTACGCGTTCGGCAACAGTTTTACGGATGGATTCGGCGGTGGCTTTGCCATCAATGATTTGAGCGCTCATGTAAATCTTTAACCTTGCAGTAGATCAGAAGAAATCTGGAGTAAATTGTGACAGGGATTTTCTCATGACTGACGGGCTAAAGCAAAGTGGTGGGGAGGATATTTATGGCTTTGCATATAGATGTCGGAGGAGTGGGATTTAGTGAATAAGTTACCAAGGTCATTGTTTTTATTAAATAAATTCAAAAAAGGTGTTGACGGGTGGGGAGGTCGTGGGTAATATACGCACCACTTCACCGAGACAGCGAATTAGTTCGCAGCTTAATGAAGTATCGGGATATAGCGCAGTCTGGTAGCGCGCCTGCTTTGGGAGCAGGATGTCGGGAGTTCGAATCTCTCTATCCCGACCACTAAGTCTAGCGAAAGTTAGATGGCCGTGCGCCCATAGCTCAATTGGATAGAGCATCGCCCTTCTAAGGCGAGGGTTGCAGGTTCGAGCCCTGCTGGGCGTACCAATATTGCTTTGGTGTTAGTGGTTTGTTAGAAAATATGTGGTGGCTGTAGCTCAGTTGGTAGAGCGCAGGATTGTGATTCCTGTGGTCGAGGGTTCGATCCCCTTCAGCCACCCCACTTATTTTTTATATGTCGCCAGTATTCTTCTGTTGACTCTCTGTTTTAAAATCAAATATATATTTATCTTCTGTTTTTATAAATTAATTTAATTTTTCTCTTGAAAAATAAATCTTTAATCCCATTATCTATTTCACCTATTGCAAACCAGTTTATAGTGTTTATTGATAGCTATGGTTCTGTAACAGAGCATGGGATATAATGCGCGACTTTTATGATGTCAGGTGCATTGACAATTAATTTGTACGCCTATTTAACTAATTATTTAGCTATTTACTTAACTAGGCACCTACATTGCCAGACAAAACGTTAATATTAACTGAGAGACAAATATGCAAATTTCTATCGAAACTACTCAAGGCCTAGAGCGTAAGATGACAATTGGCGTTCCTGCCGCTGACGTTGATGGTCAAGTTGTTGTAGCTCTAAAAAGTATGGTTAAAGGCCGTAAAATTGATGGTTTCCGTCAAGGCAAAATTCCACCAAATGTTGCACAAAAAATGTTTGGTAAGCCAGCTCGTCAAGAAGCTGTTCAGCAAGTAATGCAGCGTTCTTTCTTTGAAGCGATTTCAAAAGAAGGCGTTAAGATGGCAGGTATGCCAACGAACTTCGAAGCAACTGTTAATGAATCAGGTAAAGATCTTGAATTCGTAGCAACGTTTGAAGTTTATCCAGAAATTACGCTAGCAGATTTGGCTAGCATTGAAGTCAACAAGAAGAAGTCTGTAGTGACGGACGCTGATGTTGAAACAATGGTTGAAACATTACAAAAGCAGCAGGCTAAGTGGGAAGCTTCTACTGAAGCGGCTGTTGATGGTGATCAAGCGGTTGTAGATTTTGACGGTTTCATCGATGGTGAAGCATTCGAAGGTGGTAAGGCAGAAGGTTATAACCTAACTTTAGGTTCTAACTCTATGATTCCTGGCTTCGAAGCGGGTATCGAAGGTCTTAAGGCTGGTGATGAAAAGACAATTGCTCTTTCTTTCCCTGCTGATTACCACAAAGAAGATCTGCAAGGTAAAGCTGTAGAGTTTAAGGTAGCTGTTAAGGAAGTTAAAAAACCTGAGTTGGCAGAATTGAACGAAGAGTTCTTCAAAGGTTTTGGTGTTGAATCTAAAGATTTAGCAAGCTTCAAAGTTGATATTCGCGCCAATATGGATCGTGAACTAGAGCGTGCTATTCGTAACGATGTTAAGAATCAGGTAATTGAAGGTTTGGTTGCGGCTAACCAGATTGATGTGCCAGCGGCATTGGCTGATCAAGAAATTGATCGTCTACGTCAGCAAGCTCTTCAGCAGTTTGGTGGTGGTCAGGGAATTGATGCTAGCATGTTGCCAGCTGAGTTATTTAAAGACCAAGCTGATCGTCGTGTGCGTGTTGGCTTGTTAATGAATGCCGCAATCGATGCGTTTGAATTGACCGCTTCTGAAGAAAAAATTGATGCCTTGATTGAAGAAGTAGCTTCTACGTATCAAGAACCTGAGCAGGTTCGTGAGTACTATAAGAATACTCCAGAGCAAAAATCTCAGGTAGAGGCGCTGGCTTTAGAAGAGCAAGTTGTTGAGAAAATTTTAGAAAGTGCAAAAGTGACTGAAACAGAGGCTGGCTACGAAGAAGTTATTAAGGCTGCTAACGCAACTCAATAATCCATCCTTCGAGTGACTGACAACTTTCAGAACACCGACTAAACTAAAAACAGTTACTCGTTTGGAGTGACTGTTTTTTGCTGATAATAATGAGTCAGGGAGTGCTTGAATCGATGTTTGATTCGGATAAAGGTAATGACATCATGGGCGCACTAGTTCCTATGGTTGTTGAACAGACTGCTCGCGGAGAGCGTTCATACGATATTTATTCACGTTTATTAAAAGAGCGTGTTATTTTCATCGTAGGCCAGGTGGAAGATCACATGGCTAACCTGGTTGTTGCTCAGATGCTGTTCTTAGAATCTGAAAACCCAGATAAAGATATTCACTTGTACATCAACTCGCCGGGTGGCTCTGTCACTGCTGGCATGTCGATTTACGATACTATGCAGTTTATCAAACCTAATGTAAGCACTATGTGTATTGGTCAAGCTTGCAGTATGGGTGCATTTTTATTGAATGCTGGAGCTGAGGGCAAGCGTTTTTGCCTGCCTAATTCGCGCGTCATGATCCATCAGCCAAGTGGCGGTGCTCAAGGTCAAGCGACGGATATCCAGATTCAAGCGAATAATATTCAAGAAACAAAAGATCGTCTGAATCGAATTATGGCCCATCATTCTGGCCAAACATTTGAGCAGGTTGCTCAGGATACTGAGCGTGATAACTTTATGAGTGCTGAAGAAGCCATGAAGTATGGTTTGATCGATAAAGTATTAGAGAGTCGTAACGCTGAATAGTGTGCGGCATCAAACGTTATTAATGAGGCAGTCGAATGACCGACGACACTAAAGGCAAAGGCGAAGATAACGGCAAGTTGCTGTACTGCTCCTTTTGTGGCAAGAGTCAGCATGAAGTTCGTAAGCTGATTGCTGGCCCTTCTGTATTTATTTGCGATGAATGTGTTGATTTATGCAACGACATTATTCGCGAAGAAGTTCAAGAAGCCGAAAATAAAGGCGATTCGGATAGTTTGCCGACGCCAAAAGAAATTAAAGCAACTCTTGATGAGTATGTGATTGGCCAAGATAAAGCAAAAATTGTTTTATCAGTTGCTGTTTATAATCACTACAAGCGCCTGCAGTTTGGTGAGCGTAAGGGTGATGTTGAGCTTTCGAAAAGTAATATTCTATTAATTGGTCCAACGGGTAGTGGTAAAACATTATTAGCTGAGACCTTGGCGCGTTTATTAAACGTTCCTTTCACTATTGCAGATGCGACGACCTTAACGGAAGCGGGCTATGTAGGTGAAGATGTTGAGAATATTATCCAAAAGTTGTTGCAGAAATGTGATTACGATGTAGAAAAAGCTCAGCGTGGCATTGTTTATATCGATGAGATTGATAAGATTTCTCGTAAGTCTGATAACCCATCGATTACGCGTGATGTATCCGGTGAAGGTGTTCAGCAGGCATTGTTAAAGCTCATTGAAGGTACTGTTGCTTCTGTTCCTCCTCAGGGTGGGCGTAAGCATCCTCAGCAAGAGTTTTTGCAGGTTGATACCTCTAATATGTTGTTTATCTGTGGTGGTGCGTTTGCCGGTCTTGACCAGCTAATTCGTGACCGTTCAGAAAAGAGCAGTATTGGCTTCTCGGCTACTGTTAAAGGTAAGAAGGAAGAAAAATCGATTGGCGAAATTCTGCGTTCTGTTGAACCTGGTGATTTGGTTAAGTATGGCCTAATTCCTGAGTTTATCGGTCGCTTGCCTGTGATAGCAACTCTGGATGAGCTGGATGAAGCGGCATTGATCCAGATCCTAACTGAGCCTAAAAACTCTTTGGTTAAGCAATATCAAAAACTGTTTGATATGGAAGATGCTGAGTTAGAGTTCCGCGAGTCAGCTTTGAAAGCGGTTGCTGGTAAAGCGATGGAGCGTAAAATCGGAGCCCGTGGTCTGCGTTCGATTCTAGAGGGTATCTTACTTAACAGTATGTACAAGATTCCATCTGAAGAGAATGTAACCAAGGTTGTGATTGACGAAGGTGTCATTAATGGCGATTCAGAACCATTATTCATCTACGAATCTAGCGACGCTGATAAAGTAGATAAAGTCGCACCGGATGATGCTTAAAATCTAAGCTAAAGGTGTGTTTTTACTAAAGAAAGGGCCATTTGGCCCTTTTTTTTCATCTTTTTTTCATCTTTTCTTGTGCTTTCCCACATTAGTCCTTGTTTTTTCATCCAATGACCGCAACTCTATAAACAATGTGAATTGAATGTGGCAGTTCCAATAGAGTATAAGGTTTATTATGAGTCAAGATTACCTGCCGTTGTTACCTTTGCGTGACGTCGTTGTATTTCCAAGTATGGTTATTCCTTTGTTTGTGGGAAGAGCTAAATCCATTGCTGCTTTAGAAGAAGCGATGACACAAGATAAGCGAGTGATGCTGGTTGCACAAAAAGATGCCAGTCATGACAACCCGGATGCTGATGATTTAAATCAGGTGGGGACAGTCGCTAATATTCTGCAATTATTAAAATTACCTGATGGTACTGTTAAAGTACTGGTTGAAGGTGATTACCGTGCCAAGCTTGTCGATCTGATCGATGAAGATAGCTTGTTCCGTTGCCATACGGAGAGTTTGGCGGATCCTGATCTTTCTGAGCGCGAAAATGAAGTTCTCGTACGTTCTCTTACTGGTCACTTTGAGCAATACGTTCAGCTGTCGAAGAAAGTGCCGAGTGAAGTGTTATCGACAATATCAGGTATTGAAGACGCTGGTCGTCTAGCGGACACCATTGCTGCGCACATATCCCTTAAATTAGACGAAAAACAGTCTGTACTTGAAATGATCAGTGTGCGTGACCGCATTGAGCATTTGATGGGGGTTATGGAATCTGAAATCGATCTGTTCAAGGTAGAAAAACGCATTCGTGGTCGCGTTAAAAAGCAGATGGAAAAAAGTCAGCGCGAGTATTATTTGAATGAGCAAATGAAGGCCATTCAAAAAGAGCTTGGGGATATGGAAGATACTCCCAATGAGATGGAAGAGTTACAGCAGAAAATTACTGACTCTGGAATGACCAAAGAAGCTCAAGAAAAAACAGAAGCCGAGCTTAAAAAGTTAAAAATGATGTCGCCTATGTCTGCGGAAGCGTCGGTAGTGCGCGGTTATATTGATTGGATGATTGGTATTCCGTGGAAAAAACGCAGCCGTATCAGTCATGATTTGAAAAAAGCCAAGGAAATTCTTGATGCTGAACACTATGGCTTAGAAGAAGTTAAAGAGCGCGTACTTGAATATCTAGCGGTGCAGAACCGGGTGAAAAAAGTACGGGGTGCGATCTTATGCCTTGTTGGGCCTCCTGGGGTGGGTAAGACCTCTCTTGGGCAATCGATTGCCCATGCGACGAACCGTAAGTTTGTGCGTATGGCGCTAGGCGGAGTACGAGATGAGGCGGAGATTCGTGGTCACCGTCGAACGTATATTGGTTCTATGCCGGGTAAGTTAATTCAGAAAATATCAAAAGTAGGTGTTAAAAACCCACTGTTCCTATTAGATGAAATTGACAAGATGGGTATGGATCAGCGAGGGGATCCAGCTTCTGCATTGTTGGAAGTATTAGATCCTGAGCAAAACGATAGCTTCAATGATCATTATCTTGAGGTTGATTACGATCTTTCCGATACTATGTTTATCTGTACTTCGAATAGCATGAATATTCCTGGTCCTTTGCTAGACCGTATGGAAGTGATCCGTATTCCGGGTTATACCGAAGATGAGAAGCTTAATATTGCGATTCGCTACTTGTTGCCAAAACAAATTAAAGTGAATGGCTTGAAAGCCAATGAAATCAAAGTTGATGATGAGCGAATTAAAGATATTATTCGTTATTATACTCGCGAAGCGGGTGTGCGTTCGTTAGAGCGTGAACTGGCTAAACTTTGTCGCCGCGTCGTTAAGGCAAATATGCTGGCAACGAAAGCGAGTAAAATTGAGATTACTCAAGACTTACTGGAAGAGTATTTAGGCGTTCATAAATACAGTTTCGGTTTGGCGGGTGTTGATAATCAGGTAGGTCAAGTCACTGGTTTGGCATGGACCTCGGTAGGGGGGGAGCTATTAACCCTAGAATCAGCAGTAACCCCAGGTAAGGGGCGTATTACAAAAACCGGATCATTGGGTGATGTGATGCAAGAATCCATTCAGGCGGCTTTAACGGTTGTTCGCAGCCGTGCTCAAGCGCTAGGTGTAGCTGAGGACTTTATCGAGAAGCATGATTTGCACATACATGTTCCTGAGGGCGCTACGCCAAAGGATGGGCCGAGTGCAGGTGTAGGCATGGCAACCGCGTTGGTTTCTTCTATGACAGGGATTCCTGTGCGAGCTGATGTCGCCATGACCGGTGAAATTACTTTGCGTGGTAAAGTATTAGCCATTGGTGGTTTGAAAGAAAAGCTATTAGCTGCACATCGCGGCGGAATTCGTACGGTTATTATTCCTAAAGAGAATGAAAAAGACTTACGCGAAATTCCGCAAAACATCCAAGAAAATCTCGAAATCATTCCGGTTGAGTGGATTGACGAAGTTTTGGATGTTGCCTTGGAAAGTAAGCCTGAGCCCTTAGTTGGTGAAATAGTGAGCAAAGATAAGGCTCAAAACAAAAAAGATGGCAAAAGTCGCCCTAGCACACACTAAGGTTGCTTGACGGCTGTGAGCTGGGTTGGTATAAATCTTTGCTCAATAAAGATTGATTTGCGAACTTTGTTCGCAAGATACAAAAAATTATTAAGTGTATTTAAATAAAAAGGGGATTTAGTGTGAACAAATCAGAATTAGTAGATTCTATCGCTGCTCAAGCGGACATTCCAAAAGCAGCTGCAGGTCGTGCATTGGATGCAATGATTGAGAGCATTGGCAGTACTTTGAAAGATGGCGGTCAGGTTGCATTGGTTGGCTTTGGTACTTTCTTAGTTAAAGAGCGTGCTGCTCGTACTGGTCGTAATCCTCAAACGGGTGAGCCAATTCAAATTAAAGCGGCTAAAGTGCCTAGCTTTAAACCTGGTAAAGCTCTTAAAGACGCTGTTAACTAAATCAGTTGATACCGTGAATAAACGCATCCACTGGATGCGTTTTTTTTTGCTCGCTGCTGAAAAGAAAGATTTGGAGATCTCATGTTGCAGAATATTCGCGATAATTCACAAGGAACTATCGCAAAAATCATCGTCGGCTTTATTATTATCACCTTCGCATTATTTGGTATTGAATCGATTGTTGCATTAGGGAACAGTGAATCTGCTCCTGCTACGGTCAATGGTACTGATATCAAAGAAGTGGAAATTTTGCGTTTAGTAGAAATGCAGAAAAATCGTTTCCGTCAGCAATTTGGTGAGAATTATGATGAGAGCCTTTTTAATGATGGTTTCTTGCGTCAATCTGCACTAGAGCAGTTGATCGAACAAAAAGTTGCGGTAACCCAAGCTAAAAAGCTAGGTGGATACGTATCAACGCAATCAATTGATAGCGCTATTCTAGCGGCACCAGAGTTTCAGCAAGATGGCGAATTCTCTAGTGATCGTTTTAAAATGGTACTACGTCGTAGTGCTTTGACACCGCTGGCTTATCGTGCGGTTCTTGAAGAACAGGCGTTGGTTACTCAGATTCAGTTGGGTACCGGCTTAACCGATACCGCACTGCCTTATGAGATTAAGCGTCAGCAAGCGTTAAAAGCAGAGCAGCGCGATTACGAATATGTGATCTTTAACAGTGCTGATTTGAAAAAAGACATCAAGTTAACAGCAGAAGATATTCAAACTTTTTATGACGCTAACAAGCAGCGTTATCAAACAGAAGAGAAGGTCTCTGTTAATTACGTCAGTTTGAATAAAGCAGATTTAAAGTCTGACATTCATGTTGATGACGAAGAAATTGATCAAGGTTATCAAGAATATCTTGATCAGCTGAGTGACACAGAAGAGCGTAAAGCAAGCCATATTCTTGTTGAAGTCAATGATGATCGCAACGATGATGCTGCATCAGCACTTGCTCAACAGCTATCGGCAAAAGCCAATGCTGGTGACGACTTTGCGGCATTGGCTAAACAACACTCTGACGATATTGGTTCTAAAAATGTCGGTGGTGATCTTGGCTTTAATACCCGTGGTGGTTTCGTCGTTGAATTTGATGACGTCTTATTTGCTATGACTGAAGGTCAAATTTCAGAGCCAGTGAAAACTGAATTTGGTTATCATGTCATCAAGTTAGAAGCCATTCGTAAATCAGATGTTTTATCAAAAGAAGAGAAACAGGCTGATATCATTGCAGATATTAAAGCATCACAATTGACCGAGCTGTTCGCTGAGCAATCTGAAATATTAGCGGCAGCAGCATTTGAGAATGATAATATTGAAAATCTTATCGCCAATAGTGGCTTAGATTTAAAAGCTCAAAATTCAGGACTATTTAGCCGTACTCAAGGTAAGAATATTGCCATGGAGGCGCTTGTTCGAAATGCGGCTTTTGATGAAAAAGTATTAGCGGATCGTGAGTTGAGTGATGTTATTGAGCTATCTGCGGATCAGGTTGTTGTTATTGGCTTGAGTAAGCACGTTGAGCCAGTCGTGAAGCCTTTAGCTGATGTTAAGCAAATTATTGAAGCTCAATTGCTAACAGAGAAGGCTAATGCTCTTGCTGCTAAAAAAGCAAAAGCGCTAGTAGCTCAGTTAGAAGAAGGTGATTCAGCAGTTACTTGGTCTCAAGTTAAAGCAGCAACTTTTGCTGACGCAGGTGAGGCGCCTGTTGAATTAAACAAGGCTGTTTTTGCTTTGGCAAAACAATCAGGCAAAGTTACTTCTGCTAAGGTGGCGCTTGGACAAGCTGTTGCTCGCTTGAAGGCTGTTACGCCCGTTGAGGTAGCTGCTACTGTAGAAGAGCAGGCTGCAATTAGCCAAGAAAAAGCAAATGAAAGTTTCTATGTATATCGTGAGTGGGCTAAATCTAACTCTGATGTTGAACGTAGTGGTTCGTAGTACGAGCTGGCTTACTTCTAAGCAGTAAAAGAAATAATAAAAAAGGGGCTTAGGCCCCTTTTTTATTATTTAACAATATGAAAGATAAATAATATTAATCTTCTATTCGATCTTCCATTTCTTCAAGACTCATCGCGCAGCTATTAAAGCCTGCATCAACGTAAATAGTTTGCGCTGTAATACCTGATGCTAGGTCAGAGCATAAAAACATCGCACTATTACCCACTTCGTGAATAGTTACATTGCGCTTTAACGGTGCACGCTCGGCATTGCGTTTCAGCATTTTTCGGAAACTTTTAATGCCAGATGCTGCTAGCGTTCTAATGGGGCCTGCAGAGATAGCATTCACACGAATGCCCTCAGGGCCTAAGCTTCCCGCTAAATAGCGCACAGACGCTTCTAAGCTAGCTTTAGCAAGGCCCATAACGTTGTAGTTAGGTAAGGTTTGCTGTGAGCCATGATAGGTCAGTGTTAATAAACTACCATTACGACCTTGCAGCATAGGGCGTGCGGCTTTTGCCAGCGCGACAAAGCTATAAGCACTGATGTCGTGAGCCATGGCAAAGCCTGCACGGGTTGTCGCGGCTAAATAATCACCATCTAGCTCATGAGCAGGGGCAAAACCTACAGAATGCACTAGGATATCTAAGCCGTCCCATTCTTTGCCTAGGCTTTCGAATACCTGGTTTATTTCATCGTCACTGCTGACATCACAGGGTAAAACGATGGTTGACCCCCATTCGGCTGCCATTTTTTCAACTCGGCCTTTCAGCTTTTCACCTTGGTAAGTAAAGGCTAGTTCAGCCCCTTGTTGATAAAAAGCTTCTGCGATTCCGGAGGCGATAGAAAGTTTACTGGCTACTCCTACGATTAAAACTTTTTTACCGGCTAATAAACCCATGTTAATTCCTTGTCAGTATTTAAATCAGTACATTTAACTTTTAGTCAGCTTGCATCACGTTTATGTAAATTAGGTTAATACGTAATGTGCTAGGCTAACCTGTAATTCGATATTGGCCAAGAGAGGATTCAGGCAATTAACTGTTGCTAATAACTACTTATCAATTTAAATGCAGGCAATTAATTATTGATAATCTGTGTTAATAACTGTGCTGGCTTCAAATCCTTCTCCGCTCTTCTGTGAGGAGAGGCTATCAATTTTTTGCTTCGAGTTAATCCAAAAAAGCCCACCTCGAGTTGGGTGAAAAGGATCAAAAATACTTTCGCTTGTTTTTGTTGCAATGGTTGCTGGTAGCTTAAACCAACGCCAGAAAGCTGTGCGTGTGAATGGTGCTACTGTGGATGGAACGAATACCACTTGCGCTGCAATTTCATTTTCTAAAACGTGCGCTAAATGAATACGTTCTTCTTCTTTCGTTGCCAGCTGGTATTGATCGATCAAAGTATCAATATAAGGGCTTGCTAAATTGGTAATGTTATTTGATCCAAGCGTATGTGCATTGTCTGAATGAAAGTGCTGCCAGTAAGCAGGGCGGAAATCAGAGTTGTATCCTAGCCATGCAATATCGTATTTTTTTTCAGTAATGTGCTTATAAAAAGAGACGCTTTCTAAATACTGAGGTTTTAATTCAATGCCGGCTTTTTTTGCTTCTTTGGCTAAAACATTGATTTGCGGTTGGTATATTTTATTGCCGTAGTTTACGATTAATGAGAGGCGTTTTTGATCTTTTATACGTATGCCGAGAGAATCTTTATTTGCCCAGCCAGAAGAATCTAAATATTCGTTGGCTTGCTCTAAGTCAAACGCTAATGCCGTGACTTCTTGATTCGAATACTTACCATATCCATTATGGAAACTATTCAAACGCTTATACTCACCCTGTAATAATTGCTTAATTATTTTGTTAAAATTTAAGCTGTGAGCAATCGCTCTACGCACGTTAATGTCGCTTAGAATGTTATTGTCTAAATTTAAATATAGACCAGATGCACTGTGTTCGATTTGATTATAATAAGACAGCTTATGTATAAAGCCTTTCTCAAACATGGGGCCGTTAGCTTTTTTATGCCAAAGTTTAGGGGGGGTAAGGTTGAATACGTCGAGCTCTCCACGTTCAAAGTATTTGAATGCAGAGTTTGGGTTGCGCACGACCTTGATTAAAACTCTGTCGACATTGAAGCGGTTGCGTAAAAAACGATCGTTTTGTCCCCACCAGTCAGACTTGCGCTGGAATGCAATTATTTTTCCTTTACGAATATTTGATATTTGATAAGGGCCTGTATTAGGCTCGGTTTTCCAATTGAATTTATTAACCCAGTATTGATCTAGCTTATGGAAATGTTTCGCTCTGGGTTTTAAATTATAATAATAGTGCAGGTCGTTTGCAGGCTTTACGTGAGCACCGACAATGGCCAAAGTGTGAGAGTCGAATTTAATAACGCTAATAATTTTTTCGCTATAATATTTATTATACCAAGGTGCAGAAATATATTTAGAGCGATTGAATTCTAGTGCAAAGGAAAAATCATCACTGGTGACGGGAGTGCCATCAGACCAACGGGCATTTTCTTTGATTTTGTAATATATCGTTTTGCCATCATCACCGTATGCCCAGTGACTGGCTAGGATAGGAATTATTTCGCCACTATTAGGGTGTCTACTGACTAGTGGCATTTGGTTATCTAATAAAAAATTACGGAAGTAACTACTAGAGCTGGGGCCTACTGTTCTTAAAGTAACGGGGAAGCTTGGAATACTGAATCTAAGTAAACCGCCTTTTTTTGCGGCACTAGAGCTCCATTCTGTACTCGTGGTATTCGTTAGCCATTCTAAATCGTTAGGAAGGGTGGCAGCAGTCGTGGAGTTAATGCCCAGCATGAGGAGAACTATGATTTTTAGAGTATTATTTATACTCATGTTATTCCCCATGTTGATCTTGAACTCCGTGTTTGTTTTTTAACCGACATTTCGCTAGCTATAAAATCCTTGGTAAAGTCTTTAAAGAAAGCGTTACCAAGGTGGATGCTATTAATTAACTGTCGATTAGTTAGTTAGTTACGTCTACGTAGAGGGTTAATCTTTGTCCTGGTTGCAGGTATTTACTGCTCGATTTTTTACGATTCCAGCGTATTAAATCTTGTACGCGTACACGGAATTTGTCAGCGATGCGAGCTAGGGAATCACCGTTGCGAACGGTATAGGTCAGCTTGCGAATAACCTCACGATTCTTTCGCTGCTTTTTTTGTCCCCAAATTACCAGTTTTTGACCTTGCTTTAACATGTCCCCTGGAGCCATACCATTCCATTTTGCTAGTTCTCGAATCCCCACGTTATGATCGCGGGCAATCTCCCAAAAGCTATCGCCGCCTTGTACTCTGTATTCAATTTTATCTCGATTGCTACTGCGTTTAGACGAATTTTGAATTTTCGCTAAGCGGCTGCCGGCACTATAAGAATAGCTGGCTAGAGATTTATGTGCAGATGGAATTAATAGCTGATCGCCGGTGCGGATCATATTTCGACGTAAGTTATTCGCGTCTTTTAAGGCATCAGGGGTAGTGTGGAACTTCTTGGCAATCGTTATTAGCGAATCACCACTTTTTACTT
>JBLGBO010000009.1:0-136075 GCA_047616865.1 Oleispira sp.
TCTGACCTTGGCTATAAACCTACGCTTTCAAATTTTGTTGAATATTTAAATAATGATTTTGATAAACCTGCTGCCATTTCCAAATCTTCTATTAGAAACATATCCAGCAAAGGCATTTCTGCTAAATCAGGTCAAAAAATACTGACATGGTTTAAAGAGGCGCTTTCTACGTCAATTGACTTCACAGAATTAAAAAAAGCCGCAACAATAAAGTCATTACGCATTGCATTCACCAGATCCACGTCATCGGAGTGGTATACCTTTATTCAAGGATTCGAAATACCGAAAAAGGACAGTGATTTAAGTGATGTGTATAAACCTCTTTTTAATTTTCTAAAAGTGCGGAGTGAAGCCGATGCTCTGCATATAAGGCGCTTACGTCGCGATGTGAAGTCCCAAAAAATTGATGTTAATAATTTAGCTATGCTTTGGAAGCCCTATATAGATATTTGGATGAAACACTCTAAAGTACCTAAAGAACAATTAGATTCCTTTATTAACTTTATTGGTGATTGCCGAAACACTTCAGAGATAGAAGCGAAAGATGAAGCCCAAGGTATGCTTCCGTTGATGTATTTAACCTATGATTTTTATTTAGAGTTTATTGCTCACTATGAAGTGGGAATACTTATTTCTATTAATAGCAATGATGAAGCAACACCCGATTTAAAATCAAAGAAATGGCTCTTAACAAAAGCTTTTGAAAAATACTTAGCACCTCTAGAACCCGAAAACAGTGAACTCTTTACTCGCAAATCACATAATGAGCATTCACCAAAAACATTATTTGGTGCTATGTTGAAAGTTTTAAAAGATGAAATGGAAAAGTTAAAAAGCAGTGAAGATAGCGCCCAGAATCAAGACAAACACAATGGTTGGCGCAAGCTCGCAAGCTTTATTGAGATTAACACTACTGATTCTTTAGAACTTTTAAACCAAAGGCAGTATGACCAGATTAAGCAGTGGCGAAAAGGTAGAGACATACCCAGCTTCAAAAACTTGAATACATTTATTAATAATTATCTAGAATACGTTGATCGATCAGGTAGTGATCTACTTGAAATGTGCTTCCGAATAACGCTGATGCTAGACAGAATTGAAAGCCGAGTATTAGCCACCGCAAAAGACAAACTTGCTACAAAAAAACATATTATGACTGTATTAGCGCAATACTCTTCTTACTACCACGCCAGCCTAGATCAAGAACTAGCCAAACAGAAATAAAAAATAGAGCCGCATATAGCGGCTCTTTAACGATGCTTAGATGACGTAGATTAGATCTTTCTAACTTAGATTTTCCTAGTCTTCTTCACTTTCATCCCAATCATCTGGGCGCTCGTCGTACCCACGGCTTTGCCAATAAGCGTCATTATTCTCATTTAATTGATCTGCATGGTTATCATCATCGGCTTGGCTCATTTTGACTTCCCTCCATTCGTATTCTTTGCTGCTGCGCTAGTTGCACGGTAAGCGATCAATAAACCCCATCTAAAATCCTTTGATCATCCCTGACATACTGCCCTCAAATTTTAATCGAGGGTAGAACATGACAAAACTAGAGCTCTGGCAGTCAATCATTAATGAGTGGAAATCAAGCGGGCAAACGAAGCAAGCGTTCTTAAAGCAAAAAAATATCAATCAAAGTACATTTTATTATTGGATCAAGAAAACCTCCCCTAAGAATGATGATGGCAACAAAAAAAATCGAGCGTTTATATCCATACCTCGACCTGAGTCATCGAATAAACCAAGCACAGGCGAAGCTGAGGTTTCTCTAGGTCGTGCAAAAATCAAACTATCTGTTAGTGACGCCGCTTCATTATTGATTTCGCTACATCAATCTGGGGTACTTCATGATCAGGCCTAGCAAGTCTACACCCGCTTATTTATATTCGGTGGTTGTTGATATGCGTAAGTCCATTGACGGGCTTGCGGGCATTATCGAAAACGAGCTAGAACTCAATCCTTTAGAACCAGCCCTATTTGTTTTTTGCAATCGAGGCCGAGATAAAATCAAAATACTTTACTGGGAGAATAATGGCTTTGTGCTTTGGTACAAACGCTTAGAAAAACAAAAATTCAAATGGTTAGATGATTTATCCACAAACCCATGCACAATTTCAGGGAGAGATTTAAATCGACTTTTAGATGGCTTAAATATCGTCACTGGTAAGCCTCACGAAGCATTATTCTATGAGGATATGAATTGATTCTGGTATAATCCGTGGAATGAAAAAGACGAATATAAAAGTCATTAAATCTGCTAAAAAAGATGCCCTGCCTAACAATATTGATGAGTTGAAGCAACTCGTTTTGGCAGCGCAATTCCTTGCAGAGAAGCAACAAAATCATATTCGTCATTTAGAAGAAATCGTTAAATTGTTCAAAACCAATAAGTTTGGTAAGAGCAGTGAGAAATCACCCGATCAAGCTGAGCTATTTGATGAACTAGAAGTTGAAGCCTGCGATAGTGACGATAACTGGGTTGCTGAAGCGGTCGAAAGTGAAGAAAATTCTGAACCAGAAACTGTACCAGCAACCAAGGCCAAAGCAGGCCGAAAACCGATCCCTGAAGAATACCCGCGCATTATTGTTGAATACGATCTAACTGATGAAGAAAAACGTTGCTCATGCGGATGTGAAAAACAACACATAGGTGATGAAGTATCCGAACAGCTCGACATCGTTCCAGCGGTTATTCAAGTACTGCAACATCGCCGTAAAAAATACGTCTGCAAAAGCTGTGAAGGCCAAGTTCAAACAGCGAGTTTACCAGCGCAGCCCATTCCAAAAAGTAATGCAAGCCCTGGCTTGTTAGCCTACATTGCAACGGCAAAGTATCAAGATGCTTTACCCTTATATCGAATCGAGAATATTTTATCGCGATTGAATATTCACTTGCCCAGAAACACCCAAGCCAATTGGATGATTAAAAGCAGTGAATTGTTGCAACCACTTTATAATTTACTGAATGATCAGCTGTTAGAAAGTGGTTATGTGCACATGGATGAAACGCCGGTGCAGGTATTGAAAGAACCAGGCAAAAAAGCAGAAAGTAAAAGCTATATGTGGGTTCGAAAAACAGGCGATCCGAATAAAAAAGAATCGATAGTGTTATTTGATTACGCCAGCAGCCGAAAAGCGGACGTGGTGAAAACACTGCTGCCTGATTTTCAGGGCTATCTGCAAACAGATGATTACGCAGGCTATAACCACCTAGATACGATCGAAGGTATTCATCACCTCGGTTGCTTTGCGCACGCAAGAAGAAAATTTGTTGAGGCGCAAAAAGTAGCACCCAGTAAAAAAGGGGCGACAAGTAAAGCTGACATGGCCGTGAGCCTCATTCAAAAACTGTATGCGATAGAAAACAAAATCAAAGACTTTAGTCTTGATAAACGATTGGAAACAAGGCAGAAGGAAAGTGTTCCTCAACTTGAAAAATTAAAGAGCTGGCTAGATAAATCATTAGTGACCACCTTACCGAAAGGGAAAACAGGCATGGCTCTTAGTTATTTAGCGAAGAACTGGAATAAGCTCACTCTTTATGTAGAAGATGAACGTTTGAATATCGACAACAACACTGTCGAAAACGCGATTCGCCCTTTCGCGATAGGAAGAAAAAATTGGATGTTCAGCAACAGCCAGAAAGGCGCTAAAGCGAGTGCGATGCTTTACAGCATAATCGAGACAGCTAAATCAAATGATCTGAATCCGCACGCGTATTTACAGCTGTTGTTTACTAAAATTCCTCAGGTGAACAGTATTGAGGAATACGAGCAGCTGCTGCCTTGGAATGCTAAAGAATTACTTGCCAAAAAAGTCTAGGGTGTGGTTTGTTGATCGCTTACGTTGCACGGGCTGAAAAGCTTCCTTTAGCTACTTGGCCATTGCCTGCCTTTGCAGTAGTGCTCTGGATTCGGCTAGCCGCGCTCGGGGTCATGGTAGATTTTTTATTAGACATGGTATGTCTCCTTAGCTTATGAATTATTCATTATTAAAAGGTTGGTAAAAGCGTTACCAACGAGATGCATAATCAATCATTAAGAGGAGTCGTTGCAGGGGGGGAGAAAATTTAAAACTGAATTTTCTTTGTTTTTATACACAGCATTAATACTTAATTGAGATGGTAAGTAAGAAGCTATACCATCCTTTTTCATTAAGTTTATGCATTAACACAGGCCTAGCTTTGATTTTACCCCCTGTTTTGAGTCTAATCACAATTAATCAGTAGAATTACATAACAAAATATAAGGATATTATGATGGCTGTTAGAGTTATTTATTACGGAGGAGCCCGTGAAAAAAATAAGGATGGTTCCTCTCGAAGAATCGGTATTAATGATAATAGTGCATTTAAATTTGCCGCTCTTAATATTAAAGAGACTTACCAAAGATTTAATGACACTGTCATATTAAAAAAGATCACGACAGCGCGCGAGATTGTTACCTTCCTTAATTCACAATCTAATTCAAGCATTGCATCGCTTGATATACTGTCCCATGGAAGTCCTCTATCATTAAATTTCTCCCTGAATTCCTATGAGGCGTGTGGCTTCTATTCCAGCTGGATAGGAAAGAAGGCTATTGAATCGTATTATAGTGATGATGAAGGAGATTTTACTTTCACACATCAGGCGCAATCAGTATCAGATATCCCTTGGGGCCGTTTTAAAGATAGTGCTCGTATACAGCTACACGGATGTTTGACCGCCAGCGATTGGTTTAGATCACCAAATGGCAAGAAACTTTTCCCAACAGTTGTTGATAATATCGTACAACAAATATCAGACGAACTGGATTCCGCAGGTAAGAAGAATGCGATCGTTATTGGACACACCACACGAGGCAACCCTCTAATAAATGGATCGGCAACTACCTTGCTGCAGCAAGATTACAGACACGGGGAAAGAAAAATATATAATAATGGCGACCTTGTCTTAATAACCAAAGAAAAGGGGTATTTATCAAATGAACTACTGCAACAAAAGATTAAAGGTTGGACGCCATGAGTAAAAGAAATTGGATCATGATAACTGGGGTTGTTGTCATAGCTGGCTTATTCGCTAGTATTCTTTATCTTGGCCCTTATTTAAGATCTATTACTGATGACAAAATAATATCTATTAATGGAATCGCCATAACTTACGACTGCGCTAATGGCAACTGCATTGGTTTTAAGGTATCCCCCTCTTCGGACAATGAATATGAAGATCGCCTTATTATTCCTTACAGTGAAGATTATGATCGAGATAGTTTAGAAAATAATTGGGCTCACTTGCTGAATACGCCTAAGAGCATTATTTGCCTTAAAGGTAATATGCACCTCTATTCGGTCGATACGCTTAGAGTTATCCAAGCGGGTTACGGTGGATTTCGATTTAAATTATTAGAGTATTCTGAAGGCCCCTGCTAGAACTCAATAAAATGCTCAGTGAGCAAGCAAACTGAGCAGTAGCAAGGTTATTGCTATTAAAATTGCCAATAAGTCCCAAAGCCAGTAAATTAGCGCCATAGACTAGATACTGTAAGGACTTAGTGTGGATCAGGATGAACTAAACAAGGTTGAGTTACCTGCAATTACCCAGCTTAAACAATTAGGCTGGCACTATATTGAGGGTGCTGCATTAAGCCCTGAGTCACAGGAACGTGCCTTTTTCCGCGATGTGGTTTTAGTTAAACGCTTTGAAGCATCGATTAAGCGTATCAACCCTTGGATCAGTGAAGAAAATCTACGCAAAGTAATGCGTGATATAACCCACCCCAATTTTGCAGCTTTGATGGAATACAACCATGCTATTCATCAAACCCTGGTCAATTACATTTCTGTAGAACAAGATTTAGGCAAAGGTCGTAAAGGCCAAACCGTGAAGATCATTGATTTTGAGAACCCTTCGAATAATGATTTTTTATGCACCAGTCAGTTTAAAATCGAAGGCGCTAACCAAAACATCATTCCAGATATTATCTGTTTCGTGAACGGCTTGCCGTTGGCGGTTATTGAGTGCAAGTCCCCTTATATATCTAGCCCGATGCAAGAAGGTATTAAGCAGCTTCGCCGCTATGCCAACCTTCGCCACTCATCTTCTGGCTTGGTTGGACAGCCAGATCAAGAAGAAGGCGCACAGAAGCTGTTCTGGTATAACCAGTTAATGGTTTCAACGTGTCGCGACCAAGCTAAGGTCGGTACTATTTCTTCCAGTGGCCAACACTATGGCGATTGGAAAGACGCCTACCCTTTCACCGATGCTGATTTAATTAAACTGGGTAAAACTGAAAGTAACCTATCAGACATTCCTTCTGCCGAATATTTAACCAGTGCTCAGCGTATTGCGGGCATAAGTAGCGAACAAGCTCAGGTAACGGCACAGCAGCGTTTATTAGCGGGTATCTTCAGCCTTGATAACTTTTTAGACATTCTGCAAAACTTTATTATTTATGAACCGATTGATGGCCGTTTAATCAAGAAGGTTGCGCGCTATCAGCAGTTCAGAGCGGTGAATAAAGTTATCGAGCGTCTTAAAACTGGCAATGAAAAGAGTGATTCTGCTTCTCGCAGAGACCGCTCTGGTGTTGTTTGGCATACCCAAGGGTCGGGTAAATCACTAACCATGGTTATGCTGGCCGTGAAGATGCGTCGAGACCCAATACTTCAGCAATATAAGCTGGTTTTTATTACCGATCGTACTCAGTTAGACGCACAGCTTTCGACCACGTTCCGTGATGCCCAAGGTGAAACCGTTTATAACGCGGGCTCTGTTGCCGAGCTGAAAGAACTGCTTAAAAAAGATTCATCTGATCTCGTGACCGCTATGGTGCAGAAGTTTTCTGATATGGCAAAAGCCGATGCGGAAGGTTTTGAAAACCTAAACCCTAGCGACAAAATTATTGTATTAGCCGATGAAGCTCACCGAACTCAGTTTGGTGGTTTGGCGATGACCATTAATGCTGCCCTACCCAATGCACCAAAGATTGGCTTTACGGGTACACCGTTACTTAAAACACAAAAGATGGATCAAGCCTTTGGTGGTTATATTGATCAGTACAAGATCAATGAAGCAGTTGATGATGGCGCGACGGTACGCATTTTGTACGAAGGCCGCCAAGTGAAAACCGAGGTGGCTGGGGATTCTTTGGATAATTTATTTGAAGAATACTTCAAAGATTATACCGATGATGAAAAGCGTGAGATCAAAAAGAAATACGGTGTTGAAAAAGCCATTCGTGAAGCCCCTGCTCGTATTCGCTGGGTATGCATAGACCTGTTAAAGCATTATCGCGAACGTATTCAGCCTAACGGCTTTAAAGCCATGATTGTTGTGGGTAGTCGTCACGCTGCTGCTATCTTCAAAAAGACCCTAGACGAGCTTAATGCGCCGCCTTCTGAGGTTATTATTAGTGGTGACCATAACGATGAGCAGTACCTTGCTCAGTACACCGATAAGGCTCATCAAAAACAAGTTATCTCTGACTTCACCAAACCCTTTGGGCCTGATAAGGAAAAGAATAACAATACGGCTTTTTTGATTGTTAAAGACATGCTACTTACGGGCTTTGATGCGCCGATTGCACAAGTGATGTATATCGACCGCAAGCTTCAAGATCATACATTGATGCAAGCCATTGCACGGGTGAATCGTACTTGTAGTTCTCCTGTAGGTAACGGTGTTAAAGAATGTGGCTTTGTAGTGGATTATTATGGTTTATCAGAACACCTTACCGAAGCGATGGATCTGTTTACCAGCGATGATGTGGAAGGCACTTACCAGTCATTGAAGGATGAGATTCCTAAACTAAAAGCCACCCATACTCGTGCAATGTCGTTTTTTAACACGCCGTTTTTAAAAAAGGTCAAAGCCCAAAATGGTAAAGCGGATGTAGACGACTATGTGATGGCACTTAAGGTTGAAGCTGTTCGATCTCAATTTGAAATTGCGTTTAAAGCCTTCGCCAAACAGATGGATCTGATCCTTCCCGATGCAGCCGCCAAACCTTTCATTGCTGATTTAAAGCTACTGGGTAAGGTTCATCATGCGGCTAAAACGAAATACCGTGATGACGGTATGGATATTAGCGATGCAGGCGAGAAGGTTCGCCAGTTGGTTGATGAACACATTCTTAGCACGGGGGTAGATCCTAAGATTCCTCCTGTTGATTTGCTCGCGGCTAACTTTAAAGAGTCTGTGAGTGGCGTTAAATCTGAAGAGTCTAAAGCCTCTGAGATTGAATCTGCTATTAAGCATCACATTACTGTGAACTTAGAAGACGACCCTGAATACTACAAATCACTAAGCCTGCGCCTTAGAGATATTATTGAGAAAACCGCAGGTAAGTGGGATCAGCAATTAGAGCTGCTAATGGAAATGGTCGATAGTATTGATACGGGCCACCAGCAAGCCGCGAGTGATTTAGGCTTATCTGAAACTGAATTCGCCTTTTATAATATTCTAATGGCTGAAGTTGTAGCGCTTAAAGGCGAGGTTTTAGAAGAAGCTGTTCATTCTGAGATTAAAGCGACGACTCAAGCATTGGTAGCGATGTTTGACGAAGCGACCCAGATTGTAGACTTCTTCAATAAGGCTGATGAAGTTAAGCGTATGAAGAAAGAGATCAAACGTGCAGTGCTGGATACTTCTTTTGGTGAGAAATCGATAGTCGGGGTTGTTCAAGACCGATTTATGGATTTGGGTAAGGTAAGGTTTTAGCCCTAATTGCTCGATAAAGCGAATTGATATAATGAGTACTAATTTATATATGAAAATGAAAACCTCTCAACATTGCAGATATACTCCATTAGCGTATACTTTAGGTAATAAATTATTGTGAAGGCTGTATTTGTTGAGCTGCCTAGCTTTAATAAATATAGGTCTGACTATCTAGTTGATGATGAATATCAGTCATTACAAAGATCCTTGCTTGAGTCCCCGAGCATGGGGGATGTTATTCAAGGCACTGGCGGCTTAAGAAAGATACGCTGGGTGGACAAAAATCGTAATAAAGGCAAGCGAGGCGGTATTCGCATAATTTATTACTGGTATGACGGTGGCTCACAGTTTTGGTTCTTTACCATTTTTGATAAAAATGAAGCCAGCGATATTACCCCCGATCAAAAGAAGATCCTGAAAAAGATGCTAGAAGCTGAATTAGCATCAAGGAAAGAATGATGACAAAACGTGATATTTTTGGTGAAATCGTCGAAGGCTTTGATGCCTTAAAGCAGTCTCGTGAAGGTAAAACCACGTTACAGACCGCTACTGTCGAAATTAAAGACACTCTCAGTATTAGTGCAACTGAAATTCGCTCACTTAGAGAGAGCTTGAACGTCTCTCGGCCTATTTTTGCCAATATGCTGCGTATGAAAAGTAGAACACTTGAGAAGTGGGAGCAAGACCGCAGCAAGCCTGATCAAGGGTCTGTAACCTTGATGAAGCTGATTCAACGTCACCCTGAAACTATTGAGTGGCTTGAAGAGCTATAATCTTGTTTATTCCTGAAATAATTAACTGTAATGGCCTGATAGCTGAAGTCATCCGCACTAGCCGCAGGAAGTCTGCCGACATTCGGGTAGAAGAAGGTGCTATATCTGTTGTCGTACCTAAAAATCTTGATGTTGAGCGCATTACTCAGCTGCTTAATGATAAACAGCAGTGGCTTAAGAAAAAGCTAAATATTCAAAAAGAAGCCACCCCTGCTGGTGGTAAAGACTATGTATCTGGCGAATCCTTCCCCTACCTTGGCCGTAACTATCGATTAAAGGTTTTATATGGTGCTTTCGAGCCCGTTAAGCTAATACAGGGCCGCTTAGTTGTAACTGTGTCTTGCGCCAAAGATTCTAGCGAAGAACAAGCTCAAATGATTCGATGCGCGCTAATCAGCTGGTATAAACACCACGCCGAGCTGAAACTTAAAGAAAAAGTTAAACGCTATGCCGCCACGACCTGCAATGGGGTTAATCACCCTGAACCTTCCAGCGTAGGTATTAAAAGCTATAAGGCTCGCTGGGGCAGCTGCTCAACTAAGGGCAAGCTAGATTTCAACTGGAAGATCATAATGGCACCCAATCGCATGGTTGATTATGTGGTGGTTCATGAGCTATGCCACCTAAAGCACCACGACCATTCACCTAAATTCTGGAAAGAAGTTGAGCGGGTACTGCCTGATTATTTGGAATGTAAGGAATGGTTGAAGGTGAATGCTGGAAGTTTGAGTTTATAAACAAAATGGCAGCGCATAACTCAACTTCAAACTAAATCTGGATCATAATTATTTAACTAAAAAATTAACTTATTTTTTCAATGCCTTGGGAAGATCCCGAGATGTATCATATTGTCCTGTAAGATAATTAATTCCAGCAAACATTTTAGTACCATGATTAGTACTATAAAGGCTATCCAAAGATTGCTAAACACAGACAGCACAAGGGGTACAGAGCGTTAGTAGAACCCCACCGCCCCATACAATAGAACGGCCCGATACAGTTTAACTGCATCGGGCTTTTCTATGCGCGCTATAAAATTTAACCCAACAACTGTAGGTTCGTCTTTAGGCGAACACCCGCTGTGCAAATGTCTTTTGATCTTTTGTCAGGCTGAAGCCTGACCTACATAAGACACAGCACAGACATTGCCAACGCTCCATTTACAAATCGCTCACTAATCTTGAAAAACCGCTCTAAATAAGGCATTGTCGCTATATCTACAACACCCCGCCTAAATGTAAGGCCATTGCTTCAAGCACGCTTACCACCAGCACTTGAAGCAAATAGGATAGCGCGACATCACGGATAATAAGATGGTTAGAACGATGGATAAGAAAGCCCTTAGCGAAGCCGACATCATTAGTAAGTACATCATGCCTGCAGTTAAGCAGTCAGGCTGGGATGACATGCTTCAAATCAGGCAAGAAGTTGCCCTGCGTGATGGCAAGGTCATTGTTCGTGGTAACGTCGGTATGCGTAAAACCGTAAAGTCAGCCGACATCGTTCTCTATCACAAGCCCAACATGCCGTTAGCGGTCATCGAAGCTAAAGCCAATAAACACGAGATCGGTAAAGGAATGCAGCAAGGCTTAGACTATGCTCGCTTGCTCGACGTACCGTTTGCGTTTGCCAGTAATGGCGATGGCTTTATCTTTCACGATAAAACCGCACCCGCTAATGGTGGCCAGTTAGAAACAGAGATTAGCCTAGAAGACTTTCCATCACCTCAAGAGTTATGGGCAAAGTTCTGTGCTTACAAAGGCTATACCGAACACCAGTTTCCTTTTATTACCCAAGATTATTTTGACGACGGCAGCGACAAAGCCCCTCGCTATTACCAACTACAAGCCATCAACAAAACCGTCGAAGCCATTTCTCGTGGTCAAAACCGTAACCTATTAGTGATGACAACCGGTACAGGTAAAACATACACTGCCTTTCAAATCATCTGGCGCTTATGGAAAGCCAAACAAAAGAAACGCATCCTGTTCTTAGCCGACCGTAACATCCTAGTCGATCAAACCCGAATTAATGACTTCCAGCCGTTTGGCGAAGCCATGACCAAAATCACTGGCCGAACAGTTGATCCTGCTTACGAAATACACCTAGCGTTATACCAAGCATTAACAGGCCCAGAAGAATCTCAGAAAGCCTACAAGCAATTACAACTACTGCCTCTGCTTTCTCTAGGCAATGCTGTCGACGCGTTTAAGATAATCGAAAGCAATGATGACCCTTTAAATATAAATAACTCAGAGAGCGTTTTAACCTGCACGATCAAAGGCTTTACCGCTAAAGGTAAACGCACCGCTAATGGCTTTGTGGTTTTTAAAGGCTACTTGAAAGAGGCTGATCGAATGACCAGCCTTAAAACTTGGCAAAAGATTAGGGTTAAGCTCAGAGCTATGGCCATATATCGCTAAATACTCATACAGGGAACCCAAACTAAATTTATTAATCAGCCTTCTCGGCAATCAGCTTATCAACCTGTGCAACAGCCGTTGTGCCATCAGGATACCCATCGTTACCTAGTTGTAAAAAAATCTCACGGGCTTTCTTTAGATCAACTTTTGTACCCAAGCCAAGCATATGCATTTCGGCAAGTCGGTAGCGGGAAGTTGGATCATTGTTAAAATCAGCAGAGTATTGATACAGGTTTAACGCTTTTTTATAATCTATATCAGTGCCTACGCCATAACGATAGCAACTTGCTAAACCTGTTTTACCATATGAGTTGCCATTTGATGCAGCAGCATTGAGCCAATAGAATGCTTGCTGTTCATTTTTTTGACCGTATTTATCGCTATAATAAATACCACCGAGAGCAACTTTGGAGTCATCATCACCTTGCTTTGCAGCGACCAAATATAAGGAAGTTGCTTCTTTTATTTTTTGAGGAGTATTGCTTTGGCCGTCCAAATAAACACTGGCAAGATTATACCTTGCTGAATTTGAGTTATTTTTTATGGCTTCCTTGTACCAATAGATAGCTTTTTTAATATCTTGCTTAACAATGACGCCCTTATCATAAAAATACCCAAGTTGGCTTTGCCCTCTAGGTTCCCCTGCTTCTGCTGCCTTAATTAACCAGCTTAATGCTACGTCAGAATCAGGAGTTAAGCTGGCAGCACCATGATTCATTACATATAGGCCGTAATAGGCTTTGATACTGCCTTCGTTAGCCGCTTCATGCAGTAGCTTTATGCTTTGGTGAAAGTTTTCTTCTTCTGTTCCTTTATCGCTTAGTCCAGCAGAGAGGAGAGCCGCGAGTCTTACTTTGGCCTCTGTATAGTCTTGTTCGACCAGTTCTTGATAGAGAGGTAGGGCTGCAACAGGATCAGAGGTTTCTAATAATTCTGCTGCCTTAAACCGCTCAGCAAGGGTTAGCTCTGTTGCATCTACTGTAAGGTTAAAACTTAATAGCAGTAACAATAAGAGAACTTGGATTTGTTTCATGTTGTTAAAATTTGATGCTTGCACTGGCAGAGCACTCCTTATTAGTAGGGCTATTCGATTTGTCCGTAACTGAACAACTTAGTAAAAGACTATGGGCTCCGCTAGTTATTTTTGCTTTAAAATAGACTGAGTTTTCAATTTTTCTTTCTGTTTTTGGTATGAAAGATGAGCTTATTCCACCACCCAGCAGTACCCTATCATTTATTTGATAACTAACATCCACACTCGCAGAGGCATCCATGATCTGCCCTGTATTGAAATTCACAATACCATTACTTTTTGCTTTTAGCTGAATTGATTTCCACTGGCCAGCAGCCGTAACATTCAGCTTTGCCGTACTTTTACTTACCGAATAATCACTGATTGCGCCATTGATTTTAATACCACCGATATGGAAGGATTTATTGGCTAATCCAAGTAGGCTTGCTGTATTAACAACATTTTGCATTAACTTAGCATTTCTAAAAGAGTAAATACCGTAAGCGCCAACCATTATTACCGATGTAATAATAGTAACCGATTTACCGGCCTCATCTATCCAAATACCTGCTTTTGAATGATTAAAATGACTTTCAATCTCTTTCAAACTCCCTTCTAACTCAGAGCCTAGATCTTTTATTTCTACCCCCGCATAACTATTTTCTGCAAATTGACCAGCAGATTTTGAAATAATACTATGTATTTCTTTTTTGTTACTATTGTAAAATTCTTTGCTGATTAATCCATATTCTTTTTTAAGAGAGTTAAGAATTCTTTGGGTTACTTCGGAATGAAATTTCTGAGAGATTAAGACATCTTTCCATAATATGTCTGCAGCTTTACCAACACGGGGTGGTACTTTGTCAGTAATTAAATCAAAAGTTAATGCCAGTGTACGTGTCTCAAATGCAGAATCCATTCTATATTCCTTGATAATAAATCGGCTTATAGTAAATGTGTTTTTACTGAAAACAATCGAGCATTAGCATGAATTTATTGAATACAAGATTTTGGTTCGTACTTACGCCAATAATCTGCATCGCCATTATCTCTATCGGCGCTTTGTATCTTGGGTCTTACTTAA
The DNA here is from genome assembly GCA_047616865.1 of Oleispira sp. Taxonomy (GTDB): domain Bacteria; phylum Pseudomonadota; class Gammaproteobacteria; order Pseudomonadales; family Oceanobacteraceae; genus Oleispira. The sequence continues at coordinate 13,997 of JBLGBO010000009.1, forward strand.
GAGCGATTATTGCTGAAGAGCCTATATCGCTTAATGGCACTGCCGTAACTTATGATTGCGCCAATGGTAACTGCATTGGTTTTAAGGTCGTGCCCTCTTCAGCCCATGGATATATACATGAATATGAAGATCGTCTCATTATTCCTTACAGTGAAGATCATGATCGGGACAGCTTAGAAAATAATTGGGTTCTCTTGCTGAATACGTCTAATAGCATTATTTGCCTTAAAGGTTATATGCATCTCTATTCGGTCGATACACTTAGAATGATTCAAGCGGGTTACAGTGGGTTCCGGTTTAAATTATTAGAGCATTCTGAAGGCCGCTGTAATACAGGGGTTAATGAATAGGTTATATAATTAATCTACTTGATGCATATCAGCAATTTTAAAATAACCAATAAAACTTTGCTTATGACCTGACCACTGATAGCGATAATGTGCGCCCTGGGTTGTTAAGCTAATAGCGGTCGGTTTTAAGATTGCGATGTTAAAGTGTTTTTCATGGCGAACGCTGGGGTAATAAATTCCGCATTCATTTTGAGCTCTAAGCTGTTGAGAAAACACCTGCGCAGGTGCATAGTTTTCAGAATCACAGAGTTCATTTCGGCTCTCAACACTCTCACCCGTAATATCCACAAGCGGTTTTAATACCCGTGTTACATAACTACGCATGGTTAATTCCATATCGCCTTCTTGGGTCGCACTTAGAAACTTAGCGTTATGATGCAGGGTTTCTTTAATCGGTGTTGCACCCGGGCCAGTTACCCACTCTTCCGAGGCACTAAATAAACATTGCCCGCTTTTTTGGCGCAGTCGATCTTTGAACAGATGCTGAGGGTTTTGAAAATTTAAACCCTAGCGATAAGATTATTGTTTTAGCTGATGAGGCGCACCGAACTCAGTTTGGTGGTATGGTAATGACCATTAACGCCGCCCTGCCTAATGCACCTAAGATTGGTTTTACGGGCACACCTTTACTTAAAACCCACGAGAGAACTACGCGCTAACTAATTATTGCAACTACCGTACAAATTAATAAGCCCGATACAGTTTAACTGCATCGGGCTTTTTTATGTCTACCCAAAAACAAAAGTTCAGTCTCTATGCCACCCGCTTTTTTATCCCCATAGCCGTACGCAATTTATTAACCCCAAACGCCGACATTTTCTCAAAGTCATTACGTGCGATCGGCACGTGCTGACAATCGATCGCGCGTTGATCATCACAGTCTGGGTCATGTACATATAGGCAATGATCATCAATGTGAGTGACGGTCACCCAATGCGGTGCTTTTTTACCATCGAGTCGGTACGTGCTGATTAATACAAGCACGGCGTAGCCATTGCTTAGCCAGTATTCAACTTGGTCTTGTGACGTATCTTGATAGCGCAGCTCAATATCAGCTCTACTCTCTACACGACGCTTAAATTGTTCGTGCACCACTTCGAGTATGGCTTTCTTCTCACTGGACCTTACGCCGTCTAAAAAGGGGGTCGTATGAGTATTAATTATTAATTCGACAGAAAAACCGCGATCGCTTGCAGCCAATGCCAAACCAAAAGGATGGGTACCGCCATGGCCCGAAGTCATAAAAATAGACGTGGCTTCCCGCCAGATGTCGAGTTCGAGTTCTTGCTGCGGTTCCAACTCCATTTTCTGACTAGCCATCGCCATCATTAACGCCGCTGGCCCACAGGTAAAATCTGTCGTCTGCTGATACCAAGGCACAGGCGTTTTTATGCTACCGGGGTTTAGCCGATGAATGCCCTTTTGCATGCGTAAGGCATCACTATGATCTTCGTAATAGTCGGTATATTCATCAAAGATACGATAATCGAGTCGCTGGTAAAGCTTGATGGCTGCGCGATTATTTTTCGAGACTTCCAGCCGCAGGCAAATATGTCCACGCTCAGCCGCAGCTTCTTCCAATCGTATTAATAAATCTTGCGCGATGTTTTTACCACGGTGCTGCTCTAATACCGCCAGTGAATAGAGTCGAGCTAATCGTGTGCCCTTGTGGCACCAGACCAGCCCATAAGCAATCACGTTATCATTTTCGTGGCATACCATAAAAATGCCGTGATCAACACGAATCCAATGCTTGAAGCGACGCTGACTTAAGCGGTCGGCGTCAAAGCTGGATACTTCAATCGCGTATAAAGCATCCAAGTCTTGCTCAGTGGCTAAGCGAAATTGTAGCGCGGATGATTGACTCGCCATCAGGCTTTTCCACGCTCTTCTAAACGGCGTTGAAACTCCGACATAATTTGCATATACAGTTCATTGCCTAGGTAAGCATCTTCGACTTTATGATCGATGCTGGGGTTGTCATTCACTTCTAATACGTAAACGTGATTGTCTTTTTGCTTAATGTCGACGCCATACAAACCATTGCCTACCGCCGCACACGCTTTTAGCGCCGCCTTTAATACCTTTTGTGGCACTTCAAAGGTTGGCATGGTTTCAAAACCACCCGAGAAGAAACGCTCAGAATCGTGATTGTAAATCTGCCAATGATTGCGCGCCATTTTATAACGGCAAGCGTAAATAGCACGGCCATTCAATACGCCGATGCGCCAATCATAATCGGTAAAGCAATATTCTTGCGCCAAAATCAACGCTGAGTGAGTCAATAGCTCAAGCAATTTTTCCGTTAGCTCTGACTTGTCTTTTACCTTATACACACCATTGGAAAACGATCCTTCTGGCATTTTCAATACCAGCGGAAAGCCCATTTCTGAGCTGAGTTTTTCAGCCGTTTCATCACTCGCATCACTCACCACAATGGTATTAAGCGACGGTACTTTTTGGTAACTAAAGGCGTCGTGTAAGAACACCTTATTACAGCAGCGCAATATAGAAGTAGGATCGTCTAATACCACGATATTATTATTTTCTGCTTCACAGGCCAGGCGATAAGTATGGTGATCGATGGCGGTCGTTTCACGAATAAAAAGCGCATCGTATTTATTAATGTCGGTGATCTGCGCATACGAAACCACTTCCGCATGAATACCCTGCTTCGATGCCGCTTTTACAAAACGACTGAGGGCTTCTTTATTGCTAGGAGGCACTTTTTCTTCAGGGTTAACCAAGATCGCCATATCCCAACGATGACTTTTAGCACGCCCACCCATGCGCCACACGGTTTGCGTGAAGTCGGTTAAATGCTCTAAGAAAGTAGCCTGCTCTTCATCTGGCAACATGCTGGGCGCGCAGCGTTGTAAATTCACAGTTAAGCGATCGTTACTGCGGCTAATATTTAGTTTGATAATCGGTGAAGGATTCGCCTGAAACAATTTTTTAGCAAACGCCTTTAAGCCTTGCACCGTGGTTTTACCAAAGTAAATCCAAAAACTTTGCTCAGTATCCTCTACCGCTTTAGGTAAGCCAGTGATTAAAGGAATGAGAGATTGCAGGTCAGGTTCGTTGCGCAAACTGTTAATGGTTTTAACGCTAGGCAATACAACATGCTTACGGGCTTCTGCCAGCAATGAACAATAGTATCCCTTACTCAGGTAGTGCTCGGTATCGCATAGATTGATTAGCCGAGTTTGAAGTTCGTTTTCTTTGGGGTAATCGCGTAAATATTTTTCAAAACTAATGACATCTGAAAACTGATCTTTCAGCGGTGAATCTTCAGTATCAACAACGATAAGTGTTTTATACACTTCCTTTCCTTTTAGACAGCCCAAACAGTTGATAAATGGATGCTCTTACAGCATTTTCTCTCCTGTCGTTTTACGCTTAAGCCAGCCACTTTACAACACATATTTTTGGCCTTTTTAGGCTTTCAACATGACTGGCTTAATTTGTCTGCAAGCACCGTGCTTTGGGGCATAGCGCATAATAAGGATTGATGTTTTTACGGCAACATTAATCGTACATTGCTGACGCTGGCATCGCCAATGCCTTGCGCAAGTTTTTCGCTAGGGTATTAGCTGAATACACTTGTTTTACATCAGGTCGCACGCCTTTACCCATAATAATTTCCAGCAATACATCCGCTTCACTGCGATCTCTGTCGCCAAATTCAAACCCCATACCGAAACTGCTGCGTGCGCCCATCGATTGGTGCTGGGCGATGCCAAAACCAATTCCGGAAGACATGCGCGGCTGCTTCTTATCGCTTTGACGGTCGACGACTTCAAACCAGTCAAAGCCTTTCTCTAGAGTTAATTCGGCAGCACGCAGCATGGCATAATTGACCGCTTTACCACGCTCAATTTCCCGCGCCTTAAAATCGATTCGGTATTGGGTATCGCTCAATTGCGTTTCGCTGTAACCATAGCCGCGATTGCTCGCAGGATGATAAGGGGAATAACTTGCACACGCTTGCAGTAGGCAAAAGCAAGTGATCGATAATATTAGGCGTTTCATTTTGCATACCTCGTTAAAGTAATTGTTAAGGTTTCCAGCGATTCTCTATGACGGACTGTTCTTGCTCGGGGCTCACTAGGTCTCCTTTTATCATAGTATCTAGAACATCATCTAGCGCGCGATTACTTGAGGCTGTTTGATAACTGGCTTGATCACCCGTGGGCATCGCCGCGCGTAAATTCCAATCACCGCCAACGCGACAGGCAATGCTTTGTAATGCGGAAGTATTCATCGGTTTCACATAAAACTGGCGGCAGTATTCCCCTTGATGATTTAAAAACGTTAATCGCGCTTCAAAAGTAGCGCCGCTCTTTGTGGTAATCACTTCGCCACTGCGCTGCTGCGATAGCGCGTCATTAATCGCCGTCCAATCAGGCAATGCACCAGGCTGCGCCGTATTATCGAAGTTCATAAAAAAACCAAAAATCGCGGCCACACTAGCAGCAATGGCGGTGGGCATGGTGATTGCTGCTTGTGCTTTACGCCACCATGGAAAAGTCACCACATTATCGCTCTGTTTAGAGACTTGCTCGGTATCAGCGCCAGCGGCAAGTTTGTTACGTAAGGCTTCCAAACCCGCGGATAATGGTATCGCATCAATACTGCTCGCGCTGGCATGCAACTGGCTATTCAACGCGGCTAATTCATCGGCGCGCTCGGCCACAGTTTCATCTTTGGTAATAGCATCACGCACAATGCTCATTTCCAAAGCAGACAGCTCGCCATCGATAAAAGCATTCAGGGTTTCGTCAGAGATTGTCATATTAATGTCCTGGCACTAGAGTTTGTGATGAGCTTAAAGATTTAATGAGGTTAGCGCGCGCGCGTGAAATTCGACTCATAACGGTGCCGACTGGTACTTCCAATACTTCTGCCGCGTCTTTGTATGACATCGACTGTAAGGTTACCAGCGAGAGCGCAGAGCGCTGCTCTTCGCCCAGTTCCTGCATCGCGGCACTCACTTGTGCCAGCTGAATTTCATGCTCTGTGCGATGGCTATCTTCGCTAATATTTACGTCTTGTAATATTGGGTTATCAACAGCCTGTTGGCGGGTGCGGGTCGCTCGATATTGGTCGATCCACAAGTTGCGGCATATACGAAAAGCCCACTTCGCTAATACCACATCTTCAGGTACGCCCTTTGCCAAAATACGCTCTACCGCACTTTGACAAAGATCATCCGCATCATCAGCCGAGCCACATAATGAGTATGCGTAACGTCGTAATCCGGGTAATAATTCAAGTAGTTCTGTGTGCAATGTGATGTCCTTCTTAAGTCTTCTATTTAACTTAACGGCCAAGTATCCAAGTTATTCCATAAATTTAGTAAATATAATAAGGAATTGATTATCCTGCCAAACGTCTCTATAACACAACCTAGTGATTGGAGATGTATGATGATAAACCGCTATTTGGCCAGAGCCATTTGCTTATTGACTGTGACCCTGCCCAGCCAAGCTCAGCTATTGGGCCACGATGTACTGCAAATCGATACTATGGATCTTTTTACTCTACCCATCGACAGTCCACAATTCGAATTAGAGCCCCTCCACGACGTAATAAAACCATTTAATCAACCGCAAGTGACCGGACCCGATGCGCTGCTTGACGGAATTCCTGGCGCCCATGACGTCGTAAAGAAGCTAACCGCCATCAATGTTGTCGATAAAAACAATGCACCCGTACTGACCGAAGTTCATCTGCAACATGGCTGGCGCGCGCTACAACACGAGTGGTTGTTATTACTCTCAGCAGAGCAAATGCCGCTATTACGCTCATTGCCTGTCAGCGTAATTTCGGCAACCGATTTAACCCAGCTTCAAATGTTTACGGTGCGCATCCGTGTCTCTGATCACTATGATGATTTGAATAAACTAACCAGATTACTAAATCCTTTAGGAGCAGAAATTTTGGAGCGTCATCATGTGTACGATGCGCAAGCCACAGGACCAACACAGACATCGGAAGCGCTGCTTAAATCTGAACCTAATTCCCGAAAAATACTGCCCAGTAATACCAAGCGCCATTCAAACAAGCCACATACATTAAGCCTAGGGGTGATCGATACAGCCATCGATCACCAACATCCCTCACTGGCTCAAGCAAACATTAAAACCAAGAGCTTTGTTAAGTCGAACATGGTGCAACCCACAGCACACGCAACCGCTGTATTAGGACGTTTAGTGGCTAAGGGGCAGTCCATAAAACCATTACTGCCTGACGCCAAAATCTATGCGGCGTCGGTGTTTTATCAGAAAGATGCTTACTCACAGTCGGCATCCACTCTGGCTTTATTACAAGCATTGGAATGGATGCTGGTTGAGCGGGTGCAGGTAATTAATATGAGTTTGGCAGGACCGCCGAACGCTTTGCTGGAAAAAGCCTTACAACGAGTTCGTGCCCAAGGGATTGCGGTGGTCGCCGCGGCAGGCAATGCTGGGCCGGCATCACGTCCGCTTTTCCCAGCAGCATATGACTCCGTTATTGCCGTGAGCGCGGTCGATGAAAAACAACGTATTTACCGCTGGGCAAATCGCGGTAAGCATATTGATTTTGTCACCTATGGCGTCAATGTCACGACATTACGCGCGGGTGGTGGAGAAGGAACTGAGAGTGGCACATCAATGGCGGCGCCTATTATCAGCGCCGCGTTAGCACTGCAGATGCAAACAGACAATTTGGATGAAAGCCTTGCTCAGCTGCGTAAGTTAAGTGAAGATCTCGGCGAGACAGGCCGAGATGTTATTTATGGTGATGGTTTTATTGCGCCTTAACTCTTTAATCTAGTATTGGTCTAAGATTGGCTTAGAAACTAGCTGTTAAGCCTGCAGTCATTTGGCGCTCGTTATAATCTACCGCCGCATAGTTTGATTCATTGGTAATGTAAGAGGCTTTCAGCATTAAGCCAAGCCAATCACTTAATGCGATGTCTAGGCTGGTGGTCCACTGCGTACGTCCATCTACTCGGGTTTCATCGTCCACGTTTGTATTCGATGGTAAGCCCACGGGAAATGCTTCGTCTTCTATCGCATTAGCAATAACAAAAGAATCATAATGCTTACGTCCATAGCGAACACTGCTCGTGAAGGTCGTAGGGAAATAGGCTTCTGTGAATTTATGTTGAAACCCCATACTCACATTACCGGTTTGATTATCATACTCATCGGCTTCTGCGATTTCATTTTCCACACTGACATTAAAACTTAAATGGCTCTTACCACGATTAAAAAATGCCAGTGAATCCAAGCCGATAACCGTCGCGGTTGCATTACGCTCTTCTAGCTCAATAAAGTCTTTTTTATTTTTCGACAAAGCGGCGCGCAAGAAAAAACTTGAATCAAATAGTTTATCGATGGCGATCGTTGATTGACTAAAATCTAAAAAATTATCACCGTCAATTTGTGCGCTAACGCCATCATAACGATAGCTGTAGCCGACTCCAGAAAAAGTCAATTTCGACGATAGCGTAAGATGGTGCTGTTCAAGGTCATATTCTGAAAACTGATCGTAAGCACGCTGCTTACCTTGATAATTAGTCGCCAACTGCCAGTTTTTATGCGCTTGCCATTTTCCGCCTAGCGCCCATTTTAATTGATTCGCATAGTCACTTTCGCGACTCACGTCATCTACTTGGTCAAGACTTACCGAAGAATCGTATTCACGTTCAGCGGCCAGTAAACCTGACCAGGTTAAGGATTCTGCAGCGACGGCCATTAGCGGTGAAGTCAAAACAGTTAGGCTTAATAAGATGGTGATCGCGGAAAGTTTCATAATAATTTCGTCTCTATATCTCGCTTAGTCTATGCGAAGTCGCTTAAATTTTCTTTTATGAATATAAAAAAGGGGCTCCCTGCCCCTTAATTTTTGTTATCTATATTAAAGGTCAAATGCTGAATCAACACTGCTAGCAACTGAGGCCGCAACCGAAGAGTCAACGGTGCTTTCGATAGTACTATTCACCGTACTTTCAATGCTGCTATCAACCGACGCCGTTATTGCTGCACCAACACTGTGTGATAGCGTACTCTGTACAACCGTTTCGGCCGCCAAAGAAGCATCACTCATAGCCGATACGCCTACCAATGCTTTTGCAGCAACATTATTAGTCGCTGCGATGGAATTATCCATACTTGCTTGAGCTGCACTTTCAGCTTGCGAACCCATACGAGCACCAGTATCAATGCCTTTGTTCATCGAACCTTCAACTGCGACTGAACCTGCAATCGCCGCACGCTGAGTCGTATTTAAAGCGCCATTACCGCGAGCATTCGCCGAACTCATGATGGCCGTTCCACTTTCTGTAGCAGCCTGCTGCTGAGTGTCTGTATTTTTACGTGTTTGAGTTTCACTCGATGCTGCGCTATCAGATTCTACGGAAGCCTTTACTGTTACACGGCTTTCGCTATTAGCATTGGTATTACTGTTAGTGCTTGAATTGCTATCAGTGTTTGAATCGCTGTCAGTGCTACTATCGGCATTGGCGTTTTGACTGGCATTAATCGCTAATGCACTATCGATTTCAACATCAACATTGGCTGCATGAGCACCATTAAATGCGAACATAGAAGCAAGTGTTAGTACTGCTGGAATAAGGTAAGTATTTTTCATGGTATATCTCCGTTATTAAAGTTTTCATAGTGTTAACGGAGAGGGTCGGGGTTTATTCCCAATTTATTTATTTTTCTTAAATTTATTTTTTAACGCATATTAAATAGAAGGTTTGGATAGGTGAATGACTGTAACTTAAAGGACTTTCTCGCTAGCAACAACGTGCTGCACAGCTCACTACCATGGCGACGACAATTCAATCGATAGAGTGGATTTCAAATATGCATACGGCTCACCACCTGGTGATATTACAAGGATGATTAATGATTTTTTGCTAACCATAAACGCTCTTGTTTTACGGTCATTAATCCTTGTTTATTGGCTAACCCTGAACTACTTGCGGTCTGATAGTGTTCGTTTAAATCGGTTTTATCTATTTGCCATTGACCTTGTTTTAAACACGCGAACGCTGGATTTGAACTTTGTGGTGAATGCTCAATCAAGGCGCGACAAACAATACCTTGCTGATTTTTATAGCTCGCAATAACTTCCACTTTCAGTTCAGAATTAATCGTCGTCACGCTGCCTGAAGGCTCTGTATTTAGAACCGTTAACAGGTAAACATTAACATTAACATTAACATTAGATTCTGCTGGAGGCATAAGCATCCAAATACCAATCGCAAATAAAATGCTGGCAGCACTGGCAAAGCTCCAAGTAGCCACTTTAACGCTAGGAAAGCTGAATATCTGTGCCGTTTTTTGCTCTGCTTCAACGTTAGACGGCTTAGCATTCAAGATCATGGCTTCAAGGTTTAGGGGCATCGGCTTATTATCTAGCTCACTGAAATAATTACGTGCAATCACATTACTCTGTTCTAATTTGGCCAGTGCTTGCTGTAACTGCATGTCTTGAGCAAGCCTTTCGTCAAGCTGTGTACGCTCACTCGTATTTAATTCATTATCTAGATAAGCAGATAGTTTTTCTAAATCAGTCATATTAAGTCTCCTGTGCCACCAAAAGCATCACTCAGTTGTTGTCGCGCTCTTGAAAGTCGGCTCATTACAGTCCCTGGTGGGATTTCTAATATTTCGGATGCTTCTTGATAGCTACGCCCTTCAACTGCAACCAAATAGAGCACCGTTCGTAAAGCACCGGAAAGATTGTTCATTTGTGAATACACCAAATCCAACGATATTTTTTGCCCGATATCATGCTCCATTGATAATCCTTGGCTAGATAAGCCTTCAGTCGATAAAGCTTGAGTATCGAACGCATCATCTTCTAGCAATTCTTCTGTGAATTTATCTCGGCGCATCGCATCTACCCAAAGGTTGCGACACAGGCGGTATAGCCAGCGATCAAAGTGAGTGCCCGTTTCATATTTTTGCCAGCGGTTCAATGCTTTTTCAGCCGAAGACTGCAAAAGATCGTCTGCATTCGCGGCATTACCCGTCAATGCGTAGCAATAACGCCTTAACGCAGGTAAGGCTTGCAGCAATTCTGCAGAAAATGTGTCGTAAGCTGTATTCATAATGTATTAAACGTCACAGATTTTTTTTTATTCCCTAAATGAAATAATATTTACGTTTTTACGTTATATATAATACAAGCAAATTGCGAATGGATGTACGAGTGAACTTTAAACTAGGGCTTTGCCTGCTTTTAATCTCATCTTTATTAACCGTGACCTCTCTTCGAGCAGACGATGATTTTGATGATGCTGACGACGACATCACTGACATCATCGAGAAAGAAAAAGAGAAGGCAGAAGAAGAAGCGGAAGAAAGAGCCGAAGAGGAAGCTGAGCGGCTGTTTGAAAGCCTGCTTGAAAAGCGTTTTGGCGATGATTCTGATCTTGATGATAACGTTGAAGATGAGCTGGAGTCTTGGCTAGAAGAGCAGCTTGAAGCCAATACCACCAGCGATGACCTTGAAGAACGCATGGAGCAGGAGCTGGAGAAACATCTAGAAACTTTAGCCGATGATGATGGTAAAAGTGAAGAACAGCTGGAGTTTTTGGACGATAAATTACAACAGCTCTGGCAGTTCGAGGATGACCTAGAAGAGTCTTTATTACCGCCTCTGCCGAATCAAATGATTGCCCTTGTAACATCAGAGGAGTTAGCAGCGGCAAAAGCCAGTGGCGCAGTGACTCTTAAAGAAGAGAGTCTATCTGAGTTTGGTATGATCTTGGTTACCTTCGACGATAGTCAGCCGATTCCCATCGACACTGAACCCAACCATCTGTATCAACTCGATGCCTTAAATACTGCTAATCAGCCTGCGAACGGGTTAACACAAGCGAAGTTAATGGATGTTGAAAATACCCTGATAGCCAAACAGCGCATCGGTTTAATGGATTCGAGCATTAATACGCAGCACGTGTGTTTTGCTGGGCTGGCAATCAATCAGCACAGTTTTCATGATACGGCACAGCCCAGCTTTAAGCATGGGACCGCGATGGCGAGTATTCTTTTGGGTGAAAATGCCTGCGATGCACAAGGTATATTACGCCAAGCCCAACTTTTTAACGCGGTGGTTTTCGCGCAAAATAAAGCGGGGATTGTCATCGCCAGTGCATCGCAATTGGTTGCTGGGCTTAGTTGGTTATTAACGCAGAAGGTAAACATCATTAATATGTCCTTGTCTGGACCCCCTAACCGAATTTTAGAGCAAGCGTTGAAACAAGTAGCGGCTCGCGGCATTACGCTTGTCGCATCAGCCGGTAACGATGGACGGGCAGCATTTCCCCGTTTCCCTGCCGCCTACCCTGAAGTTATTGCGGTTACCGCTGTTGACCAACAATTAAAGATATTTGATCGCGCCGCCCAAGGACCTCATATTGAAATATCAGCACCTGGCGTTGATATGTTAATTGCACAAGGCACCACTTATGCGAGTTTATCCGGTACATCCTTGGCAGCGGCGATGGTTACAGCCGTGCTTGCCAGTGACGAGGTGACTTTAATAAGACCTGATCTTAGCTCGCGAGCACAGATTTTAGGTAAGGAAGTTCGTGATCCGATGTTTGGATTTGGTCTATTACAAAATAAATAAAAATAATTTTTAAATTTAGGGAATAAAAAATCATATTCAGACGTTTAATACACTGTAACCTCTAAACAACCAGAGATCTGAATAATGAAAAAACAAAAATTAGCTTTATTAATTGGCCTATCTAGCGCCTTATTTCTAACAGCCTGTGGCGGTTCATCTTCCTCTTCTGATAACGGTACAATCGCCAACAAAGTCGTTCGTGGCAGCATCGACGGATTTGGTAGTGTTATTGTCAATGGTGTGCGTTATAACACCGACAACGCCAACTTCAGCGTTAATGAATCAGCTGGCATTCAAGCTGATTTAAAAGTAGGCCAAGTAATTACCCTTCTTGGCAACGCCAGCGGCAATAACGGTATTGCTAGTAATATCATTTACGAACGTGATCTTAAAGGCCCTATTACCGCTGTTGATGGCGATAACTTTACGGTTCTTGGACAAACGGTATTAACGAATAAACTCACCGTTTACAAAGGTCTTACATTACCTTTGATCGTGGGTTCATCCGTTGAAATCAGTGGCTATATCAGTGGTGAAACATTGATTGCCAGCTATGTTGAACTTAATGACAATTCCGATAGCGAAGTTGAATTGCGTGGAGTGATTGCTGACCTGAACGAAGCAGCTGGAACCTTTAATATCCGTGGTCAACAGGTTTCGTATAACTCAACCACTGAACTGGATTTAGAGGGCGAAACTCTTGCTAATGACCTAAGGGTTGAAGTCGAGGGTGACTTAAACGCCGAGTTAGTATTGATTGCTAATGAAATTGAATCTGACGAAGAAATATTCGAGAAAGACACTGAGTTAGAACTGGTTGGAATTACTTCTAGCTTTGATTTAGAAGCACAAACGTTTACTGTAAATGGTACTCAAGTTAGCTGGAACAGCTCAACTGATTTTGATGGCCTTAACGCTGTTTCATTAAAAGACGGCATTCAAATAGAAGTCGAAGGTTCTGTTAATGCTGAAGGCGTTCTTGTAGCAGAAGACATTAAAATAAATGACGATACTTCCATCAGTATTGAAGCAACAATTACTGAGCTTACGGCTACCGATACCTTTAGTGGTACGATTACAATTCTGGGTATCGAAGTGAACGTCGATATGAATACTCGTATGAGTGATGACGATGAAAACCCGAATTTCAGCGCTATGTTTAACTTTAGTAACCTAAACGTCGGTGAAAAAGTAGAACTAGAAATTTCTGGTGACACGACCAACGGCTATCGTGCGGTGAAACTAGAGCGTGATTACGATACCGATAATAACGGTTTGAATGAAGTTAAAATAGAAGTACCTGCTAGTCTAATAAACTTAGAGACTAAAACAGTATTAGGCATTAGTTTTGTAGCATCTGCTGAAGTATCACTCACAGTACTGGACAACCTAACAGCCGATACCGAAGTAGAATTAGAAGGTACTATCAATGGTGATATATTGACCATTACTTCGATTGGAATCGACGACTAAAAAAGACAAATAATAATGATAACAGCCTTTACAGGCAATGGATTGAAACTGAAGTATTCTTGCTTTGGTTTCAACTCTTCTAGTATCCGTTTTATTACCGTCACACTGTTGGCGGTTTTTTGCTTTCCTGTATACGCAGGTCTTAAGTTGGAAGTAGAAGCAGCAATGGAATACGACAGTAATGTTGCGACCGATGCCGCTGATACGGATGCGGGTCTTGGAGATGTTGCACGCAATACGAGCCTAGGCTTAGGTTATGATTTTAAGATTAATAATCACTGGAACCTCAGTAGTGTTTATCGCCTAAACGATACTCACTGGTACACCTATGACGAATTCGATAGCCAAATGCGCATTGGATTAATGCGCTTAGGTTATCAGCAAGAAAATATCAGCAGCGATATCAGTTTTATTCATGCTTACGGCCGTGTTGATGGCAAAGAATTTTTAAGTCTTAACCGCTTAAGTCCAGCCTTGGGCCATGTTATAAATTCTAACTGGTATTTTCGCGTACAAAGTGATTTTAGCCAAAAAACATTTGCACTATACGAACAGCGCAACGGTGATTCATTAGCGGCCAGTTTTTATCTTTATCGCTTTATTGATCGCACACGATTTTATGTCACGGCACACATACAGTGGAAGCAAGAAGATACTCAAGATAACGTTTATACGTTCCAAGCGAATACCTTCAAAGTACAACTTAAACGAGATTGGCAATTATTGAATTATAAAGGATCTACTCGCTTAAAAGGACAGTATGAAAGGCGTCAATACGAGGGCATTAGAACGTCTATCAATGCTGCACGAGAAGATGATCGCTGGTATTTAGCGTTACAAACCAGCGTCCATCTTTCCAAGCAGTGGCGCATAAATAGCCGCTTACAAGCTGATTGGTTTGATTCTAATGTCGACGCTGCGAATTACGATCAAGAACGAATTCAGCTGGGGTTGAGCTGGGAGTTTTAGAGTAAGTAGCATTGAGCGATTACCTAAAAATCCCGAGTTCTTTTTAATAATGGAGCAACTGTTCTAACGGCTAGTTCCACGCCTCTCGTGGATCAAAGTGAGTCTCTTCCGCTAACTGTTTCCACAAAGCTTCATTCTCAATACTGGTTTTTTCAGGCATTGCAATTTTAACGATGGCTAAGAAATCTCCTGTAGCCGTTTTAGTTTTTAAGCCTTTGCCTTTGATTCTAAATTTCTTGCCTGAAGACGTATTGGCTGGAACCGTTAAACTAATCTTACCGGTTAACGTCGGGACTGTTATTTTCGTACCTAATGCGGCTTCCCATGGTGCAACGGGCATAATCAATTCGACATCCTGACCATTAACAGCAAACAGTGGATGCTTTGCTACACGAATAATTAAATACAAATCTCCTGCACTACCACCGTTAGACCCAGGATGGCCTTGGCCGGTAAGACGAATTTTTTCACCATCGGCAACGCCTTGAGGAACTTTTACTTTTAGGTTCTTCTTCAAGCCCTTACCACCGGAGCCCGATAAAGTATAAGAAACGGTCTGCTCGTTCACTTCGAGTGTTTCTTCTAAACGAACCGACAGCTCTGTTTCAACATCTTGACCTCGAACGCCGCGTGGACGACGCTGGCCAAAACCTTGAGAGCCGCCAAAAGCAGAAGAGAATAAGTCAGAAAAATCACCTTCAAAGCCACCCGTTTGATTGCTATAACCTTGTGATCTTTGTGACCCTTGCCCTCCTGAACGACTGCCATATTTTCTAAGGTCATCAAATTCTGCCCTACGCTCGGTATCTTTTAGAGCATGATAGGCTTCTGCTACGTCTTTAAATTTATCTTCCGCGCCTTTCTCAGAGTTTACGTCTGGATGATATTTTCGGGCCAGCTTACGATAGGCGGTCTTGATGGTTTGTATATCGGCATCACTTTCCACACCTAATATCTTGTAATAATCTTTAAAATCCATGCATTGTTGGCCTGAGGTTGAACTGATAGGTAGTCATTGAAACGATTCGTTGAGCATGCTCGCTCAGGGAGGATACTACAAGCTCAAATGTTACAGCCTGCTTTCTCTAATTTATTCACTGCTTTAGGTTATTACCCCAGTTTACAAAATAATTAAACATCCTTCCTCTTTTATAAACTATATTTAAAACAGTGCTTATTCTTAAACATTATTGTCTGCACTTTTTATATTTACACTATTGTTACGTAATGATTATTCATTAAGGTATAAACTGTGTGCTGTTATCTACCTACTTTAATTACACATTAATGATATCCGACGCTCAGAAAGCACATTTGCAACTGCTTAGCGCTCAAGTACTGACTTTTGTTATAACCCTAATTATCTTTATAACATCGGCAAGTAGTGCTCATGCCCAAAATTCACTCGTATTAACCGATGATCAGGAAAACTATCCCTTAGCAATGTTTCTAGACATTCTTGAGGATAAAGGCAAACAGTGGACGTTTGATGAAATAACCTCCACTCAATTAAGTAGTCATTTCAAACCCAATCAGCTCGATCTCCCCCACTTTGGTTTTACTGACTCTGCTTATTGGGTAAGGATATCGCTAATAAACCAAAGTCAACGCATCAAGGATTGGCGGCTGGTATTAGGACTCACTAACTTTAATTTTGTCGATCTTTATCTGCCAGAAGGTGAAGGTTATAAGGTCATTAAGACCGGTAATAACAGGCCTTTTTCTGCACGAGATGTGGAAGATCGTCAATTTGTATTCCGTGTTTATATGCCTGATCCGCTGGAAGAGAAAACCCTCTACTTACGTTTTGAAAACCAAGCCCCCATGATTCTCAACTTGACGGTTGAATCTATTGAAGCTCATGCAAAACACGGCTTCTTCGATCAATTGGCACTGGGGGTTACCTACGGTGGCGTATTACTTATGCTGGGTTACAGCTTCTTTCTTGGACTAGCACTAAGGGATAGGGGCTATCTTTATTACTCCCTATTTTTGTTCGGCGCAGGCATTGGCGGCAGCTACTATGAAGGTTTACTTCTTCAATACGTACTACCTGACTTAAGCTGGCCAAAGCTGATTCCTATAGCCTTTTCTATTGCCTACGCGTCAGTCCTGCTGCTCACTAACTACATATTGAAATTGCAGCAACAAGCTCCTCGGCTGTACCGAATTAACCAGATTGGCTTCTGGATTTGGTGTGCATTAATACCTGGCTTTCTAATATTTTCTTACTTACAGGTCATTGTCTTTTTTCAGATACTTCTGTTCACGACTCTGCTTTATATTCTGTTTGCTGGTTGCTGGCGCTGGCATCAAGGCTACCCAGCAGCACGTGCCTATACGCTTTCTTGGATTTTTCATGTATTGGGCTTTGCTATGTTTCCTCTTTCACGCCTTGATATTGGCATCATTGAAGAGCCAACGACCTGGGTTCGGCTTGGATTCATTGCACAAATGACTCTACTATCGCTTGCGTTGGCAGAAAAAGTGAATTTGATACGCAACGAAAAAGAAATTGCCGAAAAAGAACTGGCAAAAAGTCTGCGTAATGCCAATCAGGTACTGGAGCAACGTGTTGCTGATCGCACTCAAGAACTGGTGAAGGCAAAAGAAGTTGCCGAAATTGCCAACTCAGCCAAGAGTACCTTTTTAGCCAACATGTCTCACGAAATTCGCACCCCCATGAATGCTATTTTGGGATTCTCTGAGCTCATGCAGCAAAACACGCACCTTACTGGTGAAGACAAGCAAACCCTCACAATCATCAATACGGCGGGTAATAATCTATTACAGCTAATCAATAATATTTTGGATATTTCAAAGATCGAAGCTGGGCACAATACCTTGGTTAATAACAACTTTAACGTGAGGAAATTGTTAACTGAAATAGAGCAAACATTTAATGGATTAACAGATAAAAAAGGCTTAAGCCTTGAGCTGAGTATTCATGAAAATGTTCCACGGTTCATCATTAGTGATCAAGGTAAGTTACGTCAAATTCTGACAAATTTACTGAGTAATGCGGTTAAATTTACTGAACAAGGTGGCATTACCTTAAGAGCCCAAGCAGAGCGTCTCGCTGTTAGCGAAAATACGATGCAGCTTACGATTGAAATAGTGGATACTGGACTGGGTATTGCACCGGAAGAATACGCTAAAGTTTTTGCTGTTTTTGAGCAAACGACTACGGGCTTGCAAACTTCCGGAGGGACAGGGCTAGGGATGGTGATCGCACGAGAGTATGCCCAATTAATGGGTGGCGATATTAATTTCACCAGTGCCGTCAATAAAGGTTCGACTTTTTCTTTAACCGTTTTGGTTGAAGAAGCTAACAATAATCAAGAGCAGGAATCAAACCGCCAGATACGCAGGTTTAAACTAGGGCAAACCGATAAAACAATATTAGTCATTGATGATATTGAAGATAACCGCAGACTGATTCAAAAGACCTTAGAGCCGCTTGGCTTTCGCGTAATTGAAGCCAATAATGGACTACAAGCCTGCAATGTATTTGAACTGCAGTGTCCTGATCTAATATTGATGGATATCCGCATGCCAGTTATGGGCGGCGAAGAAGCAATACGTAAAATAAAAGCAACTGAGAAAGGCAAAAAAACACCCATCATTGCGGTAAGTGCTAGCGTCTTTAAATCAGAGCAGCAAGACATTCTGAATCAGGGCGCTGATGATTTTTTAAGCAAACCTTTCAAGCGCAGTCAGCTATTAAAAATGATCGGTAAACACCTTGATTTAGCCTGTGAATATGACGAAGATTCACTCACAACGAATACTGAAAATGATGCCAAAAATAACCCGCCGTTACAGACGTTAGGCAAAGTACTCATCGTTGACGACGTGAAGGTAAATACTCTACTACTACGAAAAATACTCACGACAGAAGGCTATCAATGCCAAGAAGCGAGTAACGGCGCTGACGCCTTAAAGATTTATCAAGCTTGGCAGCCCGAGATTGTACTGCTCGATAATCTAATGCCAGAGATGGATGGTAAAGAGGTATTACGAAGAATTAACAGCCTACCCGATACCGAGAAAGTACCTGTTATCATTATCACCGCTGACAGTAATAATGAAGAAACCGAACGATTAAAATCTCTGGGCGCGGTCGCAGTAATGTCTAAACCTTTTAAGCCCGAAGAGATAAAAGCCGCGGTGAGTCGCTACATCGGCTCATAAGACTGGTACGATAATGGTTATTGCACCAATTTACGCACGGCAAGGGGAAATTTAGCACATTGATTTGCCGCATCACACAAGGTTACTTGAGGATTATCAGGTAATTTGGTAATCCCAAAAACCATCAAATGCAAACCGCCTGGCTCAAGTACAATAGACTCACCCGCTTTGATCATTAGCTCATGTAGTTGACGCATACGCATGACTCCGTCTTTATGTGTGTGAGTATGAATCTCAACACTTTTAGCACCGTCAATTGCCGCGGTTTTTAATAGCACATCGTCTTTGCCAACATTATTAATCGTCATAAACGCAGCACTCATACTGCGCCCCGGAATGGGTTTACGTACATAACCTTCTTCAACAAGCAGCTCTGCAAGTACAGATGATGACAATAAAAAGGCCAATATTAGGGTAACAAGATGCATAGATCGCTGATTATTTTTCAAAACATTAACTCTGTATAAATGATGTTGACATTTTACCCTGACAGCAGTTTAAAACCAGTGACATATTGTCGCAGGCTTTAAATCATTACAGGCTTTATTGTTTATTATTCTCGTTATTGGAATCGACCACCCAATTAAGTGCTGTATCCAAATGATTGATCGGTGGCGTAAAATAATAACCGCCCATACCATCAACACCCGTTTGCTTCAGTGCTTCAATATCATTTTTATTTTCCACCCCCTCCCCCAGTACCTGTAAATCTAAGTTATGAGCAATTTGCACCATCGACTGGATAAAAAACTTATGATCTAGCGCAAGGTGTAAGCCTCGATTAAAGCTGCCCGCGATGCGTAAATAGCTGAGGGGTAAGCGCTGTAAATAGGCGAATGCTAAAGACCCCGTCCCCACTTGATCAATGCCCAGTTCAACACCTTTTGATTTCAGGCGATACGCCAAACGTGCGAGCGGGGATTCTATGTGCGATATTGAAAATTCTGAAATTTCAATGCATAACAATTCGCGCCATTGCGGATACTGATCAAGCAAGGCTTCTAACTGGTCATGAAACGACTCATATAAAACAGAGGCCGCTGATAGATTGATGCAAAACTTTTTATGCGTTCCAGTATTGATTAATGCTGAAGCTTGAAGCTGTTCTAGCAATGTTTTAATGACTAACAAATCAAAGTTTGGGGTCAGTTGATGGCGTTCAACCATAGGCCAAAAACGCGCCGCTGAAATAATGCCTTGCTGATCGTAGATACGGCTCAATACTTCAAAATGTAAAACCTGTTCTCCTCTGGCATCCAATATAGGCTGGTAGTGCAATTCGATACTTTCTTCTTGCAGTACTTTTTCTAGTACCAGCTTCCATTCTCCCGCAGTGCGTTCGATTTCTGCATTCGCTTTTTCATAAAATCCGAAGCGGCTCATATGTTGAGTTTGTGCTTGGCGTAGCGCAACATCGGCTTTACTTAACACATCAACCAAAGACACAGGAACTTCAATCTGAGTACCTTCTATAATCAATGAGCGCTGCATGTAAAGCGCGCCAATATGAAAGTTCACTCCGCCACGTTGCGATAGTGCTGTAGTCGATAACAGGTTAAAACATTGACCTACTAATTCTTCGCTATGAAGTAAATCCGTTGCTGGAATATACAAAGAAAAATCAGCCCCAGTGCGGCGACTAATTAATGCGTCACTATGCTCTCGGTGCCATTGATTTAAAATTTCACCAATGCGAAATAATAATTCATCCCCCGCTTCGCGTCCCTGATCTTGATTAAACTGCGCAAAGTCTTGTACCTGCAATAATACCAGTACGCCACTATAACCATCAGACTGTTGTAAAATGTGCTGCAAACGCTGATCAAAACCACGGCGATTTAATAACTGTGATACATCATCAAGATAGCTTTCTTCGCGTAGCTTTTCAGTAATCGCCGATTGCTCAGCGAAAATAGTTTTGAGCTTTCTGACCATCTGATTCATCGCTAATACCACACGTCTTAATTCACGAGCGCGGGGTAATTTCTCTAGTTCGTAAAGGTTACGCTCACTAATATCGAGTGCTTGCTGCTCTACTCGTTCGAGGGGTTTAAACATCCAGCGTAAAATAATTTGCAGGCTAACCAAGCTGACTAAAGCCATCCATAAAAACCAAATAACCTCGCCTTTTACTATGTTCCACAAATCACTATAAGCCGAGTCGGTATGGCTTTGTACTGTTAAACTGCCCAATCGCTGCCAGCCTTGGGTTACATCCGTATGAGCAGGAATAACGGTCAAATCAACCATATTGATAAACCACATAGGCGCGACGTTACTATGAGCCGCTGCTTGCACTCGTCGTTCTAACTGACTGCCATCCACCAGCTGCAATGATATTTCTGAGAAAAAGCCACGATCGAATAATACATCGATCATCCGCTCCAACTTTACCTTGTCACCATCTGCGACAGCGTTCGACATTGATAGCGCCAGCGACGTTGCCGCATCGTAGGCGCGAGCATTCAATTGCTGCTCAAAATAATTACTGGAATTCGTCAGGGTAACAAAGAGATTTCCCGTTAATAATAAAAGAATGAGTGCACTCGCCATCAAACTGAGTTGACGTTTTAATGTCATGTCTATTTCCTTGTAACACCATTATTAGCCGTTAACCGACTTTTAAATTTCCATGCCTTGCGCTGACATTCTAAGTCGCAAGCCAGTCCATAAATCGAGTTTATTCGGATTGCCCATACGAATCCCCTGCCCTTTCATTCGCTCTAACCACATGCCCGAGGCATTAAAACTATAAACAGGCTCAAGATCTGTACGCCGATTAGCCGGATATATCTTACCGATTAGGTTATCTAATACCAAGGGAATCGCGTCAGGGGTTGGGAAGTAGGTTAGAACCATATGGGCTTGATTGATCCGCAGCGCTTTAACATACGTTATACGCAGTTTTTCTACTTCAATGCCCAGTTCTTTTAAGGTGTAGTATTTGGCGATGACAAAGTCTTCGCAGTCCGCGCCGTGAGTCGTGAGAGATTCGTAAGGTGTTGCCCAATAATCTTTCTGCCCCCAATGCTTGTCATCACTGACATAATTAACCGCATTATTAAAAAAATGATTCACCGCGCGTAATTTTTCATCTTCGTCTTTATCGCGTAAGTCTTGATATAACTCTTGCCAATCGCGCAGACGCTGCTCTGCTGCCGCACCAAATTCCTGCCGTGCGGAAGCAAACAGCTCCTTTTTAATCCATTGTTGCTCATCCGCCTGTAATAATACCAACATGCCTAATAAAGAAATGGCGGTAAGCCCTTTCAATAGCCGGGCTAATATCCGGAAAGCGGGCTGCTGTGATCCTTCGAGCAAATAGAATCTCTCTCGTAAAAAAACTGAATATCTACTTACTATAGGACACTCGAGCTTTTTTGCTGCTTTACGACTAACATCAATCTAACATCAGCAAAATTCATGAATACTGCTAAGCTTATTAACAACATTTGCGATATAGATCACCATGGATATTTCAAAAGCAGATCAACTTAAACAACACTTTTCATCAAGAATCACTCACCAAGCTAGGCACCTGTTGGATTTATGGCGCTGCCTGCACGATGATCAATGGCAACATGAGCGCATCCAAGATTTATTACAAGCCAATGATAAATTGCTGCGCTTTGCTCAGCGCTTTGATTCACCAAAGTATACCAAAATCGCAACCCAGTTTCATGCGACGCTCACCCGCCTAGAGAATGATGTTCACCCCAGCAGCGAACAGCTTAAGACGTTAAATGATTTAATGCTGCAGTTAAGCCAAGGGGTACTGCGTAGAAATGATCAGTCCAATAAAGCTGAAAAGATGATCATGGTTAAAAAGCCTATTTATATGGCTTTAAATGACTCTGATAATGCCATTCAACTCGCTCAACAAATGGAATATTTTGGGTTAAGAGCTGAACTCTTTAATACTCAAGAAGAACTCAATCACGCTATCCATAAACGCCATCCTCTGGCGATTATTATCGATATTGATTTTCAAAAAGCCGATAATGGTTTGGCGATTATCGGCCAGCATCAAGGGGTTAAAGAAGCCGGTGATTTAAAAGCCGCCACAACAGCGATGATTCCTGTCATCTTTTACAGCCCTCAATTTATGACTCTGAAGCAAAAGCTGCAATGCTTACGCTTGGGTGGTATCAGTAGTTTCGAAAGTCTTGCCCCACAAGCCATCATCTCGCAACTTGAAAGCTTAGTGAATCTGGTTCCTGAGCAACCTTTTCGCATACTGATCGTAGACGATTCCAAATCACAGGCATTATTTGCTGAAAAGGTATTAAATGCTGCGGGCATGATTACCGAAAAAGTCATCGACCCGATGGAGGTCGGCAATGTGCTAGAGTCTTTTCAGCCAGAAATGATTCTTATGGACATGTATATGCCGGGCTGCAATGGGGTAGAGCTGGCCAAGGTCATTCGCCAAGACAAGCATTACATTAATATCCCCATCATCTACTTATCCGGGGAAGAAGATAAAGAACGCCAGCTGGCGGCGATGTCTGAAGGAGGGGAAGACTTTTTAACCAAGCCGGTAGATCCAAGACATTTGTTATCGACTATCCGAACCCGAGGAGCTCGAGCCCGGGAACTAAGCCAGCTTATTGCACGCGATAGTCTCACTGGCCTATACAACCACACCCACATTCTAAAAGCGTTAGATGAGCAATTAAAGGTCGCTCAGCGCAATAATACCTCGCTGTGTTTTGTCATGGTCGATATCGATCATTTTAAACAAGTGAATGATAACCATGGCCACCCAATTGGTGATGATGTGATTAGAAACCTAGCGCTATTTTTATCTCAGCGCTTGCGTAAAACCGATTTTATTGGCCGTTACGGCGGGGAAGAGTTCGCGATTGTACTACCCAATGTCAGCCTTGAAGATGCAGAGACAATCATGAATGAAATTCGTAATAACTTCTCTCATTTACTGCACGGTGGTTTGGCGGCCATTAGTTCAACCTTTTCGTGTGGCATTGCCTTGTATCAAGAGCAAAGCAGTAACGAATTAATAGAATTAGCCGACCAAGCGATGTATTTAGCCAAAAGGGACGGTAGAAACTGTGTAAAAGTGTCGCCTACTCAGGATTAGCGGCATTAGGGACTAGACCCCTCGCCGCTTTTTGTGCAAACTCCCGCCAATAGTTAACATTATGATCTGTCATCTTCTCGTAATATCCCATGTGATAGCGATGTGACATCTATGCAACACCCATGCGGAGTTCATTATGCCTTCAATTTTAGTATTAAACGGCCCCAACCTAAATCTGTTAGGCACACGTGAACCTGGGGTTTATGGTCACACCACCCTGGCGGATATAGAACAATCTTTAGCCCAACAGGCTGCAACCGCTGGCGCAGAATTAGCCTGCTTTCAATCAAACGCTGAATTTGAATTAATTGAGCGTATTCATAAAGCAGGAAGCGACGGTATTGATTTCATCATTATCAATCCGGCGGCTTTTACTCATACCAGTGTCGCGATTCGCGATGCCATCTTAGGGGTTAATATTCCCTTTATTGAAGTTCACATATCTAATGTTCATGCCCGTGAAGCCTTTCGTGCCCACTCTTATTTTTCTGATAAAGCGGTTGGTGTTATTTGTGGTTTGGGCCCAAAGGGTTATGAATTTGCACTTGCGAGTGCGTTAGAACAGTTAAAAGGATCAATCTAATGGCTTGGATACAACTAAAAATTGAAGTACTGCCCGACCAAATCGAAGTAATTGAAGACTCGATGCTAGTGGAAGGCGCACAAGCGGTAACCTTGCAAGACGGTGCTGATCAACCTATTTTAGAACCTGAACTGGGCACCATGCCTGTTTGGGATAAGACCATTGTAATCGGTTTATTCGATGCCGAAATCAATGGCGATACATTAATTGCCAATATGAAAGATCTGTTTACCGCTGACCCAAAAATGCAGGGCAAGCAGTTTCCTGAGCATAAGCTTGAGCTAGTAGAAGATAAAGACTGGGAACGCGCGTGGATGGATAACTTCCACCCAATGCCTTTTGGTGATCGTTTGTGGGTATGTCCAAGCTGGAGAGATCCTGAAGATAAAGATGCAGTGAACCTGATGTTAGATCCTGGTTTAGCATTTGGCACTGGCACTCACCCGACTACCGCTCACTGCTTGCGCTTTTTAGATCAGAATGTGGAAGGTGGTGAACTGATCATCGACTATGGTTGTGGTAGCGGTATTTTAGGGATTGCTGCCCTGCTATTGGGCAGCGAGCGCATGCTAGGGGTTGATAATGACCCACAAGCATTGGTTGCGACTCGCCAAAACGCAGAACGTAATAATATTTCAGCTGAACGTTATGATGTGGTATTGCCAGAGAATACTCACAAAATAGAAGCTGACATAATGGTGGCCAACATTTTAGCCGGACCATTAATGTTTTTAGCTGAAAATATAGCCAAGTTAACAAAAACCGGCGGCAAGCTCGCATTATCGGGCTTATTAAGCCATCAAGCCGATGAAGTTCGCCAAGCTTATGAGCCTTGGTTTAATATGGATGGTATGGAACAAATGGATGATTGGATCATCCTAACAGGCACGAAGATTTAATGAGTCGTACGTCGCCCGTCAACAAGAGCAAAGGATTTAGTAGTTATGGCTGAGACACACATTACTCGCTGCCCACATTGCCAGACCACATTTCGCATCCGCTTAGAACAATTAGCGGCGGCAAAAGGGGCTGTGCGTTGCGGGTCTTGTTTACAAGTTTTTAAAGCGGCTAATCATCTTGTAAACGCTGCGCCTAAAGCACCGCTTAAGCCAGCGGCTGCGACAAAACCTGCTCCAGTTAAAGAGGATATCGTTTTTGACGATAGTGACGATGACGATATCCCTGAACAATTTAACGATGACCCATTAGAAGACTTTGGTATTCGCCAACCTGACCCTGATAGTAATGAAACCTTCGACAATAGCCTTCGGCTGGATGATTCTATTTTCAGCATGCAAGAAAAAAGCAAACCATCTCGTTATTCGCTATTAGATGATAAGCAAGATATCGAATTTAATTTTGATGATGATTTTTCAGATGACAAGTTTGGCAACAATTCTGGCCAAGCAGATGAATCTTGGGCTTCCAATTTAATCGATGACGAGAAAAGACCGGATAAATCAAAAAACAATGATGAATCATGGGCCGATGCGTTATTGGATATGGATGATGACTTAGTCGAAGACATTGACATGAGTTTCACCAAAGAGAATGTTGCGAAGCAAGAAGATGATTTTGTACCTTCTTTAGAAGATAGGCCTGAAACCGATCAATACCATTTAGGCGGCGATGACGGTATTGAACAAGAAACCGTTGAGATTGAGCTTACCATTGCCGACTCAGTGAACGACTTACTGGATGAGCCTCTCAATTTAGGCAGCAAAGGTAGGAAAAAAGCGGTAGTAATAAAAGAACCTAGCTTCCTTTGGTTTTGGCTCAGTGGCGCAATCGTAATGATATTTACGCTGGTTGCCCAAGTCGGCTATTTCAAATTTGATTCTTGGTCGCGTCACCCTCATTATCGCCCTGCCTATGCGTTCACATGTGAGCTGCTTAACTGCAAACTACCTGCGGTTCAGGATGTCAGCAAAATGAAGACGCAACATTTTATGGTACGCCCACACCCTAAAGTTAACCAAGCGCTGTATATCGATACGCTGTTAATCAATAGCGCTGAATACAAACAGCCTTTCCCTGACTTAAATCTGATTTTCACAGGACTTGACGATCAGACCATAGCCTCTCGCCACTTTAAGCCAAAAGAGTATTTAGCCGGTGAATTGGCTGGGTCGAATAGCATGCCGTTGAATGTTCCTATTCATATTGCTATCGAAATTGCGAATCCTGGAGCAGAAGCCGTCGGCTATCGTATTGAGCTGGTTAGCAACCATTAGTCGCGCATTACAAAATCTCAGCCCCTAATGTCAACCAAATTGGGCCCTATTTTTCGATAACCATCGATAAAAGGCTCAATTTGTCACGTCAAGCTTTTTAGTTGCAAAAAACTCACTAAAAACTGCTCAATAGGCCTTTATTCATACCCTTGATATGAGTATTATACGCCGACTTTTCCATCGCGCATTTTTTAACCAGAAGTCACATATTCTTTATGTTAATGATTGGTCCTTATCAACTGCCAAACCCCGTGGTGCTCGCACCCATGGCAGGGGTGACCGACCTTCCGTTTAGGCAGTTATGCCGACGCTTGGGTGCTGGACTGGTGGTAGGAGAAATGGTTTCAAGCAATCCTGAGCTGCGAAATACACGAAAGTCACAGCTTCGATTGAACCATGATGGAGAGCCTGAGCCGATTGCCGTGCAAATTGCCGGTGGTGACCCAGAGTCCATGGCAGCAGCCGCTAAATTTAATGTCGACAATGGTGCACAAATCATCGACATCAATATGGGCTGCCCAGCAAAAAAAGTGTGTAATAAAGCCGCAGGCTCTGCACTGATGAAAGACGAAGTCTTGGTCAGCGAAATACTGCATGCGGTGGTAGAAGCGGTCCAAGTACCGGTAAGTTTAAAGATGCGCACGGGCTGGGCCCCTGAGCATAAGAATGCACCCAGAATTGCAGAAATCGCAGAGCAGGCCGGTATTGTCTCGCTAGCGGTACACGGACGAACCCGTGGCTGTGGTTATAGTGGTGAAGTTGAATACCATACCATTCGTGAAATTAAGCAGCAGGTTAGCATTCCAGTGTTTGCTAACGGCGATATTACCAGCGCGCTGAAAGCCGCTGAAGTCATGGATTTTACCGGCGCCGATGGCGTCTTGATTGGCCGCGCGGCACAAGGTCAGCCGTGGATCTTTCAGCAAGTTGCTCATTATTTAGCAACCGGAGAGCTGCTTGCAGCACCAGATTGGGCTGAAATCGAAACCATACTGCTTGAACATATAGCAGGGCTCTACACCTTTTATGGTGATTATTTAGGCGTGCGTATCGCACGCAAACACGTGAGCTGGTATCTACAGACTCATAGCGAAGGCTTGGCCTTTCGCAAAAATTTTAATCGTTTGGAAAGCTCAGCCGAGCAAGTTCAAGCGATTCGAACATTCTTCAAGGATAAAATACTTAATAAAGGAATAGCGGCATGAACACAGAATCATTATTAAGGAAGGTTGATACAGTGACCGAAGCGTCTCATACCCCAGCACAAGATTCATCTTTTGATGCCAATACTCAAACACTACGCGATAGTGTTGAGCGTGCGTTACAAAATTACTTTGACAACCTAGACGGTCAGCCAGTATCCGATGTTTACAACATGGTACTGTCAGAAGTTGAAGCTCCCCTACTTGAAACGGTTATGAAGTATACCCGCGACAATCAAACCAAGGCCTCTACGGTTTTGGGCTTGAATCGCGGGACCCTGCGGAAAAAGCTGAAACAGTACGGAATGCTTTAAGCGTTTAACTTTTAATATTACTAGCGGCTATTTATAGCCGCTTTTTCGTTCTTAGACCGTACTTAACCAGTTGGTCAGGTTTGTTTTACTTACTACTTCGGAAAATCATGAGCATACTTAGTTCTGTCGACGCCCCTATTGTTAGCATCACTCCTGTACGTCGCGCTTTAATCAGCGTATCGGATAAAACAGGCATTGTTGAATTCGCCCGCGCGCTAAGTGCAAATGGCACTGAGTTACTTTCTACCGGCGGTACTTATAAGTTACTGATTGCAGAGGGTATTCCTGCAACAGAAGTATCAGATTACACCGGTTTCCCAGAAATGATGGATGGCCGCGTTAAAACATTACACCCGAAAATTCATGGCGGTGTTTTAGGTCGTCGTGGTATCGATGATGCAGTCATGACAGAACACGGCATCAACCCTATCGATTTGGTAATTGTAAATCTATATCCGTTTGCCGCAGCGGTTGCTAAGCCTGGCTGTACTCTGGCAGATGCGATTGAGAACATCGATATCGGCGGTCCTACTATGGTTCGTTCTGCCGCTAAGAACAACGCACACGTAGGCATCGTAGTTAAAGCCGATGATTACAACAGCATTTTAGCTGAAATCGCTGAGCACAAAGGTCTAACCACAAAGACGCGCTTTGATCTTGCCTTAAAAGCATTCGAACATACGTCTCAGTACGACGGCATGATTGCTAACTACCTAGGTACCATCAACCTAGAAGCGGAAACGCTGAGCACTGAAAACCGTGACAACTTCCCACGCACCTTCAATAGCCAGTTCACTAAAGCGCAAGACATGCGTTATGGCGAAAACCCACATCAAAAAGCCGCTTTCTACATCGACGAAGATGCAACAGAAGCCTCTATTGCAACGGCTAAGCAGTTGCAAGGTAAAGAGCTTTCATTCAACAACGTTGCTGATACTGATGCAGCACTTGAATGTGTTAAATCTTTCGTTAAGCCAGCTTGCGTGATCGTTAAGCACGCCAACCCATGTGGTGTTGCGGTTTCCTTAGACGGCATCGGCGAAGCGTATGAGCTTGCGTATGCAACGGATACTGAATCTGCGTTTGGCGGCATCATCGCGTTTAACCGCGAATTAGATGGAGCAACCGCTCAGAAGATTGTTGATCGTCAATTCGTTGAAGTCATCATCGCACCGAAAATCAGCGCTGAAGCGGTTGCTATTGTTGCCGCTAAAAAGAACGTTCGTCTTCTAGAATGTGGCGAATGGGATACTGAAAACCGCGTTCAGGATTTTGACTTTAAACGCGTTAACGGTGGTTTATTAGTTCAAGACCGCGACCAAGGTATGATTACCAAGGCCGATCTCAAAGTGGTTACTAAGCGCCAGCCGACTGAAGCTGAATTAGACGATTTGATCTTCGCTTGGAAAGTGGCTAAGTACGTTAAATCTAACGCCATCGTTTATGCCAAAGGTCGTCAGACGATCGGTGTTGGCGCAGGTCAGATGAGCCGTATTAACTCTGCACGTATCGCCGGTATTAAAGCCGAGCATGCAGGTCTTGAAGTGGCCGGTTCTGTGATGGCATCAGATGCCTTCTTCCCATTCCGCGATGGTTTAGATAACGCTGCTGCGAATGGTATTAAAGCCGTGATTCAGCCGGGTGGCTCAATGCGTGATGAAGAAGTGATTGCAGCAGCCGACGAAGCCGGTATTGCAATGGTCTTCACTAGCATGCGCCATTTCCGTCATTGATTCTTTAAAATTGATAGACGCGATTTAACGTAAAAACAAAAGCCTGATACTTCGTTTGAATATCAGGCTTTTCCGGTTTAAAGTTTTTGTTTTTCTCAAGTTAACTTGATAGTCGAAGTGCAAATGGCTTCGGACGAATAAGGAATTTATTGTGAAAGTATTAGTAATTGGTTCAGGCGGCCGTGAGCACGCATTAGGCTGGAAAGCCGTTCAAGCAGACAACGTTGAAAAAGTATTCATCGCACCAGGCAATGCAGGTTCTGCCGCTGAAGCCGGTCTTGAGAACGTTGCAATCGACGTTTTAGATTTTGAAGGTCTTGCCAAGTTTGTTGAAGACAATGGCATTGAGTTAACCATCGTAGGTCCAGAAGCACCGCTTGTTGAAGGCGTGGTTGATTTCTTCGCGGCTCGTGGCTTAAAAGCATTTGGCCCCTCTAAAGGCGCTGCTCAGTTAGAAGGTTCTAAAGCCTTCACAAAAGATTTCTTAGCCCGCCACCAAATTCCTACTGGCTTCTACGAGAACTTTACTGAAGTTGAGCCTGCGTTGGCTTACATCAATAAAATTGGTGCACCTATTGTGGTTAAGGCTGATGGTCTTGCCGCAGGTAAAGGCGTAATCGTTGCTGAAACAATCGCCCAAGCAGAAGAAGCCGTTACTGACATGCTTTCTGGCAACGCCTTTGGTGAAGCGGGTTGTCGCGTAGTTATCGAAGAGTTCTTAGCGGGTGAAGAAGCCAGCTTTATCGTCATGGTAGATGGCAAGAACGTTCTTGCGATGGCAACCAGCCAAGACCACAAGCGTGTTGGTGATGGTGATACTGGTCCAAATACTGGCGGTATGGGGGCTTACTCTCCTGCTCCTGTTGTGACCCCTGAAATTCATGACCGCATCATGAAAGAAGTGATTATGCCAACCGTTGAAGGCATGGCAGCAGAAGGCAATGATTACACAGGTTTTCTATACGCTGGCCTGATGATTGATGCTGACGGCACGCCGAAAGTGATCGAATATAACTGTCGTTTCGGTGACCCAGAAACTCAGCCTATTATGATGCGTATGCAATCTGACTTAGTTGATCTTTGCCTTGCCGCGATGGACGGTAAGCTAGATCAAAAAGACACTAAATGGGATCCACGTCCTGCTGTAGGTATTGTGCTTGCCGCTGGCGGTTATCCAGCCTCTTATGGTAAAGGCGATGTTATTTCTTTGCCAAGCGATGAAGGCATCGATAGCAAAATTTTCCATGCAGGCACCAGTAATAATGCAGACGGTGATATTGTCACGGCCGGTGGTCGTGTATTATGTGCGACGGCTTTGGGTAATTCTGTCACAGAAGCTCAACAACATGCCTACACCTTAGCGAAAAAAGTTAGCTGGAATGGTATGTTCATGCGCAGTGATATTGCGTATCGTGCAATCGCTCGCGAGCAAGGCAAGTAAAAACAATCAATATAATGCAATAGTGGTGGGTCGTTGACGAATGAATATTAAAAGATTTCTTTTACTGAGTTTGTTATGGATGACCACCGCTATACCCGCATTATTATTGAGTGCTAACAGTCAGGCAGTCCCCTCAATTATGCTGCCTGATTCTTCTTTTGATTTACAAATCACCCCTTACCTATCGATATTTGAAGACGAGTCTAATCAACTTACCATTGACGATATTTTAACCTCAGACAATCAGCTTAAATTTACGCCAAGCCATAGCGACAATTTACGGTTTAGCCTCTCAGAATCTAGCTACTGGCTACGCTTTAGCATTACCAACCCCCACCCAAAAGATCAAAGCCTTGTTCTCAGCATTAGCAATAATCGCTTAGAAAGTATTGAGTTCTATGAATACAAAGCGGGCCAATTAAATCATCAGAGTTCTGGCGGCCTTACCCATAACAAAGCACAAGGTAGCCATCGCCAAGCTTATCCTTTTTTAATTGAAGTGCAGGCAAAAAAGAATCAAACCTATTTTATAAAACTTCATTCTAGCAATGCCATCAATACCCTTCTGCGCTTACAGTCGAATGATCAATTTTTACAAAGCCAGCAATTTGATTTTTCTATTCTTGGCATGGCACTTGGGTGGATTGTCGCGACAGGAATGTTTTTTCTTTTCCTCTGGTACTTTTATCGCTTCAATATCGCCTTAATTTCTGCCTTCTATTGCAGCAGTATTTTCGTTTTTATACCTGCTTGGCTAGGCCAATGGGCAACGTGGTTTCCGCAAAGCCAAGTTTGGAAAAATGAAATAATCCTTATTAGCATAATGGCCTCAGCCATACTGCAAACACTGTTGACCATGCAGCTAAGTTGGAAGTCAGCCAATGCAAAAAATATTTTACGGGTCTTCAATTTTATTTTAGGTATGAACATTACCTCGACCTTGATCTATGTTTTTTTACCCTCGGGCACAATGACACTGTTAATGCTTGCGACCATCATCATTACTAATATTTCTTTAGGCTGTATATTATTGTTTGCTAAAAGCGAAAACGAACGGGCGCAATTCTTTTTATTTTTAGGGCATACAATTATTGCTTTTGGAATAGTGCTTAGTGCACTTACAACCCACAATTTCTTAGCGTTTGATTTTATTAATAACTGGTCCGGTATTATCTTGCCGCTGGTAATGATCTGCTGCACTATTTTCGCAAACTTAAGTATCATTGAAAATTACCGTAACAAGCGTAAGCAACAAATAAATAGCAGTGATGTCATTTTGCCAGAGTTATTAGCCAAGCTCGGGCATGAATTTCGTACGCCGATTAATGGCGTGATGGGGATGAGTGAATTATTAGCGGATACTCGCCTAACCCATACTCAACGCGATTATTTAGATACTATTAGTCTTGCTGGTCGAGACTTATTACATCTTGTCAGCGAGATGTCAGATTTCGCTAAATTGCAAAGCGGTCGTATTAATCTTGACCACCGCGCTTTTGATTTAACCAATTGTTTATCCCAATGCATGAACCGCTATCAGCAAGAAGCCAACCGTAAGCAAATTGAATTGGTGCTCGATATTGCTGATGATATTTCCCCGCGCTTACTTGGCGATAAACACCGCCTGCAAACCATTATTACCAACCTAATTGCACAATCACTTCGCCATACGGAAAGTGGTGAGTTAGAGCTAAGAGTATTCCGTGTAGGATTAAATAATCACGACGGTATATTCTTTCAAGTTCAGTTAACAGGCAGCTTGATTGAGCACGATGAGCTGCGTCGTTTATTCCGCACCATGGCAGGCCCACAAGAGCAGTTTGCCAATGTAAATATCGATCAGGGCTTAGGCTTGATTATTGTTAAGCGCTTAGTCGGTTTGATGGAAGGGTCTATTGAAGTTGAAACACTGACTCATCACGGCTGTTCTATTACGCTCTTCCTGCCGATAAAAGAAGAGCTTGATGAAAGAGTGGAAAAAGATTCCGATCTACTTTCTGGCCAACGAATTTTGATCGTTGATGATAATAGTACTTTCCGCGGTGTGATTGAAAAACAAGTGAAGCGCTGGGGCATGCGCGCAGACAGTACTTATAGTGGCAAAGAAGCACTGGCTTTAATGCGCAATAAAGCCAACCTAGGTGAGCCTTACGACTATATTGTTATCGATCACGATATGCCGATTATGAATGGTATTCAGCTGACTGAACGCTTAATGGCCGACAATGATATCGAGCCAAAACCGATGCGTATTATGCTTACAGGTTTGGGAATAGGCAGCACTAACCAAGAAGCGAAAGAAGCGGGGATTCAAAAGATTGTTAATAAACCCGTTAGCGGCCGCCATTTAAAAGAAGTACTATTAGAATTTCATAAGCTTATTAAACCGCTGGTAATGAAATAACGTTTTAGGCCATGTTTTATTTTGGCCTTTCGCGTAAAATCAGCCAACATTTTCTCTTATTTAAGCTCCTTCTCTTTTGAAGCCATGCGCTAATTTATACAATAGGTTGATTATTCATGCGTCATTTATCACCATTCGACAAATTTATTCAAAATGCTGATCTAGCATTGCGCACATTAATTCCAGGCGCCGCTAACCAGCAGCGCCCTTCTCCTGCTCAAGCATCGGCTGATGTTGCTGCTAGTCATTACGAGCTGGATGATAAAGAACGCAAGCACGCAGCAGGTTTAATGCGCATCAACCATACCGGTGAAGTCTGCGCTCAAGCGCTTTATCAAGGCCAAGCCTTAACTGCTAAGCTGCCTGAAGTACGTGAAGCGATGGATGAAGCGGCCGCGGAAGAGATTGATCACTTAGTATGGTGCGAAGATCGTATTACTCAATTAGGCAGCCATACCAGTGTCTTAAACCCCGCATTTTATGGTTTATCATTCGGTATTGGTGCACTGGCAGGCGCGATCAGCGATAAGGTAAGTTTGGGCTTTGTGGCTGAAACTGAACGCCAAGTGTGTAAGCATTTAAGTGAGCACATGACGTCGTTACCGACTCAAGATACTAAGAGCAAAGCGATCTTGTTGCAGATGCTAGATGATGAAGCCAAGCACGCTACCGCAGCGATTGATGCGGGCGGTTATGAGTTTCCGCTACCCATTCGTTTTGCCATGACGGGTTTGAGTAAGATTATGACGAAGAGCGTTTATAAAATATAACGCTTAGCTTGTTTAATGAGCTACTTGAAAAACGTCGTAATTCTAGGCTTTGCCATGCGCTGCATTGAGTCATTCATTTTAGGGGACGCCGTAAATCCATCCATGGAGGCTCGTATCTGGCATCCATGCCAGATGACGCCACCTAAAATGAATAACTCAATACATCACCATAGAATTTATTTTTATTAAAAGTTTTCACTAATATCAATCCGACGACTTATCAGATTAACCTAAGCCGTCATTATTTTATTTATGTAAAACTTCACGCCCAATAAGGTATCTTTGGGGTCGTGTTGGGCCATTCGTTTTAGGTGGCGTCCCGCAGCATGGATGCTGTGGCGAGCGTACAGGGAGAGCGAAGCGACGTATTCACCGCGTCCCCTAAAATGAATGGCCCAATTCGGCACTTACCAAATTCTAAAATTACGGCATTTAGAAAGTAACCCAATCTTAAAAACCAAATAGCAGATAAAAAAAAGCCCAAATCTAACAAAAGATTTGGGCTTTTTTCTTGACCACGACTAGCGATCAAGCAGCCAATAATACTCAGACTTTAACGTCCGAATAGAACTACAAGCTAAGCACTTTCTCTCCGCGTGAAATACCAGAAACACCGGTACGGACGGTTTCTAATACGCAGCTTGGACCGATGGCTTCAATAAACGCTGCCAACTTATCAGTGGTGCCGGTTAATTGAACCGTATACACACTGCTGCTGATATCAACTACCTGACCGCGGAATACATCCGCAGTACGCTTGATTTCAGCGCGCTGAGCGCCAACAGCTTTCACTTTAATCAACATAAGCTCGCGTTCAATGTGCGGGCCTTCTGTTAAATTAACCAGCTTAACCACTTCAATAAGACGGTTTAGCTGCTTAGTGATTTGCTCAACCTTGCTATCATTACCCAGCGTCGTCATGGTAAGGCGAGACAAACTTTCATCTTCCGTCGGTGCTACCGTTAAGGTTTCAATGTTGTAACCGCGCTGAGCAAACAAGCCAACAACACGCGATAAAGCACCCGGTTCGTTTTCCAACAGAATGGAAATAATGTGACGTTGTGACTGACTCATTATGTGCGCTCCGTTTTGTTCAACCACATATCGCGCATAGAACCTAATGGTACCTGCATTGGATATACGTGTTCTTTCTCATCAACTTTAACGTCTAAGAAAACCAAACGGTCGTTGTGCTTATTAAACGTATCTTCTAATGCCTGTGGTAATTCATCACGATGAGTTACGCGAATCCCCACATGGCCATAAGACTCAACCAACTTAACGAAATCAGGTAATGATTCCATATAAGAGTTTGAGTGACGTCCTTCGTAGTTCATGTCCTGCCACTGGCGAACCATGCCCAAAGAACCGTTATTCAAACATAAGATCTTCACCGGAATACCGTACTGCAAGCAGGTCGATAATTCCTGAATGTTCATCTGAATCGAACCTTCACCGGTAACACAAACAACCTTGTCTTCAGGGAAGTTCATCTTAATACCCATAGCGGCTGGAAAGCCGAAGCCCATCGTGCCAAGGCCGCCTGAGTTGATCCACCTATTCGGTTCATCAAACTTGTAATATTGCGCAGCAAACATCTGGTGCTGACCAACGTCGGAAGTAACGAAAGCTTTGCCTTCAGTTGCTTCATACATAGCTTCAATCACTTCTTGAGGCTTCATTAGGCCATCGTCATTTTTCTCATAACGCATGCCATGACGTGGACGCCAATCATTGATCTGCTTCCACCAACTTGCCAATGCCTCTGCATCAATTTGTTGGCCACTATTTTTAATCAGTGCCAACATATCATCTAGAACCGAACCGACAGGGCCAACAATTGGCACATCTGCAGTAATCGTTTTAGAAATCGAAGAAGGATCGATATCAATGTGAATGATTTTCGCATCTGGGCAGAACTTATTCGTCGCATTGGTAACACGATCGTCAAAACGTGCGCCAATGGCGATGATTAAATCAGCGTGGTGCATAGTAACGTTGGCTTCATACGTACCGTGCATACCCAACATACCCAAGAAACGCTCATCTGTACCTGGGAATGCACCCAAGCCCATTAACGTATTGGTGACAGGGAAGCCTAATACATCTACCAATTCACGTAGCTTATCTGAACTTTTATCCAGAATAACACCACCACCGGAATAGATAATTGGGCGCTTGGCTTCAAAAATCATATCAACGGCTTTTTTGATCTGGCCAGAATGTCCACGTTGAGGCGGAGCATAAGAGCGAATCTTAACTTTCTTCGGATAGTTATATTCGAAGCGCTCGTTTGGCATGGTCATATCTTTTGGTAAATCGATAACAACCGGGCCAGGACGACCTGTTTCAGCAATGTGGAATGCTTTAGCGATGATCTCTGGAATATCCACAGGATCAGTTACGCGGAAACTGTGCTTAACAATCGGACGAGAGATACCCAGCATGTCGGTTTCTTGGAAAGCATCATCACCAATGAGGTGAGACATAACCTGTCCACAGATCACAACCATAGGAATGGAGTCAGTCTGAGCCGTCGCAATACCGGTAATAGTATTGGTTGCGCCAGGACCTGACGTCACCATGACAACACCTGCTTTACCCGTTGCACGAGCAAAACCGTCAGCCATGTGCGCCGCTGCTTGCTCGTGGCGGACGAGTACATGCTTAACGTGGCTCTGTTTATAAACTGCATCATATACGTGCAATAAAGAGCCACCTGGGTAGCCATAAATATACTCCACGCCTGCATCGTGCAAAGCACGTACTAGCATGTCACCGCCGGAAAGTAATTCCACCGAACTATCCTCACTATAAATCGATAATCGAATAAAGCATTAGGGCTTATTTGGCGATGCTTTTTCTGTGCATCGCTGGTCGCTAAGACGATAGAACCCTAATGTATAATTTTGTACGCAGAACGTCGCAGCTTACATCACATCTGATTTAACACATCGTTGCGTTAAGCCAATAGAACGTTAGAGCTACGAGTTTAAAGACTGGATGATCGATTCTTGGTCAATCACCGTATTGATTCTGATCTTGGTCTTAAGACAAGAACCTGAGGTGAACACAGGGGATAACCTATTCACTCTCTTAATTATCTTTTCTCATAACACGTCGGTGATCGGCCCGAAACCTAGCATGACGAAAAGCCGCGTAATTTTGCCATTTTGACAGGATTTGTCAATACAATAGTTGGATAATTCCTTGACAAAACACGTGCTATAATCGAATGTAATTTGAAATAGTTTCGCAATAAGAGATTTATGTATGCTTTCTCGACCCACCCGTATCACC
This sequence comes from Oleispira sp., assembly GCA_047616865.1. Lineage (GTDB taxonomy): Bacteria > Pseudomonadota > Gammaproteobacteria > Pseudomonadales > Oceanobacteraceae > Oleispira. The sequence continues at coordinate 51,705 of JBLGBO010000009.1, forward strand.
CTTCTATTTTTACTTATGCTAGGTTCGTCTTTTTCAACCAGCTATGCGGCAAAAGTTTATCACTGGGTCGATGATAAAGGACGATCTCACTATAGTGAAAATCCGCCACGCGATATGCAATCAAAGACGCTTAATGTAAAAGCGGCTGGTGCAGGCTCAGCAGGCAGTTCTGCCAGCACTAATACTTCTTCTCCTGCCGCCAAATCTAAAACAACTAAAACAGAAGAAACAAGCTTAACCGTAGATCACAGCCCTGAAGACAAAGCCAAATACTGTTTACAATCACAGAATCTTTTACAGCAAATGAATGGCAATACTCAGCGCCGTTTTGAGCAGCCTGATGGCAGTTTCCGAAAATTAGAACAAGCTGAAATTGCTGATTACCAAGCTCAGGCTCGAGAAGGCATTAAGAACTACTGCAAATGAAGGATGTATTCCGCCATCCCAGCTATTCAAGTAACCAAATTAGACTGGCTTGGCGACCCGTCACAGATTGACGACGATAGCTGAAGAATCGAGCTTCCCCCGCTTCTTCAGCTACGCTTGAAAAAGTACAGTGCGACTTGTCCCCATAAACACCCACTCCCAAATGCTCAAGCTGTAACCTAGCCAAACGATAGAGATCCGCTTGCAAGCGATCCCCTTTGCCCTCGATAAAACAAGCCTCATCCGCCCAAGTATGTCCATTCTCAAAACAACGAAATGCCTGTTTCACCTCTGGACCTACTTCAAACGCAGCTTGAGATATTGCCGGGCCTAACCAAGCAATCACTTGATTCGCAGCAATGCCGTGATTGGTAAACGTTTTTAGCGTATTCACTAATACACCACTGGCCAGACCCCGCCAACCGGCGTGTGCGGCAGCAACTTGTCGACCTTGCAGATCACAAAATAAAACAGGTAGACAGTCAGCGGTCATCACTGCACACGCTAAAGTGGGAGTTCGACTAAAGGCTGCATCAGCTTGCGCTGCATCAGGAATGAGATTGGCATTTGGGCATTCAGTGCCATGAATTTGCTGCAACCAACGAATTTCATCGCAACCCTGAGCATACTCGACTAGCTGCTGACGATTGCTGGCGACATGGCTTGGCAAGTCATTAACATGATCACCAAGATTGAAGGAATTATAAGGGGAAAGACTTTTACCTAAATGCTTTGAGGGGGAAGATTCAGAGGCAGCGCAGCCCTCACGCTCAGTCGCCAATGCTTTTACATTATCGGGGGCTGGCCATTGAGGTATTATCATGCACTGCTCTTTTTTATTACAACTCGATCAATTTAAGCTCTATGCTTTAATAGTCGAAATCTTCATAGGTTTCAGACTGCTCATCACTTAGTGACTGTAATAATTTCTGAAAATCTTCCGGTAATTCGACATCCCAAGTCATGTATTCGTCTGTCGTTGGATGCCACAAGCTTAATTCACGAGCATGCAATGCTTGGCGCTGAAAGGTTTGTAGCTCTTGGCGAAGTTGCAAAGAAATACCCTTTGGCAAACGGAAACGACCAAAATACGTCTGATCTCCTACCAGAGGATAACCAATATGCGACATATGCACACGAATTTGGTGTGTACGCCCGGTTTCTAATTTACAGCGAATATGCGTATGGGCATTAAATTTCTTTAATACACGATAATGGGTAATCGCTTCTTTACCCATACCTTCAGGCGCCACGGCCATTTTAGTACGAGAAGTTGGGTGTCGAGCGATTGGCGCTTCAACAATACCGCCCCCCGTCATTACACCCATAGTAACGGCTTCGTATTCACGGCCCATTGAGCGATCTTGCAGCTGATTTACTAGCTGGGTTTGAGCTTGCAAGGTTTTTGCAACCACCATCAAACCGGTCGTATCTTTATCCAGACGATGCACAATACCTGCACGCGGAACATTTTCGATACCAGGATAGTGGTACAGCAAGGCATTCAATAGCGTACCGGTATAATTACCCGCCGCTGGGTGAACAACTAAGCCAGATGGCTTGTTGATCACTACGATATCATCATCTTCGTAGACGACCTCTAATGGAATATTTTCCGCCTCCCAGTCGCCTTCGGCTTCTAGAACAACATCAAGTTCTAGGTTCTCGCCGCCAACCATTTTATCCCGAATACGACGAGTTTCACCGTCGACGGTCAATTTCCCATCGACAATCCACTGCTGCAGACGCGAGCGAGAGAAATCGGGAAACAATTCCGCTGCAATCTTATCTAGGCGCTTATTACCAAGATGAATGGGGACTAAAACACTGGCTTGTATAGAATTTGACATGAATGAACTTTAAATGATCTTTAGTGAAGATTAAGACTATGATTTAATGTCGCTTATTAAACAGCGCCATAATTGACCACCTAGTATACAGTTAAACGGAATATTCCTCCATGAGAAGCTTTACCCAATCGTTTTTGATTTTATCTTGCTTAATTTTGGCAGCCTGTTCCAGCAGCGACAAACGCCCTGAAGATCTCAGCGACCGTGAGTTTTACGAGCAAGCCAGGGAGGCAATGGCAGATAACAATTTTCTAATCGCAAGTGAACGTTTGCAGCAATTAGAGTCACGTTACCCCTTTGGCGACTATGCGGAGCAAGCTCAGCTTGAGCTGATCTACACCCAACACATGATGTCTGACATGGAAGGCGCACTGGCTTCTGCAGAACGTTTTATTCGCTTACACCCTTTGCATAAACAAGTTGATTACGCCTATTACATGCGTGGTTTATCCGTGTATGAGCTAGGTTTTAGCTTTGTTGAACGCTATACCCCGTCAGAGCAAGCACGCCGTGATCCAACCCCTTTCCGTGATGCTTTTAATCACTTTGATGAACTCGTACGTCGTTACCCCGATAGTCAATATAATGAAGATGCACAGAAGCGAATGGTTTTTTTACGCGATCGTTTAGCTCAGTATGAAATTGGCGTAGGTCGTTTTTATATGAAGCGTCATGCGTATTTAGCCGCCGCGCAGCGTGGCGAGCGTGTCATGCTTGGCTATCAAGGCACTAGCGTAGTCGGCGATGCACTGGCTTTGCAGGTTGAGGCGTATCGTTTATTAGGGCAAAAGTTTGAAGCGAAACAGGCATTGGCTTTGCTGAAGCTCAATTACCCGAAACATAAGCAACTAAGCGCTAAAGGTAAATTTATTGATAGTGGCTTAACCAAAGAAGATCGTCGCACCTTGATTGGCGTGATGAGTTTCGGCTTGATTGAATAAAAAATCACGATTCATCAGCAACGGCTTATCTATCATGACAGAATAAGCCGTTACTTCTTAGCGCTTCAATAATTAGCTACCCGCCTTCCAGCCATTGGTAATAGGGTAGCGGCGGTCACGACCAAAGCCGCGTGAGGTGATTCGAACGCCAACAGGTGCTTGACGACGCTTATACTCAGATAAGTCGACCAAGCGTGTTACGCGGGTAACATCCTCTCTGGCAAAACCTTCGGCAATAATCCCATCAACACTCATATCACCTTCGATATAGTATTCAAGAATTTGATCCAAGATATCGTACGGTGGCAAACTGTCTTCATCAACCTGATCAGGCGCCAATTCAGCCGATGGAGGACGAGTAATGACTCGCTCTGGAATGATTTCAGTCACCGCATCAGGGTCGCCCTGCTGAGCTGCAAGTTCATTGCGATAACGCGACAGCTGAAAAACGATGGTTTTATACACATCTTTCAGCGCGCTATACCCACCTACCATATCGCCATAAAGCGTGGCATAACCTACCGCCATTTCACTCTTATTACCGGTGGTCATTACCATGTAGCCTTTTTTATTGGAGATGGCCATCAGCATTACGCCGCGACAACGCGCCTGCAGATTCTCTTCCGTGGTATCGGCTGCTAATCCCGTAAACTCGTCTTCCAGCGCCAGCATAAACGCATTGTACATAGGTTCAATCGGCAGCACTTTATAACTAACACCCAGTGCATCGGCTTCTAATTTGGCATCTTCCATACTCATTGAAGAGGTGTATTTAAACGGCATCATCACCGCTTCAACTCGATCTTTACCAATTGCATCCACCGCAATCGCTAGCGTCAGCGCCGAATCGATACCACCAGATAATCCTAAAACGATGCCCTTAAAACCATTCTTCTCAATATAATCACGCGTCCCCAGTACCAAGGTATCGTAGATACTGGCAAGCTCAGGCTTAGTTAATAGCTTGTGCTCACTTTGCACCTGCAAGGATTCATCAAAATCCACCAGCAACAAATCAGACTCATGTTCTGGCGCACAGGCGATTACTTCACCAGTGGCATTAACCACAAACGACGCACCATCAAATACCAATTCATCCTGACCGCCGACCTGATTCACATACACGATCGGCAATTGATGGCGCTTAGCATGATTGCTTAGCAACTCATGGCGCTGTTGTAATTTTCCTGCATGAAAGGGCGAGGCATTGATATTTACCATCAACTCAGCCCCCGCCGCTTTCGATTCCGCAATTGGGTGCTCGTGCCAAATATCTTCACAAATGGTTAAGCCGACTTTATGCCCCAACCATTCAAAAACACAAACATCATCACCGGGGGTAAAATAACGCTGCTCATCAAATACCTGATAGTTAGGCAAGCAGCGCTTGGCATAACGAGCAACTTGCTCACCGTTTTGCCAAACACCTGCCATATTGAACAATTGTCCGTTTTCACGACAGGGATAGCCCACCACAATCGTAATATCAGCGCTCAACTCTGCGATGTGTGTCAGCGCAGTTTCAATTCGATGCTGTAAACTGGGGCGTAATAATAAATCTTCTGGCGGATAACCAATTAAACCTAACTCAGAGAAAACTACCATTAAGGCTTTATCCCCACGGTTACAGGCCTTAGCCTCAGTGATGGCTGAGGATATACGTTCAAGGTTGCCGTCTATATCCCCTACTTTAAAATTGACTTGGGCAAGGGCGATTGTGAATTGTTGCATAGCGATTATCTTTGACCACGGGATATTTGCCGCGTATTGTCGAAAAATTGTGGACAGGTTGCAAACGGATATTTCAAAATGTGGTTAAAACCAGCGGACGTTCTTGTCCAAGGGCAGCGTTTATTACGCTATTACAGCTTTTATGCCCTGCTATTATCGTTAATGTTCGTCATTTTAGACAGCCTAGATACGGCCAATACCATTGTCGCCCACGCGAATCCACACGGATTCTTACTTGCTAATACCGCCTATGTATTTTGGTCGGCCCTGATGTTGGTTTTTTCCAGCTCACGACTGAGTACCCACCCACAATATGCCGTCAGTTTCTTTTTTGGTGATATTACCTTACTCATCATCATGATGCAGGCCAGTGGCGGACTAGGCAGCGGATTCAGTAACCTAATATTAATCCCTATCTTCATTTCTAACCTACTCGTCACACGATCTCTAGGGTATTCAGTCGCGGCCTGGACAACCATTGCGATTATCTATACTCAGCACTTTCTGCCTTGGCAATTCAACGAAAAAGAAGTTTTCACGTCAGGATTGTATGGATTTTTCTGCTTTACTCTCGCATTTTTAACCCAGACGCTTTCCAACAAACTTAATAGCACACTGGATTTAACCTATCGCCAAGCGGAGAAGATTTCGCGTCTGCGTAAAATAAATAAAAATGTGCTACTAGCACTGCCTAACGCCATTATTGCGTGTGATAAAGAGAATAGAGTTCTACTCAGTAATGAAACGGCGCAACGTTGGTTTGAATGCAACGATGGCCAAGCTCTCCCACCCGGACTGATGAATTTTATTAATCATAGCGATTGCACCAACATTCGCTTTGAGCATAACGAATATCAATTGATCTTAAATAAATCTCCCCTAGTTAATTCAGTCGCAGGGGATTATGTTTTAGTCATTGAGGATAGTCGGGATATTGCCGCCGAAGCCCAGCAAATAAAACTCGCGTCACTAGGGCGACTAACCGCCAGTATTGCGCACGAAATTCGCAACCCCCTCAGTGCGTTACGCCATGCGGCACAACTATTAGCAGAGGCACCCGATCTTGCTAAAGGTGATGTAAAACTCACGCAAATAATAGAACAGCATTGCATGCGCATCAATCGCACCGTGGAAGATATTTTACAGATTAGCCGACGCAATCACGCCAACGTGGAAGTCATAAAGCTGAAACCTTGGTTAGAACACTTCAAAGACTCATTCCAACAAGCCCATGATGAAAGCTTCTCCCTCAGCATCACCTGCAGTCCAGATTATTTAATTAAATTCGATCCCGACCAACTGCAGCAGGTATTACACAATATCTGTGGTAACGGCCTACGCTATGCTTTATTAAAACATCCTGATGATGCGCAATTAAGAATCACCGCCAAACAACATATTGCTGGTTCAGTTCGCCTCTATTTAATGGATAATGGCCCAGGTATTAGTGAAGAACATCAAAAGAACTTATTTGAACCCTTTTTTACCACTGAGCATTCTGGCACTGGCCTGGGCTTATATTTATGCCGCGAAATTTGTGAAGCCAATAAAGCCAGTATTAAGCACATTGCCAGCGACCATTTAGCCGAAAACTTAGGCACCTGCTTTAGCCTTAATTTTGCTAAAGTGACATAGGAATTAGCATGAACTACAAAGCATTAATTATTGATGACGAACCCGATATTCGCGACCTGATTCAAATCACTCTAGAACGAATGAATATCGACTGTTCATGCGCCGCTGATTTCAGCCAAGCAATTGCATTATTAAAACAACAAGAATTTCACTTCTGCTTAACCGACATGAAATTGCCCGATGGTAGTGGCATGGATTTAATCGCGTTAGCGAATAAAAAATATAAACGAATGCCCATCGCAATGATTACCGCGTTTGGCAATATGGAAACCGCCGTCGCCGCCTTAAAAGCCGGTGCTTTTGATTTCATTGCTAAGCCCATCGACCTAACACGCTTACGAGAAGTCGTCACTGCAGCACTGACATTAACAGAAGTACCATTAGCGACTCATGCTAATAAAAGCAATACCGTGCGCTTAATTGGTAATTCGAAAGCCATGGTAAAACTCAATAACCAGATAGAAAAAGTCGCACGTACCCAAGCGCCTATTTTCATTCATGGCCCCTCCGGTACGGGTAAAGAACTGGTTTCACAATTGATTCACTCATTAGGGGCACGCCGCGATAAGCCTTTTATTGCCGTTAACTGTGGGGCGATTCCAAGAGACTTAATGGAGAGTGAATTCTTTGGCCACATGAAGGGGAGCTTCACTGGGGCTAGTTCAGACAAACTCGGATTTTTCCGCGCTGCTGATGGTGGCACGTTATTTCTGGATGAAGTGACAGAGCTTCCCATCGACATGCAAGCCAAACTATTGCGCGCGATACAAGAACAAACTGTGCGCCCTGTCGGCCATGAACAAGAACTCTCCGTGAATGTGCGAATTCTGAGTGCGAGCCATCGAGATTTACAGCAACGCGTTGCAGAAGAATTATTCCGTCAGGATTTATATTTTCGCCTAAACGTGATTACCGTTGAAACCCCACCACTGGCTGATAGGCCTGATGATATTCCTTTATTAGCTGAGCATTTCATTCAAAAGTACGCCAAAGAATGGCAAATGCCGGCGCTGAAAATAGCTCCAGAAACTCTAACCGCATTATGCGCCTATTCCTTTCCAGGCAATGTACGAGAATTAGAAAACATTCTACAGCGCGCGTTCACCATGTCGGAAAATGATGATATCAGCATTGAAGACCTTAACCTGCCCAACCATAAGAGTAAGCCAACTAGAGCGATGGAAAGTTCTACTAACATGGCTAATGGCAACCTTGAGGCTTACATCGAAAACATCGAACGCTTAGCCATTAATGAAGCACTCGAAGCAACTCGTTGGAATAAAACAGCGGCCGCTGAAAAATTGGGAATTAGTTTTCGTGCTTTGCGTTATCGTTGTTCTAAATTAAATATTGAATAGCTTTTTACCCAGCGGCTATTGAGGAGAAGTTACCGTTAAGTATTAATTCTCCCTCAGACTAAATCACCATTATTATCAGCCAACCAGCTGATAATATGTGAACTTGCACAACACGCTAAATAACTTCTGCTGTACTCATACTACCCATCAAACCATGGACGGTTATATGAAACAGCAGGGATTTACCCTTATAGAACTCACGATCGTACTCGCTATTATCACCTTACTACTTAGCGCTGGCGGCCCTAGTTATCGGTTTTTTATCAATCAATCTCGTATTCAATCCGATATCGGCAATTTATTGATGATGTTACGAATGACGCGCCAACAGGCGATTTTAAGTACCAGCACTGCCGTGCTTTGCCCTAGTAACGATGATACAACTTGTGTTCGAAACTGGAAATTGCCTTTAATTCAATTTATTGACCGCAATAAAAATAAGAAACGCGATCCTGAAGAAGCGATAGAAAAACGCTATCAAGTTTTCAATGGTGATGATGTTTTTATTAAATACCCAAAGACTCAAGTTCGTTTTGACGCACATGGAATGGCCAATTTCTACAACGGTACCTTCGAGTATTGTTTAGATGAGGCAGTCAAAGGCATCATCATTTCTCGCATTGGTCGCATTCGCTTTGCTCAAGATTTAGACGGTGATCACATACCCGATGTGAAAGCAGGTACCCCAGTAACTTGCATATAACCGCTAACCCGTAAAAAGAATACCGCCTATCCTACAAGGTTGTGCAAGTTCACCAGTGCTCTCTACTATAATTAATGAGAATTCATTTAATTTGTAATTTTTTTGTAACCAAATCAGTACTGTACTCGGTTTCAAGGTTAGGCATAAAGATCAAGCAGCAAACGGAATTGCTAAAAATGAGTTTCTCCTAATATTAGTGTTATGGGAATTACTTTATGACGTCATATTCTTTTAAGCATAGCTATCGTAGAAACAAAGGCTCAGCGCTAGCCATAGGCCTGACTATTTTAACTGCAATTACTCTCATTTCGGTCTCCGCTTTACAGCGATCAGGTATACAGGGGCGGATGGTCGGTAACATTCAACACCAAGAACAAGGTTTTCACGCTGCCAATGGTGAATTAGAAGAAATTTATCAATTTTATGCTACCCAAGCTTCAGCGACTGAAGCGCTGTCTGCCCCTTTAAATAGCTTTGGTATTACTAATGGCGAACAGATTTTCAGCCCCGTAGGCCCAGGTCACCCCTCTTCTTACAGCTCGTACCATTCAGGTAGTCAGGGGGCAGCACGCTTAACCGTTGTCAGCGATATACAACACACAGGAGTTAAAAGCTCACTGGTTGAAGGCTTTAGCATCGGCACCTTTGTTGAATATGGCTTTACTGTCAGCGCTCAAGCTACCGAACCTAATATTGGCTTAACACCAGGTCGAACACTTTCTAGCCAACTTGTCGGCATAAAATACATTGCCCCTGCAGGCTAAATTCAATTAATCATCCGATTATTTAAGGAGACTCATTATGCGTTCACTGTCTTTTATTCTACTCATCACTAGCTCAGCCTGCTTTGCTCAAATGGCTACACCAACAGGTCTTGATCCCGATCTCATTGATCCAGAGATGGCTGATGTAATGTACAGAATTGCGCCTAGCGACCTTAAAACAATTTCCTATCAAAATGGCTCGCCATCGGTGTTCAACATTAAACTTTGCCAAGCGTGCCAGATAAAGCCCTATAGGCTCGAGAAAGGGGCAGAGATATTACTCAACGACCAAACCCTAGCATTAAAAGACTTAACGGTCGCACTGATTAAAAAGAAGTTTAACTCAATTCAACTAGGGATAAACCGCAGCACTAAAACCGTGACTTACTTATTCTTGGGGGGAACGGGGGAATTAAGTGCCAGCGAATTAAGGGCCGAAGAACTCACTCTGGAGCAGTCTGATGAATCTTAATCTTTTCAAAACACGATTATTAACCTGTGGTGCGGCGGTATTGTCATTAATCCCCCTCTTCCTACAGGCTGACGATACTGAAATTTATACCGGCATTGCAGAGCGTGATGCGCCGAATGTGATCTTCATCATGGATACCTCTGGCAGTATGAGCTGGAACAATGCGGGTAATGAAAGGCCTGCTGCTACCAGCCCTTCACGTTTATCTCAAGTTCAGGAGGCTGCCATTGATACTATCAATAATACTGATGGTATTAATATTGCCCTCATGAAATTTAATGATAGCCGCAGTGGCTGGGGCGGCTATGTCGATATGCCAATGACCCCTGTCGCCGAAGCAAGAAGTACCTTTGCGACTAAGCTTAATAGCTATGTAGGTTGGGGGGGGACACCGATCACTGAATCTCTAGAAGAAGCATTACGCTACTTAAGAGGAAGCGACCTTCATTATGGCCGCTACGACTCAACGTTTTATAGTCATGCAGAAACTCGCTCAGGTGGAACATACACTAGCCCTATTAGTCATCAATGCCAAAAAAACCATATAGTGCTGTTTTCTGATGGTGAGCCTAGCAGTGATACGGGGGCCAATTCTCGCATTCAAAACCTGTTGAATACAGTACCCGCAGAGAACCGTGTATCTGGATTAAGTACAAGCTGTAGCGGTAATGGTGGCTGCGCGGAAGAAATTGCTTTTTATGGCAACCAAGAAGACTTAAATAGTACTTACGATGGCATTCAAAATGTAACCTTCCATACAGTGGGTGGTTTCGTTCAAGGCGATGCCCAAACTAAATTAGAAAACATTGCCAAATATGGCTCTTGGGCCGCCCCTGGAAAGCCCGTTAACCCTGACCTAAAAGAGGGTAATGGTATCTATTCCAATGTTCAAAACTATGAACAATTAAAGAAATCGTTAAAAGACATTTTCGACTCAATCGCTAAAACCTCGAGCACATTCACCGCTCCCGCGGTATCGGTAAACGCGTTTAATAACCTAGAGCACTTGGATCAGCTGTATTATTCTGTCTTTAAACCCACCGACTCTGCCGGCTGGTCAGGTAATCTTAAACGCTATCGCTTAACCAGTGAAGGCGTCGTGACGGATAAAAATGATGATCCAGCCGTTGACCCTGATACTGGCTTCTTTTTAGCAACTTCACATAGCTTTTGGACCCCAGATGGCAAAGCCGACGGCAATGAAGTACGCAGTGGCGGTGCAGCTAGCCGCTTAACAACTGGGCGAAAAATAACCACCTATTTCGGTAATAATAAATCCTTATTTGCGACTGAAAACCGCATAGAAGAAACGAATGCTAAATTAACAGATGCTTTATTAGCTTTACCAGCTACCTATACCCCACAGCAGAAATCCACCTTAATCAAATGGGCAAAGGGTATCGATGTAAACGATGAAGATAACGATACTTTTAAAGATGATGCTCGTATTTTTATGGAAGACCCTCTCCATAGTCAGCCCGTGGTAATCAATTATGCTAAAGATGCGGCAACCCAAACCTTTGATAGCAGTATTTTCGTCGCGACCAACTCTGGCTATTTGCATGCGATATCGACGAATGAAGAGGATCCAAAAGAGCACTTTGCGTTTATTCCAACAGAGTTACTGGATAATATTTACCAATATTTCACCGGGCTTTCTAGTCTAGATAAGGTCTATGGCATGGATGGTGCCGTCTCTTATTGGCATAAAGACGTCAACCGTAACGGGGTGATATTAAATGCCAGTGGCGACCGTGAAGCTGATGAACACATTTATTTATACGCAGGGATGCGCCGCGGCGGTCGTAGCTATTACGCCCTTGATGTGAGCGATCGCAGCGACCCTAAATTTTTATGGCAAATCAACAATACGACCAGTGGCTTTAGCAAGCTAGGGCAAACTTGGTCAAAAATGACGCCCGCCGTGGTTAGATGGCTTGGGGTTAAAACTAAAGTCTTATTCTTTGGTGGTGGTTACGATCCTGCTGAAGATGCAAAATCAACCCGCAGCACTAGTAGTATGGGGAATGCCATCTACATGGTCGACGCAACAACAGGCCAACTGCTGTGGAGCACCTCCAATTCAGGATCGAGCCTGACTCTAACGGAAATGAAAAGTAGCATAGTCTCAGATATCGTCGCCATAGATAGCAACCAAGACGGCTATGCCAACGTGCTTTATTCCGCTGATGTCGGAGGCCGTATCTGGCGCTTAGATTTAAACAATAGCGCAACTTCTGCTGCGGCCTTTGCCAAAGGTGGTATTATGGCAGACTTTAATGGTGGCAGTAGCACTGACAACATTCGCTTCTTTAATACCCCCGACATTGCCTTTACCCGCTATGGAAATTTTTCTGCGGAAGGACAGTTCCAGATTAGTATCGGCTCTGGCTTTCGCGCCCACCCTCTCGATACTCGAGTAGTTAATCGTTTTTACATCCTCAATGATTTTAATATTTCTACCGTACCGACTAGCTATAGCAATTATGACGAAGCAGATATTGCGAACCTCAGTGACTTCTCTTCAGCATCAACAGCGCAGCAGAAGGCAGGCAGTTACTATCCATTAGCGGGGGTCGGTGAAAAAGTGTTAGCCAGCTCGGTAACCGTTGCGAATAATATTCTTTTCACCACTTATCGCCCTCTCGATGCCATTGCATCAGCTAATTGCGATGCTGATACAGGCCTAACACGACTTTACCAGCTATCTCCTAGCTATGATGATGCGTATCGTGATACCCAGATTACCGATCTCGCTCAAGGCGGCATTCCACCTAATCCTGTTATTCTATTCCCACCACAAGACCCTGTTCCTGAAGACCCTACACCTACAGACCCTACACCTACAGACCCTACACCGGAGGATCCTACTCCTGAAGACCCCACCCCTGAAGATGGTGATAGCGACTGTGAAAAATTAAAAGGCATTACCGCAATTGGCGCCGAAACGGTGAAAACCAACATTTCTCGCTGTGACCAACTATCAAAGAGCTATTGGCGTATTAACTAAAATCAAGATCATGAGACGATCTTTAACTACTGCTTAAAAATGGGCTTATCAATAAAGAGCGAGTATCAATACCGCTCACTCTTTATTATAAGCCGCTTATCTAGCATTAATGGCAGTAAGGCTTTTAGCATGTAAAATCAGAAAAATACTCTACGTCATTAATTTAGGCTATGGAAAGCATGCAATATAAGCAAAAAGGATCGGCTCTCGCCGTTAGCCTTGTATTACTTACAGCGATTACCCTTATCTCTCTTTCTTCAATGCAACGATCTGGTTTGCAAACTAGAATAGTAGCCAACCTACAACATCATGAGCTTGCATTCCAAACCACTCTCAATGAGCAGGAATACTGGTTAGGGCAACTAAAAAAGGGGGATACTAGAGGGGAATTAATTACTAAAATAAAGAATACCTTCACTCTCGATACCGTCAATAAGAAAATATATAATCCTATGCCTTTAACCGACAGCAGTAACTTTAATGCTGGAATATCCGCCATTCCACCCAGTAGCGAGATACTATTGATTCCAACTGAAGTGGGCGGCCTAGCGTTAACTGATGGCAGTGAAGTTAACATGGAGATTAAAACAAAGCTGCGCATTTCCTCCAGCACGAACGGAGCGCGACCTAGTTTAATAGCCAATCAGCTCACGGGCATTACCGTAGATGCTTTGAACAATACCAAGAACTCTCTATAAAGGATTATCATGAAACTATTTTACTTTATGATGTCGCTGGCCGTTATTCCCTTTTGTCATTCAGACGTGCTTAGCCGTAACATTACTGCCAACGCCAATAAAATAACAATCGCTGAAAATTATTCCGCAGAAAAAAATTACGGCCTAATACATGTAAAGCTCTGCGCTACTTGCGACACTTACAAATTAACTCTCGATGCCAATACCGTTTTAATTCTAAATGGCAAAGACCAGCCGACAAGTACAATACTACGCACACGATTAACTCAGCCGTCAAAAGCTGTGCGTATACAATACAATAATGAAGATAACAGCGTTTCCTATATTCGCTGGAATCCAGTGGCCGTATTTTGAGGAAAGCTTTAATGTATTTTTTTGTTAAATTAATCACAATTACTTTATTAGTATTGGCTAATATTTCTCAACCTAGTTGGGCTGAAGATATAGAAATATATCGAGGCCAATCGATAGGTGTTCGTAATAACGCTGTTTTTGTCATGGATACCTCAGGCAGCATGGGCTGGTATGAAGATGACGTACCCAGCTATAATTCCGAAACGGATTACGATACTTATCACTCATTCCAAGGCGACTTATTTTACTACTCAAACGATAGTATTTCTAATATAACTGATTTCAACCACTCTGAAATCAGCACCCTCAAACAACATTTTTTTTATAGTGGCGCACTTGTGTGCAAAGGTATACTTGAAAATTTAGAAAGTAATGGATTTTATAATCAAAAGTTCAAACGTTGGAATGAATCGTCAAAAAATTGGGAGCCAACTGGCAACACCCTCCCGACTGGTTCAAATAATACTAATGAGCTAATCGAGTGTCAGGCAGATGGTGGACTACACGGTATTTATGACGGTGATTTTTACATAAATACTCGCGGAAAAAAAGATAATGGGCAATACAATTCCTATGATGATATTCATAAAAAATATACTAGTAAATGGGACAATCACTTTAAATACTTATACAGTGGCAACTTCCTCAATTATAAATTTGGACTAAAAGATAGTAGTGGTACCCGTAAAAAATCCCGCATGAAAATTTCTACCGAAGCGGCAATATCAGTTGTTGAATCCACAGGCGGTATTCGCCTAGGATTGATGCGTTTTGATTCTAAAAGTGAAGGCGGCTTTGTCGACATTGCCGTTGATGATATTGAAAATATTCGAACAGAATTTAAGCATAAAATTAATAATTATTTAGCTTGGGGCGGCACACCGCTAAGCGAAACTTATTACGAAGCTGCAATGTACTTCCGTGGAAAATCACCTAAATATGGCAATAATACTCACTCTCAAGAGTTGATCCCGGGTAAAACGATCATTTACCAAGATGATGGATTCATTGATTGGGGCACTAATAAGTATACAACCGAAGAAAATAATACCCCAAGTGTCAGTTCATCTAAATCTGGCAGTCAATACCTTTCTCCAATTAATAGCGCCTGCCAAGAAAAAAACTCCTTAATCTTATTTACTGATGGCGAACCGTCTAATGATACTGGCGCCAATACTGCGATCAAAAATTTGATTAAGGATGTCGACTTCCCCAGCGTCGAAGTCGTCTATAAAGAATGTATAGGATACAACGATGCGATTACCGGTACGGAAGAAGAGAAAAAAGAGAAGCAAAAGATAAAAGACAGCTGTATTCTGAAAAAGTTCAATAAAAGCTGCTCCGGTAATGGCGATTGCGCTAACGAACTCGCTTACTATTTAAGTCATTTCGACCAGAACAAAGACCTTGCTGGAGTACAGATTGTAAAGACTTCTGTTATTGGCGGTTTCTTTGACGAAAATGATAGTGGCGGAGCTAATGCAATTGACTATATGCAATCAATTGCTACTGCTGGCAAAGGAGAGTTTCATTTTGCAAGTGATGGCGCCAGTATCGCTGCAGCCTTAGGCAAAGAACTCGGGAATACATCATCAACCCCCTCAACCTTCGTAGCACCAGCGGTAGCAGCGAACTCTTTCAATAGTCTAGAGCACCTAGATCAACTGTATTACGCCATGTTTGTTCCAGCATCCGGCGATAACTGGAGTGGAAATCTAAAGTCTTATCGCTTAAGTGGAGACGGAAAGGTATTAGATTCTAAAGGTAACAATGCAATCATTGATGGCGTTTTTACCTCAGAATCACGCAGCTACTGGACAGATCTCAACGTAAATGATGGTGCTAGCGTATTAGTCGGTGGAGCAGCAAGTCGATTAAACGCGGCAACTACGCTCAGCGAGCCCGCTAAGATATATACATACCTTGGGCACCCCAATCCATTAACCCCTGTTCCGTTAACTGATACCTTAAATAAAACATCGGTAACGAAATCCATGCTCGGATTAAATACTTCAGTCTCTGACTATGTGCACCAAGCAATGATAGATTGGGGTAACCGAGTCGATAGCAGCACCGGGGTTCGCCGCCAAATGGAAGACCCACTGCACAGTCGCCCACTAGTAGTGACTTACAATCGCCCAGCAGACAGCAGCGGTAATATCGTGCAAGACGGAGTTGTTTTTGTTGGAACCAATAGCGGCTATTTACACGCTTTCAAAGCGGATAAAAATGAATTTAAAGATTACTTTTCATTCATCCCAAAAGAATTACTTAAAAACATCCCTAACTATATTGATGGTGAAGAAGTAACCACAAAAACTTACGGAGTTGATGGTCCAATTAACTATTGGCATACTGATTTCAATAAGAATGGTCAGGTTGATATTGCCGATGGAGAAAAAATATTTTTGTTCTTCGGCTTACGTCGTGGTGGGGAGCAGTATTATGCGCTCGATATAACGAATCCAGATAATCCAAAATTTGCTTGGCAAATTAATGGTGGCACAGCCGACTTCAAACACTTAGGGCAAACGTGGTCCAACATGACCTTAGCAAAAGTACCTTGGAATGGTAGCGAGAAGGTCGTATTAATATTTGGCGCGGGTTACGACTCTAATGAAGATGAACGTACATCCCGAGCGACCAATAGCCACGGTAAAGCTATTTATATTGTTGATGCAGAATTCGGCACAAAGCTATGGGATGCGAGTCCAGATAGCAGCCACTTAAGAATGACAGCAATGACTAATAGCGTCACTGCTGATATAACACCTGTCGATTACGATGGTGACAGTATGACAGATTATTTTTTCGCCAATGATGTAGGTGGTAAAATCTGGCGCTTTGACATTAATAAAAACAACAGTGGCGCAAGTGATTTCGCCAAAGGCGGTTTAATTTTTGATGCCAATGGTGATTCAGGAAGCCCTTATCAGCGTTTTTATTATGCACCCAGCATTGCCTACTTTTCTGAAGGCGAAAGTTCAGGCTACCTTGCAATATCCATTGGCAGTGGCTTTCGTGCACACCCTTTAGAAAGTGGTAGTGAAGATAGTTTTTACATATTGAAAGACTATAACGTGACGACCCAGCCACAAACCTATACCAGCCTAACACCAAGAGCTTTAGCTAATTTAAAAGGCAATTCAACAGATTTGCAAAAACATAATGGCTGGAAACTTGCGCTAGCAACTGGAGAAAAAGCATTATCGAAGTCTTTAACCGCAAACGGCGATATCTACTTCACTACCTTCTCTCCAACCTCAAGCACTCCAAACCCAGGGTCTTGTACTGCCGATATTGGCAACTCGCATGCCTACGTAATTGACTTAAAAGGTGATAATGATCCCCATTCAACCTCAACAGGTCCAATTATAAGTGATGAGGGGATTTCATCGGTAGGTATTCCTGCCGAAGTGATTGAAATTCGTACGACTAAGACTGGTGATCTAGCTTTCTGCGACGAAAATCCCGGGCATGAAAAATGCTTTTGTATCGAAAACCCAACAGCAGATGAGTGCCAAGGTGACCCCTGTGATAATCAAGGATCTGTCATTCTTAGTGGAACACTTGACTTGGGAGGTGGTAAAAGCAGTTGCGATCTAGTGCATAAGGATTATTGGACCATTCAATAATATCCTTTAAACTAAAAATCGATTGTTTCTTTCACCAAAAAGCCAAATGCAATACATTTGGCTTTTTGATCTCTAGTGCCAGTATTTTAAATTAAAAAATGGTAAATTAGACCATTCGTGCTAAGTAATAAACCGCTTATCCGACAAAGTTAGTACATAGCATATAGATTAAAGAAACTGTATTTATGAAAAAACATAATGGTTTTACACTTGTTGAATTAATGATAGTCATGGCGATAGCAGGAATTCTATTGTCCGTAGCGGCTCCAGGAATGAGAGCCTACATCTCTAATTCCGCATCCAATAGCCTTAGTAGTACAATATTAATTGATATTATGTATGCTCGAAACCATGCAATCAGTAATGACGTCATTGTCAAAATGATTCCTATTGGTAGTGATCCTGCTGCCAATGATTCTGCAGATTCTGCAGCAAGCTTATTCGTTCCTGGTGCAACGGGTGTTAATTGGGGCCTAGGATGGATCATTTTTGTAGACGATAATGATAATAATATTTTAAATGCAGGTGAATTAGTTCTTCGAAACCATTCTAGCTTTGGACCTGATGCTCATATCAGTTCAGGCGCGGGAGGCGTATTAGACCGTATTAACCCCATTGGATTTAACCCAAGCGGAACAGCAATACGGTCAGGTGTGCTCACTATCGCTACTTTTGGTTGTGCTGGTGATAATGCTCGCACGATACAAATTAACCAGATTGGCCAAGTTATTGGCAATAATATTAATTGCCCACAGGCTTTTACCGACTTATAACTAAGGAGACACTATGCAAAGTATCCGTAGCCTTGGCATGATAAAAGGCCTGAGTTTGATTGAAATTTTAGTCACTATTACTATTACTAGCATTGGCTTAATGGGCTTGGTTTCTTTACAAATGCAGGCTGTACGCGCAACAACAGACTCAGGCAACCGAAGCCAGGCTGTCTGGATATTCAATGATATTATCAGCCGAATTCATGCAAATGAGGTTGCATCTTTTAGTTATGTAACTCCCGCTAGCTACATCATTGCTGCAGGTCAAAACAGCCCCCCTGTGTGCGCTGCAGTAATAGCCCCAGTATGTTCCCGCTATCATACAGGAACGGGACTTCCTATTCCTGCAGCAGACTGCACGAGCACTCAACAAGCGGCCTGGGATCTATATGAAGTCGCTTGCGGAACCCCAAAAGCTCAAGGCTTTCAAGGTAATTCTATTAACTACCTACCCCAGGCACAACTGACAATTTCCTGTGCTACTGCTGGTTGCGGTAATGGAGATCCTCTCAATATTACGCTCCAATGGCGAGCTAGAACGGATGACGAAGCGACGACAGGCGTTGCACGAACCGCCAACAGTGGCTTGCTAACCCTTACGGATGTAATTACCCCATGAAGGCATCTAAAAACCAACGACCCGATCATAGCCTTTCGTCCTTCAAAGGCTTTACTCTCATTGAGTTAATGATTACTCTCGTTTTAAGTTTAATGATTACCTATGCGATTGCTCAGGTTTTAATTAGCTCAAATCGCAGTTCAGTGACTACCGATGGTATGTCTCAGTCTCAAGAAACGGGCCGTTTTGTTATGTCCTATTTGGCGAATCAGGTACGACAGGCTGGGCTTGATTCATTAACTGATGATAACCGAACGACATCAGCATTAATCAACTGCTCGGACCCTGCCTTCGCTGGACTTGTAAGTGTTGCGAGACCTGGTGTAGCCGCAAATGAAGTAGCTTGTACTAACGATAGTGCTCTGGGAGATACCCAAGCGACTATTAATGATGCTGGTACTCATGGTGATCGTTTAGCCATTGCATGGATCCCTCCACTTCCGGCTGGCGGGGAGACATTAATCCAAGATTGCACTGGAACGGGGGGGTATGTAGAGGATGACATTATCCTCAATGTGTTTTGGGTTGAACCTGATGGTAATGGCATGAACAGCTTAATGTGCCAAGGGCATACGTTTAATGGAACAGCCATTACTCGCTCGAACCCAGTGCAAGCAATTGCCAATGGGGTTGAAAGTATGAATATCCTATACGGTGAAGGAATTGACCCACTTCCATCCTCTGGCGAGCGAAACGTAGGAAAATACGTTAGTGCAGCAGCTTCCGCGGCAGGAGGCGTTACCAACTGGGATCGAGTTTACGCGATTAAGGTTTCAATATTAACTCGCTCAATCACTGATGTAACCAATAGCACTGATTTAAGACGTTATGTACTATTGGATGCTGCCCCTTATTTGATGACGGATGCAATTAGCCGCCAGGTATTTACCAGTACTTTTGTTATTAGTAATTATCAATAAACTATTCACATTTAATTTCATGGAATAAAATTACTCTGTATCCATAACATAAATCAGGCATAATCCCTGAACCAATTATAAAAGCACCCTAAAGGATTAGGATGAAAAGACAGCAAACAGGATCCGTGCTGGCAATTAGCTTAGTATTACTTACCGTAATCACTCTTGTCGCGGTAATGAGTATGCAGCGTGCAGGCCTTCAAACAAAGATAGTTGGCCATGTCCAACATAAGGAAGCAGCCTTTCAAAAAGCTCAAAGCGAGCTCGAGAAAGCCTATCGCGATATTCAAAAGGGGGATACTCAAGTCTTAAGTGACGCGATGAATAGTCCTAATAATTCCACATCTGTATTTTCTACTATAAATACCAATATTTTTTATCAAATAAGCATAATTACTCGGCACCTTGAACCAATGCTTGAGCCTGGAAATCCGGCGACAAGCAGTCTGCGCAACGGTAACTCACGAGGTAAGAATGGGGCTGGAATCGAACACTTTGAAATCGAATCCATTGCAACACTACCCAGTGGCATTAATTCAAATCAAATAATGGGAATAACTATTCTCAGTCCTGAATAAAAATTTAATTAAACCCATCACCTTACTCCTGCTACTTAAGAGCATACTCATGAAAACTCGCCCATTATTACTATTGTTAATGCCATTTTTATATTGCAGTATAAGCATCGCTGATATTGCCGATTTAAACATCGATAAAATAGATCCTGATAGAATAGATCCAACAATGCCTAGTGTTGTTTATCATATCAAACCCAAGGATTTTTCGATTGCGTCATACCGCCAAGGAACTCCATCACATTTCAAATTAATACTGTGCCGCAGATGCAAAGAAAAAACATACCCGTTAAACCCTAAAGCTAAATTGACCTTTGACCAAAAAAAGATTACCCAGCACGAACTTGCTCTTATTGCGTTGAAAAAAGAATTTAATTACATCACTTTAGCAATTAATCGTCGCACTGGACTCATAGATTCTTTTGCTTTTGATACTGTAAACAATACAGAAATTTAATTTCTAGTTAGTAGTAGCCTATATAAGTTTACTGCTATTAGTATTAATCCAAACATATATCCAAGGAAGGATAAGAATGAAAAAAATCATTCTCACATCACTGGCAATATTAGCTAATATTTTACCATTAATAAGTCAGGGCGATGATACAGAAATACACTTAGGTAATTCATTTACCGCGCTAGAGCCTAATGTCATTTTCATTATGGATACATCACTCAGCATGGGGGAATCTGTAGAAAACAGTACACGCCTAAAGATTGTAAAAGACATAGCAATTGATACCATTAAAAATACTAACAATATTAATATTGGCTTAATGAGTTTTAATGACATACAAGGGGCAACGTTAAATCTAGCTCTCACTCCTGTCGCTAATGCCCGCACTGATTTTAATCTAATAATGAATGCCTATACTGCTGATGGCGGTACGCCTATTACCGAATCCCTCGATGAAGCACTACGCTATCTCAGTGGCGACAGCGTAAAATATGGTTCATCCGGCGCTGCTATAGCAATGAATTCCAGTAAAACGCAATATCAAAAACCCATTGTGAATCAATGTCAAAAAAATCATATCATTCTATTCTCTGATGGCGCCCCAACCTATGATACATACTCTAATAGCGACATTCTCAGTAAGATAAACGCAAGCAATGATCCTCGAAAGGCTGAATTAACAAGCCTAGAAAATGAACAACGATGCTCAGCACCGACTGAATTTTCTTATCAAAATTACAAAGGCAAAAGGTTTACAAGCGGCTCTATTCTTTATAGGTATTCACATAAAAAATCATCAGGATCAAATAGATATGTTTACACTTATGATAGTGCAGGTGGTATCTGCGCCGAAGAGCTTGCTTTATTAGCTCAGGTCAATAATTTACATACTGATTCAACTATTCACCAAAATGTCACCATACATACCGTAGGGGGTTTTGTTGGTGGTGACGCTTTAGATAAACTTAAAAATATTGCCAAATTTGGCTCCCCTTTTAATGATGTAAAACTTGCTGCTATCGATCCTAATAACCCTAGCGCGCCACGCCTACTGATACCTTCAACTTATTATCCTGCTGACAATTCTGAAGAGTTAGCCAAACAACTAAAAATTCTTTTCACTTCAATAACAGACGAAGGCTCTACCTTCACCGCTCCTGCCGTATCGGTCAATGCTTTTAATAGTCTGGAATTATCAGATGAGCTTTATTACGCATTATTTAAACCAAGCAAAAAATCTGATTGGCTCGGTAATTTAAAACGCTATCAACTCGAACAAACCAGCACTGGCACAGCCATAGTAGGCCAGGATGGACAACCCGTAATCGATGAGACAACGGCTTTTTTCAAGGCTTCAGCCATAAGTTTCTGGAGTGGTAACAACCCAGCTGCTGATGGCCTAGAAGTTTCAAAGGGGGGGATTGCGCAGCACCTAAATATTTCGCGTAATATCAAAACAATAAAAGAGGGGGCTTTGGTGAGCTTTTCATCCGCTAGTTTCACCAAGGAAGAATTAAACATCGAAGAGTCCGAAGCCTATCAACAGCGATTATTATCCTGGGCACAAGGTATTGATATCGACTCCGGTCCTAATGCTGATGGATTAGATTCTGAGGGCAATATAATTCCACGCTTATCCATAGAAGATCCTTTGCATAGTGAACCAACTATAATCACTTATAGCTCAAATACTGATTCAAATGGTGACAGAACACAAAACCGTAGTCTTTTTTTGGGCACAAACAGCGGGTTTTTACATGCCTTTGATGTTAACGAACGCACTCCCAGAGAACACTTTGCTTTTATTCCTAAAGAACTATTACAAAACTTAAATCAATACTATTCTGGCGGCAGCTTTCATGATCATAAAACCTATGGCTTAGATGGCCCACTAACCCACTGGCATGACGATACTAACGACAATGGTCAGGTTGATAATAGTGAACAAGTCTATCTGTTTATTACCATGCGCCGCGGTGGCCAAAGCCTATACGCCTTAAATGTCACAAATCCTGATAGCCCTAGCTTATTATGGCAAAAACACGGTAACTACCCAGCAGACTTTCCTAATAGACCAGCAGTTAGTATTGGCTACAATAACCTCGGCCAAACTTGGGGACGCTTAGAGCCCGCAACAGTTAAGTGGCAAGGGCAGCAAAGAGTCGTTCTATTTACCTCTGGAGGTTATGACCCCGCAGAAGATGGCACTTCGAGTGATGGCCCTAACAGTCGCATCGACCATACACTAGGCACTACTATTTATATGATTGATGCACTATCTGGCGCAGTTTTATGGGATGCTAATACTCACTCTGCTCCTGCCTCACCTGCTGAGTTCACTAACAGCTTTGCCGCTAATGTTTCACCTATTGATAGCAAGGGAGATGGGTTAGCCAACATAATCTTTGCCGCTGATACTGGCGGCCGTATTTGGCGCTTTGACATCAATGAGGACCATGTTTCCGGTGATCTGCAAACAGATTTTGCCAAATCAAGTCTTCTCGCCGACATAAACACAGGTAGTGGAGCAGGCAACCGCCGCTTTTTTAATGAAATTGATGTAATTTATCGTAAAAAAGAAAAGGATATATTGTTAAGTGTTGGCTCAGGTTATCGTGCTCACCCACTAAGTTTAGTGGTCACTGACTATCATTATATGATTCGCACACCTCTGATGAGTCCTGTTAATCACACAATAATACCAAGCGATCTCTTAAGTTGGGGTAGGCCTTCTGCGTATGGCTGGAAAATTCCCCTGACCCAACCAGGGGAAAAGGTATTATCTCGCTCCAATACCTCAGCTAATACCACACTATTTACTACCTATGCCCCAAAATCAAATAATGCCGCTGACCTTTGCAGTTCTGATCCTGGTATTGCTACTTTATATTTATTAAATGACTCTGTGCATCGCTTTAGTCTAGTGCAAGCAGGAATTCCAGCTATGCCTATCATAATACGCAATAAAGAGTCGAATAAAAAAGATGCGACTGCTTCATCTCGTAGTATTCTAGTCGGTACCGAAGTTGTGAAGCTATCACTACCCATAGGTAATGGTTATGATAATATGTCAAAAGACTACTGGCTGGAGAAGAACTAATGCGTATACAGAATAAAGGCTTTACACTAATCGAACTAATGATTGTCGTGGCCATCATCGGCATTTTAGCGGCTGTAGTAATGCCTGGTTACCGCCATTACGTACTAGAAAGCCAAAGAACCGATACGCAGGGTAAAATGTTACAAATGGTTGAACTGCAGGAACGCTTTTTCATTGATAACTTTCGATATACGACAGATTTAGATGGCGGTCCTAATGTAGGCCTTGGCTATGCCACAGACCCTGTCGTCATCAGCTATGGCGGAAACCCAGCATTTAATATTCAAGCATTTACTTGCGGAGATGCAACTATCTACCCTGATGCCCCCGATATTTCTAGATGCTTTTTACTCGTCGCAATTCCTCAAGGTGACCAAGTGAATGATGGTGGTTTAATGATCGATAGTCGCGGTCGTAAAATACATGATTTTGCCAGCATCCAGCCAAGAGACTGGAACGACAATGATTTAGGAGCAACTGACGCAGAAAGAGCGGCCGCTTGTCCTGAATGCGCTTTATTTCCAAACGCAGAGTGATTTAAAACCAAAAAAGCCCGCACTTTATTCCTAATCTAACAAAGAATAAAATGCGGGCTTTTTCTTTATCTAGCTTACAAACTAATTAAATTAGTCTATCTCAACAAGCTTAAGCTCTTTCGGCAAAGAAAACACAACATTCTCTTCCTGCCCTTGCAGCTCTTCAGGCACTTCACCGCCCCACTCTTTCAAGCGATCAACCACCGACTGTACAAGTACTTCAGGAGCCGAAGCGCCGGCTGTAATACCAATACTTTCCACACCGTCTAGCCATTCTTTTTGAATCTCTTCAGCGTTATCAATTAAGTACGCTTTTGCTCCCATGCGCTCACCCAGTTCGCGCAAGCGATTAGAGTTAGAGCTATTTGGCGAACCTACTACCAATAATAATTCAGTACCTGCTGCCAATACTTTCACTGCGTCTTGGCGATTTTGCGTGGCGTAACAGATATCGTCTTTGCGTGGCCCTTCAATTTTTTCAAACTTAGCGCGTAGAGCTTCAATCACTCTTGCGGTATCGTCCATGGAAAGCGTCGTTTGCGTGACGTAATACAGTGCTGCTGGATTGTTAACCTCCAACGCAGCCACATCTTTTTCATCTTCAACCAGATAAATATTGCCGCCATTAGAATGGTCGTACTGACCCATAGTACCTTCAACTTCTGGATGGCCTTTATGGCCAATCAAAATGCATTCACTGCCATCAGCGCTATAACGGCTAACTTCTAAATGTACTTTGGTCACTAGCGGGCAGGTTGCATCAAATACTTTTAAGCCGCGATCAGTCGCTTCATTGCGCACGGTTTGTGAAACACCATGGGCTGAAAAAATAACGATACTATCGTCTGGCACTTCGTGTAGCTCATCCACAAACACTGCGCCGCGTTCACGTAAGCCATTAACCACAAATTTGTTATGCACCACTTCATGGCGAACATAAATGGGGGGCTCGAATAAATCCAGCGCACGATTTACGATATCAATTGCGCGATCAACACCCGCACAAAAACCTCTAGGGTTCGCCATTTTTATTTTCATAATTAAGCGTCCACCGCCAGAATTTGAACTTCGAACTCTAGATCTTTACCGGCTAAAGGATGATTAAAATCAACCACCACATAATCACCTTCAATCGATTTAATCACGCCCGGCAATTCTGCTTTCGCAGCATCAGCAAAAGAAACAACTAGGCCAGGAGATAAAGGCATATCAACAGCAAAGCTAGAGCGTTTCATTTCTTGAATGTTTTGCGGATTTGTTTGACCAAATGCTTTTTCTGCTGGCACAGTGAAGGTTTTATGATCGCCAGTTGTCAGGCCAATTAAAAACTCTTCGAAGCCTGGTAATAAGTTGCCATCGCCTAATACAAACTCAGCAGGCTTGGTCTTAAAGGTTGAATCAACTTCGTCTTTTTTACGTGTGCCATCCGTTGCAATACCTTCCATACGTAAGGCAAAGTGCATAGAGACTTTAGAATCGGCTGCAATCGTTTGGATAAAATTAGACATTATTTTTCACCTTCTTTGTTCAGGTTTTTTTCTGCTATAGCGGCAGCCGCTTTTTCTCTACGGGCTTCAAATACCACGTCTAAACCTAGCATAACAGCACCAATGGTTATGGCACTATCAGCTATATTAAAGGCAGGGAAATATGAACCTGACCAATGCACAGAAATAAAATCAATCACGTGGCCATATACCAAGCGATCAAATAAATTGCCCAATGCACCACCTAAAATAAGCGTTAGCGCAACCGCTAACCATTTATTTTCACGCGGTAGCTTATACAACCAGGCAATTAGCATAGTACTAACACCGGCCGCTATAGCAGTAAAAAACCAACGCTGCCAGCCATCTTCACCCGCTAAAAAACTGAAGGCCGCACCAGGGTTATAAAGCAAGGTCAAATCAAATACCGGTAGAATCGGTACAGGCTGACCATAGCTTAAAAAGTTTTCTGCTAGTTGCTTAGTAATCAAATCGAACGCAATCACGAAGACCGATAACCACAACCAAATTAGGGCTGAGGGTTCCCCAGCCTTACGTTCTTGGTTCATTTTAATACTCTCATCGTTTGTATTAAGCGAAATGACGCACTTCGCCATCCCCCGCAATATTCGTTACACAACGGCTGCATAAAGTCGCATGTTCAGGATGCAAACCAACCGTCACATTGTGATGCCAGCAACGCTCGCATTTAATCGCCGTTGATGCAGAAAGCGATAAACGCAAACCACTAACATCTGTTTTTTGAGTCGTTGCTTCATCTGCAGAAGCTAACGTTTGAACATCGGCTGTTGAAGTAATTGTTACAAAGCGAAGTTCTTCACCTAGCTTTTCTAACTGAGTTTTTAATGCGTCATCGGCATATAAAGTGATATCAGCAGCTAAGCTTGAACCGACTTTCTTTTCAGCACGGGCTTCTTCTAATATTTTATTCACAGCAGTTTTAACCGCCATAATTTGACGCCAGTAAGCATCATTTAGACTCAAGTCTTTAACTTCAGGAAGCTCATACCATTCAGCAAGAAGCACTGATTTTTCACGTTCACGCTCATTGCCTTCAGCATCGACCGCAACCGGTAAAACATCCCAAATTTCTTCAGCAGTGAAACTCAGCACTGGAGCAACCCAACGTACCATCGCTTCCGCAATATGGTACAAGGCCGTCTGCGCACTACGACGCGCGAGGCCATCAGCCTTACAGGTGTACTGGCGATCTTTAATAATATCTAGATAGAAAGCACCCAGTTCACCGACACTGAAGTTCATCAACAGCTTGGTCAAACCACTGAAGTTATAATCGCTATAAAGCTCTTTTACCTGCTTATCGATGTTCACTGCGCGATCTAAGATCCAAGCATCCAACGGCAACATATCTTCTACCGCAACCAAATCCGTTTTAGGATTAAAGCCAGCAATGTTGGCTAATAAGAAGCGACAAGTATTACGAATACGACGATAAGCATCGGCGTTACGTTTTAAAATTTCATCAGATACTGTCATCTCAGTGCTGTAGTCGGTATCGGCTACCCACCAGCGTAAAATGTCAGCGCCAAGTTTATCCATCACTTCGATAGGCGATACGGTATTACCGATCGACTTCGACATCTTGCGACCTTTCGCATCAACGGTAAAACCATGCGTCAAAGCGGTTTTATAAGGCGCTTGACCTTTCGCTGCAACCGAGGTCAATAATGACGACTGGAACCAACCACGGTGTTGATCTGAACCTTCCAGATACAAATCAGCAGGAGAGCGCAAACCATCACGCTCATCCAACACAGCTGCGTGAGTCACACCCGAGTCAAACCATACGTCTAATGTATCAGTTACTTTTACATAATTTTCAGCGTCTTCATCGCTAAGAAGATCTTGTACTTCTAATTCAAACCAAGCATCAATGCCTTTTTCTTCGACCTTTAACGCAACTTTCTCGATTAAGGCTTGGCTATCTGGATGCAGTGCGGAGGTTTCTTTGTGAACGAATAAGGCAATTGGCACCCCCCAAGTACGCTGACGAGAAATACACCAATCAGGACGGCCATTCATCATGCCTTCGATACGGGCTTTACCCCAAGTTGGACGCCATTCGATATCATGTTCAACCGCGTGCATCGCTTGTGATAATAAAGACGTTTCCGCATTTTTAGATTCCATGGCGATAAACCACTGCGGCGTCGCACGGAAAATAATCGGCGTTTTATGGCGCCAGCAATGTGGGTAGCTGTGCTCGATTTTTAATTTCTTAATCAAAGCACCCTTCTCGCCAAGGATACCCAATACGCGGAAATTACCTTTATCGGCAACTGACAAGCCCGCAAGCTCTAGGCTTTCTAATTCTGGGCTATTGATGAAAGTCCCTTCTGCACTCACCAACATAGTTTCAGAGAAAATACCGTAGTGATTACATACAACATAATCGTCTGCACCGTGCATAGGTGCAGTGTGAACAGAACCCGTACCTGCATCGGCCGTTACGTGAGTGCCTGTAATTACACGTACTTGCTTAAGATCGTTTCCATTTTTTCCTGGCATAAATGGATGATTAACTTTCATTGTACTGTTTCTGGAATCATCTAATGTCCAGCCAAAATCTGCACCCTTAGCGTTAGCAATTACTTTAAAGTCTGTAATGCCATAACGACCCATCGCATCTTCAACAAGAGCCGTTGCCAGAACTAGTATTTCATCACTCTCAGCCAAATAGACTAAGGAGTATTCTAATTCTGGATGAACCGAAACCGCTTCGTTAGCAGGCAACGTCCAAGGCGTAGTAGTCCAAATAACAATGCTTGTTTTTCTACCGATATAGCTTTCTTCTGGCTCTACAAATGTAAAACGGTCACGAATATCATGTGAATTTGTAAATTCAAACTTCACATCAATGGCGATCGACTTTTTGTCTTGGTACTCAACTTCCGCTTCCGCCAATGCAGAACCACAATCCATACACCAGTTAACGGGCTTAAAGCCTTTTTCTAAATGGCCGTTGTCGGCAATTTTACCCAAGGTACGAATGATGTTGGCTTCGAATTTGAAGTCCATGGTTAGGTAAGGATTTTCCCAATCACCTAATACCATCAAACGCTTAAAACCTTCACGCTGGCCATCAACTTGCTTGGCCGCGTATTCACGACAATGTTGACGAAACTCAGCCGGAGTCACTTTATCCCCAGCTTTGCCAACCAATTCTTCAACTTTTAATTCAATCGGTAAACCGTGGCAATCCCAACCAGGAACATACGGTGCATCAAAGCCAGACATCGTCTTCGACTTAATGATGATATCTTTTAATACCTTGTTTACAGCGTGGCCAATGTGAATATCACCGTTCGCGTACGGAGGGCCATCGTGCAAAATAAACTGTTCACGACCAGAGCGAGCATTTCGAATTTTTTGGTACAAGCCCATATCTTGCCACTGAGCTAACAATTCAGGCTCACGCTTCGCCAAATTTCCACGCATCGGGAAATCAGTTTCTGGCAAGTTTAATGTCGCCTTGTATTGGCTCTCTACTTTTCCCGCTTGGTCTTTATTGCTCATTTTTCTTCCAACTATAATTCGCCGCTAGGCTCTTATGTTTTAAAATTTAATTCTGTGTAGTCGTTGCTGCGCTTAGGAAAAAAATTCCCGAGCAACGGTCATATCTTGGGCGATGGCCGCTTTCAGCTCATCCAAACCCTTAAACTTTTTTTCTTCACGAATTTTCTGGCAAAACTCAATACTTAAACGCTTACCATATAAGTTTTCATCCCCTCCCAAACTAGGAAAGTCAAAAACGTGAACTTCTAACGATGGCTCTGGTGTACCAGCAACCGTAGGTTTAACCCCAATATTAGCCACACCTTGCCACTCTTTAATCCTACCCGCTTGATCAAGTGCTGGGCTTTCATGGCAATCGGCTACGCTAATTTCCATCACTTTCACCGCATAAACCCCGGTCATAGGCAATTTATTACGCTGCAAAATCACATTTGCCGTGGGCACTCCAATCGTGCGCCCCAACTGACGGCCATAGCCAATACGGCCACTCATTCGATAAGGGCGACCCAATAACGTACCCGCCGTACCTAAATCATTAGCGCTTAAACATTCTCGAATTCGAGTACTGCTTACTCGCTGACCTTCTAACTCGAAGGTTTTGGTATCTTCAACGCTAAAGCCAGCTTGCTGCAAGAGCTGATAATCACCGGTACGGTCGCAACCAAAACGGAAATCATCACCCACAATTAAGTGACTAATTTTTAGCCCATCCAGCAAGATCGTCTGAATAAACTGATCGGCACTCATCGAACGTAGTTTTTGGTTAAACGGCAAACACAATACATAGTCAACGCCAAAACTGGCGAGGTCTTGTAACTTCTCGCTCATATTAGCAAGACGCGCAGGGGCTTGGTCCGGTGCAAAAAACTCACGCGGTTGAGGCTCAAACATCATCACTACCGTCGGTAGCCGATGCTCTTCACCCTGTTTTTTCAGCTGTTGTAAAATTGCCTGATGCCCTAAATGAACACCATCAAAGTTGCCGATAGTAGCAACACAGCCGGAAAAGTCGGATGGAATGTTGTATAACCCACGAATAAGGCGCATACCGCAGATAAACCCCGCCTAAAATAACTGCGGGATTATAGCGACTTGACTAGCAAGTGAACAGGGCTTTTGACTACTGACCGATGCTACGCATAAACTCTAATCGCTGTTCTGTCATCGGGTCTTGATAAGGAATAGACTGAAAGTCGTCTAAATTTACCCTCTCAACCTCATAGCTTTCATCAGCCATGCCATAAGCTTCAGCCATTCCCGGACGCTCTGATTTCTTTATCAGAGTAATGCCCTGTAGTCGAAACGGTCCGCTAAAGCCTTTATCTCGTAATACCAGACCTTGAACTCTGGCATCTAAAGTATGTGAACCACTGCTTAAACGTTGCTTGGCAATCAAATAACTGACCGCTGAATTCGTAGCCAGATCAAATAAACTGGCCGAGACTTGATAATAACCCCCGTCATCAACATCAATATTGATGGGAATAATCAAATCGTTATCCTCAATTCGATTAACGCCCAAACCAACAACCCGAGCGACCTGAGTCACCAGCTGTATGGGAGCACTCTGAATAACTGGCGAATCACCATTAAAACGGACGCTAACGACAATCGAATAATCCTTTTCGTCAAAACTCGCGAGCTCACTACTCAGATCGATGCTGGCCTGAATACTGCGTTCCCCCTGCTGATCATTAGTCTGCAAAATTTTTAATGGCCAGCTTTGCTTACTTTTAGTCGACCTCAAATACGCCTCAAGCTTACTGAGGTTTTTCAAGCCTGCTACGGAAGACGTAATAATAATCTCGACTTCGACATTCTCAGCCGTCGAAAAACGATATTTAGTAGGCTTAATTAAAATACTAATAGTTTCGTCTAAAACGTCATAAGCCCTAGGACTTTCATGGCTTTGATTGGGATTAATAAGGTCTGTTTGTTCTGCAGAAAGGAATAACGAATAAGGAGCATATTGAGAACGCTGCTCATAGATATCAGCCACACGCTGCATCTCGTGCTGCATTCCTCTTTCAACCGATACTTCTTTAGCTGGCTTTGGTGGCAATGTTTGCGCGCTAGCCGCTGGCTTAGCAACGATCTCAGCGTTGCCAGGCAAAAGCTCAACCCTTTTGTCGACATCTGCAATCACAATGGCTGTTGCAAGCGGTGGAGTCTCTTTAGCAGGCCAAAACACAACCGCTAATAGGATCACCGAGCTAAGCATAAGCAACGCCTTACGCTTGTCTAATTCCATCTTTTTTACCTCCAATAAAAAAGGGATGATTAGATCATCCCTTTAAGAGCCACTATCTAACAATAGTCGCTACTGGTTAAACGTATCGTAGATAATTTCAGAAACCATCTTATCCCCTGATCCTCTAACGTATTGATACTGATCCGCTGCAGACCAGCCATACCACCAAGGTTTATAGTCATAAATATAGGTATCAAAACTAACGTTTAAGCCGTTGCTAGAAAAACTATTACGCACATACGCCAATTCATCATCAACTGCATTGGTCGAACCATAAAAGCTCACAATACCCGCATGAGAAATACCCTGACCTTGAAGAATCGGATAGTTATTATAAACCAAGCCATCAGGACCGTTCGCCGCATCGACTAAACCATTCATTTCAACTCGAGTCGAACAAGAATCAATGCCTCGAGCATTGATGGCACCACACGAAGAATGCAAAGCGACGACTGAATCATCAGTACCGTTTAAAAAAGCTTTAGTGACCTTATAAGCATCATCACCACCACCGACAAAACGTAAGCGTGGAATGCTATTAGGAGTCGTCGCGATATTACGCGCCGTGGTGACTTGTAGATCGTACATAGTGCCTAAGTTCTCAGGCAAGGTCGTAGTACCACCGGCGAAATAGCTGACGGCCGCTTTCATCGGTGCTAAATACCAAGAATCATTCTGCTGCAAATCAACCGCTAAATCGGCCAATTCAGAACCACCACCGGCACCGGCTAGATCAATGGAAGCAAGAACATTAAGTGCTGGTTTGCCCGCGGCTTCTAACCAGGTATCCATATTATCAAACAGATAACGAGCCACCATATCACCGGTAGAATGGGTTACAAAAATACAGCCATTAATACAAGCATTCGCATCAGAAAGCTGCATGACAACATCATAAGCGCGTTCAGCTGTTTTCCCTTCAATACGATCATTGGTATCCCAATCGAGGCGATAATCGCCTTTATCTAACCAATAATCATCCCAATAAGCCGCACCACCCTGACTAAGCTGCTCATCAGTTTGCTGACCTTCAAAAAGCACAGCGGATTGTAAGCCATGCACCAAGACCACATTATGGCCGGCCATTTGCGCGCCTGCAGTACTGGCGGCAAGCATTAAGCCTGATGCCGCAATAAAATGGGGGAGATTCAATTTTTTCATTTCAGAAACCTGTGATTTTATAGTTATTGGTTTTTGTCATTCATGATTTTTTGACTGAATCCATACTATGCAGTTATCAAAATGAGTTCTGTAATGAGATGTATCTGGTTATTTGTCAACCCAATTAATGCTTTAGTACTATAAGTATGAATATCAAGGGATCAGCAGAGCTGCTATGGATTGGGTTATTCAATTGAAATGTTTCTTTTTGTAACAAGAGTGACAAAAAAGGGAGAAAGAGAGTTCTAACCACGAAGACACTGACAGCTTCGTGGACAATTGCGATTAACTTTAGAAACGAGCCCCTTTTAAATGCCGAGGCCTTAACCCAAAAACAATGAGGGTGATAAAATAAATACCCACACCGGCGCCAACAATCGCCGACATCCAACCAATCCGCTGCCAAGTGCCCCACTCAAGCCACTGCTGAGCATCGCCCATCATAAAATACATCACCACAAACAAGGCTACATTGGCGATTAATACTTTTGCAGCAAAGGCAGGCCAACCCGGCTGCGCCTTATAATGCCCTGTCGCCTTCAACCCTCGATACAACATGTATGCATTAAAAAACGCCGATAACGATGTTGCCAACGCAAGACCTGCATGTTGAAACGGGCCGACTAATGCAAGGTTCAATACCATATTAACAACCATGGCTTGAATACCAATTTTCACCGGCGTTTTCGTATCTTGGCGTGCGTAATACCCCGGCGCTAACACCTTGATCAGCATAAAGGCAAATAAACCCATGCCATACGCTTGCAGGCTTAAGGTCATTTTACCGATGTCATACGGAGTGATTTCACCGTGAAAAAAGATCGTTGCCATTAACGGCGTTGCGAGTACGACTAAAGCCAAAGCTGCTGGCAAGGCTAACAAGAAAATCATCCGCGTTGCCCAATCTAGGGTTTGCGCAAAGTGCTCTGAATTATCTTCAGCGTGCTTTCTCGATAGTGCCGGTAAAATCACCACACCAATTGCAATAGCAAAAATGCCCAGCGGTAAGTTATTCAAGCGATCGGAATAATACAACCAGCTAACACTGCCTGGCTCTAAGAAAGAAGCTAATAAAGTATCGAGTAATAAATTGATCTGGCTAACGGAAACCCCAAACAATGCCGGGCCCATTAATCGAAGAATCCGCCCAACCCCTTCTTGCTTAGGTTGGTAAGTCGGACGCACCAACAAACCTAAGCGTGCAATAAACGGCAATTGAAACAGTAATTGCAATGCCCCCGCCATAAAGACGCCCCACGCTAACGCGTATAAAGGCTCAATAAACCAGCTGGTCATTACCAAGGTCGAAAATATCAAGCAGACATTCAGCAATACTGGGGTAAAGGCTGGAATCGCAAAACGCCCATAAGCATTTAAGATACTGCCGGCAAACGCAGTAAGGGAGATAAACAACAAATAGGGAAAAGTAATTTTTAATAAATTACCGGTTAAAGCAAATTTTTCAGCATCGCCACTAAAACCCGGCGCAAACACATACGGTAACCAAGGGGCCAATAACAGCGCAACGACGGTCACTAAAAACAAGATTAAGCCCAAAACCCCAGAAACACTGGCAATGAGCATTTTAACTTCGGCCATACTGCGCTGAGCTTTATATTCAGAAAGTACCGGAACAAAAGCGACAGAAAACGCTCCCTCAGCAAACAAGCGACGTAAAAAATTGGGGATTTTAAACGCCACAAAAAAGGCATCCGCACGGGCACCAAAATATTGCGCCACCACCACGTCGCGTACCAAGCCTAATACGCGACTCAATAACGTCATGATGCTGACAATACTGGAAGACTTAACTAATGAAGTCTTTTGTTCTGGTTCAGGCATGGAGCTTCCGTGCTGGAATAAAAGGAGTCTTAATGAGCTAGAGGTTTATTTGTCTTCTGCAGCACGCTTTACACGGATAACTTGGCCAGCAATTTCTGTCGCATTCAGTGACTTCATCGCCGCTTTGCCATTACCCGGCCCAGGCATCTCAATAAAACCAAAACCCTTCGACTCGCCGGTTTTGGCATCCATTACTAAGCTGCACTCAGCAACTTCACCAAAGGGGGCAAATAACGCCGCGACATCTTCTTCAGATAGAGAGCGGGCAAGGTTACGGACTAATAATTTCATGGAATGACCTAATTAATAAAAACGACGAAAAAAGCTTGGTAAAGCTTAAAGTTATATGCGCCTATCTTACCAGAGAATACATTAACTACTTAGCCGAAAGTCAAACTCATTATCTGATCAATAAAAGAACAATCTAAGCGCACGATAGAAATATCTGCACAGGCGTAGGATAAAAGTTAACACAATAAAGTTATGCTATTAGTTATGCTCACAGTTATCCACAACTTCTGTGGATATTATTATGATAACTCGCGCCATATCCCTTAAATACCGCTTATTATTTCTAAAAACAAGTCTTGTAATGAAGAAAAAAGAAAAATATTTATACCTTTGTCCACAGCTATTATTTTTCTAAAAAACTCGTCTAAACCATTGACTTTACTGGCTTTAAGTCAATTCAAACAATTGTTCGAAAAAGCAACAATCTGACTCAAGGAGCGATTCTATAAGGGCTACAGGCGGTTATAAATATTTTATACCCATACTTACCCACAGATCTTGTTAGTAACTCGATTTATGCCACTATAATCATAAACATAAGCGTAACTTTAGCCCCAGACAAAGCTCAAATCCCTATCATTGCACCACGAACAACGACAAAAAATACTGGTAAGCCCAAAGCACAAAACTCGTATTGTAAACGATCAAGACAACTGGATTTGTATCTCTGAACAGAAAAGAACATCAGTCTTTGAGCTTTTTCTCGGCACAAAGAAATAGTGGCAAGGTAGGTTTAGGGTTAAACATCATCAGCGCTGCGATAAAAACTACAGCAATATTTTCAGCGCCTCAATCACCGGAGGATTTTTCACAACCAGAGCATCCAATACAGGCTTATGCAAGCGGCGCTTATGCTCAGAAAAGATTCCTCTGTTCTTATTAAACGTTTTAGCAAACTCTAATGCACCTTCATTCAACGTATCGACCGAATCAAATAAACGATCTATAAAATTCGCCTCCGCCATTTCTTCAGCACCCAACTTACGACCGGTTAAAATCATATCGTTGAACTTATACTGAGGAATTGCTTTTAAAATCACATCAATAAGACCCGGTACAAAAGGGATATTCATATCAACTTCAGGGAAACAGATATAACCACGATCACGGCGCATAAAACGAAAATCACACGCTGCCGCTATCACGATGCCATTGCCAAAAGTATGACCATTCATCGCCGCGATAATCGGCATAGGGTATTGCAACATCAAACTATAGACTTCATCCATGGTTGTTAAAAAAGCTTTTACATCGTCTTTCTTGCCCCCCTGAATACTGCTCATCAACCACATAACATCAATCCCTTGGCTCCAGTTCTTTTCATCGCTGGAGGCTAAGATTAACGCTTTGTTTGTTTTCACCTCTTCGACTTTTTTTAACAAAGCTAAAAGCTGCTGGGCAAATTCTAGATTATTGGCGTTCTTGCCATTATCCATGGAAATAACAGCAACCTTGCCTTCGTTGCGTAGACTCATTAAGGACATACGAATTACTCTTTAAATAAATACTCAAAAGAAAAGACGTTCCACCACCGAGGCACAGAGCACATAGAGAAGAGCGGAGGAAAACTAATGGAAAACATAATACGACCGCACTGTATCAATAGAAATTTTTTCACTCTAAATCTTCATGCTCTTCTTCGCTTTTCTCTGTGTAGCGAAGCGTCTCTGTGCCTCTGTGGTAAATTTTTTTTCACTTTTTATTCGTCAACCAAACCCGCAAGTGGAGCCACAGTCCCACGCACATAAGCATCCGCATCCTGCACAAACAAGTCAGGCATTAAGTCTCTTTTATCACTCTCAGGATTGGCACGATACTGTTCAAAGTTTTCCACCCCTTGAGTACGTAAGAAATCTTCATCAATCAATAACTGCCCGGTAATTTCACGGTTCTCAGTTTTCAATAATGCAAACGCAGCATCCGCCATAATCTTAGGGCCACGAGCGCGATCAAAGGATTGCTTGCCACCAAAGGAAGTTGCCGCCGTATGAATAACAGTTCGAGGCCATAAGGCGTTTACTGCAATACCATAGCGTTTAAATTCATCTGACATGCCCATGGTCAGCATCGACATACCATACTTGGTTAAGGTATACGGTGAGTGATTACGCAGCCAGCGACGATCTAAATCTAATGGTGGAGAAAAACTTAAAATATGTCCGTTCTCAGACTTTTTCAGATAGGGTAATGCTTTCTGACTTAATAAAAATACGGCACGGAAATTCACCTGCATCATTAAATCAAGTTTTTTCAGGGGTGTTGATTCGACACCCGCCAAAGCAATCGCACCCGCATTATTAATAATTGCATCGATGCCACCAAATTTTTCTACGGTTTTAGCAATCAAATTATCAATGTCTTCTTCACTGCGCACATCCACTTTAACCGCTAGACCTTGACCACCCGCTTCTTCAACTTCTTTAACAACGGAATGAATTGTACCTTCCAGTTTTGGATGAGGCTGATCAGACTTAGCCGCGATCACAATGTTTGCGCCTTCGGCCGCACACGCCAAAGCTACTTCACGACCAATACCGCGGCTAGCGCCTGTAATAATGATGGTTTTATTTTTCAATGAACTCATAATAAATTCCTTACTTTAAATATTTTCAATTAATTATTCAGCGTCTGCGGCTGTAATCTGAATCAATTTCTGGCGACCTTTTACTTGATCACCTGCCTTTATTAATACTTCGGCTATCGTGCCAGCAACTCCCGCTTTCAGCGGATGCTCCATTTTCATCGCTTCTAAAACGGCTAACGACTGGCCAGCACTGACTACATCGCCGACCTTTACCATGACATCAACCATGCCACCATCCATCGAGGCTAATACCTGATCTGATCCAGCTTTGTTTTTCTTCGCTGACTGCAAACTGATATCGGTTAACGTTAAATTCCCATAACCAGCGGCTAAATGAATCTGACTACAACCTAAGTCGTCACCTTGACCCTTGCTACGGCTATAGACAACCGTACGCACAACATCATCAAACACATAGGTTAACGAGTTTTCAGATTGCTCAAGAATATTAATGTTAATTGAACTCTTGCCGTTATCAGCGACAACGTTAATCTCGATACAATTATTGAGCGCGGATAATTCCAGCTCAAAGACGTCGTCTTCACACGACAGTTTAATAACACGACTTCCGGCTTTATTATTCTGCCAACCAGAAGACCCTGACTGGGTTGTCGATAAAATACTCGCCGCTAAAGCGACTTCAAGGTGCTGAGCTTGCAACGGCTGCAAGCTAGCATCTTGGCTAAATTCTTCAGCAATAAATGCCGTAGTGGCTTCACCTTGAACAAAAGTATTATTACGTAAAATAGCCGCTAAGAATGCACGGTTATCTTTAATCCCTAATAATTTACTGTCTTCCACTGCGCACACTAAACGGCGACGTGCTTCTTCGCGGTTTTCACCATAAGCAATAATTTTTGCCAGCATAGGATCATAAAACGAACTCACCGTTTGCCCTTGCTGAATGCCAGAGTCGATACGAATGCCATCCCCCGCTGCAGGTTGCCACAGATTTAAAAAACCCGTTTGTGGAATAAAATTCGCACCCGGATCTTCAGCGTATAAACGCACTTCCATAGCATGGCCGGTTAAGGTCACGTCTTCTTGGCTGATCGATAATTCATCACCCGCTGCAACTCGTAACTGCATTGCAACTAAATCTAAGCCGGTGATTAACTCAGTCACCGGGTGCTCAACTTGCAAACGTGTATTCATTTCTAAAAAATAGAAATTACCGTTGCTATCCGCTAAAAATTCTACCGTACCTGCGCCGACATAGTGACAAGACTTAGCAGCATTAACCGCTGCTTCACCCATCGCTTTACGCATGGCAGGGCTAACAAAAGGTGAAGGCGCTTCTTCCACCACTTTTTGATGGCGACGCTGCACCGAGCAATCACGCTCACCCAGATAAATCGTATTACCATAATGATCGGCAAAGACTTGAATCTCAATGTGACGAGGTTGCATCACTGCTTTTTCAATGATCAATTCACCACTGCCAAAGGCATTTAATGCTTCTGAACGTGCCGACTTAATAAGCTCATCTAAATCCTTAGCATCGGTGACCAAACGCATTCCTCGGCCACCACCACCAGCACTGGCTTTTAGCATTACCGGCATACCGATTTCAATCGCCGCATTTTTTAATACATCATCGGCTTGATCAGCACCTTCATAACCGGGAATACAAGGAACACCTGCCGCGATCATGGCAATTTTTGAATGGCGTTTACTGCCCATTAAGTCAATGGCATCAGGACCTGGGCCAATAAAAACGATATCAGCCTCTACACAGGTTTTGGCAAAAGCAGAGTTTTCAGATAAAAATCCATAGCCTGGATGAATAGCATCTGCACCGGTTTTCTTCGCCGCTGCAATTAATTTTTCAGCAACTAAATAACTTTCACCAACAGCAGAAGCACCAATACAAATTGCTTCGTCGGCAAGACGAACGTGAGGAGCATTCGCATCGGCTTCAGAAAATACAGCAACCGTGCGATAACCTAAAGACTGCGCAGAACGAATGATCCGCACCGCAATTTCACCACGGTTGGCAACCAATACTTTGTTAAAGCCTTTCGTTTTTTTAATAATCGAGTTCATGATGTTGTTTCCTTTGAAGGATCTGTCGCGAAAGGTGCGACCACAGGAACATCCGCCCACGCGGGTAAACGTTTTTGCATAAACGCAGCTCCCCCTTCACGACCTTCTCCCATCACGGCATCTGCAAAATCGGTGGCCGCTTGATCTAATAATGTTTCGAGGTCTTGTTTATCAACACTGTGAATTAAGGCTTTGGTCGTTTGCGATGCTTGTGGTGCACATTTAAGTGCGAGCTTAATGGCTTTCGTGACCGCCTCTTCAAGCTGCTCACTATTCTCCACAACCTGATGAATCAAGCCAAGATTCATCGCTTCTTGCGCTTTAATACGATTGCCGAATAATGCCAAACGGCGGGTATGAGTCAAACCGATACGCTGAACAACAAATGGAGCAATTTGCGCAGGAATAATACCTAACGACGTTTCCGGTAAACCAAACTGAGTTGTCTCAACAGCGATCGCTAAATCAGAAACACAAGCCAAACCAAAACCACCGCCGAGTACCGCGCCTTCTAATGCACAAATAACAGCACAAGAAAGATGATTGGCTTTAGTGATCATGTGTCCAAAGGCACGATTGAGTTCAACTAAAGCCTTCTTATCAGCACCCGCTGATTGCATGTCTTTAATGTCGCCACCCGCACAAAAATTGCCATTACCACCACTAATAATTAATACGCGGTAGTTTTCTTGTTCAACCTTTTCCATTACGGCCATGAGTTCATTCACCATGACAAGGTTCATGGCATTGGCCAGTTTCGGGCGGTTTAAGATGACATGTAATACCGGATTTTGATCTCGTACTACCAGTGTTTCAAATTCTTTTTGGCTCATATTAAAATCTCAATTTCTATCGGCTAAATTATTTTCATGAACAAAAACTATTTGCGCTTTTTAGGTAAAATATCCATGTATTTACAAATAATGCCGATCATAATTTCATCTGCACCACCACCGATAGACGCCAAGCGATTATCACGATAAAAACGTGAAACCACGTTATCCCACATAAAGCCCATACCACCCCAATACTGAATACAGCTATCGGCCACTTCACGCACCAGACGACCTGATTTCAATTTCGCCATGGAGGCTAAGCGCGTCATATCTTCTTTATTCAAATACCCTTCACATGCTTGATAAACCATGCAACGCAGTGCTTCAATTTCTGTTTGCAGTTCGGCCATACGGAAATGAATTACTTGATTATTAATCAGCGGCTGGCCAAACGTTTCACGCTCACGACAATAGGCAATCGTGGTATCAACACAAATTTCCATCGATTTTAATGACATGGCTGCAACGTACATACGTTCTTCTTGGAACTGCATCATTTGCATCATGAAGCCAGCCCCTTCACTGCCAATTAGGTTTTTCTGTGGCACTCGCACATTGTCGAAAAATACCTGCGCGGTATCAGAAGAGCGCATACCGAGTTTGTCGAGTTTATCCGAAAGACTTACGCCCGCTAAATTCATCGGCACAACAATTAATGATTTATTTTTATGCGCCTTATCGTCAGAGGTATTGGCTAATAAACAAATAAAATCGGCTTGAGTGGAGTTAGTAATCCACATTTTTGTACCATTGATGATGTAATCATCGCCATCTTTTACCGCCGTCGTTTTAATCGCAGCAACATCAGATCCTGCACCTGGCTCACTCACGCCAATACATGCCACCATGTCACCGGCAACCGCAGGTGCTAAAAAGGTTTCTTTAATATAGTCACTGCCAAAGCGAGCCAGCGCAGGCGTCGCCATACAGGTCTGCACGCCAATCGCCATGGGAACACCACCACAGATAATGCCGCCAAATTCTTCCGCTGCCGCCATCTCATAAGAAAAGTCTAACCCCATTCCACCAGCAGACTCAGGCTTAGAAATACCCAACAACCCCAAGTCGCCCATTTTCTTGAACAGTTCTTTTGCCGGGAAAATACCGTCTTTTTCCCACTGTTCTATATGAGGATTAATTTCGTTTTCTACGAAGTTACGGACGGTTCTTTTAATTTCTTTATGTTCTTGAGTCAGAATCATTTTATTATTCCTATTCTTTTAATCTTTAATTTTATAATTTCGTACGCGTTGCTTTAATTCTACAACGCCGTAATTCAAATTTCTGGCACACTCTGCATGAGGTAGCTCGTTCTTCGCCACGCCGTGAATACGCCGCTTCGCTCTCCCTGTAGGCTCTCCGCAGCTCCCTGCTGCAGAAGGGCTTCAAACGAGCCACCTCATGCATCGCCTCTAATATCGTTTTTTATTCAAAGCCTTCAATAATCTAAATTTGACGGCTTGTTGGTATTTTTATATTTTAAAATTAAATTCTGAATTTAAAATTTTATTGCTGTCAGCTTTCGCGTATCGGTATTGGGTATGTCGTTTAAGGCCGTTAGATCCCAGGGATGGGATCTCCGAGCCTACATGGACGTATTCACGGCGTGCCGCCTAACGACATACCCAATATCGATAGCAAGCGAAAGCGATTAAAAAACCAAAACCGTCGAACGCTCTTTATAGAATATTAAAACCGCGATACACCAAAACTATTCCCCTGAAGACAGCGATGCTTCTCTTCATCACACATGTCTAATAGCATCACCAACAACTTGCGCGTATCGCGTGGATCGATTAAACCGTCATCCCAGATTCGAGCCGTACCAAACAACGCAGTAGAACCTGCTTCTAACTTCGCCGCTGTCATCTGCTCAATCTGATCAAGCATCTTCTCGTCTGGTACCTGACCCATTTTCAGCTGTTTCTCTTCCGTCACAATGCGTAAAACTTTACCCGCCTGCGCACCACCCATCACCGCCGTCTTGCTATTTGGCCAAGCAAAAATAAATCTTGGATCCAAACCACGACCACACATTGCATAATTACCCGCACCGTAAGAACCACCAATCACAATTGAAATCTTAGGCACGCGCGCATTGGCAACCGACTGCAGCATTTTAGAACCGTGCTTAATGATGCCGCTCTTCTCAGACTCAGTACCCACCATAAAACCCGTGGTATTATGCAAAAACAAAAGAGACACCTGGTTCTGATCACACAGCTGAATAAACTGCGCCGCTTTATTTGCGCCCTTCGCCGTAATAGGACCATTGTTACCAATAATACCCACCGCATGACCAGCAACTTTAATAAATCCGCACACCGTTTGAATATCAAAATCTGGCTTAAAATCTTGAAACTCAGAGCCATCCGCAATGCGCGCAACCACTTCACGCACATCGTAAGGTTTCTTAGAATCACAAGGGACAACCCCTAATAATTCATCAGCACTATAAAGCGGTTCCTCATAAACCTTTTCTGTACGCGGAGATACTTGATCATTCCACGGCAGGCCAGCCATCACTTCACGAGCAATGCGCACACCATCGGCATCATCTTCCGCTAAATAATCCGCCGTACCCGCTTCATAAGCATGTAGCTCAGCGCCGCCTAATTCTTCATCGGTCGCGATCTCGCCCGTCGCTGCTTTTAACAAAGGCGGCCCGGCTAAAAACATCTTTGTTTTATTACGCACCGCAATAATGAAATCAGAAAGACCCGGTTGATAAGCACCACCCGCCGTGGCATTACCATGCACCACCGTAATCTGTGGAATACCCGCCGCGGATAAACGCGCTTGATTGGCAAACGCCTGCGCACCCGGAACAAAAACATCCGTCGCGTACTGCAAGTTTGCTCCACCCGATTCTGCCAAGGTCACAATCGGCAATTTATTTGCGCGCGCGATTTCTTGAATGCGTAAGGTTTTATCCAAGCCAGCAGGAGAAATAGTACCGCCTTTAATAGCGCTATTATTCACCTGAATCATGCAACGGCTACCCGCCACATAACCGATGCCAGCAATAATGCCACCCCCTGCGCTGCTGCCGTCTTTATCATCATGCATCTTCAAACCGGCAAGGGAACACAACTCTAAAAAGTTAGAGCCGCCATCCAATAAAAGATTTAAACGTTCACGAGGTAATAGTTTTCCGCGCTGACGAAATTTTTCTTTTGCTTCTTCAGCTTTCACTAATACTTTTTCTTCAACCGCACGAAACTCATCAATCGCCAGCTGCATTGCGGCACAATTATTGGCAAAGTCTTCGCTAAGGGTTTCGATTTCTGACGTTAAAATAGCCATTATACTTTTGCCTCTTCTTTGCTCGCGCAGCTACCTTTACCGATACTGCCAATAAGTTCTTGGTACTCTTCTTCCGCCTGCCTTGCCATGTTGGCAGGAACTGAAATCGGCATATCCAACAACTGCTGCGCCATCGCTTTACCTTGAGGGTCGATGCGCAAACTGGCGATACCACCTCCCCCCAGCGCTTGTTCCAGCATTAAGTTAAAAGCATTAAGTCCTGGCAGTGAATACAATTTCACATCGCTGTTTTCATTCATAATATGTGCAAGATATTGACG
The DNA here is from genome assembly GCA_047616865.1 of Oleispira sp. Classification (GTDB taxonomy): domain Bacteria; phylum Pseudomonadota; class Gammaproteobacteria; order Pseudomonadales; family Oceanobacteraceae; genus Oleispira. The sequence goes on from JBLGBO010000009.1 coordinate 95,905, forward strand.
AATTTTTTCTGGCTGTACTGCGTGCTGAATATAAGGAAGATAAGCAGGATCACGGGCAAGAATACCCACATTGCAATGGTCGCCCTTATCACCACTACGCGCCATAGCCAGATTAATTAACGACGTGGTTGCATCGCAAGCAGCAAGATTAATGTCCACTGCACCATCAAGTAACGCGCTTGATGCCTGCTCAAAATCTTCTAATGATTCACCTTGCGCAATCGCCACGGCAGAAGTTTGATCATTAACGTTATAACAAACGTCAATTTGATCTTTAGGCCATAAGAACGAAAATAAACGAATCATCGGGCTGGGTTTAGGACGACCACCGACTAAGCCTGTTAAACCAGGAGCCATCGCCGTCGCGGCTTGGGCAATTTCACGAGCAAAAATAGCCAACGCTTTTTTATCTTGATGATGCGCCGCAATTTTAACCACGACTTCACGATTATCTAAAGCACGAGTGTGCGCGCCATACGTTGTTTCACTACCAAGGACTTCAATATCTGTCGCAGTAAAATCTTCCAGTCCCATGGCTTGGAAAATAACACTCACGCGCTCAATAATACTTTCTGCAACACGCTGACCTTTTGCGACCGCTTCACGACCACCTATCATAAAAGACGCATTACAGCGGAAGCCATCCATATACGTTGCGCTGACTTTATAATGATCCGAGGGTGCACGACCTTTGGCACCCGAAACTAAAACATGATCATCATCTAACTGCTCGACTTTTACTGCAGTAAAATCGCACGTCACATCCGGCAGTAAATATTGTGAAGGGTCACCAATTTCATACAAAATTTGCTCGCCCACAGTCCCTTCAGAAATTAATCCACCGGTACCTTCTGGCTTACTCACCACAAACGAACCGTCAGCCACACACTCAACAATCGGGAAGCCCATATTGGCATAACCCGCTTCCACTAATTGCCAGTCGGTGAAATTTCCACCGGTGCATTGCGCGCCACATTCAATCACGTGACCTGCAAGTGAACCTTGAGCTAATTGATCGTAATCTGTTTCAGACCAATCAAACTCATGCATTAATGGCCCAAGCACAACGGCGCTATCCACCACACGGCCAGTAATCACAATATCCGCACCGGCGTTTAACGCATCACGCACCGAACTTGCACCCAAATAACTATTAATACTTAAACACTGCTCGGGAAATTCCTCCCCCGAAAACATTTCAACCACCCCGGCATCGGCAAATTTTTGCTGACGCTTAACCAGATTGTCGCCCTCAACCGCAGCGACTGTTAAATCAATACCGGCCTTATCAATGGCTGCCTGCAAAGCGGCGACACAACTTCGAACATTCACACCGCCGGCGTTACTCACTACTTTGATGCCTTGCTCAGCAATCGGTTTAAGCAAACGCTCTAAGGTCATGACAAAATCGGGAGCAAAACCCGCATCAGGATTTTTCATGCGCGCGCCTGCCATAATCGACATCGTCACTTCAGCTAGATAATCAAATACCAAATAATCGATCTGGCCTTGCGTCACTAATTGCTGCGCGGCCATCGAGGTATCACCCCAAAACGCCGATGCACAACCAATACGTACTTTCTTCTCTGTCATATTCAGACCCTAAAAGACACACGAATAATTTCAATGACTGAAGAGTACCAAGCAAGCGCTTGGTTTGTAAAGTATCTGATTCAATGGTATCTATATAATCAACGTACAAATGACAGCACACTACCCAGTATTGAGTACTTTTAACCTATGGCCAAAAACATAATTCAGCCTTCCCCCACTCATCAAGCATTGATCGATCAGGGCATCATCAACGCGCCAGACAGCGCTAAAGGTCGTTTATTACGGGCCGCCGCGATACTGTTTAAAGAAAAGGGTTATGAACGCACAACCGTAAGAGATTTAGGCAAAGCCGTTGGCATTCAGTCGGGTAGCTTGTTTCATCATTACCCCAACAAAGAAGCCATCTTGCACGCGGTTATGGAAGAAACCATCTTGCTCAATACCGAGCTAATGAAAGCTGCATTATCAAAAAGTCAAAAACCGGAAGATAAAGTACTGGCGCTGATTCAATGCGAACTTGAATCCGTAATGGGGGAAACCGGAGCAGCGATGACAGTATTGGTGTATGAATGGCGTTCGCTCAACGAAGCCAGTCAGCAGCATATTTTGAAGCTACGCGACATTTATGAAGGTCTATGGATCAGCGCATTAACCGCCGCAAAAGAGTCAGGTTCGGTGGTGATAGACCCCTTCGTATTACGACGCTTATTGACCGGCGCATTGAGCTGGACCGTCAACTGGTATCGCCAAGAAGGCGATTTAACCATCGACCAACTCGCCCAAATGGCCCTTAGTCTCGCCATAAAGCCGCTTTAGGCCGTCCAACCCTATAAATATTTACAAATAAGCCATTGAATTTACTGGGGTTTTTGTTAACTTAGGCACGAATAAGCAAAGAGCCGTGAATATCCTTAATTGCCTGTTGACAATATAGGCGCTACTCAGGATAATTCACGCCCTTATTTTCAAGTTAATAATTCCCAAAGGAGCCGACTATGGCAAATTCCGCTGGATCGAAAAAACGCGCACGCCAGGCTGTAGTACGTCGCTCTCGTAACGTAAGCCTTCGTTCTATGGTTCGTACTTACATTAAGAAAGTACAAGTTGCCATTGATGCAAACAACTATGAAGATGCACAAGTTGCATTGACTAATGCTATGCCATACATCGACAAGATGGTTACTAAAGGCATTTTGCACAAGAACAAAGCTGCTCGTACTAAGAGCCGTTTAAATGCTGCAGTTTTTGCTGTTAAAGCAGCTTAATTGCTAAGCATTTAAATTAAGACCAAGCTCTCTCAGCGGAGGGAGCTTAGGACTTAAACAAAAAAACCAGCTTCGGCTGGTTTTTTTGTGCCTGCGATTTAGCCAAATCTGTGTAGAATAAACACCAATAACACATCAATTGGCGCTTAAAGTGATACACCATGGATCCCTATAAAGATATCTGCACGACTCCACTAGAAATGCTTTACCAGTGGAATGAACAAGTCCCCAATCGAGTCTTCCTACGCCAGCCAGTGAATGGCCAATACAAAACCTATACATGGGCCCAAGTGAACGACCAAGCGCGCCGCTTGGCCTCTGCTCTACTCGCTCAAGGCTTAACGAAAGGCGATCGCGTCGCTATTTTGTCCAAAAACTGTGCCGAATGGTTTATCAGTGATTATGCCATTCAACTAGCCGGCCTCATCAGCGTGCCACTCTACCCAATGCAAACCCCTGATGCTCTAGAGTATGTGCTGAAACACAGCGACTCTAAAGTGATCATTATCGGTAAGCTAGACGGTGCGAAAACAATGGAAGCGGGTATTCCTGAAGATATCATTCGCATTGCGATGCCTTACGATATGGAGATGCGTATTGATAAATCGTGGGATAGCCTACTTAATCGCGCAGAACCTAGCACTGCAAGCCCTGTGCATCCGATGACTGATTTAATGACCATTATTTATACCTCAGGTACCACCGGCAATCCTAAAGGCGTAATGCATACTTATCGCAGCTTTAGCTTCGGTGCACAAAATGCGACTCGAGTATTGAAAATTAATAAAAACGATCGCTACTTATCCTTTTTACCACTCTCACATATTGCCGAACGCTTCATGGTACTCGGCTGTTCCACTTACGGTTGCAGCGACGTATCTTTCGTAGAATCTTTAGATACCTTTGGTGAAAATCTACAAACGACACGACCTACATTATTATTTGCAGTACCTAGAATTTGGCAAAAATTTCAGCAAAAAGTGAACAGTAAATTACCGCAGAAAAAGTTATCAAAATTACTGCGTATACCACTGATTAATAAACTGATTCGCAAGAAAATTCAAAGAGGTATGGGGCTGGATAAGTCACGCTTATTAATTTCAGGCGCTTCTCCCATCGCCCGAGATTTATTGCAATGGTACAAAGACATAGGCTTCGAAATTAACGAAGGTTATGGCATGACAGAAAATCTAGCGTACGGGCCAGCGTTAAACCTGCCCGGCGCTGTAAAAATAGGCACTGTCGGTTCAATTACCGCAATGCCAAATACTGAAATAAAAATAACCGACGAGGGGGAGATTATCACCCGCTCTCCCACACTCATGACAGGCTATTATTTAGAACCCGAAAAAACGGCAGAAACCATTCGTGATGGCTGGCTGCATACCGGTGACAGAGGCGAGATTGATAGCGAAGGTTATCTAACCATTACAGGGCGCATTAAAGACGTTTTTAAAACCAGTAAAGGAAAGTTTGTTCAGCCGAATAAAATTGAATGTTTATTACAGCATAATCCGTTAGTTGAACAGGTGTGTGTTTTAGGTTCGGGCGCACCACAACCAGTATGTTTAATTGAACTGTCAGAAGAAGGGAAAGCGCTGGCACAAGAAAAAAAGCAAGCACTTGAATTGCACTTTATAGAAATTCTAAAACAAGTAAACCAAGAAGTTGAGCATCACGAAATGCTCGATCGTCTATTTATCATTGCAGATGCTTGGACCACAGAGAATGGCTTATTAACCCCGACTATGAAGATCAAGCGCAACATAATAGAAAAGTACTATACGTCGTTATGCAATGAACACATAACCGATAAAAATAAAATCATTTGGGCGACGACTCAACTATAAAATTTTATATATTTTCTCCGTGAAGCGAAGCCTCCGTGCTCTCCGTGGTAAACTTTTTTGTCTAACTACAAGCAACAACGTTTACCACGAAGAACACGAAGAAAAGCCTAAGATTATCATTTAAAAACGTTAGCCTTGCTCTCGCAAAGTAGTAACAACCTCGCCACCAATGCCCCAATTATCAGTATTCACTTCATCGATCACCACAACCGTCGTCGCTGGGTTTTTATTTAATACATCCACCAAAAGCTGCGTTACCCCAGCAATCAATTGAGCTTTCTGTTCTCGGGTTACTTGCTCGTCGGTAATTTTAATATTGACATAAGGCATATTCATTCCTCAACTTTAAAAGTTATTAATTAGCATCTAACGATTTTTTTAACGTATTTCTACGTTCAATATAGCGACTATGAGCAAGCCAAGCGCCAAGGCTGACCAAGACTAGACCCATGATCAACTCAACAGTAATCAACTCGTTAAATATTACGATGGCCGCTAGCCCAGAGATCACTGGGACGATCGACATCACAGCGCCCATGTTTGACGGCCCAATTTTTTGCACCGCTTTAACATAAAAAATCATCTGCACGATCGTCGCCATCACACCTTGATAAAATGCCTGCAATAGAATATCCGTCCAACTTGCAGCGGATAATCCTTTGGGTAAAAAAACGATATAAACTGGCAAATAAAATAAGCACGTCAGCAATGCCAAACTCACCGTGACTTGCCACGGAGTGATCTGCCAACGCTTAATTAATACTGAAAATACCGCCCAAAAAAATGCCGCCGCAACCAACCAACCATCGCCTAATAAAGTAGTAACATTGAATGTTATCGCACCATTAAATACGCCCAGTTCACCGGCAAATAAAACAACAATACCCAAGGTGATCACACCGATGCCTAACCACTTCTGCGCACTATGGGATTCTTTATTAATTAAAAAGGATAAAACAATAATAAAAAGCGGCATCATACCCGGTAATAAAATGGCAGCATGAGAAGCCGATGACCATTGAAAACCACTAAAGGCACACAAAGCATAAGCTAAGCCTCCGACCAAACTGCAAATAATTAAACGCGGCGTGAATAACGTAAATCGATACTTAAACCACCAGATTGGCAACAGAATACTCGCACACGTCGCATAGCGAATCGCAATCACATCAAACGCCAACAGCTCACTGATTCCTCCCATGCGTGATACTAGAATAAACCCAGCCCAAATAAGAGCTGCCGCAAGGGCAAAACCATAGCCCTTCTGTAAATCACTCAAGCCCTGATCATGCGAAGCATGATTCTGTATTGCTTTCATTACTCTCTTCATTGCTCTCTCATTACCCATACCTAGCGCTTCTGCTACCTAGCATAACAATAGCGCGCTTTATCATTCTTTAAAAATGAATAATAATGAATACATCGTTCACAAATAATGATTGAGATTAACATGGAGCTTTCAGATTTAAAGGTATTTCAACAAGTCGTGCTCTCCGGAGGCATTACCGCCGCAGCGCAAAAACTGCATAGAGTGCCATCCAACATCACCGCACGGATTCAGAAATTAGAACAAGAGCTGAATACCCAGCTGTTCTTAAGAGAAAAGAACCGTTTACGTATCTCTCCCGCGGGCGAGCAGTTACTGCCCTACGCCAAACAGATGATCAAACTCTCACAGCAAGCCATCAACGAATTGCAGCAAACGACTCCTAAGGGGCGTTTAACCATTGGTGCAATGGAAGCCGTTGCGGCAACCAGACTGACCGAACCTCTAATGCACTTCCATCAAGAATATCCAGACGTTAATCTACAAATAGTCACAGGACCAACGGGCCAGCTGATCGAAAGGGTTTTAGCCGGGGAAGTCGATGTCGCACTAGTGGCCGATCCCAGAAAAGATGCGCGACTCGAAATTAGTAATATTTTTGAAGAAGAATTGGTTTTAGTCTCAGACTTGAAACATAAAAAAATCAACAGCACCGAAGACCTTAACCCCGAGCCGACACTATTGAGTTTTAGTCATTTGTGCGCTTACCGAGGCCGTATGCGAGATTGGACGAAAGAAGGTGGCATAGCTGCACACATTATTGAAATCAGCTCTTACCACACATTATTAAGCTGCGTCGCCGCAGGCATGGGAGTCGGCATTGTTCCTAAAGTATTATTAGATCATTACCCTTTCGCTAGCAGCATTCAGCAGCACAGACTCGACCAACAGTGGCGCCATAGCACCACCGCAATGATTTGGCGCAAAGACAGCCTAAAACCCAGTATGACTGCTTTTAGAGACTTTTTTTAAAACTTACTATTTTGCTGGGCCAACCGAGAAGTGAGCAATACGGTTACCCACTAACAAAGCCAAGATAAAGATCAAAATATCTTCCTGCCCCGTCATGATATTCAATAATGCCGGGCCAGGACAAAGCCCAACCATTCCCCAGCCAATACCGAATAAAGCCGCACCGATTAACAGTCGCGCATCCAATTGCGTAAGCGTTGGGCGATGAAAAACACCATGAAACCAAGGCTGCTTCATTTTACCGGAAAAATAATAAGCCAAAGCAAAAATAGCAATCGCAGCAACCATCACCGCCGCTAAAGCAGGCTGCCAATCACCAAAAATGTCAAGAAAGCCACGTACCTTGGCAGGGTTAGTCATACCCGAAAGTAACAGACCCAAACCAAATATAATGCCAGCCGCAAGCGGAGTAATCATCTTCATTATTTTATGATTCATTTTATACTCCCATACCCACTATGTTATTCATAATCAAAACCGTCAGCATGCCAAAGGCCATAAAAGTACAGGTCGCCACCATCGATCGCACCGACAAACGGCCATTACCACAAACTCCATGACCTGATGTACAACCGTTACCAATATAGGTACCTGCGCCAACAAGAATACCCGCAACCGCAATAACGACTTTATTATTCGTCATCTGCATATCTGGCGTCCCAGAAAAATAAACGTATAACGGATATGCCAATAACAATCCGATGAAAAAATAAAGACTCCAATATCGATGCCCTTGGCGTAATAAAAATAAATTAGCAACCACTCCTGATATACCACCGATACGACCAATGCCCAACCACAACAAGGCTGCTGCAATACCGATTAAGGCACCGCCAGCGAGTTCATTCCACATTTAAACATTCCTAAATTCTAATATACCGATGCATAATAACACGCCCTGAACCCCCTTCGGTATTTCAGGTGTTGAACCTTATTTTGGTAGACTCAATAGACCTTAATCTAGTAAAGTTATAAAAAACTCAATACGAAGTAAGGATACTCACTGGTGTTATCAATAAGCATATTACGTAAGCTAAGGATATTTTTCTGTCTCAGCCTAACAACTCTACTTTTACCTCAACATAGCTTCGCAGCATTACTCGATGTTCAACAGGAAAATGACATTGTTTATTTTCTGTTTGCTGCACCCAATAAGATTGTTCGCTATGACCTGAGTAGCAATAAATTCATAAATAAAATCAGCTTAGATAATATACCAACCGCTTTCCATGTGAATAAATCCGCAATTTATATTTCCTATGGTGCAGAATTATTTAAGCATAAACTTGATGGGTTCACAGACACCAAGATATATCAAGCAGATGAAGACATAATAAATATAACAGCCATTGGCGCGAGTATTTATTTACTAAAAGATAATAGTCGTGCCGAAACGATCAGTGCGACTAATTTTCTAAGTACTGACAACGGTTATCATTACCAAGACTCTAGATACACCTCCAAAATTGCTTCACCGCTAAACCAAGCAATTTATACGCTAGGCTCTTCATCTAAGCCTTACAAAACGCTAATCAGTTATGCAGGGAAAATAGGCACTATAACGAGTTCACGATTTAGTCATTCAGAAATCCAATCGAATAAAATATACCTACATCCTGATGAAGATAGAGTTTATACCGATGCAGGTTTAATCTACTCAACCGAAGACCTTTCATTTAAAGGAAGCTTAACCGGTAGTTTTACAGACATGGCCTTTTTAGATAAACTGCCAGTTATCATTAGAAATCATACCCTCTACTTACTCACCGACACTGATAGGGACAACACGGAGTTCTCCTTAGACCATACCCCAAGCCATGTTGCAGCAAAAGGCCAAATCATCACCACGTTCGTGACAACCGATAGCATAGCCACAGCTCATAAAACAAATATCGATCAACTTAGCGAACCACCGGTGGCAATTCCAGAAGATCCCAATTTCGCTAGCTATCACGCTGAGCTCATCACCACTGATAACAACAATATCGTCTACCTAGTCGATAAAAAAAATAAAGCAATACACCGTAGAATGGCCGCAGAAAGTGAATACACCAGCAGCTGGGGCTTAGTTAATAGTCCGAATTATATCAGCTACTCTGATTCTCATAAAAGACTCTATCTTGGTTATCGCTCAGGAAAAATCACCTATTTTGATGCCAGCTTAACAACAGGGGCCGTCGAAACCCACCTAATCAGCTTACCCTCTGAAATACTTGGCTTAACCGCTGCAGGAGATTATTTATACGTGAATGATCGCCAGGACGATAGCAGTACCAAAAGCTACAGCATCAACAAACTCGGCCAAGTCATAGATATTAGCAGCTCAAACGCGACTCAAAACTATGTGTGGAATCCATTAAATGACACCATTTATCATCTAGATGCTCGCTACCTAAGATGGAGAGCTCTATCCTCCAGCACGGGGGAGATTGATAGCCGTAATTACAGTAAACAAAAAACCAACAATACATCAAATTACAAACACCCTTTTTTAATAAGCCCGAATGGCCAAGTGCTATTAACCGGCTCAGGAGAAATTATAGGTGCTGAAAATAAAACCCTGCTCAACAGTCTTGATAATGCAATCGAGGATGCCACTTGGATTAACGGCAACCTAGTAACAATTAAGGAAGGAGGAGATAAACTGCAAATTTGGCAAGAGGATTATTTGCTAGTAACAGAACACCCACTATCTAAAACACTAAAAACTCGGGTATTCAATTTACAAAATAAACTTTTAATTGTTAAGCAGTCGACTACGCGACCCGATATTATTTATTCTGACCTAGCAACACTTTCAGAAGTTGATAGCGATAGCGATACAATAAGCGATCTAAGCGACAACTGTGTATTAATTAGCAATCTCGATCAAGTCGATTTAGATTCTGATGGCAGCGGGGATTTATGTGATAATGATAGCGATGGAGATTTAATACCCAACCACATAGAAATTACCGCTGGCCTAAATGCATTCGACAATGAGGATGCATTATTAGATTTAGACGGTGACGGCTTTAATAATTTAGTTGAATACTTCTACTCTACTGACATAAATGATAGCGAATCAAAGGCTGCCGTCATTCAAGAAATGAACGAGATTTTTGATAACGGAATTCCTCTAGGGTTTTATAGTTCCAACCCTAAAAATCCTTTAAGCATACTCAAGACAAACAATTCGTCATACCTAACACTCTCAACGCCTAACAGTAATGAACAATCGCAGAGCCTATTTTATACAGCGGACTTTGAACAAGGCGCGCTGAGTATTGAATATGGTGCTTTATTGAATCGTTCCAAATACAAACTCACAATCATAGTTGATGGTACGACAATAAAATCATCGACTGTTTACTATTATTATCATGACACTGATCCTATGCTGATTAGCCTTGAGAAAGGAATTCATACCATTGAATTTAAAATGACCTTTGATATCAACTCAAACTCGCAAAAAACATCACTCTTTTTCATTGATGAAATACATTATGGTCCAGATAGTGATGGCGATACTATATTCGATAGCCAAGACAACTGCCCTGCTACGGCCAATAGCAATCAATCTGACTCGGACCGCGATGGTTTAGGCAACGAATGCGATAACAATCCTTTCGGTAGGGATAAAGATTCAGATGGATTTGGCGACAGTAAAGATAACTGCCCTAGTATTTACAATCCTGATCAATTAAATATTGATAATGATTATTATGGCGATGCCTGCGACGATAGCGATGATAGACCCAGTGATGTTGACCAAGATGGTATTCCTGATGAGCGCGACAACTGTATGAATACAGCAAACCCCGATCAAGACGATTTTGATTATGATCAGATCGGTGACGCCTGTGATCTAGACATCGATAATGATGGAGTATTGAATACTCTTGAAGATCAGTTTGATTTTATGAATTCGTATGATCCTAGTGATGCCTCTCTCGATTTTGATAATGACGGCGCTTCAAATCAATACGAGATAAATAATAATTCCTCTCCAGCACAAGAGAACACATTCACAGAAATAGATTTATTAGACTATTACCCTGTTGGCGACCTAGATTACTTCTATATTTCTGACTATCAATTCATTCGTAGTTCTATGAAAAAAACCGATACCCCTGGTCGCTTTATTCTCAGTAGTAGCAACGGAATAGAGTTAACCATTGAACGTCGAAGCAGTGGAATATACTTAGAATCTTTTACCTCTACCTCTGGCTATTCAGACGCTTCGTATACTTTTGAGAACCATCTAATTCTTCCTAATCGTCTAAAACCTGGACACTCACTTACATTCAGCTCAATACAAACGGTCGCTGGCTCTAGTGATACCACGGAATATGAAAGATCGTTTTACTTAAAAGACGTTGGAGAAAGAGCTTGGAGAGGAAAAATTTATCCCTCCATTACCATTATTGAAGATGGCGTAGAAAAGGTATATTTAAAAGGAATTGGGCAACTAACGTTAAACTATATGGAACTCGATAGCGTCAACTTCGATTTTATTGAGGCTCCAGGCGTTGTAGCTCCTGAGAAGAGTAAATCAAAAGCAGGCGCACTATCGCCACTCATCTTCTTTTTCTTTACAATAATGGCCATTGCCACACGAATAAGACGTCACCGGTAAACATACTTGCAGGTCACGTGAGAAAACACTGGCCTGCAATCGCCCGACGAACTTCAATCTTTGCAAACCCTTACTTGCCCAGCTCCATAAAATATGGATTAATGCAGACTCATATTTCTCATTATTAGGTTCACTCTGTGAAAATAAAGCACCTTTTGGCGCTACTAATTATTATCACGAATACGCTCATCAACAGCGTATGGGCTTCAGTGCATCTAATAGCTAACGAACACATTGGTTTAGAAACCCCTCACCTGCACATTGTTTCCGATCTAAAAACGCTGTTTGACTTTGGCAGCGAGCTTGATGAATCCGCACCAGAAATTGAAGAAACACATTTTCATGTGTTAAGCGATTTAACCACCCAATATTCTGGCAGCGATAGCCTTAAAGCGAGCTTAAACATAAGCAGTACTATTCCACATTATCGTACACGCACCTATAGCCCGCCGATTCCACCCCCTACCACCTGCTCATAAATACTCATTATTAAACCCATCTAATAATCATTTTTTCATAGCGAATGCTATGAGGGATATTTATGAATAAACATCGAATACGTACCCGCTTGGGTATGCTAATGCTGGTGTGCAGCTTGCCTGCCTATAGCTTACCTGGCAGTACTTTATCTGGCAGTAATTTACCTGGCAGCCTGTCGCTAAAATATGCGCTGCAACTAACACTGCAACAAAACCCTCAATTGAAAGCATACCCTTATTATGTGCGTCAGTTAGACGGAGAAGCTGTCCAAGCTGATCTCAATCCAATACCCAAAGCAGAAATTGAATTGAGTTCAGATGAGGCCACTCTTACGTTAAGTCAGAACTTTGAACTAGGAAACAAACGCCAAGCCAGAGTCGGCTTCACCAACGCTAAACAAGCACAACTGCAAGCCGAATTTGAAATAGCCAAGCTGGATGTACTGGCAGAAACCAGCCGTCGTTATTATCAATTATTGGCTTTGCAAAAACAGAAGGCGCTTTTAATCACGCGCCTAGGACAAGAAAAACGCGCACTTAAAATCATCAACAAAAGAGCACAAGCAGGTTCCGTTGCCCAAGCTGATGTCGCGACGATGGCCCTGGGATTAGCGCGTTCTAACAATACATTAGAGCAGCTAGAATTTGGTATTACATTGCAACGAGATGCTCTTAGCGCAATGTGGTTAGGTCAAAATAATACCAGCCAATTATTGGGCAACCTAGCCAAGTTACCGCAACTGCCCGATGATAAAACATTAACGGCCCTCATCAGCCAAGGCATCGATCAGCTGCCAGACTATCGTTATCAAGTCGCTCTTTCGCGCTTAGCCGATAGCCGTGTTTCGTTAAACCAAGCTAATGGCAGCGCAGATTTAAATCTCGGTTTAGGCTTGCGTCATAACGATACCCGTGGTGATCAAAGTTTAGTATTAACCGCCTCAATGCCACTTAGTTTTAACAACCCTAATCGTGGGCGTATCGCCAGCGCTCAAGCTCAACAAGCCTTAAGTTACGAGCAACTGGAATTAAAACGCCAGCAATTAAGCATTGAGCTAACGCGCATCCAAACCCGCTTAAAAAAAGAGCAACAGCTAGCACAGCGTATTAATAACGACTTATTACCCCTCGCCAGCGAGCTGCTTAGCACAACCCAAAAAGCTTATCGCCAAGGCCAGTACAGTGTTCTGCAATGGATCGATGCACAGAACAAAGTCTTTAATTTAGAGCAGGACTTAATCAATAGCCAAGTCCGTATTTTCAACCATGTATTAGAACTGGAACGTATTTTAGGCCAGTCAATTGTTAATACTCAATAAGGTTTTTATAATGAATTTATTATCCAGAATAATCGCACCATTTTTTATCATACTGGCATTTGTAACCAGTAGTTTTGTCAGCAGCGTATTTGCCAGCGATGATCACGACCATCATGAACACGAAGAAGAGCATGCCGACAGCACTGAAATATCGTCTTATTACATTCAAGTTTCCGGTATTAAATCTGAAGCAGCAGGCTCACAAAACCTCGCTCAAATCGATACCCTATTTGGGGTAATTTCTCCGGTCCAAGATCAAGTCTTCAGCCTGCACGCCACTTTCCCGAGTATGGTTGAAAAAGTCTTTGTACAAGTCGGTGATCAAGTAAAAAAAGGCCAAATACTGGCACGTTTAAGCAATATTCAAACACTGCAAAGCTACACACTTAAAAGCCCGTCAAATGGTGAAGTGACGTCACGTTCGGTCAATACCGGTAACCGTATCGATGCTGAAGAAATGTTGCAGGTGAGTGATTTATCCAAAGTTTGGGTTAACTTATCGGCCTTTCCAGAAAATATTGAGCGTTTAAAAAAAGGCCAACGCGCAAAAATTTACGATCTACATGATCATGAAAATGCAATCGGCGAAATCAGTTATATTGCCCCCCAAATGAGTGGTGGTCACATCGCTCGTGCCCGTGCAATTATTGATAATCAACAAGGTCACTGGCGCCCTGGCATGCATATAAAAGCGGATGTCGAAGTATCGACTCGCACAATTCCCATTGCCGTAAAAGTTGATGCCTTACAAACTATGGAAGACAAAACCGTCGTCTTCAAACGCCACGGCAATAAATTTGAAACAACGCCAGTAGAAGTCGGTGAAAAAGATGGTCAGTGGGCAGAAATACTTTCTGGCTTAAGCGCTGGAGATAATTATGTCAGCGAAAATAGCTTCCTAATAAAAGCCGATATTTTAAAGAGTGGTGCCAGCCATGACCATTAATCATTTAATCACCTTCGCGATCGAAAGGCGCTGGTTAATAATGGTCCTAACCTTATTATTAGCCGCACTGGGTATTTATAAAACCACCCAATTACCGATTGATGCCGTGCCCGACATCACCAATATACAAGTGCAAATTAACAGCTCCGCGCCGGGATACTCCCCCTTAGAAGCTGAGCAACGCATTAGCTATACGGTAGAAAATGCTATGGCAGGAATTCCAAAACTGGATTATACCCGATCACTGTCGCGCTATGGATTATCACAAGTCACGGTGATTTTTGAAGAAGGCACGGATATTTATTGGGCTCGCCAGCAAATCAGCGAACGCCTACAAGGTATCCAAAGTGAATTGCCTGCGGGGATAGAACCTAAACTTGGCCCTGTCGCTAGCGGTCTCGGTGAAATTTTCACCTACGCAGTACAAGCTGAAGTGGATGCGGTGACCGATGCAGGTAAACCTTATAGCGCAGAAGATTTAAGAACCATCCAAGACTGGATCATTCGCCCGCAACTAGTCAAAGTCCCAGGTATTACAGAAATTAATAGCATGGGCGGTTATGCACGGGAGTATCAAGTAGCACCCATTCCGGGAAAACTTTTCGCTTATAAAGTCACCATGAATGAGCTAGTAGAAACTCTAAAAAATAATAACCAAAATTCTGGCGCAGGTTATATCGAACGCAACGGCGAGCAATGGTTAATCCGTTCACCGGGCCAGTTGAATAACCTAGAAGAGATTGCTCAACTGGTGGTCACTCGTCGCGACGATGCCCCTGTGCGCATTAAAGATTTAGCCGAAGTGAAATACGGCAAAGAACTCAGAACAGGTTCAGCTACGTTTAATAGTGAAGAAACTGTACTGGGTACGGCGTTTATGTTACTCGGTGAAAATAGCCGCACGGTTTCAAAAGCCGTGGCAAAAAAACTGATCGAAATTAACGATTTCTTACCCCCCGGTATTCAAGCCGTTCCTGTTTATGATCGCACAACCTTAGTCGATAAAACCATCGACACCGTGCGCACCAATTTATTCGAAGGTGCGGTATTGGTGATCGCCGTTTTATTTGCCCTATTAGGCAATATTCGTGCGGCGTTGATCGTGGCACTGGTTATTCCTTTAAGCATGTTATTTGCGATTACCGGCATGGCGATGAATCGTGTCTCTGGCAACCTGATGAGTTTGGGAGCGATTGATTTCGGCATCATAGTCGATGGTGCAGTTATCGTGGTTGAAAACGCATTGCGGCGCTTAGGCTTAGCGCAAAAAAAATACGGCCGTTTATTAACCGTGCAAGAACGTTTATTAGAAGTCACTGCCAGTACCAAGGAAGTTTTCCGCCCAGCTGTTTTTGGCATGTTAATTATCATGCTGGTGTACTTACCCATTTTCGCCCTTGCAGGGGTTGAAGGAAAAATGTTTCATCCAATGGCGTTCACCGTTGTGGCGGCCTTGTTCGGTGCATTAATTTTCTCCATCACCTTTGTTCCTGCCGCTGTCGCCATTTTAGTGAAAGGCAAGGTCAGTGAAGAAGAAAACTTCGTTATGGCCAAAGCCCGTCGTCTTTATCAGCCGCTACTAAAAACCGCATTAAATAACAGCCCGATTGTTTTTATCGCGGCGATTATTTTGCTCTCGGCAACGGCTTATCAATCAACAAGACTGGGCAGTGAGTTCTTACCGCAATTAGATGAACATGATATTGCGTTACACGCCATGCGCATTCCGGGCACGGGCATAGAGCAAGCGACGGCAATGCAATTATTATTAGAAAAACGCATTATGGAATTTCCAGAAGTGAAACACGTTTTTTCTAAAATTGGCACCGCAGAAATAGCTACCGACCCGATGCCACCCAATGTTGCTGATACTTTTTTGATATTAAAACCAATAGCAGATTGGCCCAACCCAGAGAAAGAAAAACAACAATTGGTGGATCAGATCCGTCATGCCATAGAAGATATCCCTGGCAATAACTATGAATTAACACAGCCGATTGAAATGCGTTTTAACGAACTTATTTCAGGTGTCCGTGCTGATGTGGCATTAAGAGTTTATGGTGACGATCTAGATACTTTGGCTAAAATTGGTGGTCAAGTATCGCAACTATTAGCGCAAGTTTCTGGTGGCCAAGACGTGCGCATGGAACAAGCGAAGGGTTTGCCGATGATCTCCGTTATTCCTCAAAGGGATCATTTAGCCTTGCTAGGATTATCCGTTGCTGATGTGCAAGAGACTTTACGTTCTGCCGTGAGTGGTATTGAAACGGGTTTAATTTACGAAGGTGATCGTCGTTTTAAATTATTGGTGCGCATGGATGAAAGCTTAAGCAAAGACCCTAAAGCATTGGCACAAATTCCCGTCGCAATTCCTTACCCAAGAAGCCCTGATGATGAAAAATCAGAATTGGATTATGTGCCACTCGGTGAAATCGCCGACATAGTAGAAATACAAGGGCCTAACCAAATCAATCGCCGCAGCGGCAAACGCAACATAGTCGTTAGCGCCAATGTGGAAGACCGTGATTTAGGCTCTTTCATTGCAGAAACCCAAGAACTCATGCGCAACGAACTTAAGTTGCCCGCAGGCTATTGGCTAGAATACGGCGGTACGTTTGAACAGTTAGAATCTGCCAGCCAGCGTTTAAGTATTGTAGTACCCATTACTCTGTTACTTATTTTAGGCTTGCTCTATAGCGCCTTTAGCTCAATGCGCGATACGCTAATTATTTTCACCGGCGTGCCACTCGCACTCACGGGCGGTATCATCGCACTAACGTTAAGAGATATGCCATTATCAATTTCTGCAGGCGTTGGCTTTATCGCTCTGTCAGGGGTTGCGGTATTAAACGGTGTTGTGATGCTGTCGTTTATCAAAGAACTGCGTGAAAGTGGCCTAAAGCTTGCTCAAGCCGTCTGGCAAGGTGCAAGTCAGCGCTTACGTCCGGTATTGATGACAGCTTTAGTGGCAAGTTTAGGCTTTGTGCCGATGGCGTTTAATACTGGCACGGGGGCAGAAGTTCAACGACCACTGGCGACTGTAGTGATTGGCGGAATTATTTCTTCAACGCTGCTAACGCTCATCGTTCTGCCGACACTGTATCAGTGGGTGCATTCTCGCTTTAAGGGATTTAATCGATAAATTAAAAGACTGCAGCATTTAAGGTTAGCAAAATATCTTGCTAACCTTTTCTCAGGTCAATGCCCTTACTATATTAGGTCATGCGGAATTCGCGTTCGAATCGGTCATTCACAACTGACCTTTAATTTCTGATTTAATGCTTAGTCAGCTTATTATTGGCAGCTTCTCAGTATGCCTAGACTATAATTTAGTTATCTTTCTTCTAAGTGTAGAGCGTCGAACATGTCACATCTATTCGCGGCACTCCTGATTTTACTTAGTGTTACTGTATTGGCAAACCCATTAACCATAGTGACGGAGCAGTATCCTCCCTACAACTATGAAGAACAGGGTTCTATAAAAGGAATGAGTACAGAAGTTGTAAGCGCCGTTTTAAAAGAATTGGATTTAGAGGTAGACATAGAAATATACCCCTGGGCCCGCGCATATGATATGGCCTCTACCCAAGAGAACGTACTGATATATTCCATTAGCCGCACCCCTCAGCGTGAATCATTATTTAACTGGGTAGGGGTGATTGCATCTATTGATTTCACGATTTTCGCATTAGAAAGAAGACAGGACATTAATATCCAGTCCTTAGAAGATATCCGAGCCTACATGTTAGGCCTAGTTAGGGGTGATGCCCTTGAACAGTTTTTTAGCGCTAACAATTTCACTGAGATAGAAAGAGTCAATACCAATAAACAGGCAATGGAAATGCTGCTTGCGAGCAGAACCGATCTATGGCCAATATCAAAGCAAGCCGGCGCCTATATTCTAAAGAAAAACAACATGATACCAGCCCAAACCGTGAGGGCTGTATTTGAACTAGAAGAGTTTTCTTCTGAAGACCTGTACATGGCTTTTAGTCGCTCGACCAATAAAAAACTCGTGAATGACTTTAAGCGTGCCTTAGAAAAGATAAAGGAAAACGGTATTTATAACGAGATTATTTCACGCTATCAGTAACGTTAGTTTCCTATACTCGATCCATCATACCTGTTCAGATTGACAGTTTTTATAGCCTCCCATTCAGCCTTAGTTATTTGTAACGCCGCTCTAACTTCATTGTGTTAGCGATTTAAAAATACAATAATTATTATTCAACTCATTTACTATTATTCGCCATAATAATATCAATCGCAATGATGAATACTTTCATTCAATACTCGATGAAATAAAGAATTCAATAAATCTATCGAATCTCCCTTGTCGCCATATTTCCCAGCATAGCTTTCAAGCCTTAATAACTCAGTTTCAATAAAGGTATTAATGGGTTTTATAGGCAACGACAAAGCTTTTTCTGTCTCTGCTCGTTTACGGCGTAATAATTCGTTTATGTCTTCTAGCAAGCTATCGTTATCAAGTACACGATCCAACAAAACCGAAAACTGAATCGGCGCAGGTGTTTTATAACGTTCTAACCAGCGTATCGATAGCAAAGCCCTTAGCACATAGAGATATTTTTTATAGGGCACTTTATCTGCTTTAAGATAACCTCGGTAATTGGTCTTGGCCATGCTGTGATAATGATGAATACCTTTTTCAGCGCTGTATATTTCTGGCAATAATGCCTTAGCACTCAAAGCAAAGTTTCCTTCGTTCGTATAAACAATCGGTGAATTGATCCACTCTACAAATGACGGATTGGAATTGCTGTATAGCTTCAAGGCTTTACGCAGATCCCAGCCATTAATATCGATCTCATCTACGATGGGATATTCGATAACATCTCGTTTAGCTTCTAAATCTATGTCTATATACCAATCTTTTTTGTGTATATAGATAAAACGTACATCATAATCACTCGTCGCTGAGGCAAAACCCCAAGCACGACTCCCTGACTCAATCGCTAGCAATACTTTAACGCCGTGCTCGATTTCTGCCGCGGCGATACGGTCTAATATTTCGTCGTGTATGTTTTTTTCTATGTGCTCTATGGCATTTATTTCCATATCCAGTTTCATTTTATTGACTTTCCTTAATATATTTTTTAACCAGGCTAATCTCATTTATTTGAAACTAGGCTAACCAACTGCGCTTATGTTCCTGACTGTCTAGTAGCAGAAGGGATTTTCACCAAATCATTCATTAAACCATCCAGCCCACCGTAAACAGAGATGTTATTAATACGGGCTGATATTTTTTCAAGTGTTTCCAGCTCTTTTAGGCGTAACAAGACAGCGTTATTTTCCATGACCTTCGCGGTATTGTGCAAGGAGCGCATCGCTTGAGTTTCTTCACGCCTTTTAATTAGATTAGCCTCAGCTTCTTTTTGCGCCTCTACTACCTTATTTAAAATTGCCTTCATGTCACCAGGCAATATAATGTCTTTGACACCCACCGACTGGACTTCAATGCCATACTCCATTAACCGAGTAGATATGCTGTTTTCTATGCATTCATTTAAGCTGTCTTTGTTTTCTAGCAACGCATCCAACGTTTGCGTACCTACGGCTTCACGTAAACGCAGCTGCATTTCGCGGTAGATAAAATCATTCATGCCATTCAATTTTAATGCCGCTTTTTCTGCATCTACTATACAATAACTGGCACTTAGATTAATTCGCAAACTAACCCGGTCGCGCGTCAAAATCTCCTGCCCACTGACCTCCAGCGATTGTAAGCGTAAATCGATCATTTGCACTTCGATTGCTCTATTGTACTTCCAGAAACCGTACTGGCCTGGTGGCAAGAGGCGCTCATATTTACCGTTTACAATTAATAGTGCGCAAAACTCGTTACGTACTTCAATATAACTAACGGCCTGAGCCAGTGTGTGTATTTTTTCCGAACCCGTTTGCATGATGGCATTAGCACCACGGCCTAAAAGATTCAAGTAACGACTATCGATTTGATAGCTTTCGCTGATATCAATAACCTTCACCGATACTTGTTCAGTATTTTCCATTTCATCACCGCTAAAAAAGGCAACAAAACGACCTGGCTCCAACAGATCAACTAAGTGTCCATCACGAAAGACAAGGCCAACCTGATTATCAGTCATTTCATAATGACTGATATAAGGCGTTAAAATTTCTGCGTATTTATTTAATAAAAACTTGGCATTATCATCTTGAAAATATAAACCTGTCACGTCGTGAATTTTTAATTCCAATGCGCCATTGGCAGAAAATTCTCTGTACCGACCTGGCATTAATATTTTTTCAAAGCGCTGGCAGCGATATAACAAGCCTATCTGATTATCGGCGATATCATAAGTGTTCCATAATTTCATTTCATTTTACCTAACTCATACGAGCCATATTATATTTACTGAGGCGAGACCCTATCGGGAATGGTATGGTATTTTGCTTAGGTTAACAGGTTGATAAATACAGGGGCTACTCAGTGGTAATAACAACGGTATTCGCTTGCTATTACCATTAATTAGCATGTCGTTATCAAGTCCGCTAACCAACCGACAAAATGCGATGCCATTGCAAATGGACCTCTATCAATTTATTCAAAGTTTAAATGACTTTGTGAGGATTTGAACCTCGGGTCTTACGACCTTACCGTAAGCCGTTGTTTAGACGGTGAATGACTATCGCAGGAATCGAACCTGCACCGATCGACTTTTGTCGATTGCTCTAACTCACTGAGCTACATAGTCGCATTTAGGTTTTTTATCAGTGGTACACAATAAGTGAATAACCTTGCGCCAGCCTGGCATACAGAACCAGAACCATTAACTTAATAAAATATTGCCTAAATAATTTTGTTCGAACGCTGTTTAAAACAACGCCGTCGCATTTTTTAATTTATCAATTCTTGCAAGTTTTTTAGGGGCGGTATATCCAGCTGCCAGCAACGCTTGTTTAATTGGTTCACTTCAATATTCAAATCCAGAAGTTGTTGAATAACGTTAATATTGGTAGTTGTATGTAAACTTGGTCGCCCTGTTTTAAAACTTCCCCCAGCAAATAACATCGGCAGTAATAATTGATCCGCCAAATATTCGCATACAGGCACTTGATTTTTCAGGTAACTTTGCACCCGCTGTTCAGCCAAGTTAGCGACCTTTTCGGCACGTAAACCTCTGCCACCCAGCTCATCAAATACTAGGGTGGTGTTCTCCATCGTCAGCTTCAGTGACAACAAATTTCCTGGCCCCGTAGACTCAACTAACTGCTCACTACACTCTTCTGGTAGCCAATGATGCTGCTGTTGTAATTGGCGTAATTCACGCACTAACACCTGCTGGGGAATTTGACTGCCAATAGCATTGGCTTTTTTATCCACAAGTGCACCACTGTCTAATAACTGCAATGGCTCTAACACTTTGTGCGGTTTCAATTCCATCTTGATTGCACCACCACCAGCGGGGTTAAAACCGTATTTCAATAGTTCGGCGGTGATCTGATAACCCATCTTTCTAACGGCCAAAATAAAACTGTTATTTAAAAATTCAAAACTTGGTGCTTTGCTATTATGTGTACCGCCATTAATAATTACAGAGGATGCATGCGACTGTAATAATAGAGGCATCATTATAGTTTGTAGTACCAAGCTAGTACTGCCAGCGCTACCTACGGAAAATTCATAATCGCCGGGAATTACATTCCCTGGTTTAAAAATAACCTCTTGAGATCCCAGCTCATCACCACTGACATCTGCAGAACAAATAGTTTGTGCAGCGCGCAAGCAGGTTAAGTGCTGGCGTAACAAGCCAGGTTTTTTACGACCCCCTCGGATATTAACGATACGCACATCAAGACCTAGACACATCGCCAGGGTCAGTGTGGTGCGAAATATTTGTCCTCCACCTTCACCGGCGGCGCCATTAATTGTTCTCATCATTCTTCCTTTAAATACAATTTTCACTAATACTAAGTAATTAACCTTTTACACAGACGACCTGTTTTAGCGTGTAGACAACTTCTACCAGATCTTTTTGCGCCTCCATTACCTTCTCAATGGATTTGTAAGCTGAAGGGGTTTCATCCAATATGCCCTCATCTGTTCTGCACTCCACACCCTCAAGTGCTTTTTTATGCTCAGTCATCGACACTAATTTCTTAGCGGCCGTTCGTGACATCACACGTCCAGCACCATGACTGCAACTGCAAAAACTATCAGCATTGCCCAGTCCCCGCACAATAAAAGATTTTGCACCCATGCTGCCAGGGATAATGCCCATCTCATCTTTTTGTGCCGATACCGCGCCCTTACGGGTAACCAATACATCCTTACCAAAATGATGCTCACGAGAAATATAGTTATGGTGACAATTCACGGCTTCCACTCTTGCCTCAAACTCAATTCCCATAGTGAGCCTTACCGCCGCAATTACCCGAGCCATCATGACCTCACGGTTAATACGAGCAAAATTTTGTGCCCACTCTACCGCCTCAACATAATCAGTAAAATTATCGGAGCCCTCTGGCAAATAAGACAAATCGTTATCGGGCAAATGTATATGCCAGCGCTCCATATCCTGCTTCGCCTTTTCGATAAAGTGCGTCCCTATACGGTTGCCTACACCACGAGAGCCACTGTGCAGCATAATCCATACACTATTGTGCTCATCTAGGCACAACTCAATAAAATGGTTTCCCGTTCCCAACGTACCCAAATGATTCATGTTGTTGGTATTTTTCAAGACCTTATGTTTTTCTTTTAAAATATCAAACTGACCAGCCAATGGAGTCCACGCCTTAATTACATCTGCGGGTAAATCATTCCACGACCCCTTATCTCGCGCACCACGCAAGTGCCTAGAACGACCATGAGGAACGGCTTTTTCAATTGCAGAACGAATAGCAAATAAATTATCCGGTAGCTGATGAGCCAACAAACTGGTTTTAACCGCCATCATCCCGCAACCAATATCCACTCCGACGGCCGCTGGAATTACCGCACCAATGGTGGGTACTACCGAACCGATCGTAGCGCCTTTACCTAGATGCACATCCGGCATGGCGGCAATCCATTTATGAATGAAAGGCATACGTGAAATATTTTTTAGCTGTTCACGGGCTTTGTCTTCAAACGGAACCCCTCGGGTCCAGGTTTTAATCGGTACACCACCGTCTTGCATCACTTCATAGGCTTCATCTGACATTGCTAACTTCCTTACTGAGAATTTTGTTATGGCTCTTGTTATTGCCCTTTCAGTTACAGTTTGTATAGCGATGACTATGCCAACTTTTCAAATCCTCTTGAAAATAAATCGTAACCTATTGTTTTTATTACATTTATTAATTTTAAATATATTTAAATGAAAATTCACGACCACATAGGTTAGAATAATATCTATCTTATTCGATAGGTTTATAATATTTTAGATATGAAAACTGTTGCTATTAGTATATTGGGTACCGTGCTAGATCGACGAGGAAAACGCCAAAACCGCTGGGATAAGTGGCGACCTACCGTCTCCATCTGCCAACAAGATGACTTAGTGATCGATCGTCTGGAGTTAATCTTTGATAACCATTCGCTAACCTTGGCTGAACAGGTCAAAGACGACATCGAGCAATCATCACCAGAAACCGAAGTTGTGCTCCATAAGGTTAATTATTTAGACCCATGGGACTTTGAAGATGTTTATAGCCAGCTTCTAGATTTCAGTCGAGCCTATGATTTCAATACCGATACAGAAGACTATTTAGTCCACATCACCACAGGGACACACGTTGCTCAGATCTGCCTGTATCTACTAACGGAATCTGGCTACCTGCCTGGGAAGTTAATACAAACCTCACCTTCAAAAAGTGAAAACAAAGCTAAGGGCTCTTATCAAATCATTGATCTGGATTTATCACGATATGACCAAATAGCCTCTCGCTTCAATAAAGAACATACTGAAGGCACCACGCATCTCAAAAGTGGCATTGACACAAAAAACGAAAAATTTAATCTAATGATCGAGCAATTAGAGAAAGTATCCATTCGTTCCGATGAGCCTATTTTAATCACTGGACCAACAGGCGCAGGCAAATCGAAGCTGGCTGAGCGTATTTATCAATTGCGCAAACAGCGCGCCAAACTAAAGGGAAAACTCATTACGGTAAATTGTGCAACTTTACGTGGCGATAACGCCATCTCAGCATTATTTGGCCATAAAAAGGGAGCGTTTACTGGAGCGGCAGCAGACCGCACCGGTCTTTTAAGGGAGGCTAATGACGGTTTATTATTTTTAGATGAGATTGGTGAGCTTGGACTGGATGAGCAAGCAATGTTACTCAGCGCCATTGAAGATAAGCATTTTATGCCACTCGGTTCAGATAAAATGGTGTTCAGTGATTTTCAATTAATTGTCGGCACTAACAGAGACTTAATTAAGCAAAGCCAACAAGGAAAGTTCAGGGAAGATCTATTAGCGCGTATTGATTTATGGACTTACCGATTACCAGCCCTAAAAGAACGCTTAGAAGATTTTGACGCCAATCTTGATTTTGAATTAGATAAATTTTCTAGCAAGGCCGGTTACCTAGTGAAATTCAACAAGGCGGCCCGCGAAAAATATTTAGCCTTTTCTAAATCACCAGCCGCTAGCTGGAATGCTAATTTTCGGGATCTAAATGCCAGCATCACTCGAATGTCTACCCTGTCAGATGGAGGACGCATTACCGAAGACTTAGTTACTGAAGAAGTACTACGACTAAAGCACAAATGGCGCGAGACAAATAGCACTGATCCCACACTGGTTTTGCAGTCACTGTTAGATGAGAAGACTTTAAGCGATATGGATTATTACGACCAACTTAACTTACTTAATATCATCGATATTTGCCGCAACAGTCAATCAATGGCCGAAGCTGGGAGAACGCTATTTGACAAAAGCCGCCAAATTAAAAAGTCATCCAACGACTCTCATAGAGTAAAACAACTACTCAGTAAGCTAGATATTTCTTTCGAAAAAATTCGACAACTGCCATAACAGGGACATAAAAAAGCCGCGCTCGTTACCAAGCGCGGCTTTTATTTCACAACATTTAAATAATAAAATTTTATTAATCAATAATCACAGGCGCAAATGATTTAACCAAATCATCAACCGCTTTCATCTGCGCTAAGTAAGGCTCAAGCTTGTCGAGTGGCAATGCACATGGGCCATCGCACTTCGCTTCATCAGGATTTGGGTGAGCTTCTAAGAACAAACCTGCAATCCCTAATGCCATACCCGAACGTGCAAGTTGGAAAGCTTGTGCACGACGACCGCCAGCAGAATCGGTACGACCACCAGGACGCTGTAATGCGTGAGTCGCATCAAAGATCACAGGTGCTTGAATTTTCATGTCGTCCATACCCAGCATATCAACGACTAGGTTGTTGTAACCGAAGCTTGAACCACGCTCGCACAACATTAGCTTGTCATTACCTGCATCTTGAAATTTGGTCAGGATATGACGCATTTCGTGCGGCGCTAAGAACTGAGGCTTTTTAATATTAATCGCTGCACCCGTTGCGGCCATGGCTACAACAAGGTCAGTTTGACGTGCTAAGAAAGCAGGCAGTTGAATAATATCAACGACTTCAGCAACAGGCGCTGCTTGATAAGGTTCGTGAACGTCGGTAATAATCGGTACGTTAAAGGTCTTTTTGATTTCTTCAAAAATCTTTAAACCTTCTTCCATACCTGGACCACGGTAAGAGTTAATTGAAGAACGATTGGCTTTATCAAAAGACGCTTTAAAGACATAAGGAATGCCCAGCTTTTCAGTCACTTTTACGTATTCTTCACAGGTACGCATGGCAAGATCACGACTTTCTAAAACGTTAATACCACCGAATAATGTAAACGGTGCATCGTTATCGATCGTAAGATTTTGTACTTGAACTGACTTAATCATTCTGTCATTCCTTTTTATTCAAAATAAGTTTGAAAATATAAATTATTATTCATTATGCCGATACGTTTGGTTCCTTAAGAACCTCACATACCGGTTATATGTTCTTTGTTACACCGTGCGCTTTTGCTCGCACTAGAAGTTGAATTTTAGGCGGCACGCTGTGAATACGCCGCTTCGCTCTCCCTGTAAGCTCAACGATTCCATCCATGGAATCGGATGGCCTTAAAAATTAACTTCTAGCACTCACAGCTTACTACCTCCAGATTGCAATCGCGTACCAATTAAAAGCAATAAAGCTGGGGTAAAAAAACACTCACGCATCAATGTAAGCCGTCAGACTTGAAAATAATTACTTACCGTAAAATCTGAATTAATTTCTATGGTGATGCATTAGGTGATTCGTTTCTGGCGGCGTCATCTGGCATGGATGCCAGATACGAGCCTAAAGGGACAAAACTGCAGGAGCATGTTTTGCACTGCGAAGCTGCCCGAAGGGTAAAATACACGGATGTATTTTATACCTATTTACGGCGTCCCCTGAAATGAATTACCTAATACCGCGCATGCCAAACTGTAAATTCACGGCGTTTAAAAACCTACACTGTGCTTGAGCTTTAAAGCACCACTAAATTATCAATATGTATTAACTCAGCTTCGCCAACATAACCTAACAGCTCTTGCTGCTGGGCGCTGGTCTTACCGCACAATTTTTGCGCTTCGCTATGATCGAAATTAATCAACCCCTTAGCAATGATTCGGCCCTTGCCATCTAAGCAAGCAACCACCTCACCGCGGCGGAAAATACCTTTCACGGCTTTAACGCCCACAGGTAATAAACTATTACCGCCCTTCTTCAATGCCTTCACTGCACCGTCATCAAGAATAAGCTCGCCAGAATGCTGCAAGTGTCCAGCAATCCACTGCTTGCGTGCAACTTCTGGTTCAGTATCCGCAACCAGAAGCGTACCAATTTTTTCTTTCGCCCGTAAACGAATCAATACATTTTCAATGCGACCGCCCACAATAACCGTATCCGCACCCGAGCGTGCAGCAACCGCCGCCGCTTTTACTTTCGTAATCATACCGCCACGACCTAAAGCACCACCATCACCAGCCATCGCAGCAAACGATGGGTCAGACGCTCGGCCTTCGGTAATCAACTCAGCATCAGCATTATGGCGTGGATCTTTAGTAAATAAACCATCTTGATCAGTCAGAATAACCAGCGAATCGGCTTCGACTAAATTAGCAACTAACGCACCTAAGGTATCGTTATCACCAAAGCGAATTTCGTCAGTCACCACCGTATCATTTTCATTCACGATCGGCACAACACCCATTTCAATTAACGTGCGCAACGTCGAGCGCGCATTAAGATAGCGTTGGCGATTGGATAAATCAGCGTGAGTTAATAAGATTTGCGCGGTGTGTTTATTATGCTGCTGAAAAGCGGTTTCGTAAGCTTGTACTAAACCCATTTGACCGACCGCTGCCGCGGCTTGTAACTGATGAACTTCACTAGGGCGTGAAGTCCAACCTAAACGCGTCATTCCCTCGGCAACAGAGCCAGAAGAAACTAAAACGACTTCAATGCCTTGCGACATCAAATCAGCGATTTGATCAACCCAAGCTTGAATACCTGGACGATTAAGGCCTTTGCCGTCATTCGTAAGCAGAGCGCTACCAATTTTAATAACCCAACGTTGACCGCTAACAAGGCGGTCTCTGGCGGTGTTTAAATCAACAACTGGTTTCATTGCTCTCATGCTCACTTATTTTTTATAGGCGCGGTTCATGAATCGCTATTGTAAGCGATTACTCCTGAACCCACTCAACTTCAACATCGTAATCATCTTCATCATCATCTTCCAAACCAGCCTTACGAGCCGCAGCGCGTTGACGACGGAACTCAGACAATTCTTCCATACGATCGCGAGACTCTTGCTCAACCGTTTCGCGCTCTTCAACAATCTGAGCAGCAAACTCTGGATCTTCACCAGCACGTTCACGACGCGCTTCGATGTAATCCATAATGTCATTGGTAAGCGGCTTAGTACCGTCACCCGTTAATGCTGAAATTTGGTAAACAGGGCCTTTCCAGCCTGTTTTTTCCAACAAGTCCTGACACAGTGCTTCATGCTCATCTTCTGAAACAAGATCTAACTTGTTCAATACCAACCAGCGATCACGCTCGGCCAATGCAGGCGAGAAACGCTCAAGCTCACGACTGATTGATAACATATTCTCAGCCGGGTCGCTTTCATCAAACGGTGCCATATCAACGATATGCAACATAAGCTGAGTACGAACTAAGTGCTTCAAGAAACGAATACCTAAACCAGCACCGTCAGAAGCACCTTCGATCAGACCAGGAATATCGGCAATCACGAAGCTTTTATATTGTCTTACCGATACAACACCAAGGTTAGGAACCAAGGTCGTGAACGGATAGTCAGCAACTTTTGGCTTAGCCGAAGAAACTGAACGAATGAAAGTCGACTTACCGGCATTCGGTAAACCTAGCAGACCAACGTCAGCCAATACTTTCATTTCAAATTTAATATTACGCGACTCACCAGGCTGGCCTGGCTTAGTCTGACGAGGGGCACGGTTTACAGACGATTTAAAACGGGTATTACCCAAACCGTGGAAACCACCCTGAGCAACCATTAAGGTTTGCTTATCTTTAGCAAGATCGCCTAAAACTTCCAGCGTATCTTCATCAATAATGGTCGTACCAACCGGTACTTTCAATATGATGTCTTGACCCTTATAACCGGTCATATCACGGCTCTGGCCGTTTTTACCATTCTCTGCACGATAACGACGTGTATAGCGATAATCAATCAGTGTATTTACAGCGTCGTCAGCTTGAATAAATACTGAACCACCATCACCACCGTCACCGCCGTTTGGACCGCCTTTAGCAACGAATTTTTCACGATGGAAGCTCATGCAACCATTACCACCTTTACCAGCGTCTACGCTGATACTGGCTTCATCAACAAATTTCATGGCAACCTCGTATTCATTGTCATTAACAAAACCTAGAGAACTTACTTAATCGAAGGAAATTTTTCTAGATTTTTCGCACCGTTACTAGGTGCTAAATTCTTTTCAGCAACACATTGCTGTTTTTCTCAAACAAAAACGCCCCAGCAAGGCCAGGGCGTCTTTGGTAACACACTTAACTGTAAAATTAGCTAGCAGCGATGATGCTGATAGTCTTACGGTTACGTGGTCCTTTAACTTCAAACTTAACTTCGCCCGCTTCAGTAGCGAATAAAGTGTGGTCACGACCCATACGAACGTTAGTTCCAGGGTGGAACTTAGTGCCACGCTGACGAATCAAAATGTTACCAGCTACTGCCTTTTGGCCGCCGAACATTTTGACGCCTAAGCGTTTAGCTTCGCTATCGCGACCGTTATTAGTACTACCACCAGCTTTTTTGTGAGCCATGCTCTAGCCTCCTAGTTTGGACTCTCTGGGGCGTCACCACCGTCAGAGCTTCCATAATTAATTTTTAAAATTAAACAGCGATGCTGGTAATTTTGATTTCTGTGAACCACTGACGGTGACCCATCTGCTTCATGTGGTGCTTACGACGCTTGAACTTTATAATTTTAACTTTCTTGTGACGGCCATGAGCAACAACTTCAGCTGTTACTTTAGCGCCTTCAACAAGAGGCTGACCGATTTTAACATCGTCGCCATTGCCGATTAGCAAAATTCGTTCGATCTCTACTGCGCCGCCAGTAGCTACTTCAAGTTTTTCAACTTTAAGAGTTTGACCTTCTTCAACACGGTACTGTTTACCGCCTGTAACAACAACTGCGTACATCGCAATGTCTCCGTTGTGGATTTAAGAATCTAAACACCGAACCTCACAAGTGATTTTACTCAACATGCCGTTGCTTTTGTTCTAAGTCTACGGGAAATACTCTGATTTCCAATATTGTAGAGAACGGAATTTCGGGGCGCGTGATTGTAACTCAACGCAAAAGCCAGTGCAAGCGCACATTTCGCCGTCTTACTTGACACTTTACGCCCTTGGCAATAGCATGTTCCCTCTATATTCCCTCTAGCCTAAAGGCCCTATTTTCACCATGCAGGTTAAAGACATTTACGCGCTTATCGAGCAGGATTTTGCTGACGTCGATACACTGATCCGCGAACAACTCTCTTCTCGTGTTCCTCTGGTAGAAAAAATTGCCGATTACATCGTCTCCAGTGGTGGCAAACGTTTACGCCCTCTACTCGTGATAATGACCGCGAAAGCGCTTGAGAAATCAGGCTCTCAAGCAAACAAACTCGCCGCTGTGATCGAGTTCCTTCACACCGCAACGCTATTGCACGATGATGTGGTTGATACGTCAGATATGCGCCGTGGCAACCCGACTGCAAATGAAAAATGGGGCAATGCGCCCAGTGTTCTAGTCGGTGACTTCTTATATTCTCGTTCTTTCCAAATGATGGTTGAGCTCAAAAATCTGCAAGTGATGGATATCTTATCCAACTCCACTTGCGTGATTGCGGAAGGCGAAGTACTGCAACTGGTTAACTGTAAAAACCCAGATACCAGCGAAGAACAATATATGGATGTCATCAAGGGTAAAACCGCGATGTTATTCGAAGCGTCTACGCACTCAGCGGCAGTTTTATGCGAAGCTAATGCCGAGCAAGAACAAGCATTAAAAGAATATGGCCACCACCTAGGTATGGCATTCCAGCTAGTCGATGACGTACTCGACTATGAAGGTGATGCTGAGACCATGGGCAAGAACGTCGGTGACGATTTAGCCGAAGGTAAAGCCACCTTGCCACTGATTCATGCCATGCGTGAAGGCACTGATGAACAAGCGAAATTGATTCGCAGAGCCATCCGTAAAGGCGGTTTGGAAGACATTGATGCCATCATGGAGATTGTTAAAACATGTGGTTCACTAGAATACACCAAGAAAATTGCCCGCAAGCATGTTGAGCTGGCACAACAAAGTTTGAACTTTTTACCCGATACTGATGCCAAACAAGCGCTTCATAGCTTGGCCCGCATCGCCATTGAACGAAATACTTAAGCCTCAGCAGACGTTCAAGTCTTGCTAAGGCCCTGAAGATCAAACTGTGATAAACAGTTGTACTAAATAGGAGCCTTAACATGGCTTGGATCGTCTCTCGCTTTTCTTTTCTATTCTCTGCCCTCGTCGTGCTGCTGAGCATCAGTTCAGCTCAAGCCGGCATTCTCGACAATCTCATTGAAAGCGAACCCAAGTTCCTCCCCGTCACGGAAGCCTTTCCTTACCAAATCGAGCAAAAGGGTTCCGAACTAAGTATCATCTGGGAAACAGCTGACGACTATTATCTTTATAAAAAGAAAATCAATCTTAAACAAAGTAAGGTCAAGCATCTAGCCCGCAGTTTCAGCCAAGAAGGTCTACTAAAGCACGACGAAGCCTTTGGCGAAGTGATTGTTTTTTATGGACAAACTGAAGCGCTATTTGATCTTACTAAACTAGATCCTCAACAACCCCCGCAACTCGGCTTCCAAGGCTGCGCCGATGCAGGCCTGTGTTATCCACCGCAAAAAATTAAACTCAATATCGACTGGTCATTAGTTAAAGCTGCTGTAAATAAAGACATAGCAAAGCCCGGCACTATTAATCCACCCGCCTTAACAACTGAACAGAATCCAGCAAACCCCTCTACAGATAATGACAGCTGGATCGAAGGTAAATCTTGGTTTAGCGTTGTTGGTTTATTCTTTATTCTAGGTTTGGGCCTCACCTTTACTCCCTGCGTTCTACCCATGGTCCCAATTCTCACCAGTATCGTTATTGGTCAGCACAAACATACCCCTGCCAAAGGTTTTGTTTTATCCACTACCTACGTGATGGGCATGGCCATTACTTATGCAGTTGCAGGCATCACCGTGGGTTTATTAGGGGCTG
This sequence comes from Oleispira sp., assembly GCA_047616865.1. Taxonomy (GTDB): domain Bacteria; phylum Pseudomonadota; class Gammaproteobacteria; order Pseudomonadales; family Oceanobacteraceae; genus Oleispira. The sequence continues at coordinate 128,106 of JBLGBO010000009.1, forward strand.
GCGCCAACATTCAAGCCTGGATGCAAACCCCTTGGATACTGTCCATCTTTGCTATCTTATTCTTAGTACTTTCTCTCTCAATGTTTGGTCTATACGAACTGCAATTACCCAGCGGCTTGCGTAATCGTTTAAACAACATGAATCAAAAGCAAAAAGGCGGCAATTTAATCAGCGTCTTTTTAATGGGTGTTCTTTCAGCTCTCGTCGTTTCACCTTGCGTATCAGCACCGCTTGCTGGCGCTTTGGTTTATCTGAGCACCACAGGGGATGCTTGGCTGGGTGGCAGTGCGTTATTAGCACTCGGTTTAGGTATGGGCACACCGCTTATTATCCTCGGCACGTCAGGCGCATCGATCATGCCGAAAGCGGGTGGCTGGATGGATCAGATCAAAGCCTTCTTTGGTATCTTATTAATCGGCGTCGCGATTTGGTTATTATCGCGATTCTTAGATGCCACCTTAATCCTCGCCATGTGGGGTGTACTGGCGATTGTTTATGCAATCTACCTCGGCGCTATCGAACCGATTGAACCGGCTCAAACGGGTGTTAAGCGCACGGTAAAAGGCATCGGCTTTGTAATACTGGTGTATGGCGTACTCGCATTAATTGGCGCACTACAAGGTAATGATGATCCGCTTAAACCCCTTGCTTCTAGCTATGCCGACAGTGCTACTAATAATTCTCAAGCTCATAGTGCTGCTAGCCCATTCGAGAATATTGAAAATAAAACTCAGTTAGAGGCTGCGATTAAAAATCATCTCGCCGCCAATCCTAATGGCGCCGTGATGCTCGATTATTACGCCGACTGGTGCATTGCCTGCAAGGTGATGGAAAAAGCTGTCTTTCACGAAGCAGACGTACAAGCTCATTGGCCAGAATTATTATGGCTGCAAATTGACGTTACCGATCAGACGGCTGAGCAAGTTGAACTGATGACAGATTTCAATTTATTCGGCCCACCCAGCATGTTGTTTTTCACCACGAATGGCGAGCAAGATACGCTAAGAATATTAGGCGAAATGCATAAAGAGGAATTTGTGCAGCACTTGAATAAAGTCAAAGCGACCTTATAACCTCTACTAGACATAAATCAAAAATCGAGTTTCATTATGCTAATCGTTTGCTCACACTGCCACGCTACCAACCGCATCCCTGAAGGCCGAAAAGCCAGCGAAGGCCAATGCGGAAAATGTAAGCAAACGATCTGGCAAGGCAAGCCCGTCGATTTAAGCGAAAGCCAATTTGCCAAATATACCAGTAAAAACGACATGCCAGTGGTAGTCGACTTCTGGGCCAGCTGGTGCGGACCTTGTAAAGCCATGGCACCGGCCTACGCCCAAGTCGCTGAGCAAATGAAAGACCAAGCTTTATTCGCCAAAGTAAATACTGAACATGCACAGCAGCTGGGTTCACAATTAAATATCCGCAGCATCCCCACCCTCGCTGTTTTTCGCAATGGCAAAGAGGTCGATCGAATAGCAGGTGCACTACCTGCAAATCAGTTGCACCAATGGATTCAGCAAGCGCTGACTAAAATGCCACAATAAATCACTACCGACCCTTGCGCTAGATCAATTCAAGATGTCTACAGGAGTCTATTCTGAAATCAACAAATAATTCATCCCAGAATAGATAAGTAAGGACATACAATGACCATTGAAAATCATAGCCTGCATAACGAATTCCCTCAGCACAATGACCGAATTCGTGAGTTAAAAATGAGCGATCGCCATTTTGTTCGTTTGTTTGAGGAATACCACGATACAGACCGTGAAATACGTAAGATTGAAGAAGGCTCAGAAGCGTCTTCAGATGCACGTATTGAAGGGCTAAAAATGCGTCGTGTACATTTGAAAGATGATTTATTAGGTATGCTAGAAACAACCGGCGCGTGAAGAATTTTCTTTAAACTTAAGGGGCTAATAATCAATATCAGCCCCTTAAGTACCGCACGTTTTAAAGCCAAACGCTTAAATATGATTCAATAGCATCATCTCACCTGGATGTGGCTGCAAATAAAATGAGTTCTCGATATAGCTTTTTGGGTGGCGACGGAAATGATGGCGAAATAAGGTAATCGGCACGATCAACGGCAATAAACCTTTATGATAATCTTCAATGGTTGCACATAACTCTTCTTTATCTCCCGCATCCAAATCATTCTTCAAGTATCCCTGAATGTGTTGCATAGTATTCACATGATTCTTTCGAGTCGCATTCGACTTTAGCAAAGTCATCATCGAGGCCAAATACCCTAATGCTAAAGCATTAATTTCTTGATCATTATTCGCTAATGAAGCGCCTAACACTCTACCCAAGTTTTGGTTATGGCTCATAAAAATATACTTATGCTTAGCGTGGAAAGCCTGCAAACCAGCCAAGGTAAAACCTTCTTTCTCCATCGCCTGCCAGCGCGCATAGATATAAACTCGCTGAATAAAATTTTCACGTAAACGCGAGTCTGATAATCGCCCTTCTTCTTCAACCGGAAGGTGCGGAAAATTTTCCATTAAACGCTTGGCATACAAGCCAACCGCTATTTTTTCCGCCATGCCCTTCTTTTCATAACCGTTATACAGTTTAACTCGCTCCATACCGCAGCTAGGGGAGTCTTTCTTTAAGATGTAGCCACTTAGCTCGCTATGCCAGCCTTTTTGATCTTCAGCGGACTGGTAGAGTTGCTCAGTCACATCCAAGTCATCAGTCTTAGTCCCCACACAACGAATTTCATCATCCAGATTAATCAAGCGTATCGTTTCACGCGGAATTCCTAAGCCAATACTGACCTCTGGACAGAAAGGCGTAAATTCAAAATAATCATTTAAAATGTCAGTCACATAGGCATTCTTTTTATGGCCGGAATCAAAGCGCACATTTTCGCCCATTAAACAGCTGCTAACACCGATTTTTATTTTCTGGATTTCTTCTGAATTCATGTTATTTAACCTAAGGACAATTGATAATCATACGCAGTAAAAAGAACTCTGGATCACCTTTAGTGTAGCTGACCGTCTAGAGATAGGCACCTACTCAAACTCGAACCCGCGAAAACTGTCAATCATTCCACAAACAGTGACTGCAACCAGCTCAAGACAATAGTGTAACTGGCCTGCTTACGTTCATTCGCTTTCGTCACCCAATATACTCCTTCTTTAATCGCTGAATATTGATCTGATACCACTGCTAATTTTTTTGATCTTACCTTGGTAGTCGACATTGGAAATACAGCTAAGGCAAGACCCAGGCCTTCTTCTGCTGCACACATTGCGGCCTCATAAGAATCAAAAAATAATTCTTTTTTTGACTCAAATCGACAACCGGTATAAGTCATATAGCGCTGCCAGTCATTCACATGACTACGACTATGAATAAGCGTATGTTCTTGCCAATTTATCTTAGGCTTGCCTTCAATTCTTTTATCTAAACCGTGAGCCTTAAGGTAACCTTTACTCGCGACTATGTTCGACGATAACGAACATATTCGTTCAGCATTCGCATTTTCCCAAGGCGGCAAGCCAAAACGAATGGCGCCATCAATATCTGTTGCCGCTAAATCTTCCAATTCGGCACTGGTTTCAATAATAAGATTGATCTCTGGGTATTTAATTTGAAACTCATGCAAATGGGGAATCACAATTTCATGCGCCACAAAGGCTGTCATGCTGATTTTTAGATTCGAAGAATAAAATTGATCAGAAAATTGAGCACAACCACTCTCATAACGACTCATAGTTTTTTTCGCCACAAGATAAAATGCCTCTCCAGCATTCGTTAGCTGCAACGCTCTTTTTTGGCGACTAAATAGCGCTAAGCCCATATGGCTTTCTAAGCTTTTAATTTGCTGACTAATTGCTGATGGAGTCACATTCAATGCTTCTGCCGCCAATTTAAAACTGCGGTAATGGGCTGCGTTAACAAATGCAGTCAAATATTGAATCGGGGGCAGGCGCTGAATATTAGCCATAAAGGTAAACCATAAGATTAGAAAATCTAATTTAATAGTAAGATATTATCGTTTGTAAACAAGCCTTTTTTTCTAGACACTCATACCAGTACAAACACTCATAAATCCCCAAGCAAGAGCTAACATATGTCGAGCCATATCATTAACTACCTAGATTTTGACCAGGTCCAACAACAATCCGGCTTAAGAATGGTCGTCGTCAAAGGCTTGCCTAGCCCCTGGGGTGAAGCTGCTAAAAGTATTTTTCATATAAAACAACTCAAATGGACTGCCTGCTATCACGACCCTAGCAACCGTGAAATGTCAGCCTGGACTGGTTCGCGCAGTGCTCCTGTCGCTATTTTTAATAATGAGACACCTCTAGAAAGCTGGTTAGATATTTTACTGCTGGCAGAACGCCTAGAACCCGATACACCGTTATTGCCTAAAGACCCAATACAAAAAGATAATACGCTAGAACTTTGTCGAAAGATTTGTGACGAAATGGGTTTAGGATGGTGCAGAAGATTAGACAGTGTGCATAAAGGGCTGAATGACCAAGACATCAAAGAAGGTGCCTATCCTAAGCACATAGCGAATTATTTGGCTAAGAAATACGGTTACCAGCAAGCACAAGGCCCGCACTATGGTGAATATACCATCAGTATTCTTAAACTTTTATCAGATACATTAAAAGCTCAGCACGACAAAGGAAATACCTATTATTTAGGCGATACCATCAGTGCGGTCGATATTTACAGCGCAACGTTTATGGCGTGCTTTCAACCGTTACCCGAAAATCAGTGTGCAATGTCAGCACCGATTAGAGCGGTCTTTGAAGCATTGGATGAAAAAACTAAAGCTGCACTCGACCCAGTTTTATTAACACATAGAGACTTCATTTATGCTCAGCACCTAGTATTGCCGCTTTCACTTTAGAGTACTGAAATTTTCTGCGGGTTAAATAGCGACCACAAAAAAAGGACAGCCCTTTCGAAGGACTATCCTTTTTATAATACGAATACGCATTAAAACTGCATCAAGGTACGCATATTAGGCACGGCTAACAAACTTACGCTCTTCAACATTCACTTTAATCTTTTCGCCCATCGAAATATGCTCAGGCACTTGCACGGTTAAACCCGTTGAAAGAAGCGCAGGTTTAGTACGCGCTGTCGCAGAACCGCCTTTTAAAGAAGGATCCGTTTCAGTAATCTCAAGATCAACGGTTGCAGGAAGCTGCAAACCCACAGGGGTATCATTCACGATAACAATCTGTAAGCCTTCTGTTGATTCGCTGATAAAAAGCAGCTCATCTTCAATGCTTTCTTTATTCAAACTAAATGATGTGTAGTCTTCGCTATCCATAAATACAAACTCATCACCATCGGAGTAAGAGAATGCAACAGGGCGACGAACTAAGTCAGCAAAGTTCAACATATCAGAGTCTTTAAACGCCTCGTCAATTTTATTACCCGTGACAACATCGTACATACGCATACGATAAATACTACCGCCAGAACGGCCCTGCGGCACAGAGCGCTCAATGTCTCTAACCATGTATACATTACCGTTATATTCAACGGCTGCGTTCTTTTTAATATCGCTCGCTTTAGGCATTTTATGTAACTCTGAAGTCAAAAATAAAAGGGTACTATAATCGGCTGCTTAAGCAATAGCGAATAAACCGCCAGCTAAACGGCACCTTGTTCAATCATGGCTTCAGAAACACGTCTAAAACCAGCAATATTGGCACCTAAAACAAGATTGCCAGGCTGGCCAAATTCAATCGCCGCTTCGTTGGCCGTATCAAAAATATGCTTCATGATGTCTTTTAACTTGCCGTCAACCTTCTCGAAACTCCAATTCTGCATGCTTGCGTTCTGGGCCATTTCTAGCTGACTCGTTGCAACACCTCCCGCGTTAGCCGCTTTACCTGGACCAAAAGCAATTTTGGCATCAATAAAAGCATCCACCGCCGCTTGTGTTGAAGGCATATTAGCCCCCTCACAAACTAACATACAGCCACTGGCCAATAGCGCTTGCGCATCATCAACGGTTAACTCGTTCTGGGTCGCACAAGGGAACGCCGCATCCGCTTGGAAACGCCATACCGCATGACCATTTTCAGGGTAATTCTCTACCGGAACATATTGCGCATCGGTGTGCGTTTCTATGTATTCCGCCAAACTTTTGCGGCGTACTTCTTTTAAATCTTTCAGTAACGCCAGGTCGATGCCTTTTTCGTGATAAATCGTCCCTTGAGAATCACTGCAACTTATCGGCACAGCACCAAGCTGATAAAGTTTTTCAATCGCATGAATCGCCACATTACCAGCACCCGAGATAAGGCACTTTTTACCCTCTAGCGTTTCACTTCGTGCTTTCAGCATGTATTTGGCAAAATACACAGCACCATAACCGGTCGCTTCTCGACGCGCTAAAGAACCGCCCCATAACAAACTCTTACCGGTTAAAACGCCCTCATAACGACCCGTAATACGCTTGTATTGACCAAACATATAACCAATCTCACGCGCCCCAACCCCAATATCACCAGCAGGCACATCGGTCGTAGGGCCAATGTGACGATAAAGTTCAGTCATAAAGGACTGACAAAAACGCATAATTTCTGCATCAGAGCGCCCTTTAGGATCAAAGTTCGCGCCGCCTTTACCACCCCCAATCGGCAGTCCAGTTAACGCATTCTTAAAAATCTGCTCAAAACCTAAAAATTTAATGATGCTGGCATTTACACTCGGATGAAAACGTAAACCCCCTTTATAAGGACCCAGCGCCGAATTAAATTCAATGCGATACCCTTTGTTCACCTGAATATCACCTTTATCATCCATCCAAGGCACTCGAAACATAATTTGGCGTTCAGGCTCAACAATACGCTGAATAATAGCCTGCTGCTGGTAACGAGGAACCGCTTCAAGCAAAGGCTCAATTGAATCTAAAACCTCTTCAACCGCCTGAAAAAATTCACACTGAGCTGGGCTGGTACGCTTTAAATCGGCAATCGTTTGATGGATATATGTCATAAAATATTCGGCCTAAATTAATCGATAGAGGTGTCTCTATCTAATTAATAAAAAAGTCATGAGTGATAGAGCAGCCATTATAGGTTCTTTTGTACCAGGTTTCAGCAGCGTATCTCTTAATCCCAAAAACCCCGTTAAAAAATACTCACCTTAGCGCTTTCGCATAATAAAAAACGCAGCAATACAGGAAGAGCAGAGCTTAAAAAGTAATTCATCTTTTTATAAGTTAATAGCGTATGCTAAAGGTCTCTCCTCCCGCCTGAGGCCCGTTTCAAGGCGGAAATTAAGCTCTGAGTACTATCTCATGACACTTTGACGCATGCTGAGTGCATTGCGTGAACTTCCCGTGAATCTGCATAAAAGAGCCTAAATCTTTTCGGCTAAAAGACGATCTTTTGCCGCCCAACAATCGCATTTCAAATATACAACCAACATGCGATTACACTATTTGTGGAGAATTTAATGCGAATACAAAACACGTCTAACAGTAAAATATTAGGACTTGCAGCCATTCTACTTGCGGCCTTTACCTCTGGCTGTAGCGATAATGACAGCAACAGCAATAATGGTTCTGCGGACGACAATACCGCACCCACGATTATATCAACCAACCCCAATAACAACGCGACTGTAGTGGCAATCAATAATGCCATCGTAGCAACATTCAGTGTCAGCATGGATGAAACCACGCTGACTACCGATACTTTTACAGTCATCGCAGATACCGAAGCAGCACTGGTAGGATCTGTCAGCCTAGATGCGACCAGCAATACAGCAAGCTTCACGCCGACTAGCAACTTGACTGCCAGCACGCTTTATACTGCGACCATCACAACCGCAGTTAAAAGCACAACTGGCGAGTCATTAGCCAGCAACTACGTTTGGACGTTCACCAGCGGCACAGCTGAAGATGTAACCGCCCCGACTGTCAGTTCAACGAATCCTAGCGATACTGAAACAAACATCGCACTAAATAGAAA
>JBLGBO010000010.1:0-118841 GCA_047616865.1 Oleispira sp.
ATTACGAATTGAATTTATTTAACGGTGATATTGGTATTGCGATGATGGTGGCTGGGAATGATGGCCGCCAAGAATTAAGAGTGTGTTTTGTTGCCGCCGATTCAAGCGCTAAGTCTGCCGTTGACAAATCAGTCGCTGAAAAATCAAATGTACGCCAGTTATTACCGACACGTTTGCCCGATCACGAAACAGCGTTTGCGATGACGGTTCATAAAAGTCAGGGCTCTGAATTTTCCGATGTGGCTTTGGTTTTACCTGAGAATCACTCGCCTGTTATCAGTCGTGAATTAATTTATACAGCGATCACTCGTGGCAAGAAGAGTTTCTCTTTATATTCAAATGATGAGGTCCTTGCGGCGGGGGTTAATTCGCAGATCGAGCGGGCGAGTGGTTTACGGGATTTGTTGTTTAACTAATAACTCGGCTATTTTTGCTTTTCCTCCGTGTTCTTTGTGCTCTCCGTGGTGAATCTTTCTTGTAGCTGATAACGTTGGTTTGTTGTTAGCTAAAAGGCAAAAACATATCACCACGGAGGACACGGAGCGCTGCGCTTCACGGAGAAGAGCAAAAGAATATTAAAACTAGCTTAGTACTTCAAACTTAAGCTGTGCATCTTTTTCTAAGCGCTCAATTAAACGATCGCCTAGTAGGGTAGACGTCGTCCAAAAGCCACCTTCCTTATCGGCTAATAAATCTTTGTCTAGGGCTAAGCAAGCTCCGACTTGGCCAAGCATCTGACTGGTAGAGCCGTAACCCGGATCGCCTTGGCCTTTCACTTTCGTGTGTATTTCTTTTCCTGAAGGTGTTTTGCCGATAAAGCGAATGTCGTAATAACCTTCGACTTGTTCTTTTGGTGTAGGGCCTTCGCCAGGCTTAGGCAGCATATAATTCTCTAATACCCAGCGCGTTGGTTTTAGTGCTGCGCCAACAAAGAAGGCGCCTAATCCTGCCACTATGCCTGTTGCGGTTAGACGTCCTTTCAACCCTTTGCCGACTAACATAGCTTCGTCGTATTTAAAGTCAGTGCCGTATGGGCTACCTGCTAACGCATTTGAGCGGAATACGATGCGTGTATTGATACCAGCCATAATGAAAGGTGCGGTCCAGCCATTGAAGTTTTTATCAAAAGTAGGTTTTTTCGTATCAAATTGGCGAGTTTTAAAGCTATGCCCCGGTGGGCAGATCAAATAAGGATTAACCAAGTCTTTTCTCAATGCAGGGTCTTTCATCACTTCTTTAGTGATGTTTAAAATACTGGCAATCGTGCCACCTGATGCGCCGCCTTTAGCCGCCTTAACCCGCATCGATATATTGTTGCAATACTCCCCCAAATTATTCTTCGCTTCACGCTGAGTAAAATAAACACCCATGTCGGAAGGAATTGAATCAAAGCCACTGCAATGAACAATGTGTGCGCCACTGGCTTTGGCGGTGGCTTCGTATTTTTTCAACATACGATCAATCCATTGCACTTCACCCGTGAGGTCGCAATAATCGGTGCCCGTTTCTGCGCAGACTTTAACCAAGGTCTCGCCATAAAGCGCATAAGGGCCGACAGTCGAGATAATGACCTTGGCTTGGGCACACATAGCGTTAATTGCCGCTTCATCGTGTGCATCAGCAATGATGGTAGCCAGTTCGGGTTGGTTAACCTGTGCTTTGACTTCTATTAATTTAGAATGAGATCGGCCTGCAATGGCCCAGTTTAGTGTTTCTTTGCCTGGCTTATTAAAATTATCGGCTAAATATTGCACTAATATTTGGCCAACAAAGCTGGTAGCGCCAAAGATGACGACATCGTATTGTGAATTCATGAACGGACCTTTTATTATATTTAATGTGTGTCATTGTTTTTATAATAGTTTGTGTATCAGGCTAACAAATTTTTTGTATGACAGTAATGTCAGAAGTCGCCAAAGGGGTCATCAAAACGCTTTCTCTTTTACCTAACAGGGTGAAATTGATATGATCTCGGTTTTTATTTTGGGTCAGTGTTTCTCGACCTATTATATATTTCGGATTCGACACCTTATGCGCATTGTTTTAGCTCCGCTTGAAGGAGTCATGGATCATACTGTTCGTGAACTATTAACCGGTTTAGGCGGTTATGATTTATGCATAACAGAATTTTTAAGGGTATCAAATAACCAGTTATTGCCGCCGCGTACCTTCTATCAGTTGGCTCCCGAGTTGGAGAATAATGGTTTTACTCCTAGTGGTGTTCCCGTGCGTATGCAGTTATTGGGCTCGCAGCCTAATACTTTAGCGATGAATGCTCAGCGGGCTATTGAATTAGGCTCTCATGGCATTGATCTTAACTTAGGCTGCCCGGCAAAAACGGTGAATAAAAGCAAGGGTGGGGCGACGCTGTTAAAAGAACCCCAGCTTATTTCGGATGCCGTTACTGCGATGCGTGCAGTAGTGCCTAATGATAAAACCTTGTCGGTTAAAATCCGCTTAGGTTGGGATGATCCCAGTTGTGTACATGAAATCGTCGATGCGATTGTGCAAGCTGGGGCTGATGAAATTACGATTCATGCCCGCACCAAAGAAGATGGTTATAAAGCTGATGCGATTAAGTGGCATTATATTGCTCAGGTGAAAGAGCGACTGGCACGGGAAGGTAAGCACTTCTCGATTATTGCTAATGGTGAAATCTGGACGCTTGCGGACGCGATTAATTGCCGTGAAGTATCAAGCTGTGACGACCTAATGATAGGCCGGGGCGCGCTAGCAACGCCCAATTTGGCGGCTGTTATCGCCGGTATTAGCGATAAAATGAGTTGGCAGGGTGTGGTCGAGATGATTTTGAATTATCGTAAAGTTCAAGTGATCGGCTCCAAAGGTCACCATTATTCTAGCCGAGCAAAACAGTGGTTGAGTCAGATGCGACAGTCGTATCCAGAAGCCAATGAATTATTTATGCCGATTCGCCGCATTAAGAAAAGCGATGATATGCAGGTGGCGATCGAAGGTTACTTGGAAGCATTGGTGACTAATAAAGTCAGTGAGTGGCAGCGCTCATTAGAATCTTAGAACTTTATTAATGGCTCAAGAATTAATAGCTCAAGGTTAATAGAAAATTAAATAACAAACGACATTAACAATATAAATTAGGATTTAACATGAACTGGGAAATTGATAACAATTTTTGCCACCGCGTAACGTCAAGTAATGAAAGTGAAGCAGAGCTTAAAGAAGCGGTATTGGAAGCTGCAGATTACGCGTTTGATTTACTTCATGAGAATATTGAAGATGATTCAATGTTTTGTTTATTTGATTGGGATTTTGCAAAGCAGCGTTTATTGATTGCGGTGACGGATCCAAGTAAGAAGAAATTGGCTAAGCATACGGTTGAGTTAACGCTAACAGGTTACGCAAGCCATATTGCAGATAAAGAAGACCAGCAAGAGCAAATTCAGCTTTGGGTGCACAATCACATTACAACCGCGGCTAATTTTTTACAGTTCTCTCTGGTGGCTGCAATTATTGCTGACGGCGATGTTGATAGCTCTATCTTATTGTAAGGACGTTTGAGGTTTTAGATTTATAAACGTCAATCTAGAGCTGTATTGTTAAGATGAACAGCTCAGCTCTATGTCTCGTGCCCACTCTGGGGGCGAGGCGGCAAAACGGATAAAGTCACTATCATTGGCTAGCGGGCTGTGAGCGAAAGGCTTTTTTACCAGTCTTAATAAATCATTGACGGGTTTGTAGTCGCCGTTTTCTGCCGCTTCTATGGCTTCTTGCAGCATGTAATTTCGTAATATGTATTTTGGATTTACCGTTTGCATCTTGCTTAAACGGCTTGTATCTATTTCACTACTGTGAACTTCGGCTTTTAAACAGTTCCAGTATTGTTCGAACCAGTGTGCAAAGCCGTTATCATTTCTCCACACGCTGGGTAGGTCCAGTGAATTTATATCAAACTGCTCAGCATTGAGGGGTAAGTGGCTCAGTTTATAAAAGAAACGACAGCCATCAATTTCTAAGCGTTCTAATAATTGTAATAAGTCATCACACAGGGCTTTAGGCGCTGATGTTAAGCCTAAACGTTTTGCCATCAGATCAAGCCAAGTTTGCTGAAAGTATTCAGGATAACTGGATAGCAGCTGATTAATGATTTCGATGTCGATTGATTCATCGGCGTCTTTTTCAGCTGCTGAATTCTCATCATCGACTAACAAAGGGATTAACGCTTGTGCCAAGCAAGATAAATTCCACTGCATAATGCCAGGCTGATTGGAAAAAGAATAACGCCCTTCATGGTCACTGTGATTGGGAATGCGATTATTTTGCCAGTTATCCATAAATTCAAACGGGCCATAATCAAAGCTTTCGCCGAGTATGGAAATGTTATCGGTATTCAGTACGCCATGAACAAACCCATAAGCTTGCCATTGGGCAACTAGCTTAATCGTACGGTGAAAAATATTTTGAAAAAACTGCCAATAATGTTTTGCTTTTAAGCTGTCTTCAGCAGCGGTATCACTGATGATTTCAGGAAAGTAGCGGCGTATACAATAATCGGCTAATTCTCGTAAATCATCATAACGTCTTTGATAATAAAAATGCTCGAAGTGGCCAAAGCGAATATGACATTCGCTAATGCGTAATACGGTAGCACAAAGCTCATAACGCTCACGGTGAGCGCGCTGACTACTGACGGTAAGCGCTAAGGCACGAGTCGTGGCAATATTTAATCCGTGCATGGCTTCGCTGACTAAGTATTCACGAATACTTGAGCGTAATACTGCACGGCCATCTCCCATTCGCGAGTAGCGTGTTTTGCCTGCGCCTTTTAAATGCCAGTCGTAACGTTTTTCAATCCCGTTCTCATCTTGAAAGCAGCTCTCACCAATTAACAAGCCTCGGCCATCACCTAAGTCTGGATTGTACTGGCCGAATTGATGGCCAGCGTATTTCATTGCCAAGGGTGTCGCGCCGCTAAACTCAGTTTGTCCTGTCATTAAATCAGCCAGCTGCTGTGGATTAATGCTGCAAGGGTCTAAGCCTATTTGCTGCGCTAATTCAGAGTTACTACTCACCAATTGTCCATTGGGCAGCGGCGCTGGCTTTACCTTGTGATAAAAATGCTCGGGCAAGCGGGCATAACTATTATCAAAAGGGATCTGACTTAATGAGTAAAGGCTCATAGTTTTTTTAGATCAGCCTTTTTGATGCTCGATAAATCAGTCCATCCTTGATCAGGTGTTTGTGAGCTATGTGAAAATATTAAGCGTGGATCTTTTTTCTCAATAATGCTGCTCTCAAACAGGGCTTGAATATCGGCCTGTTGAATATTTTCAACTTCTTTAGCAATGGCTTCATTGGTATCAAAGCTCAAACGATTGACTTCAATATTGTGCCAAAAATGCCCCACTTTTTCTGACATGTTTTTCTTTTTACTGACTAAGCGACTGATCAGTCCTTGCTTATGATCTTCAAATTCTTTAGCGGTTAATTGCGCTAGCTGTTGTTTGAAATCAGCAAAAAAGTGTTCGGATTCGGTAAGAATTTCAGCACTGCTTGCAGTAGGAGATTGCACGATAAAAATTAAACCCGGTACTGCATTCTGTGGGAAAGGAGAGGCTGATACGATATAGCCCATTTTTTTCTCGGTGCGCAACCATTGGTAATAGGGTGAGCTAATAATTTGAGCTAACAGGGCATAATGGGCTCTGGCTTTATCCGATGTTAGTTGATCAAACTGCTGACCTTGAATATACAAGCTCATCGCGCTGTCAGGATGCTGTTGCTCGAGTGATTGCAGGTATTGGTTAGTCGTACCGTTAGACTCAGTGCCGTTAGATTCAGTGCCGTTAGATTCAGTGCTATTAGGAACCTTGCTAATCTGAGCGGGAGCAATGCGTTCACCGCTTGGCTGATACGCTTGTTTGAGTACATCGCTGATCGCTTTAGCGGCTTCGGGCTCTAGTGTTCCATGAACATAACTATCGACATATAGAGATTGTTTTAGGCGCGCATTAAAGGCTAATACATCTTCTAAGGTAACCGTGTCTAATGCCGCAATCAGTTCTTCTTGGCTGAAGCTTGGGTTACGTAGCCAGCGACGTAACTCACTGATTGTGCGCTCATAAGGCTTGGCTTTTAATTGATTTTCTAAACGACGTTTAAGCTGAGCTTGGTAGCGTTTAAATTCTTTTTCGCTCACATTCTCTGCGGTTAAAGCCGACATCGTATCAACAATTTTTTCTAATAGAATATGCAGTTTATCGTGATAGCCTGACATGGAAAGTTCCAGTCCACGACCGCTCGCATGCAGCTGATAATTTAATCCTGCAACGTAAGCTGGGTAGGTATAGCTGCTAATCAGTTCATTCACGCTGTGGCTAAAAAGCTGCGCAATAATACGATCTTTCGCATTATCCGCCACGTCTTTATTGTGCAGGTTAATGAAGACTTTTGCTTTTGGTAGGCGGAACTCTTGCTCAGGGTAATACCATAAACGTAATCCTGCCTCATCGATTAAGGTCGTTGGAATTGCTTGTGCAGCCGCATCGGTCAAGGCAAATGATTGAGGAATGAAAGGATTGGCTTCGGGTAAAAATAATTGCTCACGATACTGAGGTTTTAAAATAGGATCTTTATTCGCTGCGATGAGTTTGATAACCGCAGGGCGCAACATCATCTTGGTATCGTACCAAGTATCAACGGTATTGGTTTCTACTTCTGGTGCAACTAAGGTGCGGATTAAATTGTTGCGAGTGAGCTTATCTAAATAAGGTTTTAAAATTTCAGCAGAAGGTGTTTGCCATTCATAATCACCATAAATAACTTGGCTGGCGTCTCTGTGGCGCAAGTTATTGGTTAAACGTACGGCAAAGTGACCGGCTTTCGATTTTTCTTGATTGGTAAATGCGAGTTCGGCTAGCTGATGTTGTTCGCCGTAAATGCGTTCGATGAAGGTTTTATCCTGCAAGCCTTGTTGCAATAATTCGATGTAAGCAAAGACAGCCGCAGTAATTTCATCAATGCGGAAAAGGCCAACTAACGTGAGCTGGATATTAACCGTTAGGGTAGATTCCCAAGGGGTATTCACGCCACTGCCCGCACTTAGGCCTTCAGCCCAACCGCGTTTTTTAAATAGCGCCAATAAGCTGCCTTCACCTTCATGACCCAATAAGTGATTGATAATTTGCAAAGGCTTATATTGATATTGGCTTAAACTTTCTGGCATTGGAAAAGAGAGTTTTAATTGGCGTAGTTCTTTAATCGGCTCAATTTGCAGATCAAGCGGTAATTGGTCTTGCAGGTATAAGCTAGGACGTTTTGTCTTGGCGACGATATCACGCTTAGGAATGGCGCTGAATTTTTCTTGGGTCCATTGTTCTAGTGTATCGAGGTCATAATTACCAATTAAGGCGAAAGACATCTCGTTAGCTGAATAATGTTGCTGATAAAAGGTAATTAACTCATCACGAATTAAACTGTCAGGGCGATCTTCTAATGTCGCTAGGCTACCCGTTGCAAATTGTGCATATGGGTGGGCAGGATTCATCGCCTGTTTTTCAGCTGAAAAAATACGACGACCATCATCTTTTGATTTTGACGTATATTCTGCGTTTACTGCATTCTTTTCTCGCTCAACATAATTGGCATCAAACGTTGGTGATATGAAGAAAGGGGCGAAGCGATCAAGTGCACCGGCTAGGTCGTTATTATCAATCTCAAAGAAATAATTGGTCACGTCGTGAGCAGTGAAAGCATTGTGGGTGCCGCCATGCTTGGAAATATAATCTTGGTATTCCCCTGAATCTGGGAAGGGTTCTGTGCCTAAAAATAGCATGTGCTCTAAAAAGTGTGCTAAGCCTTGGCGACCTTGGGGGTCATCTCCACTGCCGACATTAACCGCTAAAGAAGCAGCGGCTTTATCGGCTTCTTTATCGGAGACGAGAATCACCTTTAAACCATTATCAAGTTCTAGAGAGCGATACGCTCGCTGATCATTGGGACTTTGGATGATGGTAGTGCTTGATGATTGCATATTGATCCGATAAGCCGCGGTAGCAACGGCCAGAATTACCAACAGCAAGAAGGTGCTGTAGCGAGTAGAGAAAAGCATGTGAACCCCAATTTAAAACATGTTAGTACTTTTTATAAGTACTTATCATTAGTGCTTAGCGCTGTTTTGAACCGCAATGTCTTTTGCATCTTGTAAGCTGTGCTCAGCGTCGTTTAATTCAGCGATCTGCTGCAGTTTATTTTTGCAGTCTTCTAGCTCTGATGATAATAGTGCTGATTGGTTCATAAAAGCTTGATCAATTGAGTCATACACTGCTTTTATTTGAGCTTTGTTGTCTGCTTTAGGGGTTTTGAGTACTTGTAGGCAGGCATGGGCAATTTGATGATATAGGTGTTCTTTTTTCACGGATGATTCCTGGTTGTCGAAAAGTTGAATTGCGCGAGATTATATCTTATTTCATCTTTTATTGCCGCTTCCTATCAACAGTTCGAATCTATAATAACTCGAGTTCATTAGAGAAGCCTTGATGGTCACAATATGTTCTAAGAAAAAGTAGTAAGTTTCTGGGCAAGTATGGTTAGTCACTACCTATACTTATTATAAGTTTAGTAAGAAACTGAGATGTAGCAGTGGCAGATAAACAAGCGTTAACAACAGGTGAAGCCGCAAAGTATTGCGGTGTTAATTTCCGAACCGTCATTCGTTGGATTGAACGAGGGCATTTGGATGCTTATAAATTACCCGGCAGGGGGGATAACCGTATACCGGTAGATACCTTTGTCGATTTCTTGCGGCAAAATGATATGCCCGTGCCGGATGAACTGGTTGCCGATGATCGGCGACTCTTGTTATTTTCGTTGCAAGATAGCAGTACTCGAGAGTTAGCGGCGGATTTGCGGCGTAATAACTGGGATGTGGTATTGGCAGATGATCCTGTGCAGTTGGGTTATTTGATAGCGAAAGATAAGCCATCGGCGTTATTAATGATGGATCTTCATTATGCTGATATTGCTGCTCGTATCATGAAAGAAGTGAGCAAGGATCGCAGCGAAGCGCCCAAGATGGCCTTATTACAAGGCAATCAAAGGGAGATGCATGATGGTTGGGATTCATTTCAGTGGCCTGAGCAGCGGCAGTTGTTATTGGACTACTTGACTCAAGATGGGTCAGAAAGCCATTAACGCTATCAAAGCGATAGCGGGCTTTGGCTCGTTAATGTTGTTTACTCCTTACAAAGCGTATGCTTTAACGGTTACTTCGCAGTGGCAAGGATCAGAAATCTATTTCTTGTTCTTTGCTGTGCTCGTGATTGTCTTCGCAGGCTTTATCTATCGTTATCGTATGGCAAGCTCCCCAGACCCTAGGCTCGCATTGTTATGGGGTAATGTTCCCGATATTATTACTGAGATTGATTGTGAAGGAGAAATTTTAAGCGTTAATCGTACAGCGAAAGGATTTACGAGTAAGGATCTTATTGGTCATTCCAGTCTTGAGTTTTTAACGACAGAAGGTAAGCAAGTTTTCTCTACCGCATTACATAATGCAATTGATCAGCGCAAGCCTCAGCGCTATGAATTGGAGATGAAAAGCACCATCGTTGGCAGTACTGAAGTTGACAGTACTTGGACCGATAATCGCATCATACCGATTATCGACAATCTTAAGATTGTTTCATTATTAGTAATTACCTCTGACATTACCGAGCAAAAAAAAGCCCACCGAGTTTTATTAGCCTCAAAGACAGATGCTGAGCAAGCAAATGCCGCCAAGAGTCAGTTTTTAGCTAGCATGAGTCATGAAATTCGTACCCCGATGACAGGGATGTTGGGCATGGCGTCGTTGCTTGAGCAAACTGAGCTTAGCCATGAACAGCAAGATTGTGTCTCTATCATTCAACACTCTGCAGAACATTTATTATCCATTATTAATGATGTACTCGACTTATCAAAAATTGAAGCGAATAAATTAACCATAGAGAATGAAAGCTTCGATCTTAGCCAGTTAATGAATTTATTGGTAGAAATGGTCGGTGGAAAAGCCAAAGAAAAAGGCTTGAATATCCAAACATTTATGGATGAAAAAGTACCTAGATACATCATCAGTGATGCTGTGCGTTTACGTCAAATACTCATGAACTTTTTGACCAATGCGATAAAATTTACCGTGCGAGGGCATATAATTATTCGTATTGTGGCCATGCAGGTTAGTGGTAGTAGTGCTCGCTTACGCTTTTCAGTTGAAGATAGTGGTGTTGGCATGAGTGCGGATAAAGCTGCATTTATTTTTGATGAGTATACTCATGCTCATGGCGTTAAATCGGTCGAAATGGGGGGCACGGGTTTAGGGTTGAATATCTGCCGGCGTTTGGCTGAAATGCTCGGTGGCCGCGTGGGCATGGTGAGTAGCCCTAATGTGGGTTCAAATTTTTGGTTGGATCTAGAGGTCGCTATCGCCAGTAATGACATGAATGCTGCGAGTGTCGGTGTGATTAATCCTGTATCAGCGGTTGTTGCAGGCTCATCGGCTTGGGTAATAGATGAAGTAAAAGTAAACCGTTTGTTAATGAAAGAAGTTGCGAAGCGTACTGGGCTGGTGGTAAAAGAATTTAATCAGCTAGCGGATGTTTTACTCGCCCTAGAGCAACAAGCTGCCCCGAAGTTATTGGTGTTTTCTCGAGAATTGGGTTCCTCCAAAGTCGAAAGACTAATTCAAGGGGTGGCTGCTTGTGACGATAAAATATTACTTGCTATGACAACGGTAGAATCGATAAATCTTGATTATGATGCTTTGATGGCACAAGGCATTCACGCTTACTGGGAATGGCCTATCGGTCAGAAAGAATTAAGGTCTATCTTGGAGCGATTATTTTCCCATGATTGGCAAGCTCAGCCAGGCTCTTTGATTACTCGATATCAGCGCACACTTGTGGCGGAGGATACTAAGGCAGATTGCCGAGGTACCTTGTTATTAGCGGAGGACAATCTTGTTAATCAGAAAGTAACCTCTCAAATGCTGAAAAAAATGGGCTTTCATGTTGATATCGTTGCAGATGGTGAAGCGGCGTTGGCGGCTTGGAAGTGTAAAAAGTATGATGTTATTTTGATGGATTGCCATATGCCTATTATGGATGGCTTGCAAGCTACTCGTATGATTAGGATGCAGGAAGACGTTGGGCATACGCCTATTTTAGCGCTTACTGCAGATGTGATGAGTGATAGAAAAGCAGAGTGCTTAGCTGAGGGTATGGATGGCTTTATGTCTAAGCCCATTCGAATGGATGAGCTTAGAAGGGAACTACTTAAGTACATTAAATAACCATTGAGGCTATTGTTAAGTATCTTAGGTTAATGCTGGGCCATAAGGAATATAGCGATTATCAGTTTGTTTTTTTAGCCAGCGGACAAAGTCTTTTTCTGCTGCTCGTTTTTCAGTTTTTAATTGGCGTAAAAAATAAATAGTGGGATTCTTACTGCCAAACGCCCATGTTGGAAATTTCATTTCCCCTACCGTGAATAACATGCATAGATTCAATATCTGGGTATCAGTAAAATCTTCAATTGCTTTCAACCATGCGGCTTGCGGAGCATTAAGATAGTTAGTTATTAACTCAATATCAGCGTTTTCAAGGCGCATGACATCCTCTTCGACCGTATCTTGGCCACTGATTAAAGAAGCTAAACCTAATAATTTCTCTGCCGAAATGCTGGTTATTTGTTCAGATGGCTGCCAGGTATCTACCATAATAAATCGCCTCTTAAAGGTAGGGATAGTGATATTGCTGCGATATACTATCGATTCGTAAAACAGAAACAAGTGATCTTTGTTATATAAATGTTTTTTGCTAGGAATAATGGATTAATGGATGAGTTTGCTGACATACGGCCCTATAACGATACTGAATTCCAACAGATTTTAGAACGCTTATTGGCCGAGCCAGACCTAGTAAAGGGCCTAGCGTATTTTATGCGCCCTAATTGGCGCGGGCCTTTGCGCTTATTAGCCCGATCACTTGTACGTTGGCGCTTGCAGAAGGACTTAACCGGGCTTGAGTCGATTGCAGATTTTCAACTTTGGTTAGCGGGTTATGTGGAAAAAATTATTCACAAAACCACTACGTCCTTGGTGATTAAGGGGGTTGATCAGCTTGATGCCAGTAAAAGCTATTTATGGTTATCGAACCACAGAGACATCGCGCTTGATCCAACGCTGGTTAATTATGCTCTGCATTTAAGTAAAAAGCCGACAGGGCGTATTGCTATTGGCGATAATTTATTAAAAAACCCCATGGTTGGGGACTTTATGCGGCTGAATAAGAGCTTTATTGTTAGGCGGTCAATTAAGGCGAGGCGTGAGAAATTTTCCGCGTTACAGCTTTTATCCCGTTATATTCGTTACTCTATTACAGAGGGTCACTCGGTCTGGATTGCGCAGCGTGAAGGTCGTGCTAAAGATGGTATTGATACTACGGATACGGCTGTTCTAAAAATGTTAAGTTTGGCGGGGCGTGCAGATAACGAAACGTTTGCAGAATCATTACTACAGCTTAATCCTGTACCTGTGAGTATCAGTTATGAGTTTGATCCGTGTGATGTTATCAAGGCTCGAGAGCTTGCAGCGCTTCACCAAGGGGAGGCTTATCTAAAAGCGGTAAATGAGGATGTTACCAGTATTGTTACTGGCCTTATGGGCAATAAAGGTCGAGTGCAGGTGAGTTTTGGTGAGGAGATATCACCTAAACTTTTTAATTCAGCAGAAATGTTAGCCGTAGAGATTGATCGTCAAATCGTCAATGGGTATGCTTGCTTTCCTATTAACTATGCTGCTCATCAATTACTTGCACAGCAAGGTAAGTGTCAACCACTTGCAGAATATGATGAAGGTGATATTAATTCAGGGACTCAAGAGTTACACCTTCGCAGCGAAGGCGAAAGCGACGCTGTAAAATATCAGCTGTATTCTATGTACGCTCAACCCATTCTTAGGAAACAAAATACACACCATGAATAAATTTCTTCTGTTATTCACTTGCTTGTACTTATCGGCTTGTGATTTAGATTTAGGGTCTAGTTATGACCCAACAACACGCACTATGTACGTGGACTATTACCAAGAAGCCTGTGGTGAAAATTCAAATTCACTTTGCTTACGCACGCGCTTTGATACGGATGATGCTTTTAAAGTCAATCAAATAAGTATGTCGGGATTTGAAAATTTGCAGTGGGGGAGTCGTTATACCCTTCAGGTTGAAGCAGAAAGGGATGGGAATGGTAAAGATACTCACTATAGATTGGAAGGTATTGATAGTACGACGGTCATTGAGGCCAGTAATAATGAGTTTGTATTAACATTCAATATGGTCAGCGGTATTTTACAAGATAATCAGAATAACAGTTGGACGATTGCGGCAGAGAAAGTATTTTCTTGTGTTGAGGCCGATTGCACTTTGTTGGCAGACTCTTATAGAGATGAGCAAAAAATTCAGTTGAGCTTTACAGCAGAGGATAATCTGCTGACGTTGTTAAAGGTGACGTGTCAATCGTCTGTGACGGACTTCTCTTCTGTTTGCGAGGGGACGAGTTCTAAAGTATTTGATATTGCCCATTATCGCTCAGATTGTGGATCTCAGCCTCGTTTATGTTTGGTTTATAAAGAAGATACTGATGCCAGTACGGCATGGAATGTTTTACCATTTGAAATTACCGATTTTACGGCGCAATGGGGGCAACAGTATCAGTTAGATGTGAAAGTGAAGGTGGAAGCTGTAGATTTAAAGTCTGTTGAGTTTGTTAAAGAAAATGATCCCGTTAAAGATAAAATTAATGTCTCATTTAATATGGTTATGCGAACAGGGGCCTCGGGCTTAAAAAACTCGGACAATGACGTTATTATTTATGATGGCATTGAGTTTAACTGCTCTCGTTATACTCAATGTGATGATATCGATAAGGCTGTTAAGCGTGCGACGAGTAATTATGAGCAATTTTTAATACTGCAAGCGTTCGTAGAAAGCGGTGATGACTCACCCGTTATCGTCATAAAAGAGTTGGTTTGTGATGCTCAGGGGAATAAATTTATAGCAGATTGTGTGTCGAAACATGATGATGTTTATTGGAATAAATAATTTCATCTATTTGTGACAAGCATAAAAAAGCACCTTATATAGGTGCTTTTTTATGCTTGATAATTGTCTTTAGAATCTTATTGACGGTTAATCACTTGGCTCATGCGTTTACTGGCTTTTTTAGCGACTGGGCTATCAGGAAATTCTTGCGTTATTTTACGAAAGTAGTTCAGCGCTTTTGCATTATCACCATGGCTGTTATATTCGCTCATATAAATCAAACCTATTTGATACAAGGCTTTTGCGCGCATGGCTTCTGATGAGGCTTTATTTTCATACAAAATAAGATAGACACTTTCCGCATCGGAAACGCGATCACCCGTAATTGCGCGTTCACTCATCGGGGTGAGTTCTGCATCAAAGGGAATGTTTGATTGTTCTAGTAGTTCCTTACGGTCTGCTAGAGATAGCAATTCTTTTGCCGTAAGTTGGCTCGTAGAGGTTTTACGCTGCTGAATAAGTGCGATTTTTGCTTCAATCTTTTTACGTAACCGTGAGTCCGGATACTGCTGAGTATGTTGGTTGAAATACTTTAGTGCTTCGGTATCATTTCGTTGTTCGGCGTAAGGGTTCATATACAATAACCCTATTTGATAAAGCGCAAGAGATTTTACATTGTCACTATAGCCTTCACTATTCAACCCTTTGGTATAGGTCGCGACCGCTTCCTTAATATTATTTCTCGCAATGGCTTGCACAGAAAAAGTCAGTAGGTCTGGCTCTTCTTTTAACGCTGCAGCGCCTCGCACTTTAATATTTTCTTCGTAGCGTCCAATGGCGTGTCCTCCTGCGCCAGCGGCAACAAAGGGTGTTGCAATAGAACATCCCGTTGTGATTAATACGACCAGAGTCAGACCTAAAAGTCTAAAGTTCATGAATGTGTCCCTAAATGCAAGTGTGTGAGAATAATATTTATAATACTTATAGTCTAACGATAGCAGGGAGGATTTAGAAGAGATAGATCAAAAAATGGCGTGTTAATAATGCTGTAAATATGAGAGGTGGTCAGAGTGCGACACAATGCTGGTGTAATCTGCAGAGGTGTTGGGAGAATATATAAATAAAAAGTTAGATAGAAAGCGCTAAAGAATGACTGAGTATTTATTACTCAGTCATTCTTTAGCTTCATTAGATAATAAAACTTGCAGCGATAGCAATGGCTGCACCTAATATGGCACCGCCAAATATGCCTTTAAACATGGCTGTCTGGGATTTATTAGACATTTCAATGATCAATTTATTTTGTTGTTCTTCTATCGCTTGAAATTTCAGTAAATGTTCTTTATTGAGTATTTCAAGTTTATTACGGCTGATCTTGTCGGCAATGACCATCGTTTGTTTTTGTAGAAGAGGCTGGAGGCGTTTAAACAATGTGTTGTCATCGCCTAGCTCAGATAGTTTCATTTGTAATGGCTTTAGGTGTTGCTTAAGGTTGCGTTCAGCAATAGTCAGACGTTCTTGTTGTGTCTGCAATAGTTGATGGCTAACACCATCTAAACCTGCAGCAATTTCTGACTTGGCAGAGAGTACTGATGTGTTTAAACGCTGTTGAATTAATTTTTCAATCGTATTTAGTGATATCTGATCAGTATTGTTAGCGGGCATTTTTATATCAGCTACATCATTGGCGGCGGTATTCTTTAATGAATCAATTACGGCCATAACCGCTTGCTGATTTGCCGGCTTGGGTAGAACTCCGCTGGCACCATGAGACATTGCTAGCGAATTGTAACCATCACCTTCTTTAGAAGTGTACATGATGGTTGGGATGCCTTTAGTCTTAGGGTTGTTCTTAATCGTTTGAGTTGCCTCAAGCCCGTCCATTCCAGGCATCATATGATCCATGAAAATGATGTCAGGTTGCTGATTTTCTAAATAGCTTAAGGCTTCTTCAGCACTCTCGACCCCCAGTGCAATAACATTCATTTTTTCTAGTAAACGCTGAAGCATAATACGAGCAGATTTTGAGTCGTCTACGATAAGAGCATTTTTAATGGTCATGAGGGGAGTATCCTGGTCGCGCAATTAGCCACTGTTGGCTTTAGCATGGGGCAATAGTGGCCTGCTTCTATAGAATGGTCAATAGTCGGGCGGGGTAATTTATACAAAATAGTTCTCATTCTTTATGAAATGCAATGATACTGATTATTTCTGGCTTTGATGCTAGCTGCCGTGGCATTACCGCATTACAATACAATATGATAATTGTATTAATGTTGAGCAATTTTGAATCTGAATGTAAAGGACCGGGGTACTATGAGTGATGATGCAAAACTGACTCAAAGCGCTGCTATATTTTCTATTATTATTGCGGCGATTCTTATTTCGGCCAAAGGGGTTGCTTGGGTAGACACCGATTCAACCAGTATCTTGGCATCTTTTGCTGATTCAAGCTTGGACATATTCGCCTCTTTAATAAACTTTTTTGCTATTCGTTTTGCTTTTGCACCAGCCGATAAAGAACACCCTTTTGGGCATGGTAAGGCTGAGTCTTTGGCGGCATTAATGCAATCGGCCTTTATTGCTGGGTCG
The DNA here is from genome assembly GCA_047616865.1 of Oleispira sp. Classification (GTDB taxonomy): domain Bacteria; phylum Pseudomonadota; class Gammaproteobacteria; order Pseudomonadales; family Oceanobacteraceae; genus Oleispira. The sequence continues at coordinate 16,641 of JBLGBO010000010.1, forward strand.
GCATTTGTACTCTTATTGCATGCGAGTGAGCGCTTAATTCACCCGCAACCTATTGCATCATGGCAGCTAGCGACTTGGGTTATGGTTATCTCACTGGTTTTGACAATTGTTTTGGTTTTATATCAGCGTTGGGTTTACAGCAAAACCGGTTCATTAGCCGTAAAGGCTGACTCTGCTCATTATTTTAGTGACATTCTTGCGACGGCTGCCGTAATTGTGGCTCTATTAGCAGCTCAGTGGGATATCATCTGGCTTGACCCTGCAGTCGCCGTTTTAATCGTTATTGCGTTATTAAAAAGTGCATGGGATATCGGTAAAGAAGCCCTTAATATGTTGATGGATCATGCATTAGATCCCGAGGTTGCTGTAACAATCAAAAAGTTGGTGGCTGGTAATACTTCGATATTAGGGTGTCATGATATCAAAACCCGCCAATCGGGAAATATTCAGTTCATTCAGCTTCATTTAGATTTTTCGGCAGATGTCACTTTATCTCATGCTCATGCTCAAGGAGAGTGGTTGGTGCAGGAAATCGTTGATAAATACCCTCGAGCGGATGTACTTATTCATCATGACCCGGTTGTCCAGAAGGGTCTGCAAGGTGATGACGTAGTGAAAACTACTTGATGAGGTATGTGTTTTTCTTCACAGCTACATTATTTATTAATCTTTGTTGGGCCGTGGAAGAGCGCTACCTGCACAGTTTTGAGCTGCAAGAAGGTGGCGGTAACCAAGAGATTATCGTTGATGTTATTGCTGAAAAAACTCAGACCAAAATTGGCTTTATTGAGTATTCCCATGACTGGCTAAAAGACTATATCGATAGCCTATCTTACAATGTCGATGGTTTCTTTATCGATACGTTTTTTAGTGATGATATTATTGAAGATGATGTGAGTGGTAGTCGTGCTAAGTTGTCATTTTTTACGCGTCGTGAAATTGGTCAGCCTGTTGATTATAAATATGGTATTAGTATTAAGCTTGTTTTACCTAATACGGATGAGCACTTTAAACTTTTATTTGAATCATCAGAAGATGAAGAGGCGGAGCGCGAGAATAATCCAATTAATACTGTTGAGAATGTTGAGTACTCAACTGCTTTGCGCTATGTATTCCAGGAGACTGAGCGCTGGAAAGTAAACTTTGATACTGGGATTCGATGGGGTATTCCTTCTGATCCTTTTAGTCGGCTTCGATTTCGCCGCTATGCCTATTTTAATGACTTTAAGGTTAAAGCAACGCAAAAATTCTTTTGGTCGGGGAATGATGGTTTTGGAGAAGAAACAGAAATTGAGTTAAGCCAACCCCTAAATATTGATCGATTAATAAGATATTCGGTGGGTGCGGAGTATTTGTTGAATAATGATTATTTTGAGCTGAGTCATGATGTCACCTTATATCATGAATTAAATTCAGCTGAAATATTGGCGTATTATTATCGTGCTAACGGCGATACGATCGGTAATGTAACCTTTAATAACTATGGTGTAGGGGTTCGTTATCGTCGGAAAATTTATCAAGATTGGATGTTCGCTGAAGTGAATCCGGAATTAGAAACTCAGCGTGATAATGAGTATGATATTACTCCTATTATTATGTTTCGCTTTGAAGCCTTGATAGGCGTTCGCTAGAACGGCTTTCTTTATTATGAACCTCTGGGCAGCGTTACAATAAAGAAAGCAAATTTTAGCTATATAGAATGTTACTTATCTTCAAACATTCCAGCAAACAGTGGCGACGTTAAATAGCGTTCACCTGAATCAGGTAGAACAACGACGATGCATTTGTCTTTATTCTCTGCTCGATCAGCTTGACGCAGTGCGGCAACCATCGCTGCACCACATGAAATACCTGCCAGAATGCCTTCTTCGGCCATCAAGCGGTGGGCCATTGCCATTGCTTCATCGTTACCGACCGTTTCTACTTCATCGATTAAATCGATATCTAGATTGCCTGGAATAAAGTTAGCACCAATCCCCTGGATTTTATGTGGGCCAGGCTTAATCGTCTCTCCTGCTTTGGTTTGGCTGATCAATGGCGAATCCACTGGTTCAACGGCAACACTGGTAATTGCTTTACCGGCGGTATTCTTAATATAGCGACTGACTCCTGTGATTGTGCCACCAGTACCAACACCGGCAACGAATATATCGACACTGCCGTCAGTATCGTTCCAAATTTCTGGACCGGTTGTCTGTTCGTGAATGGCCGGGTTGGCCGGGTTTTCAAATTGCTGTAATAAAATCGCACTGCCTTTGGCAGCGGCAACTAACTCATTGGCTTTATCAACAGCGCCTTGCATGCCTTTTGGGCCTTCCGTTAGCACAACATTAGCCCCAAGAGCTTTCATAACCTTACGGCGTTCTATACTCATTGTTTCAGGCATTGTTAGAGTGACTTTGTAGCCACGAGGAACGCCGGCCATCGCCAAGGCAATACCCGTATTACCGCTGGTAGGTTCTATGATCTCCATCCCCGGCTTTAGTGTGCCGTCTTTTTCAGCCTGCCAAATCATATTTGCGCCGATGCGACACTTCACTGAATGAGCAGGGTTGCGGTTTTCCAATTTCACATACAGTTTTGGATGTTGGCTTAGTTTGTTGATGCGAACGAGAGGGGTATTACCTATCGAGCGTGAGATATCGTCAAAAACCTTCATTTATGTTTGTTCCTTTGTTCGTTTTAGTAATAACCGTGGGCTATTCGTTTATAAAGTTAATTTTCGTGTAACGGACTATGTATCATCACTTATATATGAGTCTACACTGAAGTAGAAGGGTGATCATTATGATTTAGCTATAACATGTGTGTGAACAGATTGCCTGTAATAGTCAGTAGTTATAGTCAGTGGTCGCATGAGCTAGGAGCGTTTGTGGTATCAACAACTCAATTGTTTAATGAGCAATTAGAAAAGCTCGAACAGCAAATTAATCGCTATCAAGAATTATTATCATCGGGTGCTAGACGTTTAGCGTTTCCTGAGGATATTGAAAAAGATTATAAAAAGCACAGTAATGATGCTTTTGTTAAATCCTCACGCTTAATTCTTTCTTTCGGTACTTTATTATACCTAGCCTTCGGCTTTTCCGATTTTGCACTCGGGCAGGAGCAAGCTGATACTCTGTGGTTAATACGTGCAACTATTTCGGCGGCTATGTTAGTGGCTATTACCGTATTTTTTAATCCTAAAATGGTGCGCTGGGTTATCACTGCGACTACGGTAGGAATGATTGTTATTGGCCTAAGTCTTGTACTATTTATTTACATGCTTGAAGAGCCTTATAGCTATGCCTATCATTTTGGAATGGTACCTTGGCAAGTATTTATTTTAATATCATTAAGGTCTTATCTTAGGGCTATTATTATAAGTTCTATTACCGTTTTTATAGGTTATACCCTTGTTGCTTACGGTAAGAACTTTGTCCCTTATCAGGTGGAAGTCGATCGCTTAATTTATATTATGCTGCCGTTATTTACGGCCTTCTGGGGGCTTTTAATTGCGATGGGGATTTATCTTGGCTACCACATAGAAAAATCTGCAAGGATTAATTATGTTAAAAATCGTTTGTTATCGATAGATGCGCAACGGTTAACCTTATTGAGTGAAGAGCTGCATTTATTATCGACGACGGATAGTTTAACGGGTTTAGCCAATAGGCGTCATTTTGAAAGCTGTTTTGACTTGGAGTGGCGTAGGTCTGTTCGTACTGAAGATTCGATTGCTTTAATTATGATTGATATTGATTATTTTAAAAAATATAACGATTTCTATGGCCATCAAGCTGGGGATGAATGTTTACGTAAAGTATGTGCTTCTTTACAGTCTTATGCTCAGCGCTCGGGTGAGTTGGTAGTACGTTATGGTGGTGAGGAATTCTTGGTTCTTCTACCGCGGATGACGTTGGCGGGTGCTCAGAATATTGCAGAGAATATGTGTCATAACATTAGAGAGCTGAATATTGCACATGCAGATTCAAATGAAAAAAATGTGACTATCAGTGTGGGTGTTGCAGCGATGGTGCCGAATCAGAATGATGATGAAGAAGCTTTGTTAAGGGATGCCGACCGTTGCTTATATCAAGCGAAAGCGGCCGGTCGTAACTGTGTGGTTAGCTAGGCCGATGATCAATAGTTGAATTGGCCAGTCTGCGCTGTTTCAGATTTTGCTAATGTTTCGTTTTTCAACGATTCTATTTGCTTATCTTTATTCTGCCAGACATTAGAGATCCAGCTTTGAAACTTCTGTTTAAATTGCGCATCATTTTCATAATCACCTTGGCAGAACTCTGCAGGAATCTGGACTTCACGAATACGGACAATCACTTTTGGTACTTTCCCATGCATAAAATCTGCAAAGCTAGGAATGCCCTCAGGATAGACAATGGTACAGTCTAATAGTGATTGAAATTTATCGCCCATGGCATTTAATGCAAACGCAAAACCACCTGATTTTGGATTGAGCAAATGTTTGTACGGTGATTGTTGTTTTTCATGTTTGGCTGGGGTAAAGCGAGTGCCTTCGAAAAAATTCATTACACTGGTAGGAATGTACTTGAATTTTTTACACGCTTCTTGCGTCGTCTCAATATCTTTACCTTTCATTTCAGGATGTTTTTCAAGATAGCTTTTAGAAAAGCGTTTCATGAATGGAAAATCTAATGCCCACCAAGCTTGTCCCATAATAGGTACGCGAATAAGTTCTTGTTTTAGAAAAAACTTAAGAAAAGGTATTTTTCCATTTAGTACATGCTGCAAGACCAAAATATCAACCCAGCTCTGGTGATTACTGGAGACAAAGTACCAGCCCTTAGGGTTTAAGTTGGCTGGCAATTCGATATCCCAAACGGTACTTTGAGTTAGTTTCATCCAGCCGCTATTGCAGGAAATCCAAGCGCCTGCGATGGTACTAAAAATAGGGTCCATAACCTTACGGACCGCTATTTCTGGGAGGATAAACTTGATAGGGGTGAGCAGGAAGAGCAGTGAGCACCAAAAAATAACATTAATAAAAAGTAGAGTGCTGGCTATTATTGCCGTTATTTTTCCGCGCATATCGTTCCCTATGACTTAAGTTGTTGTGCTTGTATCGATGTTAAAGCAATAGTGTATACAATGTCTTCAACCAATGCGCCCCTTGATAAGTCATTTACTGGCTTTCTTAGTCCTTGCAGCATAGGGCCAACACTAATCACATGAGCACTACGTTGCACAGCTTTATAGGTTGTGTTACCAGTATTGAGGTCTGGAAATATCAATACGGTGGCTTGTCCCGCTACTGGGCTATTCGGTGCTTTGCTTTTAGCGACAGAGGCGGTGGTCGCGGCGTCGTATTGCAAGGGTCCATCAATGATGAGATCAGGGCGCAATTCTTTGGCAATCGCAGTGGCCTGTTTTACCTTTTCCACATCACTGCCAGTACCGGAAGCACCAGTAGAATAACTGATCATGGCAACTTTAGGTTTAATACCCATCGCTAAGGCCGAGTCGGCACTTTGAATGGCAATATCGGCGAGTTCTTCAGCGTTAGGATCCGGGTTAACTGCACAATCTCCATAGACTAATACTTGCTCAGGCAGGCACATGTAAAAAACCGAAGAAACCAGTTTAGCGCCTGGGGCGGTTTTAATTAACTGCATCGCTGGGCGAATGGTATTAGCTGTTGTGTGAATGGCACCAGAGACGAGTCCATCAACATGATCTAGAGCTAGCATCATTGTGCCTAATACTACGGTATCTTCTAATTGGGCAACGGCCATTGGTGCTGTTAGATTTTTGTGTTTACGCAGCTCGACCATTGCTGGTACATAGTCTTCACGAATGCTATCAGGGTCTATGATTTGTAAACTACTTGGCAGTTCAATACCTTGAGCTTCAGCAACTTGCTGAATAACTTCTGCTTTGCCTAATAAAATGCACTGGGCGATACCCCGTTGTTGGCAGATGGTTGCAGCTTGAATTGTACGCGGCTCTTCACCTTCAGGAAGCACGATGCGCTGCAGGCTAGCACGTGCGCGCTCAACCAATTGAAAGCGAAAAGCGGCTGGGCTTAGGCGCTCTGTATGAGGGGCATTAATCGCAGTTAATAGCGCTGGAATGTCTATGTGTTCAGCGATGTGAGCACGGATAAGATCGATGCGTTGTAAATCGTCTTCAGGCACGGCGGTATTGATGCTATGAAGTTGATGAGCACATGCAAACGTATCACTTTTTGTGGAAAGAATAGGCAAGCCGCTGGTAATGGCTTTTTGGCATAAGCGTAATACATCATCGCCCGGTAGTAGTCCGCCCGTTAGTACTAAACCTGCTAGTGGTGTGCCATTTGATTCTGCTAGGGCGCAGGCGAGAATGATGTCATCACGGTCGCCTGGCGTCACTATTAAGGTACCCGCGGTGAGGCGGTTAAGCATATTGGGTAGCGTGCGTGCACAGAGTGTAATGGTTTTAACACGACGCGTATCAAGCTCCCCAGTATTGAGAGTGCTGGCTTGTATTTGGCGTGCAATATCAAGCGTTCTTGGGCTAATAAGATCACGCTGCCAAGGAATGGTGCCCAATAATCGGCAATGCTCTAATTCTATTTTTGGCGCTTTACTTAAACGATCAGCATCACTCTCATCTGACTCAGATAGCATGAAGTGAGATTCAGTCGGGATACCGTACTTATTAATAATCGCGCCGATGATATTGGCATTTTTGAATCCACCAAAGATAGCAGCATTCATATTAATATCGGCCTGAATTTCATCCGATGTGCGGTTTTCTGCGCTGCCTACCAAGATAATATCAGCGTTTAATGCTTTGGCGATTTCAGCATTGAGTTTTGCGGTATAAGGTTCACTTCGGTCTGGCACTAAACCTTCAACAATAGTGACTTCGGTGCCTGCTGTTGCAATGTGATGCAAACCGACTAAATCTTCCAATAAACGATCTGTTTGCCCAGTGCTAATTAGCTGTTGCGCTTGCTTGAGTGGCATTGGCTGAGGTGGATTGAGGGGATAGGTTTGCTTAACCATTTGGGTAGAGCGTTCAATTTCTCCCTCTGTATACGGTGCAACAGGTTTAAAGAAAGAGGCTTTAATACCTTGAGTATCGAGTGCGTGTAGCAGGGCGATACTGATACTGTTGAGGCCGCTGTGCAGGCCAGTAGGGGCAATAAATATATTAATCATTGTTACATAACTCGTAGCAGTCTTGGGCGATCATAAGTTCTTCGTTAGTAGCGATAACCATCGCTTTAGGGCTATTGGCTTGGCTAATAATGCCGTGCTCGCTGCCCCCTTGGTTGTTTAGCTCTGGATCAAGGGTTATCTGTGCATTGGGCCAAAAATTGATAATGCGTTGACGAATATCAGTTGCATGCTCGCCAATCCCGCCAGTGAATACCACCGCATCGATGCTGACTAGAGATGCAGAGAGAGCGCTTAATTCACGGGCAATGCGATAGCAAAAGGCATTAATCGCCTTGCTAGCCTGTTCGTTGCCAGCGGCTTCTTGCGCTAATAATGTGCGCATATCATTGCTGCAGCCTGATAAACCCAATAGACCGCTCTTTTTATTGAGACTGTTCATAATGTCTTCAATACTGGCATTTTCAGCCTTCATCATGAATTCTATTAGGCCAGGGTCAATACTGCCGCAACGTGTGCCCATAATCAGACCATCTAGGGGGGTTAATCCCATGCTGGTATCAATACTTTTTCCCTGTGATATCGCCGCTGCACTGCAGCCATTACCTAAGTGAGCACAGAGAATATTAAGTTCTGTTTCAGGCTTATCTAACAACTTGGCACAAGCTTCAGTTATGTAGCGATAGCTGGTGCCGTGGAACCCATATTTGCGCACGCCGTGATCTTTATACCATGCTTGTGGTACGGCATAGAGGTATGCATGCTCAGGCATAGACTGGTGAAAAGCGGTGTCGAATACGGCAACTTGAGGTAATTGCGGCAATAGCTTTTGACAAGCTTCAATACCGAGCATGTTCACGGGGTTATGCAAAGGGGCTAAGTGACTGATAGTTTTAAGCGCTGCAATATTTTCGTCATTTAATAACGTAGAGGCTGAAAACTGTTCACCGCCATGCACTACTCGGTGGCCAATGCCGGTTAATGAATCGAGAATATTCCATTCAGCTAATAATAGGGCTAGCTTATCAAGTGCGGCTTGGTGCCCTTGATCAGTAATCAGGCTTTCACCTTTGTGTAGACCAGACCAGTTTATGGTGGGTTGTGCTTCATACAGACGTTCAGCTAAGCCGCTGATTAAAACGCTTTGTTGAAACATGTCGAAGATTGCAAATTTTATAGAAGAGCTGCCACAGTTAAGGACAAGAATATTAGCACTGCTCATGGGGGGCCTTAATGTAATACCAAAATTGTGAAGAGGCTATCTTAAACATAAATAGATGGCCGATATATCGCCGCTTTTAAACAAGCTGATTCATATCAAGTTGGCGGCGACTTTTATTAACTTGGACTCAGTGATTGACGTAGCGCCTGTTCAATTTGTTGAAGAATGAACAGCGTATTATTATTGGCAACTTCTGGTAGTTTGCTAAGATTGAAGCGCACGCCGTAGCGATAATCCACCTGTTTCCCGTCGAAGCGCACAACTTCGGCAGGTAATTGCCGAATGTTGTGAAACTCACTCAAAATAGTAACCTGAATACGCTGGCCAATTTTGAGTCTTAAAGGCGTTGTTATCGCTGCACCGCCGGTGGCAAAGTTTGTGACTAAGGCGGGCTGTTTTTCTTTTTTTAAGCCGAACCAGTAACTAGGTTGCAGTTCGAACTTTAAACTAGCACCTAGGTAGCGGTCGCTAAAACGACGTTCTTTGGTGATCAAGTTTAATTGTTTCCTGTATTATTTGACGATGATTTTTCGATGTCGATATTTTCGGCATCGTCACTATTAACAATCTTAGGTGCATTAAAGCGGCTTAATTTATTATATCGAATCATCTGTTGAATTTCTTTTACGTACTCTTCACCACGTTCAGAATATCCGATCAGGCCTTGAGCCAGAACGATGCCTGTTACGGCTTGATTATTATCGATGGCTTGTTGGCGCAGGTCGCGTAATGGTTCATAAGTTGGATGTCTGTTAAGGTTTTTAATATAACTTTTTACCGAGTCGTAAGGGCTATCAAAATCAGCTACCTCATGACTTGCACCGCCATCACGACTGTTAGGGACGATTCCGCAGCCTTCACTAAAACACCACTGGCCAAAATAATTATTACCTTCTTGTGCGAAGCGACTGGTTCCCCAAGCCGATTCATTTGCGGCTTGTGCTAATACCAAAGAGGCTGGGATGGTATTTATTTTAATATCCAGCTCTTGAACTTGTTTCTCTAGAGAGAGTTCATCACTGACCTTGTAGGTTTTGGCTAAGGCTGCTAATTTTTCAGCTTGCTGGCTACTCAGGTCGGGTAAGTTAGCGTGTATTTCACTCAATTCTTCACGCTGTTGTAATACATTAGCATTGGCTTTTTTAATCATTGGATGCAAGAAATTGAAGAAATTCGCTTTCTTTTCTTTGACACTGATTGCCGGAGTAGAATTGTTTGCGGTTGCTTCAGAATCGTTTTGTTGAGAATCAATATCACCGCTCTGATCGCAGGCGGTTAATAAACCTAGGGAGGCCGTTATTAAACCAAAGTAGGTAACGCGTAAAATTGTTTTAATCGGTTGTAAAAAGTTCAAATGTTTTCTCTCTTTGTGGCTAAAAATTATGCTAAGTCTTAAGGTAATTCTAATAGCTTATCAGAATAATTAAAGTCTTATTATTGCGGGCCGATGTTATTAACGACAGAGTATTACTTGTTCCAAGTGTAACTGAGCGGTATAAGAGTGTAAGTTTACTCTAAAACATCGTTAGTAAAGGTAACAAAGGCTGGGTATGGACACTGAACCATTAGTATTAATTGCAGATAAAGGCCTAAATAACCAAGCGTTATTAGCTGACTTGTTAGTTTCTGACGCGCAAGTAACTTCGATAATACACGATACACAGCTCGATTTCTGGTTGCAGCAAGAAGCGGAGGTATTGCCCCGTTTGTTGATTTTAGATTATGGTTTTTTTAAACAAAAAACTCACATCTTTTGCCAACGTTGGCTTGCACATCCCTTAATGCGTCAAGTTCCGATTGTCATTATGGCGAACGCCAATGATGAGATTGAGTTGTTTGCGTTAACCTGTGGCGCTGTTGATTTTTTAGTTAAACCTTTTAAGCCGACACTAACACTGGCAAGAATCAAGCTGCATTTAGCTCAAGTTAAAGAGCATCGACGTATATCTTCACTTTCTATGACAGATGGTTTAACCCAAATCGCTAATCGACGTTATTTTGATGAGTTTTACAGTACAGAATGGCGCCGGGCATGCCGTGATAAAGGCTCACTTGGGTTAATCATGATCGATATAGATTATTTCAAAGCCTTTAATGACCATTATGGACATTTACAGGGTGATGAATGCTTAACCGCTGTGGCGCAGCAATTAAAAGCTGCGGTTCAACGCCCCCGTGACTTTGTAGCGCGCTTTGGAGGAGAGGAGTTCATTGTTTTATTGCCGTCTCTTCAGCCAGAGGGTGTACGTGTTGTTGCTGAGCGTTTACAACTGGCATTAGCAAGCCTAATGATTCCCCATGGCTATTCCAGTGCGAGTCAACATGTCTCGGTAAGTATGGGGCTAGCCTGGTGTGAGCCTGATAATGATTTTCGCCCAGATCAGTTAGTCGCTGCTGCAGATGAGGCGTTATACAGTGCAAAAGAAAATGGGCGTAATGGTTTTAGTGAAGTCGTGATTGTCGAGAATCAACCGGTCTTTCAATTGAACTAGATCAGACGCTTGCTCTTTTTCGACGAATGTAGAGCGTTTTATTCGCCTTGGCGACAATGTCTCCAGCTTCATCGGTAATAATAACCGGGTAGGTTGGCAAAAATTTATCACCGTTGGCTGTCTTTTCTTTTATTTCTGCAAGCATCGCATCGGTGATAATAAAATTGGCCGAAACAGTGCCTGTTCCTGGTTTAATAAACTCAATATCAGCGCTTTTATCCCATACAATGTAATCTTTGCCTAGATTGTTCATTAATAGCAGCATATAGAATGGGTCGATCATCGAATATAAGCTGCCGCCAAAATGAACACCAACATAGTTTCTGTTATACCAACGCAGTGGCAAGCTTACTTTGGCTTGGCGGAAATCTTTATTGATGTAGGTAACTTTTACTCAGGCACCAAAATAGGGGCCATAGATATTGATCAGCTGGCGAATCCCTTTTGCTGACCCAATCCATTCCAGAAATCTCTTGTACATAGTTAACCCTTCTATCAAAAAAGTGCATTCTAACAGTGTGGCAGAAGGAGTAAATAAGGCGAATACGTTACATAGAAAATTGTTTATTAATGGTTGAATCGATGTGCTGTTGGTTTAAAGTTGCCATTTCTTTGCGGTGCCATTGCTCGGCTTTCATCGCGGGAAGGTAGGTGATGTGTGCAATGATCTGAGTTTTGTTTAATATTTGTTTAAAGCTGACACTGAATTCATCATCACCAATAAAAGCGACGTCTGTGCACAGGCTGCCATCCATATGTTGATAACATAATGAGACCGGCTGAATGAGCATGTTGCTGCGAATAGCAGCTTGATAAAACATAGGTTTAAAAGGTAGGCAAGATTCACCCGTGCTGGTGGTTCCTTCTGGAAAAATAAGCACAGAAGTTCCTGACTCTAAACGTTGCTGTAACTCTGGCAGTGCTCTATAAGCTTTAAATTTATTATCACGATCGATAAATAAGGTGCCAGTGCGGCGAATAACACCGCCAATGACTGGCCAATTTGCTACTTCGCTTTTAGCCACAAAATCCACGCAGTTATTTCCCGCCAGTAATAAAATGTCTAGCCAAGAGATATGATTGCAAACCCACAGCGCTGGCTCAGACGTTGGGCTGCCAGTGATGACTAACTGGATGTTGAGCGCTTTATAACAATTTCGGTACAGAGACCCTGCAATTTTTCGGCGCTGGGGAATAATGCGCCCAAAAGGGCTGAAAATAATCGGTACAAATAAGATGATGAGCAGCAGGTTTTGGCTCAAGCGCAATAAGCGCCAGCTGCTGCGTAGCTGCTTTTTAATCGACGGCAAAGTATGCTTCCTAATAACGCGCTATTTATGAAAAATGACGTAAGTAGCGTGGGGCAATATCGTGTTTTGCTAACAAAATAAGCACATCAGCAACATTGAAGTCTCGGTCGAGATAGGCTTCACCACAGACTTTAGCCCCCATGCGCAAATAGGTTTTTAATAACGCAGGCATGTGTTTTTTACCTTCAATCGCGATATCAAATTGTGGCAGTGGGATTTTAGGTTCAACGCGTAAGTCTTTAGCTGAGAAATGTTTTTCGCGCAGATGATTTACCACGGCTAAAGCAGTTGCGCCCCCATCTAGCATAGAAATACTTGCACAACCCATAAGTTGATCGATGTTTTCTTCGTTCATAAACTGGCCAATTTTAGACCACAGCATGCCAATGACTGCTCCACTGCGAAAATTTGGATCAACGCAGGTACGGCCAATTTCCATATAGCGCTGGTTGGGTTTGATTATTTGGCTAAGATCAAATTCGCTAGCAGAATAAAACTCACTGGGTTTTGACACTAAATCGGTTGTGAGTATACGGCTGTAGCCGACGATATTATCTGACAAGCTGTCTTTTACCAATAAATGCAGGCAAATGTCATCAAACTCATCTTTGTCCAAGGCTGTGCCATTATCGACTAAATTAAATACTCGGGCTCTCAGCTGTTGCGCTCGGCGAATTTCTTTTGGGTCTTGGCTAAAGCAGGCGATGAGTTTAGATTCAATCGGTGTATGTTCCGATCGAGCTGATTCAAATTGTCTGTGGGATGGGGCTGTTTGAGTGATTTGTAAAGTATTATTTGATTGCATAGTCTTCACCTAGTTATTTTGAGTGCTATGTAAGTCGCTGTTTAATGAATGTCTGAGGAATACTTTGGCAGGGCTTAATGACAGATTCGTGACAAGAGGTAAAAAGAGTTTTTAGCAGTGTGTTAATGATTCTTTTAGCAAGGATGTCGGCTGCGCGAATGGCTTAATCGGCTATGCTTAAAGGAAATGAAGGTATTTGATGTTCAGAAAAATGATAGGGCTTTTTAATGTATAAACTGGTGTGTCGGGTGATGTATACGGCCCGTTTTAGAAAAGTATTTATGGTTCCGTTGTTGGCGCTATTACTGTGCGATGTGACTGTCGCGAGTTCTCAGCCTAACTTAACTGAAAATCAGGCTATTCGAATTATTGATGAGGCTTTTAAGTTACAACCCCTTTTTTGGCAGGGCTTTGCCATTCCATATAGTATCGAACGCAGCAGTCGGCATAAAGATGCGGCTATGTTAGAGGTTTTGTTTGATCATCAGTTATTAGTGCGAGAAAAAGAAACACAGGTGGTTGCAATAGAAGGCAGTAAGCGTAAACGTATTTCGTTGAATTACCGTTATTCTTTTGCCGATCAAGAAATAGGGGCGCGAGTTGGTTCTCAAGGTGGCTTCTATTATGGCTATGGCCGTTTGAAAAAATTATTGCAACTGTCTAAGCCTTATTTAATTGGAGAGTCCTATTATGCTGAAGCGTATGTGCAATGGTATGTCACTGATATTCAAGATTGGGTTGATGCGCCAGCTTTTGATAAAGCGCGTACCTTACGCCGAAGTTTAGAGTCTCAAAGCAAGCCTTTCGAGAAGCGCGTTTACTTGCAATACAATGGCAAGGGGTGGGCATTTTGGCAAGGAAAGCCTGGGGGGTTGTAGTCCCAGGCTAGCCGGTTTATTCATGGTGTGTCATAGATGCTAGATGGCTTTAGAAAAACGTGGGCGATTAGTTATCGCACTCGCATCAGCGCTGGCAGAGTATGTTTGAATGCAGTTTTGAACAATCGACGCGTTTAAGTAAGTATCAAATACCATGCAAGCATTACGCACTAATAAACGACCTTTTTCGGTAATATGAATGCCTTTATTATTGATTTCTAATAACGAATCTTCAACCATTGGGCTTAGTTTAGAAAGTTCTTCAGCAAAATAGACTCGGCTATCAATGTCGAATTCTAGGTCTAATTCAGCAAAAATCATCTGATCGTGACATAACAGCTCCATAATGACTTGGCGGCGAATTAAGTCGTCTTGATTCGTTGTTATGAGTTTCACAACAGGAAAGCGATGGTTATTGATTGCCTCTTCATACACGTTGATATCCGGGCTATTTTGTAAGTAACAGTCGCTGATCTGACTAATGGACGACACACCAAAACCAATTAAATCACAATCACCATGGGTGGTATAACCTTGAAAATTACGGTGTAACACTTTGTCGCCTTGGGCGCGAGACAGCTCGTCATCGGGCTTGGCAAAGTGATCCATACCCACGTAGTGATAACCGACTTCGGTGAGTGTTGTAATGCAGTTTCCTAAAATGGCTAGTTTTTCTTCAGGGCTTGGTAGGTCTTCTTCTTTGATGCGGCGTTGGGGTTTAAAGCGCTCCGGCAAGTGCGCATAATTGAAGACAGACAGGCGATCGGGTGACATATCAATGATGACATCAAGAGTCTCAGCAAAGGTCTGCTGCGACTGGTGAGGTAGACCATAAATTAAATCGATATTGATCGAACGAAAGCCCAATTCTCGCGCCTCAATCATTACTTTACGAATCATGCTCTCAGGCTGAATGCGATTCACCGCCTGCTGAACTTTTTCGTTTAAATCTTGTACGCCAAAGCTGGTGCGGTTAAAACCCATTTCACGCAGTCGCTTCAGCGTTCCCGAACGCACTTCACGGGGATCAATCTCAATGGAGTAGTCGGCGCTATCGGCTGTGCTGAAGGTAAAGCGTTTGCGCAAATGATTCATTAGATCAGTCATTTGTTCATCGGATAGGAACGTTGGAGTACCGCCGCCCCAATGCATTTGTTCGACAATAGGGTGACCTTGTAATAACTCGGCTTTACGATCAATTTCAGCTTTTAATAGCGCTAAATAAGGTTCAGATTTTGAACGATCTTTAGTAACAATTTTATTACAGCCGCAGTAGTAGCAAACGTGCGCACAAAAAGGTATGTGTAAATACAATGAAAGGGGGACGTCTGGATTACGCTGACTTAATAGATCTTTCTCTATTTGATCGTTTTCAACGACTTTAAATTCCACTGCCGTTGGGTAAGAAGTATAACGAGGGCCAGATCGGTTATAGCGCTGGATCAGCTCTGGGTCCCACAGTAATTTTTCTTTCATGAGAGTACTCTACTTAATAGTAAGTCTAATGTTCGTGTCGAGCATTTCTGATTATTGCTGGCTATTTTAATATCTGTTTTTTTTCAACACTTGTCCTGAATCAAGGTTGTAGGATTTTAGTCCCTTTATTACTGATCTTTTTCGCGCTTCAGTCTAAATTTTACGAGTTTTCAACTGATTTTTATGTCATTAGTGCGAATATTAAATTCTTAAGAAGAAAGTACTAATGGTTTCTCTAATTCGGCCGAAAAAGACCTAAGTGAATGTAAAATTTGATTAAATTCTCTTTTTTTTTCAAAAAGAAGGAAAAGAGCCTTGATTTTGTAAAGATAGGGACGTTCTATAGTGAACGCTTATCGATTAAAACAAAAAAAACAATAATCTGAAGGGGCCGACCCATGCCAAAGAAGCCATTTACACCAGAAGAAGTAGCAGCTCAGCGCCAACGAATTATGGACAGTGCATCACAAGTGATGGCCGATGTTGGTTTCCATCATTTATCGATGCGCAAGTTGGCGAGTCAGTTGGGGATGACTGCGAGTAACATCTATAATTATTTTCCGAATAAAGAAGTATTATTCATTCAAACTCGTTTACGAGGTTTTGAAATGTTCTTTATGGAGATGAATGAGCAAATGGGCCGTGCACTGAATGCTGAACAAGCTTTGCAGCAATTTGCACGCTTGTTGATTGGCTTCGCTCAGCAAGACCCTGGTTATTACCAGTTAATGTTTCAGCCACCGCGACTAAATTTAAAAGAAACTGAGCACGTCGATCAAGAATTAGAGATGCAGTTGGCGCGTTTAGTAGAAGAGTGGCAGCGTCACTTGATGACCTTGATTATCGATGCGATTCCATCGATGTCTGACCATAACGATAATCGTCAAAAGCAATTAGCGTTATTTTTTACCGCTTCGATTCATGGCTTAGTAGACACTTATCATTATCGCGCGCTTTCTATTTTAATGGATGCGGTGGATTTGATTCCTGAGGATGTGGTTGATTGTCATATTCGCTGGTTATTGAATGCGGTGACTCAGCAGGCTGAGCAAGTTGTATAAGTAAGGCGGCAGCGCGTGTGAACCTTTGAGTATCTAAGTTTAAATATGAGCCGATATCTTTAAGTTTGAGTATTCTCTGGTTCTTTGCCTTCTAGCTTGTAAACGAAGGCCAGAATTTCTGCAATGGTAATGTATAGGGCTTGCGGAATTTCGTCTCCCAGTTCTAAGGTACTTAACCATTGACTCAATTCTGCATTTTCGTAAATAGGCACCTGAGCTTGCAGTGCTAGTTCAATAATGGCTTGTGCTAGCTCATTATCACCTTTGGCGGCCAGCGTCGGGGCATGTTTACCATCATAGCTTAAAGCAATCGCTTGCTTGGCATTTAATAAGCTTGCAGGTATTTCATCAGAGTATTCTTTTTCCATATCTTTTTTTATACCTCCCTTATCTGTGTTTTTCCTATTACATCAAAAGACAATTAATAATCAATGAATTAGGTTTTAATGTCGACTAAGCGCTGTTCGAAATTGTGCTTACGTTTGCTTAGCGTGCCATGGCGAGACTGAACATCGCTCACAATAATTCCTTGTTCGGATAAGCGCTCACGTAACGGCTGTACATGTTGAGACAGTCGGCTGAGGGTAGACGGTGACTCTGACCAAAATGTGGTATTGCACTCATTCTCGAACATGGAAATTTCAATGCCTAGCTCGCCTAGTTGTGGCAGGTCAAAATGAAGATTGATAAACCAATGGTTTTTTTTCTCACCTTGGGCATTCTTTTTTTCTTCTTTGTCGACGAAAAACTCAATCAATTGTAGCTGCTGGTGGTGATGTATTAATAGCGGTAACCATTGTTGATTTTGCGCTGTTGTTTGATTGGGGTTATTCGTGGCATTACTATCTGATTGCTGTAGTTGAATGCCTTGTTCCCGTTCAATGTGGCTCAGTAAATTTTGCAGTGTGCGTAAAAAAACAGCATCGTTACCAGTACGCTCTGGCCAATTTAAAGGAATGCGCATAGAGGGATCGGCTTGCTGGCTGAACTGATTTAAAATTTGGCTGAGGGCAAACTTATTATTTGAACTGGGGTTTTGCAGTAGCGGGTCTTTCAATAACTCATTGAGGGTGGAGTATGCCGTATTATTGAGCAGAGGGTTTTGCCAATTGTTCGCGGCCGGAGCTGGCACGCTGGCATTTAACCCTATGGGGGGTAAGACATTCCCTTGAGCTGGTGCCTTAGTATTTAGCGTGTCTGTTTTTAAATTATTGAGTAGGGTCTGACTGCCTTTTTCTAAATGCTTACCTGTGTCTTTTACGATGCTCGCTAGATCTATTTTGGGGGGCAGTTCGGGGGTCTTCGAAAAGACCTTCTGTTGAATTTTCTGCAGTTGCTGAAAGATGCTATTGGCACTTTTTGTATCGCTTGGATTTTGAGCGCTGGTATTCAAAGAGAGGAACTGTTGAGTAAGCTGGCTGAGTTGGGTTTCTGCGCGCACTCCCGTATTGTTGAGGGCATTACGTAAACCGATGCTATTACTAATGTCGTGAGTGCTGGGAAGCTGTTGTAGCCAGCTTTTGACTTGCTCTAATGGCGTCGATGCTGGTGCTTTAATATCGGGAGCTGGCGCTGAGCCATTTGCTCCCAGGCGTATTGTTGATGGTTGTTTGGCTAGCGTCTGATAGGCTAGATTGGCTAGGGCTTGCTTGGTCGTTTGTGTATTTACCTCAGCTTTAGAAGGCTGGCTAGAATCCGTTGTCGTGATGCTCGCTAGCAGAGTCTCTGTCTTAGTTATTTGGGGGCTAGTTGTGGAATTGGTTATGGCATTGGTTGTAGAGCTGCTGATGGTAGGCTTGGTCGTCGCGGATATCAACTTGTCTAACTGATCAATTAATTTAGTGATCCCTTGGGATTGGATTTTAGGGATGCGATCGGCTAATAGTTGCTGCAGAGCGGCCTGAGCAGGTGTCTGGATTGTAGGCTGAGCTGGCAGTTGGGGTTTGTCATTTGAATTGGTAATGATTTTGAGTTCTGGCCCAGGCATTACTTTAACGTCGAGCTGACGGCCTTTGTGAAAGTTTTCTGCACTGATGGTTTCAATTTGCTGCTGACCGATCTTTAATACTATTTTATAGTGCTGCACATCAGCAGTGCTTTTATTAGAAGCACTTCTTTCTGCTTTTGCTTGGCTATCAGGGTCAGTCTGATTACCCGAACTCCCTTTATTATTTAAACTATTATCACGTCGAGTGCTTTGTTGATCTGAAGGTGCTTTAACCGGTTCTGACGATACGACCTCGGCCCGCAAAACTGGCGCAGGTGTTTTTTCCGCTTTTGCGGCCACGACGTTCACCAGTTTGGGGTTAATAAGAGGAATTCTTGTCATAATTTTAATGCTTTAAACCGTGTTAACATATTGATTATAGAAGGTTAATTATGCATGAAAGCGCTACAATCGATTCTCTTTAAACAGTAAATCATACTATCGACCGACCTAGATCAATCTTGAGGCTTACATTTAGTACCTGCAAGCATTGA
The DNA here is from genome assembly GCA_047616865.1 of Oleispira sp. Lineage (GTDB taxonomy): Bacteria > Pseudomonadota > Gammaproteobacteria > Pseudomonadales > Oceanobacteraceae > Oleispira. Next base: position 35,493 of record JBLGBO010000010.1, read on the forward strand.
ATCTGTTTATAATACTCGCATAAATTAACCGATTACTCAGCACTAGAAATAGGAAATGTATGACTCGCTCAGTTCCTGTCGATTCATCGAACAGGTTTACCACGCATTGCGATCTGTCGGCTCATAACCTTAGCTGCGAACGAGATGATCGTATCTTGTTCGAAGACTTAAGCCTATCCGTGAAAAAGGGCGATCTTATTCAATTAGTGGGTCCTAATGGCGCGGGTAAGACAACGCTATTACGTTTGATGGCAGGTTTGAATCAAGACTTTGACGGGCAAGTCAGCTGGTATGACCAGAATATTCAAAGCTGCTTTCATGATTATGCTCGCCAGCGCTTATACATTGGTCATCTTTCAGCCATTAAAAAAGTATTAACTCCACTAGAAAATTTACGTTGGTTTGTCAGTAGTTGGCCAGAAGTGAAAGAAGATGATCTTTGGCAGGCGCTGGAAGAGGTAACACTTGCAGGGTATGAAGATGTACCTTGCCAGCAGCTATCGGCTGGGCAGCAGCGCCGTGTTGCACTTGCTCGACTGTTGGTGACGCCAACGCCTCTTTGGATTTTAGATGAACCGTTTACTGCTCTCGATAAAGCTGGTGTTACTTGGCTAGAGGGTCAGCTAGCAGATCATGTTGCAGCAGGTGGCAGTGTTCTAATCACCAGTCATCATGCTTTGAGTGATATTCCCGCCTTGCGTCAAATTGAGCTGGGGATGCATAAATGAGTTTAGTCACGGCAACCATTAAGCGTGATCTTGTAATCGCAGCGCGCAATCCTGGCGAGTGGTTAAATCCCTTGATGTTTTTCTTAATGGTCTTAGCGCTCTTTCCATTAGCGGTTGACCCTGATCCTAAGTTCTTAGCTAAAATCGCCGCGGGCGTAGTCTGGGTTGCCGCGCTATTAGCCACTTTATTATCCCTTGATGCGCTTTTTAAGGCGGATGTTGAAGACGGAACATTAGAGCAGTGGCTAGCGTCAGGTGAGTCCCTTTACGCAATGGCACTGGGCAAGGTGTTTGTGCACTGGTGCATTAGTGGCTTGCCGCTGACACTGGTGGCGCCGTTATTGGCGTTAATGATGAATTTACCCGAACAGGCTTATAGTGCTTTATTTTTTAGCTTGTTATTAGGTACTCCGATATTAAGCCTGTTAGGTGCGGTGGGCGCGGCTTTAACCGCTGGGGTTCGCAGTGGCGGTTTGCTTTTAAGTCTGGTTATTTTGCCTCTTTACATTCCTATACTGATCTTTGGGGCCAGTGCGGTATATCATGCGGGCATTGAAATGGAATATGTCGGGCAATTAGGCTTTTTAGCCTCGTTTTTATGTGTATCGATGACGCTGACACCGTTTGCGGTGGCCGGTGCGTTGAAATTGAATCTTTCTCGTTAATATAAAAAATAGAATTTGGATATTAGATTATGTGGGAAGCGGTAAAGCGACTGTATCACCGAATGGGGTCGCCAAAATGGTTCTACGAAATATCAGCCGTTTGGTTGCCTTGGTTTGCGATTCCCGCCGCGTTATTTTTGATTGTCGGTGCTGTCTGGGGGTTGGCTTTCGCACCCGCAGATTACCAGCAAGGTAATAGCTTTCGTATTATTTATATTCACGTACCGACGGCAATTCTGGCTCAGAGCGCCTATGCCATGATGGCTATTTCGGGGGCTATCTTCTTAATATGGCGCATGAAAATGGCCGCTTGGGTGGCCGCAGCTATCGCTCCAATTGGTGCGAGCTTTTGTTTCATTGCATTAATTACAGGTGCCATTTGGGGTAAACCAACATGGGGAACTTGGTGGGTTTGGGATGCGCGTTTAACCTCTATGCTGTTGTTATTATTCTTATATTTTGGGGTGATGGCGCTACAAAAAGCCATGGATACTGAAGAAAATTCTGCCAAAGCTGGAGCGATTTTATCTTTGGTTGGTCTAGTAAATATTCCCATTATTAAGTACTCCGTTGAGTGGTGGAATACTTTGCATCAGCCTGCAACGTTAAAGTTAACCGAAGAGTCGACCATGGCAATGGAGATGCTAATTCCCTTGTTGATTATGATCGTCGGCTTTTATCTCTTATTCGCCACCCTCATTTTTATGCGTACTCGTAATAGCGTGTTATGGCACGAGCGTAAAAAGAACTGGGTGAAAAATCTTATACAGGCACAAGCCGAGCGATAAAAAGATAGAGAGGAAGAGAAATAATATGTTTTTTGACAGCTTTGCAGAATTTTTAGCCATGGGTAAGCACGGTTTTTATGTGTGGCTTTGTTATGGCATTACCGCCTTGGTGATTGTGGCAAATATTCTTGCACCGATTCGCCAGCGTAAGAAATTGATTGAACAACAGGCGCGCCTTCAGCGTCGGGAGAAGAAAAATGCATCCGAAGCGTAAAAATAGACTGATATTAATTTTATTTATGGTGATTGGTCTTGGCGCGGCTGTGGGTTTAATGATGTTTTCATTAAGCCAAAATATCGATTTATTTATGACTCCGACTCAGATTGCCAATGGTGAAGTGCGCCCAGGGCAGACTATCCGTGCAGGTGGTCTTGTGGTTGCGGGCAGTGTGATGCGCAGCAATGATGGTCTACAAGTTAGCTTTGCGATCACCGATGGTGCTGTGAATGTGACGGTCGAATACGAAGGTATCTTGCCGGATCTATTTCGTGAAGGTCAGGGTATCGTTGCCATGGGCAAGGTTGACTCTCGTAAGGTGATGATTGCTTCTGAAGTATTGGCGAAGCATGATGAAGAATATATGCCGCCTGAAGTTCAATATGCCTTGGACTCGGCTCATCAAGAGGGCATGAAAAACTTGCAAAAAAATGCCGCAGAAAAAGCACAGGGCGCTCAAACAGAGTCGCAACCTCAATCACAACCCTCTACCGAGAAGCAGTATTAGTTATGGCAGCTGAATACGGTCACATCGCACTTTTAATTGCCCTCGCATTTGCGTGTGTGCAATCTTTTGTTCCCTTAATCGGAGCACAAACTAATCGTACCTGGTTAATGCAATATGCAAGGCCGATGGCATTAGGTCAGGCCACCTTTTTAATCATTAGCTTTATCGCTTTGACTTATTGTTTTGTGGTTGATGATTTCTCTGTTGCCTATGTTGCTAATAACAGCAACAGTCTATTACCCACCATGTTCAAAGTCAGTGCGGTCTGGGGCGCGCATGAGGGGTCATTGTTATTATGGGTATTAATGTTGGGCTTATGGGGCGCTGCCGTTGCTTTATTTAGCCGCAGCTTACCGTTAGATATGGTCGCACGGGTACTCGCAATTATGGGAATGGTGGGTGTTGGTTTTATTCTATTCACTATTTTTACCTCCAACCCGTTTGATCGTAGCTTGCCGTCTATTCCTGCTGATGGCGCCGATTTAAATCCGTTATTACAAGATTTTGGTTTAGTCATTCATCCACCGACCTTATACATGGGTTATGTAGGTTTCTCGGTGGCCTTTGCATTTGCTCTTGCCGCTTTATTAGGTGGACGTTTAGACGCGGCTTGGGCGCGTTGGTCTCGTCCTTGGACAACGGCTGCTTGGGTTTTCCTAACATTAGGTATCGCTTTGGGAAGTTGGTGGGCTTATTACGAGCTTGGCTGGGGCGGCTGGTGGTTTTGGGATCCTGTTGAAAACGCTTCCTTCATGCCTTGGTTAGTCGGTACTGCGTTAATCCATTCGTTAGCAGTGACTGAAAAACGCGGAATCTTTAAAAGCTGGACGGTTTTATTAGCTATTTTTGCTTTCTCTTTAAGCTTGCTGGGTACTTTCTTAGTGCGCTCTGGGGTCTTAACATCAGTGCACGCATTCGCATCGGATCCTGAGCGTGGTGTCTTTATTTTGGCATTATTGGGCTTGTGTGTGGGGGGCTCGTTAACCGTTTATGCACTAAAGGCACCTACGGTATCTTCGGCGGGCAAGTTTAAAATACTCTCACGAGAAGGCTTTTTATTGGCCAATAACGCTTTACTGGTTATTGCGGCGTTAACCATTTTATTGGGCACCTTATATCCGTTAATTGTTGATTTTATTAGCGGAGAAAAATTGTCAGTAGGCTCTGCTTGGTTTAATACCATGTTTGTACCTTTAGCGTCTGCGTTAACGGCATTGGCAGGGATGGGAGCATTATCGCGCTGGAAAGTAATGCCAGGTAAATTATTGCTGGCGCAAATTTCAGGTTCCATCGTGGTGGCTATTATTGTCGCTGCCACTTTCCCTTTGGTTTATGCCGGTGAAATGAACTTTAAAGTGGCTTTTGGTTTATTCATAGCGACGATTTTAATCGCGATTACTTTCAGTGATGTTTGGCGCAAGTCAAAAGGCCAGATCGGTCGAATGTTTAAGCTAAGTAAAAGTTATTGGGGCATGGTGTTTGCGCATTTAGGTGTCGCTATTATGGTTATCGGTATTACGGTTGTGAGTAACTTTAGTGTCGAAAAAGCACTGAAAATGTACCCCGGTGATGTAGCGACTTTATCGGGCTACGATTTCAAATTTGCCGAAGTGGGCCAAAAGCAAGGACCAAACTATATGGCTCACGTTGGTGTGTTCGAAATTAGCAAAGATGGTGACGAAGTCGCGACCTTACACGCGGAAAAACGTCGCTATAAAGTGAAAGGTTCAATGATGACGGAAGCTGCAATTGATCCAGGTTTATTCCGCGACCTATATGTTTCTATGGGCGAGCCTTTAGAAGATGGTGCGTGGGCGATGCGTTTGCAAGTTAAAGCTTATATGCGTTGGGTTTGGTTAGGCGCTATTTTTATGTCGATAGGTGGTACGTTGGCCATTTTAGATAAACGCTACCGTATTCGCGTTAAACACGCTTAGAACTTTCAAGGAATAGGTCGTAAATATGAATCGCATATTGTTGTTTATCCCACTTATTTTATTTGTGGTCATGGCGGCTTTTTTAGGAGGGGGGATTGGGCGTGAAAATAAAGACGTTTTGCCCTCGCCTTTAATTGATAAGCCTTTTCCACAATTTATTTTGCAGCAGGTTGAGGCCGAAAAACAGCTAACACAGTCTGATTTACAAGGTAAGCCAATGCTGGTGAATGTCTGGGCAACTTGGTGTCCTACTTGTAAAGCAGAGCATGCGTTTTTAAATACGCTGGCAGCTAAAGGTGTGCGCATCATTGGTATCAATTATAAAGATGACGATGAAGAAGCTAAGGTGTGGCTACGGGATTACGGCAATCCTTATGAATTCAATATTAGCGACCCTAAAGGAAAGCTAGGGTTGGAGTTGGGTGTTTATGGCGCACCAGAGACTTTCTTTGTTGATGGTGATGGCATTATTCGCGCTAAGCATGTGGGCGATTTGAATCAGCGCATCTGGGATAAATACAAAGGTACTTTCGAACAGATGAAAACTCACGTTGAGCTGGAAAAAATGGAAGATGGAGAGAGTAAATAATGAAACTTATTTTAGCATTGTTCTTATCTTTATTTACCCTAACCTCTCAAGCTGTTGTTGATGGGCATAAGTACCCATTTGATAACGACGTTGATAAAGGACGTTTTGAAGTGCTCGCGGAAGAGCTGCGTTGTCCTAAATGTCAGAACCAAAACTTGGCAGATTCCAATGCTCCCGTCGCTTCAGATTTACGTGACAAAGTGTATGAGCTGATGATTGAAGGACAAACCGACGATCAAATTGTGAGCTACTTAGTCGCTCGTTACGGCGATTTTGTACGTTATAACCCGCCGGTACAAAAGAATACTTTTTTCTTGTGGTTTGGCCCAGGAGTCATGGTATTGATTGGTTTAATCATCATTATTAATTTGACTCGTAGTAGTAAAAAATCACAACCTTTGAGTGATGAAGAAAATGTTAAATTAGCGGCGTTGAAAGCCGCCAGAAGTGAGAAACAAGATTCATGATTATTACTCTAGTTTTATTATTGGTTACTTTAGGGTTTGTAGTTTGGCCTGCATTTTCTAATCGTAACGCGCTGGTGAGTCGCGAAGCTGAGAATTTGCGTTTATATGAACAGCGCAAGCAAGACATCAGCGAATCGGGTTATACCGATGAAGAGCGTGAGCAAATGCTACTTGAGCTTGATCACGAACTCGTTGCATCTGATGCGGATGTTGCTAAAGGCAGTGACGCGACACCAAAGCAAAAAATAATTACTTCTTTTGTCTTATTTATCTTAATGGTATCAAGCGTTTTATATATTTACCAAGATATGGGCGCACAAGATGAAATTGTTGCAACTCAGTTACTAAATAAAATGTCGAGCGCGAAACTTAGCGCTGAAGAGAAGCAAACGTTAAAAGAAAGTTTACGCAAAGCATCGCTCAGTAAACCAGAAAATGGTGAGTGGTTATATTTATACGCACGCATGTTGTTTGCCGATGGCCAGTATATGGAAGGAGTAGCAACGTTTGAATCAATTCTTGTTACCTTGCCTGAAGAAGCCAAAGCGGATCGTGCAGCAACGTTAGTACAGATTGCTCAAGGCAAATTTTATATTGCCGATCAAAAGGCCAGTGATTCAATTTATGCTTATATAGAAAAAGCACTGGCACTAGAACCTAACAATTCTCAAGCACTGGGTTTGGGTGGGATTTTAGCATTTGAACTAGGCCATCTTGAAAAAGCATTGCTTCACTGGAAAACGCTTTGGTTTAATATGTCGAGCAGCCCAGAAGCAGGGGCTTTGGAGCAGGGTATACAGCGTATTGCTGAAGCTTTAGAAGATCTAGGACAAACCGTTGATCTGAGTTGGATGAAACGCGCTGAAGTTAGAATTCTAGTTTCAATTAGTGATGAGTTGAAATCGCAATTAAAAGACGGCGATGCGGTTTTTGTAATGGCGAAAGCGGTCACTGGGCCAGTAATGCCTTTGGCAGCGCTTAGAGTTATGGCGAAAGACTTGCCTATGGAAGTCGTATTGAACGATAGTCAAGGTATGGTGCCAGGATTAGCATTGAGTAAGTTTGATGAAGTACAGGTGATTGCTCGAGTTGCTAAAGGTGGCCAACCTATGGCTAATCCTGGAGACTTTCAGGGTATTGTGAAGCCTGTTTTGGTGAAATCAGATGATACCGTTGAATTAGTTATTGATCAGGTTGTGCCGTAATTCAGTAGCGCTCGCCTTTAACCTAAATAAGGTATTCAAAAAAAGCCTTGCAGGAGCCTGTAAGGCTTTTTTTATGTGCTGAATTTGACGCTATTTATCGGTTACCACTTAGCGTAATGATCTTCAGTAAACCCCCATTCGCCGTCTAAATGAATCGTTTCGCCGTTAATAAGAATTTCACCGTAATAACGACCAAAATGTTGGGTGAAATTGGTTGCGGCGATAATGGCATTGGTTTTATCTTTGCGCTGACCAGCCGGTTCAAAATGAAGGTTGATAATGCCATCGTTAGAGCGTAGCGCCCAAGCATGGTTATGATGATAGCGATCAAATTGAAAGTCGACCATATCCACTTTATGCATTTTACCGTCTATCCATAGGGCATTTTCGGTGAAGCCCGTTTCTACAACACCTGCGGCTAGATTAAACCCGAGGCGGCGACCATCTGGCAGTTTGCAGGATAGGCTTCCCCAGTTCCAAAATGTCTCACGGCGCATGTAGCCAGCGGTCCAATCAACGGAAGCGAGGGCCCCAATTTCTGCTAGATCAATTTTTTTATCACCCCATTCAACCGTACCGTTACAGATTAAGGTCGTTGATTTTTGGGTGAAATGAAACCCTTCGTAACCCGCACGAACACATAATGCTAGTGGATCGAAATTACCAGACTCATCAATGACCGCATTGATTTTAAGCCCGGTTGCTAATTCCACATTGACTGAACGTAGACGAGGAGTCGCGGTGGCTTTTATGCTTACTTTATTTTTTCCCTTTTGAAAAAAGGACTGACCAGAATTGGGATGAGTATCAATATGGGTATTAAAAGCGAGGGGGTTTATAAAGCTGTGCTCTTCATAGTCATTGGTAGCAGGATCGTAGAGATAAACAAAGCAGTTACTGGCAATCTTCAAATCAACAATGGCGATACCAACAATTAAGTGCTCGCAGGTGAAACCGATAAACTGAAACTGGTTAAACTTCAGGCGCTTCGCTAATGTGCCTCTGCGCTTATCCATAGCATTACGTAGATCAAAATCCATGTAATTAATATCACTAACACCGCCAGGGAATATACCAAAGCTTGCTTGGCCGTCTTTGTTAATCAGTACTTCTTTAGCCATAAAAGGCTCCTGCTAGCTGTCGTGTTTTTATAGTTTTAGCTATTCTGGCAGATATAAATTGGATTGGCCATGGCCCTATTTACCATTAGTAGTGGCGTGAAAAGCCAATACTCAAAATAGGGGGTATTACCAGTTGAATGCTTGACGCAAAGAGGAGAGGGTATCTTGGTCAGCTTTAAAGCGTAATTTCAAGTATACACCTTGAGCGGTATAGTTGGCCGCAGAGAAATCATTATCAACAAAGCCCTTGAAGTTAAAACCAATACTGGTCCATAGGTTTTTCACTGGGCGTACACCGACGGAGAAACCATAGCTGTTCTGACGCTGCTCACCCACATTAATCAACTCTCGAGCATGAGCGCCAATATCCCATGTTTCACTTAATTGATGACGCCATTCGCCTGCAATGTAATGTATGGAGGATGCATAATCTTCCTTGCTGTATTGATCTAAAATTCGCTTATAACCATATTGTGTAGAAAGCTGGTTGCTGCGGTTAAACTTCCAGTTTAAATGAGCATTGTTAATTAAGCGGCGGCTTCGATCAGTTGGGCCTGAGTTAGAGGTTGAAAGTGAATCTTGCACCAAGCGAGTCTGTAATAACACAGCAAATGGCTGCTTATAAGGACGAATCGCAAAGTCGAGGATCGCATTCATGTTTTGTTCAAAACCAGGATGGGTAGCTTGCTTGTAAAAATCCATGCTGCCACCAATGGCCATATAGCTGCTTAACGGGTGGTACAAGCTAGTATGTGCGTTGTGAACATTACTGCTGCGGGCAATACGACGTTCTAGACGGTTAGTCCATTGCCATTCTTCAGAGCGATAACCCCAGCCCGTGCTGATCGCGTGAAAGTCTTCACTCGCACTTTGCTCTGCTGGCTGTGCTTGTTCAAGGTTTTTACTTTGGTTAAAGCCAAAACTCACTAACCAATGCTCGTCTACTTTCCAATCGTGGCTTAAACCAGATTCAGAATATAAACGGTAACCATCATTCTGGCGCTCTTGCACAAGGGACTGTTCAGCTTGTCCACCTTGCCAAGGTTGAGTGCGAAGACCTAGTGCTGTTCTTTCTAAGTTATTCGCATTAAACGAACGCTCATAATCAGCGAAGGTTGTTAGGCTATCGTTCCAACGATACTCAGCCCCTAGCTTAATACGATCATTCTCTTCGCTACGGGTAGTGATGTCAGTCGTCGCGGTTACATTGATACGGAAATCTTGGCTTAATAGTGGAGTGCTCGCACCGATGCTTAACTCATCGACAAAATTAATACCGTCGGCAGACTCTTGCATGTTGGTATATAGACCCGCATTGATCGAGCTGCTATCCGTTACGTTATGAGTCAACTTAGCTGAGGCTAATTGCTTATCGAATCCAGTAGAAATTTCAGTCTGATAGACACCTTCTAAATCAAGCTGGTTCGTATCGCTTAGATATAACCTTGCATTCAAGCCCGTGCTTTGCTGATCCAGCTCGGCTTGGTTTTGCTGGTCTAGGCCAAAGTCTTTATCAATGCTTTGAGTATAAGCCGTGATTTCAGCACTTGAGGTACGAAGCGTGGCTTCTACTTTTTTAGCGTTGGCATTTTGTTTTGGATCCGTCACACCATCTTGATGGGTAGGGCGTGTTTGAGCTACTTCAGCGGTAATGGTTAAGTTACCCAGTTCTAGTGTTGCATCTAATGCGTTCAGTTGATTACTTTGACGATCTTTATTTTCGTCAATGACGGTAATGCCTGCTTTTAAGGTATCGTCTAATAACTTAATGCCTGCACGACCACCGATTAGGTGTCCGCCATTAGCATTTTCAGTTTCATAATCTGCAACAATATAGATAGGGTTAAAATTACTATCGGTTGAAGGAATAGGAGACTTAAAGTACAAGCTGCCGTCATTGATATTAAGGCTGTAATCTAGGTGACGCTTTAATGTTTTAGTGTCTATGATTTTCTGATTGTTTAAACGATCCCGTGTTTCAATGCGGATACTTTCAGAGTTTAAAATGATGGACTTATTGTTTAGCTTATATAAACCCGAAGTACCATTGGCCTGAATTTCATCGCGAACAAAATTAGAATCCGCTTCGCTAGCAAAACCCGAAAGTTCAATTAAATCGTTTTGGTAAACAACTTGTGCACCGGTTAGATTACGAACATAGCGAGATAGTTGGGTTTTATCTAGCCCAGTATTGATGTCACCATACATGGCATAGAAACGTTCTTTCTCTATTTTAACGTATAACTTATCACCACTGCCTGCATCCTGACCTTGCTGACTAGCATCGGCATATAAAGTGTAATACTCACCCGGCTGCACAAGCGTTGCGAAGGGCGTTGTTTTTTCCTTGCTAGAATCGTAGGCCGCGGTGACTAGGTAGTCACCAGGAATTTGGCCTTTAGTATAAAAAGCCAAGCGTCCTTGATGGAATATATTTTCGTCTACGATACCGTTGGAATTATGGCTGGCATCTTTACTCGCATTATTAGCCCCGAAGGATAAATCACCTAAACCGACTAAAATCCAATCTCGTGGGGCAGGTTTTAGCCAAGAACGTATTTTGTCGGTTAAACCATTACCATGATTAAAAGACAGTGTTAATTCACCAGTTTGTGTTGTTGGCTGCAATCTAATAAAAGCAATGCCATCACCTTCAACACGATAGCTTAATTTGTTGGTATCGTTTAACGGATTGATGTCGTATTCACTACGTTGTAAAAGCTGGAAGGGCTCTGAAATTTGTATTTCCCCCTGAGTATTTTTACGGACAGGGTAGCCATTTTTATCTTTTAAACGTACGGCCACAATAGGTACCTGAATACCATCAGCAATCAAGCGGCTCATCTCGGGTATTATTTCTACCTTAGTGGGTGCTCCGGAGAAATAAACACTGTGGGCAAGATAATCGATCACGTTTTCATCACGGTCTAAAATCTCGGCGACAAACTGATTTTCACCTTCTTCAATATTAATACCACGCCATTCACTGACTGAAACTGCTTTACCTTTCGCACGCTTAATACCTTCAAAATAGATGTTATGAACCGGCACACCATTTAGCGTTAAGCGAATACGATTGTTTTTTGGATGCTGAACTAGAATATTTGTTGCCGAGATGTCTGGGCTATAATCCGATGGTGGCCATACCCAATTTTTCTCGACGCGCTTATTAATAAACCAAGTATCGTCGATCGTCGGTTGCTGCTTTATCACTATCTGATTTTCAGGGTTAGTATCCGCACCTGCAGCCGTTGCTTCGTACAAATCTAAACCAGGGATCAGGGTCTGAGTCTTAGCAATTTGTACATCAGCAGTCAGGCTCACTAGGGCTACGTCAGAGCGTGCGTTTAATACACGCACTTCAACTCGGCGGTTTTTAGCACGGCCATCCGGTGTTCTGTTCGACATTAAAGGAGATGTTTTTCCTAGGCCAACGATTTTAATTTTTTCTAGTGGTAGGTTGATTTGCTGAGATATGTATTCAGCTACCGCCGCCGCTCGAGCTTCAGATAATGCTGTGTTATCAGCATAAATATGATGATTACGTTTAGCTATTCGTACATTATCAGTGTGACCAGTGACTGAAATTTCTAAGTCTTTAAGGCCGTCCAACGCATAAATCACGTCAGAAAGATTATTTTTATCTTGCACGGTCAGTACGTTAGATAAGGATTCAAATTTAGGGTTCTTTAATGGATCAGCTTTTCCATCGGCCGGAGGAATAAATAAGCTAACTCGAGTTTCAGCCAACGGTGTGCTGTCTTTTAATAGTGGTCCAATTTCATAATGTAAAATAGCGCGAGCGGCTAAGGCACCTTTTTTAGCGGTAGGGCTTATTAGCGCACTGAATTTTATTTCGTGTGACCATTCTTTTGGTTTGTCACCTATAGACACAAAAATTGTGTTATTACGATAATCATAAGGGTAGGGTGCGCCATCAACCGTTAGGCTGCCGGCCTTCATTACCACACCTTCAGGTAGGCGTATTTCTTCAATAATATTATTTAGCGCAACACCCGAACCACCGATATTGGCGGTATAAAGCACCTTTTTATCCACGGGTGAGGCGTATGTTCCAGTGCGCTCTTCTTCAGTAAGAGGCACAAGTTCATTTAATAATGTTTGCAGTACATCGCCATTTTCTGGTTTTTTAGGTTGAACATGAAAGTCAGCGCGCCACAGCGTACCCGGTTGTACGTCGATGAACTGTGAATAGCTTTGGCCCGCATGGAAGAACTCATTATCACACGTTGATAATTCTAGATAAGCTGGCAAGGTTGTAACATCTAATTGAATAACGTGAGTCCCCGGTTTAATGCCTTCGAAGTGCCACTGACCTTCTTGATCAGAAACAGCATAACGACCGTCTTCCATTAGAATACGAATACCGGCTAAACCTTCTGCATCTAGGTTGCCATCACAGTCATCTAGAATAACTCGGCCAATGACTTGTGCTTTATCGCGCATTAAATCATCGCGGAAATCGATACTCGCAGTGGCAATATTCGACTTTAAAATGGGGTGAGAAATTTCAGCAACGTTGGTCATTTTACCGTTAGCAGTGGCTGCAACTTGGCTGACGTAAGAAATACTCACAACTTCTTGCGACAGTAGCGAAGGAAAGTTAACCGTAATTTGTTGGCCATTATCGCTAACCAACACATCGTTATAGGCTATTTTATTAACGCGTAGTGACCCTTCAACATAGCTTAAACCCATTGGTAAGGTATCAACCAATTTGATATTGGTAACATCATATTCAATATTAGTCATATTAATTTCGAAAGGAACAAAATCACCAATACCTGCGGTTGTTTGAGTACTGCTTTTATCCAATAAGATTCGGTCTGACTGAGGATCTAAAGGAATATCAACATTCAATAATAAGTTTTGGCTAGACATTGCAAGACCGCGAGACGCATTATTTAAACGATACGGCGCCGTTGGTAATGTCTGTATAACTTGGTCATCAGTTTTTGATGGAAATATATAGGCGATAGACGTATCGATTTCAATACGATAATCACCATTTTCAACATAAGGGAAACGGTAGCTACCCGTTGGAAAATTGTAAGTCTTACCGCTGCTATCTTGTGCCTGTCCACCGGAAATAATTGTATTTGGGAAAGTACTGGTACCGTCATCACCGAATACATCAGCAGGCTGGCCGTTGCTGTTATCAATTAAGCGTAGGGTAATGCCATCGATTAATTCGCCGGTATAGGCATTAAATACAAGGCTGTATGGATCAAAGCTCAGTGTTTTACTTTGTGAGTCTTCTGCATCTTGTGAATCTTGGTAGTTAATAGAAACTTGGCTTGCGGATGTTAATGCAAGATCACAGCTATTAGCCGCAGCAGTTTCGCTTGCGGTTGTTTGGATGATACCAATAAACTCGCCACTATCATTCGTAGTTTCGTGCAAAACAAGCTCTTTGCTTTCTACAGGATTGGTTGAGTTGATCGTAACCGTAACTGTATCAATTTGGTTGTTATCAAGGTTTTCATCAAGGTCAATGATTCGAATAATTAACGGCGAGCCTGCTTTGAATACATCGCTCTGCTGAGAAGGAATAGAAGCCGGTAGGTTAAGCTGACTGCCATTGGCGTATGTAAGTTGAACCCTGCTCGTTGTGTTATTACCAATGAGGCACTCAGATTGAAGCAGGTTTGAGTCCTTCTCGGTATTGGCTGCAGATACAGGCCCCCAAATATCCATTGCTGAAGAAGTACCCGGCGCGCCCGGCGCACTATCGGTTGCTGACTCTACTACAAAGGGAGCATTGTCTGATTTCGAATAAGAAATACCGTTGTAGGTGTAATTAGTCGACGCAGGGCTGTCTAGAACATCGCCTGCTTCTGCTGCAGATGCTGTTAGGGAGAATAAAGAACAGAATAAAACAAACGCACACATAAGGAGTTGCATGGTGAAATTATAAAACCACTTATGTGTGAGCTCGCTTTCAATTTTTGAAAGTTGAGAATTATTAATAGAGCGCTCACGCACCCCAGAGCAAGAGCTCTGGAATGAGTGAGTGCGAAGCGTACTTAATGGCAACATTAAGGTAGCTTAACCGTAAATATAATAACGGCAGAACCATTGGTGGTCGTTCCACCTGATTCTGTTTGCGCAGCAATCGTTAGGTTTTCAAAAGTAAGTGTATTACCCGCGATCGTTGGTGTTGTATCAATACCATCCAAAGTATACGTTTCAGTGTAAGTATCTGTTAAATCAAATACCGCAGGAACTTCATCTGAAAGGTTAACGCCAGTCGCTTCAACTTGACCGCTGTTAGTAATCGTCAATGTGTACTCAACGATAGCGCCAGGAATTGCTTTTGGGTTGGTCGTATTATTGATTGGATCAGATACAATTCGAACGCTTTTAGCAAGTGCAATCGCCGCAGCCTCAACGATGAATGCTTGAGTGCTTGTTAGTTCAACACCTGTTCCATCTAGCAGTCCTGGAAGCGTTACCGTTTGTATTACTGCTTGATTCCAAAGAACAGTATTAAGTGTTGCAACAATTGGATCGCCAGCATTAACGCCAACGCCAGTGCCATTAGAAATGTCAGCATTATTAGCAGGTTCAACAGCAGTCAGCGCTAATGTAGAAGTAACGGTTGTGCCGTCCTCAGCATTATTTGGAACGGTGATTGCAACAGTGATTTCAATGGTATCGCCATCTTGACCGGCAACTGGATTACCAACTTCTAGAGGGATAATTAAATCAGGAGAGTTAGCGGGAGTAGCACTAGTAATTGTAATTACCGTTGTACCATCAGCAGGAGACAGGTAAGAATATTCTGTGCCAGCTGCAGGAACAGGTAATGCGTAGCTTATCGGCGCGTTACTGTCATTCTGCACGGTAAAGATAGTCGTTGCTACATCGCCGGCTTGAACAGGGACTGGGTCAGTACCGGTTTGGTTATCAGTAACAGAAAAAATTACTTTTCGGTCAACCTTGAAGTCAACAGTATTACTGTCTTTCTCAATGTCAGTACCATTAACTTGGTATTTAAGGCTAGCGGTGTTGCTAACATTAGTACCAAACAGAGTGTCTAACTCAGTAATGTCATATTCTTCTGCAGCAAATGCCGGTAAGGTCATTGCCGAAGTTGCGGCAATAAACGCTAATGTTTTTAATTTCATAAGTTTTACCTTCTTAAAATTTTATTAAAAGTTATTTGATTTTAACAATGTACTGCACGGTCGTTGATGCACCGGCAGCCAAAGGTTTGTTTAGGATCCAGCGAACTTGGCTATAGTCAGCTGCCTCTGCCTGCACACGTTTGCCATCTTTTTCAATGAAAAGCTCAGCAGGCAGTGCGAAGGTTTTTCCGTTATCAGCAGAAAATTCTATTTGGGTATCTAAACCTTTTGCTGACCCCTGAACATACACCGTATGTTCAGGAATAGGATTCGCGATCACGATATCCGCAGCAGGTTCAGTCCCTTTATTACTCACTTCAACTTGGTAACCAACACGTTCACCCGGTAAAATTTTATCCGGCTGCTGCCACTGGTCTTGCTGACTGCCATCTTTATTTGTGATGGTAACCACTTCAAACACAGTATTTGTCAGTGTCACTTCTGCACTTGCGATGAAGCTCATCAGTGCGAGGCTAAATGCGAGTGTGATGTTTTTTATCATGCTGCTTCCTCTTGGTAAGTTGATTTTCATAAGTTAGGTTTGATTAGTTGTTTACAGTTGCATCTAGCAAAATTGCGTATTCACCTGGAGCTAAATCACCAAGAGCAACATTGATCGATGTAACCGTACCTGTGTTAGGAACTGTCTCTGCGTTATCAGCATCCGCATTTGTATCTGTTAGTGCCGTAAAGTTCGAGTAAGTCGCTGGAGTTTGAGCCGGTAATGCAGGCGCCTTGTAAGTCGGAGTATTAATTGTGCTGCCAGCCGCTGATTGAACACGCAGGCTTTCTGCAACATACGTCATGTTGGCAGGAATAATATCGCTAATAGCAAGGGCCGTTGCGGTATCGTTTTGAACCGTTACTTTAATAAAGTAAGTAACCATTGATCCTGGGATTTTCTGATCTGTCATTGTTGTGCTGTTGTTGATCAAAGCGCGTGAACCAAGGATTGTTTTATTAATAAGTACTTCAAGAGACTGGCTTGGGTCGAAGGTCGTTACTTTCAGCTCAGACGTTGCATCATCACGGCCTTGATCAACGGCAATAATTGCGTTAGTTGAATCAGTACCCGCACCAGGAATGACTGTACCAAAAGCAGAGTCGCCAGCTTTAACACCATTAGCTTCAGTTTGAGACACAACCGTTAGGTCTAGATCTGTTAAGCTATTTAAGGTCGCACCGTTTGGCACATCTGTAACGATATAAACCGTTATGGACTCGTCTGTTAAAATGTTGATGTCTGTACCGGTGTAAAGAGTTTCATTAATATTGTTAGGATCAAATGTACCATCAGATGATGCAGTATCGATGTAATACACTGTTAAATCACCCGCTGTCAGTGGCAAATCGTTAGTTGCACCGATCGATTCAAACAGTTTGAACGCTTCTGGGCCGTTACCTGTGTTGGTTACTGTATAAGTAATGGCCGCATTTTGATCACCGTTAGTGATGTTAGTGCTGGCATTAGCGGCTGTTACGTTCACGTTAATTATTTCGTCAACTTTAAAGCTAACACTGGCTTGCTCGCTATCAGTGCTACCGTTACGCGTAAAGCTAACCGTTGCCGTGTTTTGGATCGCTGTACCGGCTTCAGTGCCAATGGCAAATGCATTTGTGCTAAATAAGGTTGCCCCTAAAATAGCCGTAGATGCGACTAATTTAGTGAATTTATTGTTTTTCATACTTAATACCTTCTCTGTAGTTCTTTTATTAGTTATTGAGCAACGCTATTGAAGCCGTACTCTGAATTTAATGGTGAATTGAGTAGGGCTTTCTCCAGCAGCTGGCGCTCGAAAAACTCCCTTTGGATTTATTCTGAAATGTGTAATGCTTTTATCGATGCCGTCACTATCTGGTATAGGGCTGTAAGTAAAACTTGCACCATTCGTATCTGAAAACTCTATATCATCAGTAGTACTGTTCAATCCAACGAAGCTATAGGTCAGCCCGCTAGGAGATGCACTTATTTCTTGATTTACAGGACCGGTGCCTGAAATACCATCAAAATCGTTAACATAAAAATACGTATGAGACGGTACCGCATCACTGATCCAAATCGAGTTGTTTTCTGCAGCTCCAGGGCCTGAGTTTGCCGCTGTTAATGTGTAAGTTAAAATAGCTCCGGGTAGCGCTTTCGAGAAATTATTATTTGAGTTTTCACCATGTATAGGATCTGAGAAAACATTAACTGTTTTTACTATATTTATATTGGGTAGAGGAGTAACAATTTTTAATATTGACTCGCTGCTATGATTGATTTCATTTTCAATCCCCTCTAATGCGGTTACAGAAATTTTCCAATCTCCAGTCGTCGCGTCGGATGGAAAGGTATAGTTGAATTGAAACGTTTTTGTAGCAATAGCTGAATCAGAAAAAACGGTCATATTCTGCTGATCAATTAATGTCGTGCCTTGTGGGTTTTTAATGGAAATATTAGCTGAGCTAATATCAAAAGAACCAAAAGGATCACTAACTTCTGCTTGAATGATTATCTCGTCAGAAGGGGATGCTTCTGTTACTTCTTGAGAGTCTTTGATAATAGAAATTTTATCAACATTAATAACGGTTGCTGCTGGCAGGCTAACTAAGCTATAGGGAGATACGCTATCAGAAGCATTAATGTTTGGATCTATGGAATAGATGCGTAAGCTATCTTCATCGTATTCAGAATTGTTTGAAACTTTGAGCGCTAGAGTGTCCCCCGTTTGAATCACTGGAGTATTTGAGAGTGGTATTGCAAACTCAAATAAAGCAACATTATCCCCGTTAGCACCTCTAGAGGGAACAGAAATAGTACTCTGAACACTGCCGATATCTTGATTGTTATGCAATAAAGTAACGGTGAGGGTATGCCCCCAAGAACCTGACTGATAATCATTTTGTAAGAATAAATAGGCGCTAACAGTAGGATTAGAGAATTGAAATTCTTGCTGAAAAGCCGGATTTATCACATACGTTTTTTCGGCTAAGTCAGCTAGTGTATTGTAAGCAGAAGATGTTGGTTGAACTCGGCTTAAATTGGATGTTTGGCGCAAGTAAAGAGGCTTGTTTCCAGAGGCTGGGTTTGCAGGTTTTGAAATGTAAACAGATGGAGAGTCAATATTAAAATCGGCCACACCATTACTGCTAATTGTCGCCGTATTAGTGATAGCAGTATTAGCCGGAGTAGAAGCGCTGATTGTTGCATCGATTATTATAGATACGGTTGTGTTGGCTGCTATTGAAATATCAGATATAGACGCTAAGCCTGTAGCGTTATTACCTGCTGGGGCTGGTTGGCTATTATTACTTGCTCCAGTAGGTATGTTTATAACGTTAAAAGATGAAATATTATCAGGCAGGTTATCTTCAAGAGTTACTCCTGAAATGGCCACTCCATTACGTTCTATCAAGTCTATTGTGTATCGTAGTGTATCGCCGGCTTGTACATTACCGCCATTGAGATCGATAACTGTTTTTTTAGAGTTGGATAAATCTGCTGAAATGACATTATAAGTTTTCGAACTGGTATTGTTTGATAAAATATTATCAAAAATAATACCTGTAACTGTTGCGGAGAGGCTAATGCTATTACTGGTACTACTCGCCGCATTTAAAGTAATGACGAGTGTGCTAGCTGAAGCATTTTTTGAAATGGTATTTGAATAATTGCAGGTTATTTCTCCCGTCGCTTCGCTACAGTTCCATTGACTCCCTGTAAAGCTATTGAGAGTCAATCCTGAAGGGAGTGGTAGTTTAACTTGAGTATTGCTTGAAGCGCTATTTGGGCCATTATTTTTGACGGTAAAATTGAATGTATTCACTTCGCCTCGAATAATGTTAACTGGACCTGACTGCAGGATAGATAAATCAGCGACAGGTTCATTAGGCACGCTGATTAATTCAGCGGTTAAAAAGACGGCATCTTGACCCGTTGAGTAAGTGGTATGAACACTGGTATCGCCAGCCGTTAACAAGTTGCCAATCTGATATTCGTCGATATCTACGCCACTCGTTGTGCCCCTGACATTTGAATAACCATTAAATTGATTATTTGAAGGGTTGCGTGTATCGGTTAAATTTGCACCTTCGAACTTCAATGATTCGCTAAAGCCACTGCGAGACTGAGAGTTGCCAGCATCACCTTCCCAAGTAATGTGTGCGTGCTTACCACCTTTACTTGCTGGATTCGCTGCAATAACAAAGTTATTAGGGATTAAAGTTAATTCACTGCCCCAAAAACTTTTAAAGCCATCAAAGACATTAATAACTCTTAAGGGTTCAGCGCTTTGTTCAAAAATAACGGCTAATGCCCAGCCGCCGTATGCCCCTGCGGTTGCACAATAAGTATTCGAACCATCAAATGTAAGGCCTGAAACGCTATAGGTAGCTGATGTTCCTGTTGAAATTATGTTTGTAACATCGGCCTTGGCACTGAAATAATTACGATTATTAAACACTTCTGTGTAATTTATTTGTGACGTAATCGATTGCCCGTTGAGTGTTACTTGATTATCTAAGGCCCCTGAACCAGACCAGTAAAGATAAGCTGCTTTGATGGAAGAATTGGTCGGTAGAGTTATGTTTCCGGAAGACTGTCCACTCGCAATAGGAGCACAGGTATTATTAGAGTCACGTAAGGTATTGCCGGTTAATTTGAAAGAAATATTACCAGCAAAACTGTGGCGTAAAATGACGTCTTCGGCCTGGGCAGTAAAACTTGTAAAGCTAATAGCTAAAAATATAGCAAACGTATGTTTACCCAATAACGTTGAGCGATAGAAGGATTTTATACAATGCATGTATAGATTCATTCTCCAGCTGAAGTTAAAAGGGTTTAATGGCACGTCTGTCTCAATATGTCTACGATGTCTGACTTAGATTCTATTGAGTCCCTGTGTTAACGTCAATTTAGCTGCTTTTTAGATAGAGTTATCAAGAGGGGCTGTAACTCTATAAATTTAATAACATTTTACATTTGGCGTCTGGTTTTTGTCACAACTAGGGAGCGGGCTTTTCATATCTGAAATAATAACAGCGATTCTGGCTATTCGATTGAGTTATTAGGGACATAAGTGACATTTTTTGTCATGGTATTTTTATTTGTATCTAAAGTGTAAAAAATTGTTAAAGAATCGAAAAAGCATAAATAAATCACTCATTTTGTAACTTCTCTGTTTTTCTCTTAGATTATCCGTCAATTAAAATACTCTGTTAGATGCTTTTATTCATTGTTTTCTACCACATTCAGTTGCTGTACAGTTACATCATAATAAATACAAAAACAAAGTGGGTTTGCTTCCCATCACAGGAATATTTATGTCAGACATTAAGACCTACCAGGTTAAAGATCATATTGGTTCAACCGCTTTGATCGATAATGAACAGTATGAAACCATGTATAAACGCTCAATTGATGATTCTGAAGGCTTTTGGGCAGAGCAGGGTCAGCGTATTGACTGGATTCAACCTTTTACGCAAGTGCGTGATGTTTCTTTTGATGAACACAATGTTGATATCAATTGGTATAAAGACGGTACGTTAAACGCGTCTGCTAATTGTTTGGATCGTCACCTAGAGGCTCGGGGTGATCAAACCGCGATTATCTGGGAGGGAGATGAGCCAACGGACGATCGTCACATCACCTATAAGGAGTTGCATAGTGAAGTCTGTCAGTTTGCTAATGTGTTAAAAACTCAAGGTGTTCGTAAGGGCGACGTGGTTTGTATCTATATGCCGATGGTGCCTCAGGCTGTGATGGCAATGTTAGCGTGTGCTCGCATTGGTGCTATTCATTCAGTCGTATTTGGGGGGTTTTCGCCGGATGCGTTAGCCGGTCGAATTGATGACAGTAATGTGAAGGTGGTGATTACGGCTGATGAGGGGGTGCGTGGTGGCAAAGCCGTACCGCTCAAAAAGAACGTTGATGAAGCCTTAACGCATCCCAGTGTGAATTCCGTTGAAAAAGTGATCGTCGTAAAACGTACTGGCGCTGATGTAGCCTGGCATAAAACACGTGATATTTGGTATCACGAAGCGATTGCAAAAGAGTCTAAACACTGCCAGCCTGCGGAAATGCGCGCTGAAGATCCTCTTTTTATTCTGTATACCTCAGGTTCAACGGGTAAGCCAAAAGGAGTTGTTCATACTACGGGCGGTTACATGGTTTATGCCTCGCTAACTCATGAATACGTGTTCGATTATAAAGAGGGTGAAGTCTACTGGTGTACTGCAGATGTTGGCTGGATTACGGGTCATACTTATCTCGTATATGGGCCATTAGCCAATGGTGCGATTACCTTGATGTGTGAAGGTGTACCGAATTACCCTGGTATTAATCGTGTTTCACAAATCGTCGATAAGCATAACGTGAATATTCTCTATACTGCGCCCACGGCGATTCGTGCATTGATGGCCGAAGGTGACGCAGCCGTTACTGAAACTAAACGCCATTCGTTAAGAATACTGGGTACGGTAGGCGAACCTATTAATCCCGAAGCATGGGAGTGGTATTACCGCACGATTGGTGAAGAGCGATGTCCGATTGTAGATACTTGGTGGCAGACAGAAACGGGTGGCATCATGATTACGCCTCTTCCGGGTGCGACGGCCCTAAAGCCCGGCTCGGCGACGCGACCTTTTTTTGGTGTGCAGCCTGCACTAGTTGATGCTGAAGGTAATATAGTAGAAGGCGCTGGCGAAGGAAATCTGGTGATGCTAGATAGTTGGCCTGCACAATCACGTACGATTTATGGCGACCATGAGCGCTTTATGCAAACCTACTTTTCTACTTATGCGGGCATGTATTTTAGCGGTGATGGCGCGCGCCGTGATGAAGACGGTTATTATTGGATTACCGGACGTGTTGATGATGTATTGAATGTTTCTGGTCATCGTATGGGGACCGCTGAGATAGAAAGTGCTTTGGTTGCGCACCCTAAAGTTGCTGAGGCTGCTGTCGTCGGTTATCCGCATGATATTAAAGGCCAAGGCATTTATGTGTATGTAACGCTAAATAAAGGTGAATTAAGTGCGGATTCAGCGGTTAATAGCGCGCTTATTTTAGAATTGAAAAAATGGGTGCGCCAAGACATAGGCCCAATCGCAACTCCAGATCTGATTCAATTAGCGCCAGGTTTACCGAAGACTCGTTCTGGTAAAATTATGCGCCGTATTTTACGTAAAATTGCTGAAAATGATTTTGATGCATTAGGGGATACTTCAACCTTGGCTGATCCGTCGGTGGTTGATGAGTTGATTGAGCATCGTGTGAATCGCTAGGTTTAAGTACTGGGGGTAGCCTAGTATCAGGCTACTCTTTTTAATTTCTGCTTTTTTTAATCAACAAGCTCGATATCCAAGCCAACTAATAAATTCAATGCTTGGTCGCGGCTGAATTTACCTTGCTTAATATTGTTTAGGTGAATGTCGATATTATAATTACTGGCGTCGGTAAAATCCGTTTCCACTAGCTCAGTGCGATTAAACAGGCTGTAGCTAAAATCACTACCGCTAAAATTACTTTGGCTGAAATTACCTTCACGAAAATCAACATCCTGTATTTTGCAGGATTCAAGTTGCAGCTCAGTTAGTTTTAAACCATGGAAAGAAGAGTCATTTAAAATACAGTGGGAAAATTTTAACGGCGAAGCGAGTGCTAAATTTGGCCAATGAGCCCGTGTCCAGTCAATGCCTAGCATCTTGCAATGTTCAAAGAATACGTCCTTAAAACGGCTATAACCAATTTTAATATTGCTTAAATTACACTGTGAAAAGTGGCACTCAATGAATCTGCAGTGTTTAAAATGCGTGTTGGAAAAGTCACAATTTTTAAACGTGCAATTATCAAATTCGATTTCATCCAATTCTTCTTGAATGAATTGAATGCCGTTAAAGTTTTGATTGTAGTGTTCGCTAATTCTTGGGTCTATCATGAAAGCTTTTTTCCTTTTCTGAAGTGCTAGGTCGTTAACATTAAGCCCAGCATGCCAAGAGTAAATCCAAGCACGGCTCCCATTGGTGGTGCCCAGTGTTTTTCTAATTTAACCTGAGGTGCTAAATCTTGGAATATAGAATAGAGAATGCCGCCAGAAGCAAATAGCATGATGGCAGAAATTATTTTTGGAGAATCTGATAGCCACAAATAGCCAGAAACACCTGCTATGGGGCCGAGTGCTGCCATTAGGAAAAACAGAATTATAATTTTCTTTGGCTTGTAAATTGAAGATGTTTTTAATTCAGAGTAAGCGCTAAAGCCTTCGGGTAAATTTTGCAGAGCAATTAACGCAGCCAGTAAAAATGCATTATTACTCCCTGTCGCGAATGCTGCTCCTAACGCGATTGATTCTGGAATAAAATCCGACAGCATTGCGGCCAATTGACTGGCGGGGGTATCTATTTTCTTTAGGTAAATATCAAGACACATAAAGCTAAGCCCACCCAGTATAAACCAAGCGCAAGCGGCTAATGGGGTAAGGTTTGCTATCCCCTCAGGCACTAATACTAAAGCAACGGCTGATAACAGAGCGCCTCCGCCAATAGCCATCACTCCGTGCTTAAGCTCTTGTTCAAGCCACTCGCTTTTAACTTTTTCAAAGTGCGCAATCAGTGCACCCAGTGGCATAGCCAAACCGACGAGCAGTGTTGATACTATGACGGTGAGTAATAGAGGCATTATTTGTTCCTTATTTAAAGTGCCGAATTCATATACGAATTTCAGCAGTCTAAATTATCAAAAAATTGATATGAGTGGCTAATAAATGGTCATGCCTAAGGCCAGTAAGTGGTAAGGGCGATGCCAATAATCATTTTTATGGCCAGTAAACTTAATAAATATTTCATCAGTGTTAAGTGCACTTGATTATTAAAGCGATTACGTGCTTTTGAACCGATATATGACCCCAGAATAGCGCCAAGGCTCATTAATACAAGGGTTAAAAAATATTCACCGAATTGAAAACCAATTAAACCAAATGCCACTATTTTAGTTATGTGACTGATGCTCATTAAAATTGCGCCTGTAGCAACAATTTGGTCTTTGTTATGCAATTTTTTTAGTAAAATATTATGGGTTAGTGGGCCAGCTGCACCGACAATTAAGCTTAATCCTGTTTGTAATGCGCCGATAATATAAAAGCTTTCAAATCGCTGCATCGCATCAGAAAAAGATTTTGACCATAGGTTAAGTAGAATATAACTGCCGATTGCAAAGGAAGTGTAATTGCTGGTGATACTAAACAATAGGGTTATGAAAAGTGCGAGGCTAGCGATGGAGCCTATGAGAAAAGGCGGTAAAAATTGCCAGGCGACTTGATTGAAAGATAGGGCGACTCTAGAGCTGTTGCTGGCCAGTTGCACTATACCGTGAATAGGAATAATAACCGCAGCAGGCAGAAAGTTAGGCATGATGGCGATCAATAACATACCGCCACCAAAGCCAAAAATCCCTGCGGTAGCCGAGGTGATTGTGGCCAAAACAGTTAGCACTATTTCAGTCGCATATTCCGTCGTTAGCTGAGCAAGTAGGTCTAATAAATCAGTAGGCATAAGGCGCAGCTTAACTAAAATGGAGTATTAGTTTACTCCGTTTTAGTTAAGCTGGTAACTGGGCTGTCTAATCAGCGGTTATTTCAACTGATGCTCTTCGCCTTGGTAATACGCTTCAACTTTGGGATTCATAACCTTAAACCAAAGCGGTGGAAATAAAGCCAGTACAACCATGGTCGCGTAACCGCTAGGCAGTTGTGGGCTGACTTCATGGTGGCGCAGCACTTGATAGCGACGCTTCGGGTTAGCGTGATGATCTGAATGGCGCTGTAATTGAAATAAAAATAAGTTAGTAAGTAGGTAGTTACTATTCCAAGAATGTTCAACCGTAGTGCGCTCGTAGCGGCCATTTTCTAACTTTCTGCGATGTAATCCATAGTGTTCGATGTAGTTAATGACTTCTAGTAGCGAGAAAGCAACAAAGCTTTGAGCAAAGAAATAAGCAACGCCACTCCAGCCCCAAAGTGCCCCGCAAATAGCCGCGAAAATAAAGCTAATGCCATACCACCAGATTAATTCATTACTGAAACTAAAAAGACTTTTCCCTTTACGCTTTAGTTTTTTGGCTTCTAGTTTCCAGGCGTTTAAAAAATTATGCAGATAAGCGTGAGGTAAAAAAGCATACAGACTTTGGCCATAGCGCGAAGAGGAGGCGTCGCCTGGGGTAGAAACGTGAACATGATGACCACGAATGTGTTCAACCTTAAAGCCACCGTAAGTGACACAAGCATAAAGTAAACCGCCTGCCCATTGTTCAATCAGTGGATCTTTATGAATCAATTCATGGCCAACGTTGATGGCCACAATTGCGCCGACAGTTCCTATTGAAAGAACCCACCCTAATTGCCCAATCCAGCTCAGTTCAGTCGACATTAAAATATGACCACCATAGAAAATAGTCGCAATTTGCATGGGCAAACACAGTAGTGTCAGTATGCGATAAAACACTTCTTTTGACAGTTTAGGTACTTGAGTTTCTTCATCTGGATTGACCGGATCTTGGCCAATAATATGATCAAAAATAGGCACTAAAATAAAGACAAAAACCAGGGTAGTAAAGGCAAATAGATCTTTATGGCCATACTGATCACCTAGCCAAGCGGATGCTAAAACAATGAGCGAGGGTAGGGTTACTAATAGATAGGCATATTTTTTTATTTTGATAATGAAATCAAGCTCATTCGTGTGAGTTGCTATGGATGAGTTCATGCTTTTCTCCTTTGGATTACATTCCAGATATTGTTATTTTGTAGGATTGTAGGACAGTATTAGTTTTTTACCGATTGCTTTGCAAGCTTTGGCTGTAAATTAATCAATTAATAGACGATTGAACCTGTCTTTAGTGGTTTCGCTGGGGTGGTTCTGAGTTTAAGGAAAAATAGTGTAAAAGGGCTTTATATAGGGCTTTCAGCGCTAAGCGCCTGTGGTAGACTTAGTTTTTTCATATAGATGTAGGATGAATAGTCAATTAAATGAGTTTTAATGCGCCCAAAAGCATGGCCGAGCAGATAGCTCAACACCTAGCAAATCAAATAATCTCCGGTCAGCGCGTCGCGAATGAACGAATTCAGGAATTGAAAGTTGTTGATGAACTCGATGTCAGCCGAGGTTCTGTGCGAGAAGCGCTGCTGCTGATGGAGAGAAGACATCTTGTGGACATCGTGCCAAGACGAGGGGCAATGGTGGCCGAAATTAGTGCTGCTTCTGTCGAAAATTTATTTGATGTATTTGGGGTTTTGGTGACTCGTCTGGCAGTATTGGTTGCTCAACGCTGGCAGAATACTGAATTGGACGAACTCATTAAACACCTAGTTTTATTGCAAAGCATGGCTGAGCAAAAAGACCGTGAAGAGTTTATGGCGCAAGTATTTGTGTTATTGAACATGGCGTATCCATTAGCCCGCAATGAATACTTGCATGAGGTTTTAACTAACATGCAGCCAGCGGTGCATCGATGCTATGCATTGGCGCAGCGTTATAAACCCAACGATGGACAGGCAGCATTGGTATTTTTCTCTGCACTGATGAGGGGGGTAACAACACGAGAAGTTGACTTGTTGCCAGCCGCCGTAAAACAATATTTTGATCACCAGCTCGCGCTGGTATTAGCTGCGATAGACGCAGGAAAAAATAATTAATTAGGAAAGACAGGTTATGCGCCTAAAGGCCATCAAACTGGCAGGATTTAAATCGTTTGTAGACCCAACCTATATACCGTTTCCAACTAATATGACGGGTATTCTTGGGCCAAATGGTTGTGGGAAATCAAATACCATTGATGCAGTGCGCTGGGTTATGGGCGAAAGCTCTGCGAAGAACCTGCGAGGTGAATCGATGACGGACGTTATTTTTAACGGTTCCGCGCAGCGTAAACCTGTTGGCAAAGCCAGTGTCGATCTTATTTTTGATAATAGTGACGGCACCTTACGTGGTGAGTATGCTGCATTTAGCGAGGTAGCGTTACGTCGCCAAGTAACCCGCGAAGGACAATCAACCTATTACCTAAACGGCACCAAGTGTCGTCGTAAAGATATTACTGATATTTTCTTAGGCACGGGCTTAGGTGCGCGGTCTTATTCTATTATCGAACAAGGCATGATCTCGCGTCTGATCGAGTCGAAGCCAGAAGAGCTGCGAGTATTCATTGAAGAAGCAGCAGGTATTTCAAAATATAAAGAACGCCGTCGCGAAACTGAAAACCGCATGCGTCGTACCAATGAAAATTTAGAGCGCCTACAGGATATCCGCGACGAAATGGAGCGTCAGTTAGCGCACCTGCATCGACAAGCCCAAGCCGCTGAAAAATACAAAGAATACAAAGCCGAAGAGCGCTTGAAAAAAGGCCAGTTGCAAGCCTTAAAATGGCAGGTGTTGGATGTTGATTATCGTAAGCGTGAATTAGAAATCTCTGAACTCGATATGCAGTTCGAAGCAAAAATGGCACAGCAAACGTCAGCTGATGCATCTATTGAAGAGCGCCGTGAAAGCCATCACGAGCGCACAGAAGTGTTTAATAAAGCTCAAGGTAAGTATTACGAAGTTGGTTCTCAGATTGCTCGCCAAGAACAAAAACTTGAGCATCAAGCACAAATGAGTTTACAGCTTTCTCAAGACCTCGCGGAAACAGAAAAGGGTATTTTAGAAACCCAACGTGCTTTAGAAGAAGATCAGCTTAAGCTCGAAGACGTGAATGAAGAGTTGATGATGCTTGAGCCTGAGCTCGAAGTTTTATTGGCAGGCGAAGAAGAAGCGGGCGAAGAATTAATACTCGCCGAAGAATCAATGCAGGCTTGGCAACGCAGTTGGGATGAATTCACTCAAAAAGCCAGTGCACCCGCAAGGCAAGCCGAAGTGGCGCAAAGCCGTATTCAAAATTTAGAGCAACAGCTAACGCGCCTGCAGCAACGCATTGAACGTTTAGACGAAGAAAAACGTCAGCTTATCTCAAATCCGGAAGCCGAAGAGATTTTATTTCTACAAGAGCAAATTTCAGAACATGAAATGCAACTTGAAGAACAACAAATGTCGGGTGATAGCTTTGGTGAGCAGGTTAATGTTCAGCGCGAAGGCATTGAAGGTTTACGCCGAAAGCTTGATGAGGGGCGTAGCGAGCTACAGCAAGTTCAAGGCCGAAAAGCATCGCTAGAAGCATTGCAGCAAGCCGCAAAAGGGGAAGGCAATAAAGCGGTAAGCCATTGGTTAGAAAGCCATCAGTTATCGCGTAAGGCGCGCTTATCAGAAAAGATTCACGTTGAAAGTGGCTGGGAAAAAGCCGTCGAAATGGTGATGGGGAATTATTTACAAGCCGTTATTATCGATGATCTTGATCCGGTTCAGCATTGGGTTGACGGCTTAAAAGACGGTGAAATTATTTTATGGTCCGCGTCTCAGGGTAATCAGGCTTTTACCGGAGATAGTCGTTTATTATCGGCCAAAGTCAGCGGCGATCAAAACGTCAGTTCGTTATTGGCAAAAGTGCAAGTGGCTGATGATCTAGCGCAGGCTATGTCACGCCGCCAGCAATTGGCAGAAGACGAATCGATTATCACTCCAGAAGGTTTATGGCTGGGGAGGTCTTGGTTACGCGTCGCAAAAGACGGTGAAGGTAATGGCGGTATTCTTGCACGCCAACAAGAGCTAGAAGAACTTGAAATACGTTTTGAAGATTTGGACATCAGTGTTGAAGAATGGGAAGTTGATCTGGATGCAGAACAACTAAAACTGCGTAATTTAGAACAACAGCGAGAAGTGCAGCAAAAAGAAATGGCTGCATTTGCTCGCCAATTGGCTGAGTTTCAGTCTCAGTTATCAGGCAAGCAAGCCCGTGCTGAGCAGTTAGCATTGCGCACCGACAAAATTAATAATGATCTAGACGAAGTTAATGAACTGCAGATACTCGAGCGAGAACAAATAGCCGAGGCACGTATTCAGTGGCAAGAAGCCATGGAGAATATGGATCAGGACGCGGATGAACGCAGTCGTTTGCAGTCTGAACGTGAGAATACGACGACTCGCATAGAAAGTGCTCGTATGCGAGCGCGCCAAGAAAAGGATCAGGCACACCAGTTACAATTACGCCATCAAGGTTTTAGTAATCAGCAGCAAAGTTTATCGCAAGCGGTTGAGCGTTTGCATCAGCAAATGCAGCGTAATCAAGAGCGTAAATCTCAGATTCAGCAAAATCAAAATCGCGATCATGATTCTGATCTTGAAGAGTTGAAAATGCAGCTAGAAGAGCTGCTAGAAAAACGTTTAGACGCCGAACAGATTATGAGCGATGCGCGCCGTGAATTAGAAGCGGTGGATGCAGAGCTAAGACAATTTGAAAAAGACCGGGCTGTTGCAGAAAAAGCCGGCTTGGATTTGCGTACTAAGTTAGAACAGGTACGTATGGAGACACAATCATTAGAAATACGTCGTAATAGTTTGGTCGAACAGTTAGAAGAAGACGAGCTAACTCTAGAAGGAGTGCTTGAAAGTTTACCGCACGACGCCGACATCCAGTTGTGGAGTGAAGAGCTTGAGCGCATTGCCGAGCGTATTCGTCGCTTAGGGGCGATTAACTTAGCGGCGATTGATGAATATAAGATTCAGTCAGAACGAAAAATATATCTTGATGCTCAGCACGAAGACTTGGAGAAAGCATTAGCCACACTGGAAAATGCCATACAAAAAATTGACCGCGAAACCAAAAGTCGTTTTAAGGACACCTTTGATAAAGTGAACTCTGGGCTGGCTGAATTGTTTCCAAAAGTTTTTGGTGGTGGGCACGCGAGCTTAGAGCTTGTAGGTGATGATTTATTAAATGCGGGTGTGGCGATTATGGCGTCTCCACCTGGCAAAAAGAACAGTACGATTCACTTGTTGTCTGGTGGTGAAAAGGCATTAACGGCTATTGCACTCGTGTTCTCTATCTTTCAACTAAATCCTGCGCCGTTTTGTATGCTGGACGAAGTTGATGCACCGTTAGATGATGCAAACGTTGGGCGCTATGCGCGACTGGTAAAAGCTATGTCAGAGAAGGTACAATTTATTTATATTACCCATAATAAGATTGCTATGGAAAAGGCTGATCAACTTATGGGTGTCACAATGCATGAACCTGGGGTCTCGCGTTTAGTTTCCGTTGACATTGAAGAAGCTGTGAAAATGGTTGAAGCGTAATCGATATGATAAAAATAATAGTGACAGAATGCGCAAACTCTATATTAAAAGGAAGTATTGAGGTGAAAAAATGGAATTAGATTTACGCACCGTATTAGTGATACTAGGTGGTCTCGTCATGCTAGGGATCTTAGTCGATGGTTTTCGTCGTATGCAACGATCCCGACAAGATGCGCTTAGTATAGATGTTAAGGGCGATTTTAAATTTCCGGAAGATAGCTTTCCTTCTGAGCTGCCAAACGGTGGTGCTAGAGTTATAGGGGAGCGTGATGCGGAAGAGTTATTGCAGGATGCCAAAAACTTTCGTGATCAGTTAGATAGCCTGCCTGTGATGTCTGCATTAGATGCTTTAGAAGCTCGTGCTGAACAAGCATTGGATGTCGATATTAAAGATAGTATGCATGAAGAACGTATTTATTCGGGTGAGCCCGATTTTCAGCATGAAAGCTACGCACATAATGAGACTGAAGAGCTTACTCAAACTGTGCAAGCAGAAGTGCCTAGCGAAGTTCACGAAGATACTTATGGTGAGGCGAGTTCAGAAGTTAAGAGCGAATCTTTTGAAGTGGGCCAACTCGATACTTCTGAAAGAATTGTGCCTAAAGCAAAACCACTGAATCTAGATGAGCATGTTCCATTACTGATGGATGTTGAAGAGCTCGGTGATGATGTTGCTGTTCATGAAGATGAAGGGCATTTAGTCAGTGAATATGTTGAGCTAACAATGGACGATGTTCAAGGTATTCAGGCTTCTGTTGCTGACATTGGTGATTTGCTGTCTGAAGAACAGGCTATTATTGCCAAGAGTCATGAGGAGAATAACAGTCTTGAAGAAGCTGCTGAGCAAGAAGTCTTTTCTTTAAATGTTGGCGTTCCAGAAGTCGAAGAATATAGCAGTCGCCAGCAAGCGGACGATATGGCGACACAGGCCGCGTATGCACCGGTTAAAAAGCCTGGTATTAATGCCGAGATCTTAAGTAATCGCCCTGTGCCCAGTTTAGTTTTGGTAACCCACGTAATTCCTCATGATGAGGATGGATTTTGTGGTGAAGATATTCTTTATTTAGTGAATAGTTGCGATTTACGTCACGGTGAAAAAGGAATATTTCATCGCTTCGAGAAAGAAGGCGGCGAAGGTTGCATTGAATTTTCAATGGCAAACTCCTTTAATCCAGGCACCTTTGATCCCGAAACCTTATTGCATGAACGTATTCATGGCATTAGTTTATTCATGAGCTTACCTGGGCCTGAAAAAGCGATGAATGCGTTTGAATCCATGACAGAAATGGCTTCAGTTATTGCACGAAATTTAGGGGGTGATGTGCATGATGAAACTCATAGCATTATGGCTCTGCAAACGATTGAACATAATCGCCAGCAGGTTCGAGACTTTGTTCGTAAGCAAAAGCTTGCGGGTAAAAAATAAATATATATAAAATAACAGC
This sequence comes from Oleispira sp., assembly GCA_047616865.1. Classification (GTDB taxonomy): domain Bacteria; phylum Pseudomonadota; class Gammaproteobacteria; order Pseudomonadales; family Oceanobacteraceae; genus Oleispira. The sequence continues at coordinate 67,506 of JBLGBO010000010.1, forward strand.
CTACGCAGTATAAAAATTTATGACGATTACCGCTGAAGTAACCAAGCGTATTCAACAATTAAGAACGCAGCTCAATACTTATAGTCATCAATATTATGTATTGGATGCGCCTTCTGTTCCTGATGCTGAATATGATCGCTTATATCGTGAGCTGGAAACAATAGAAAATGAATACCCCGAAAGCATTACCTCAGACTCGCCAACTCAAAAAGTAGGCGCGCCACCGCTTGCCAGTTTTTCTCAAGTTACTCATGAGCGTCCAATGTTATCCCTTGATAATGCGATGAACAACGATGAGTTGATCGATTTTGAGCGCAAGGTAAGAGATCGCTTAAAAGGTAATTTAGATCGCACAGCGGCCTTAGAGTTTGCCTGCGAGCCAAAATTAGACGGCTTAGCGGTGAGTATTCTTTATGAAAATGGTCAGCTTGTGCAAGCGGCTACTCGGGGTGATGGCGCAACCGGTGAAAATATTACCTTGAATGTGCGGACCATTAAAAATGTACCACTCTCATTGCGGGGCACTGATTTCCCTAAGCGTTTAGAAGTGCGTGGTGAAATTTATATCCCCAAAGCTGGGTTCGAAAAACTCAATCAAGATGCCCGTGAAAATGAAGGCAAGGTATTCGCTAATCCGCGTAATGCGGCTGCGGGTTCATTGCGTCAATTAGATTCACGTATTACTGCCAAGCGCCCATTGGAATTTTGTGCTTATAGTATTGGTGTAGTTTCAGAAGAATTTGTTTTACCGAATAAACATGAAGCAATTTTACAGTGTATGAAACACTGGGGTTTGAAAATTAACAGTGACATGGCTGTTGTGCAAGGTATTCAGGCGTGTGTTGATTATTTTTCTGAAATGGGTCGTAAACGAGATGCTTTAGATTACGACATTGATGGCATCGTTTTCAAAATTAACGACCTCGACATACAAGAGCAGTTGGGTTTTGTAGCGCGTGCGCCGCGCTGGGCTATTGCGGCAAAATTTCCCGCTCAAGAAGAAATGACTTTATTAGAAGGCGTTGACTTTCAAGTAGGACGCACTGGAGCATTAACCCCTGTTGCTCGCTTAAAACCTGTGCATGTCGCCGGTGTTATGGTCAGCAATGCTACTTTGCATAATATGGATGAAATTGCGCGCTTAGGTGTGAAAATAGGCGATACGGTTATTATTCGACGTGCTGGGGATGTTATTCCGCAAGTTGTCTCCGTGGTAATGGATCGCCGTTCTGATGAGGTAAATAGCACGGCTGACATTATTATGCCGACTCATTGTCCCGTCTGTGATTCGCACGTTGAAAAAATTGCGGGTGAAGCCGTTGCTCGTTGCAGTGGTGGACTGTACTGCGGCGCTCAGCGTAAAGAAGCGATTAAGCATTTTTCATCGCGTAAAGCATTAGATGTTGATGGCTTGGGCAATAAGTTAGTTGAACAGCTAGTCGATGCGGATTTAATATCATCATTTGATGATTTGTTTCATTTAAACCTAGACGAAGTTGCCAACTTAGATCGTATGGCAAAAAAATCAGCTCAAAACTTATTAGATTCTTTAGAGGCTGCCAAAACAACAACCTTAGGCCGATTTTTATATGCCTTGGGTATACGTGAAGTAGGGGTGACGACAGCGCAAAATTTAGCCGATTATTTTGGTTTTTTAGAGCGTATTCAGCAAGCCGATGAAGCTACCTTATTAGCCGTACCTGATGTCGGTGAGATCGTGGCGAAGCACATTTTATCCTTCTTTAACGAAGAGCATAATCAAATTATTATTGAGCAACTGAAAAAGGTTGGTGTGAACTGGCCGGAGGCAGAACCAGTATCGGCAGCTGAAAGTGCTGAACTACCTTTGGCCGGTAAAGTGTATGTTATCACCGGTACACTGAATGAAATGGGACGTGATGATGCCAAGCAATATTTGCAAACACTGGGTGGAAAAGTCACGGGCAGTGTCTCAGCAAAAACAGATTGCTTAGTGGCGGGTGAAAAAGCGGGATCGAAGTTAACCAAAGCACAATCGCTTGGCATTGAAATTTTAGATGAGGCAGGTTTTATTCAGCTGCTGCGCGATTGCGGGATGCAAGGTGTTTAACTCGCTGGTGAAAGCCCTGAGTTTAAGCCTGCTGGTTGTTATTGCTGGTTGCACGACCACACCACCACAGAACGTAGATGATGTGTGTGAGATCTTTGATGAATACTACGATTGGTACAGTGCGTCAAAAGAAGTCGAGAAAAAGTATGGTGTACCTATTGGTGTAACCATGGCATTTATTCATCAAGAGTCTCGCTTTGTTGAAGATGCGCGCCCACCAAGAGAGTGGTTTTTATGGATATTTCCAGGCTCTAGAGCTTCCAGTGCTTACGGATATACGCAGGCATTAGATGGCACTTGGACTGAATATCAACGTAAAACAAATCAGTGGAGCGCGGACAGGGACGATTTTACAGATGCCGTCGATTTTGTCGGTTGGTACAATGACAGAACAATAAGACGCACTGGCATAAAACGCCACGATGCCTATCGCCTTTACCTTGCTTATCACGATGGTGCTGGTGGGTATTTAAAAGGGACGTATAAGAAAAAACCATGGCTGATGAAGGTAAGTCGTAAAGTTGATCGTAGGGCTAAAATGTATAATCGCCAACTTGTTCAGTGTCGCTCTACTTTAGACAGCGGCTGGTTATGGCGTACATTATTTGGAACTAACCAACTTGACTCAATACGTCAGAAGAAATTTGCTAGACTAGCCGCAGACTCTGCGCCTTTATAATTAAAAGTAGGAACATAGTGTGGCTAAACTCGATCGCTTACTCGCCAGTAATAAAGAATGGGCTGATAAAATAAATGAAGATAATCCTGATTTTTTTGCAAATTTAAGTAAACAGCAAAATCCAGAATATCTTTGGATTGGCTGCTCTGATAGCCGCGTTCCTGCTAATCAAATTGTTGGTCTGATGCCGGGTGAAGTGTTTGTACACCGCAATGTGGCAAACCAAGTCATTCACTCTGATTTGAATTGCCTGTCTGCGGTGCAGTTTGCGGTTGAAGTATTAAATGTGAAACACATTATTGTGACGGGGCATTATGGCTGCGGTGGTGTACATGCCGCTTATGATAATTCACGCTATGGTTTAGTTGATAATTGGTTAAGTCATGTAAAGGATGTTCACTATAAACACATGGATGAACTGTCTAAACTGAATGATGTTGATGCGCGTAATCGATTATGTGAATTGAATGTTATGGAGCAGGTTCGAAATTTAGCTCGAACAACTGTTGTTCGTGATGCTTGGCAAAAAGGTCAAGAATTAGTCTTGCACGGTTTTGTTTATGGGCTTCACAATGGCTTAATTAATGATCTGGGTATTGATATCGGCAGTACCGATGATTTAAAAGCGCAGTTTAAGCAATTTTAAAATAAAGTTTAAATGGAAGTGTAAGTATTTGATTGTTTAGGAAGAAAGCCTGCTGATATTTAGCGGGCTTTTTTTTGCCAAGAATTTATAAATGTTTACTCATAATTTCAGCGATATTAATTTTCTTTAAGCCTTCGTTATAGATTTTTGCAATGTTTTCACCCTTAGGGCCTTTCTTAAAACAAATAAACAATTTTTTATCTGCGAGTAGGGTGCTATTAAATTGTGTCTTGTTAGCTTTTCTGGCAAGGCTTGGAAGGGTTCTAAATAGGTAGTTCATTACATTCTTGTCTACCACCGCCAGATCAATACGTCCGCCGACTAGTTTTTTCAAATTTTTATCATCGCTGGTCGTGACAGAGGATTTTAATGATTTGTTGGCAATCATCGCATCAAACTCTGCTGTATTGATATAGTCTTGCACAATACCAATACGATAGGGTTTTAAGTCTGCTAGCGTCGTCCAGCTTATACTTTTATCTTTGCGTTCTGCAAATCCCAAAGGACCTGAGCCCATGGGGTCAGAATAAATAAATTCTTCCGCTATATTCTCTGAAAAATATTCAGGAAAGTAGCCGGAGTATTGGCTATCACTGTCTCTTGCAAGGATAACGGCACGACTCCAAGGAAAGAAGTCTACTTTTAACTGATAGCCCATTGCTTTAAAAGCGGCCTTTGCAACAGCCACTGAAGCGCCTTGTTGGTCGAGAGATTTGCCGGAGTAGGGTGGCCAATCAAGAGACGTTAACCGGACGATTTTATCTTCTGCTAAGCTCAAATTTGACGAAAAAATTAAAGTAAGGATGAGTAGTATTTTATTCATTTTTATCTTTTAACTCTAAAGCAATAGGGCAATGGAATAGTAGCTACAAGCCTATTAAGTCACCTTTAGGCTTGATCTAAGTCTAGAACAGATACTCTCTTTGTCAGTTGATTCAATGAACTATGTTAAGCGTAAACCGCAATGAGTTGGCGGCTTAGGGCAAGCAGAGTACCATTCGCGGTATAGACCTTAGCTTCAGTGTGGGCATATCCATGATGAGCTTGTTTGATGTCGGCTTCATAATAGAGCCAGTCGTCTGCGTTTAACGGCTGTTTTAATAATGAAAGCGGCTGAACAATTTCAATATTCCAGCTAACCGTTGCGCAAGGTGCAAAGCCTTTCAGCTTTTGTAGAACAGTGGGCGGCCAAGCATCGATTAAAGCAATTAAATGTGCTTCGGTGAATTCACTCCCCGATTTTTTAAACCTTACCCAGCCTGCGAGTTCATTGAGAGGGCTGTTAGTGAAGGGGAATTGGCCTTTAGTGTATTCAAATTCAAAGTGTTGGACGAATTCGGGCGTTAGTCCTTTCATGTAACTTAAGCGTGGGTGTGTTCCTAGCGTAGGTAACTCGATTTGCGGGCTACTAATGTTGATGCTTGACTCGCGCTCAATCCCAAAGCATGCGCAAACCTGTGTGACAACTCGATCATTTTGCAACACTTGGCCATTTATTTGAGAGATGGACTTACCATTGGAAAGTGGCTGTATGGTTATCGATAGTGGCGTTTCCGCTAATGCTTGCCCTGTGAAGTTAACGGCTAATGAGCGCAATGGTCGCTGGCTATCAACTTGTTGGCTGATACTTTCTAGAGCAAGTGCTGCCGACATCCCTCCAAACAGGGTTCTCCCTTGTCCCCAGCTGGCATTGACTGTGAATTCATTTTCTATTCTGGCTTGTTGCAATAGTTGTTCAAAAAGCATTTAAAATACCAAGTTAACATGAATAATAGGTGTGAATGTCAGCCATTATACAGGATTTTACTTCTAGCAAAGTGGCGTCCAATATATACTTAAATAATTTGTTAATAACTACTTAGTCTCTCAGCTTAAAGAAGCTTAAGTGAAAGACTCAAGGAATCGATCAAATGTTTTCAGCGTTACGTTATGTTTTTAAAATAACATTCTTTATTACTATCGGCTTATATCTCTCGGTATGGTTATTTTCCCCATGGGTTGCGAATTACTATTTAGACCAATACCTCGAAACTCAGGGCTTATCACTAGGTGATGAAACCAGTATCCGCTACAACCCTTTTAGGTCTCGGATTGAGGTAAATACACTGCAAATCAATAATGCCGAAGCGGAGAAAATTTCACAGCTATCATTCTTTAGTGTTGAGCTCGATCTTCATCAATTAATATTTGATGATATTTATATTCCTCAAGTTGTAATTAAGGGCTTAGATTTCAGTATTAGAAAACAAGAAGATGATCTACTTGTGGCGGGTATTTCGCTGGCCCAGTTTAAAAACAATACCCCAAGCGAAGAGCCAAGCGAGATTAGCGATAAAAAATCTGATGCAGATAATAACGATGAGGGCTTAGCCTTTTTAAATCGCTTAGTGATGCCTACCTTGATTTTAGAAGAATCAAATGTAGATTTTTATAAGGACCAAACACGACATAGGTTAAAGCTTCATAATATAAAAATTATTGATTTGTTTGCGACATCGCGAAAGCAAACAGTTGGTTTGTCAATAATTGGTGAGCTTGATGGTGGGCCTATCGATATGAATATGACTGCCGACCTGATCAATCAAGAGGGAGGTATTGAATTTGATCTCAATATTTCAAATATTGATGTAGAAAGATTTAGTAGCTTTTTACCTATGAATATCGATACTTTTCTTGGGGTACTTAGTTATAAAGGCAAGCATAATCTTAAGATTGAGGGAAACTCGATTGTCTTAAACGTTGAAAGAGGGCGCTTTAGTGGTACTAATGTCAATCTAGGGAAAGACGATGTTTATCTGTTAATTGGCGAGCAGGAAATTAATGTTGATGGTCTTTCGGTCATTCTGGAAAAGGATAAGAGCCCTAAAATAGAGGGGAATGGCTCTGTAATAATTTATGATGCGAATCTTTATCATAACAATAAGGTGGAAATCTTAGCGGCGATTAAACAGCTAACGTTGGGTTCGGTGACGCTTTTCAATGATGAGCAAGGTATACAGAAAGTAAATGTCGGTCAAATAGATCTTGTTGATAGTTTCTTTTCAGATAACCAAGAGGATACTGTTCCTGCATTGGCTAAATTCACGTTATTAACAATACAAAATGTAGACTTATCCCAAAATGGTATCGAAATTGGCGATATAACGTTGGCAGGCTTAGTTGCTAATGCAGAGCTTGATAATAATAAGAAATTTAAAAACCTATTAACCATTCCTACTTCAAAAAATGATAATGCGAGTATTGTCGAAAATTCAGATGTTATTACAAAAGATAGTCAACCTGTAGAAGGAAAAATTATTGAAAATAGATCTATTGAAAGTAGTGTTGCTGTGAATGAAACTGTTGCTGTTAAGTCCGGTTTTAGCATTAAGCTAAATTCTTTCAATCTTGCTAATACAGCAGAGCTATTTTTTATCGATCGAAGTGTTAACCCTGTTTATCGGCAGAGTATTGCGATTAATAAGTTGTATGCAGGCCCATTCGATACTGAAAACCCTAATCTAGAATCAATGATTACACTGGCCGGTAATAGTGATCGTTATGCAAGGTTTTCATTTGTAACAACCGCAAAACCTTTTTTAGAAAAACCAAGCTATAAAATAGTAGGCCATTTTAAAGAGTTTAGTTTACCTGGATTATCTTCGTATATTAAACAAGCAATACAATACGAAATCGAAAGTGGTCAACTAGATATGGATGTTGATGTGCAGCTAACAGGCACGGCCGTTGATGGTGAGGTTCAAGTAATGCTAAGAGGTATTGAATTATCCTCGGTTGATAACTTTGAAGTATCCAGTATCAATGACCAAATTTCCGTACCACTTAATATGGCGTTAGGCATGTTAAAAGACAGTGATGGTAATGTGGAGTTAAGCTTACCCATTACCGGTGATACCCGTAGTCCAAGCTTTGGGCTGTCTGGTTTTGTAACATTGCTGGCTAAAAGAGCTACTATGCTAGGCGCGCGTGATTATTTAGTCACTACTTTTGTACCTTATGCTCAAGTTGTAAATATTGTTGTATTAGCAGGAGGTTACGCTCTTAAAGTTAGAATTAATGACTTACCTTATAATGCGGAGGAAGTTGATTTGCAGCCAGAGCAGCAAGAGTTTTTACAACAGTTTGCGGCGCTATTAAAAGATAGTGATGATACACAAGTCAAATTATGCGCAATTGCCACGGCAAAGGATATTGGTAAAGAGGCTGGAAGTGATTTATCCAGCCCAGAGGATAGAGAGCGCCTAAGAGAAATTTCAACACAGCGGGTGAGTATCTTTAAAGACTATATGATTGAAGAAGAGAATATTTCATCATCACGTTTATTATTATGCACACCGCAAATAGATTCTAGTTTTAGTGCGATTTCTAGGCTCAGTTTTAGAACGTAAACTGAGCGCGTAATGATAAGGCCTTGCCTGATTGGTCTTTATTAATGACGTCGCCAGTGATGTTTGGGAGAATAATATTCGCCATGAGTTTAATCGATTGCGTTGGATAATAGTTGGCTCCCAAAAGCGTAAAAGCGGCTTCACTGCCGACATCATGGTCGCGCAAGTTGATGAACGATTGGCGAAGTACTAACTCAGTGAAGCCTTGTTCATACTTGGCTGGCGATTTATATTTTCCTTTTTTATAGATGTAGCTCCCTGATCCACGATAACTGGCTTGAACATACGCCCCTGAATACGCCCAGAATTTACCATTAGTTTGCTGAGTGGTGGTAGAAAAAACCTCACTTTGTAATAATATATTGTCTTTGTGCCAAGCCAGTTCTAACTGGTAGTGATTACTGTAGTCAGCATAAAATCGAGCGCTGCGAATGGTATTGTCAGCACTATTTACTTCGCCGTTCTCCTTTATTTGTACCTTCTTTTCATTCAACGTTCGCCGTGAAAATGAGGTTCCGACATGAATGCTCGATTCTTTTTTTAAAAGAGGAGCAAAGGTAAGTCGTAGAGTAACGGCTTTTATGTCGTGCTTTTCATCTTGTTGAAATAGATTGAAATTACTCAAGGCGAAATCATGATCAGCTTCTCTATCGATAAAATAACCTAGAGCGATAGTATGCTTCTTTTTTTTATGATCTAACTGAATACCAAAGCTTCTCCCTGGGGAGAAGCTATTACTCGCAATAGAACGCTCTATTGCGAGTAAATCAGCTGAGCCAGTCTGTTGTTCAAGGCTGAAAGGCTCTTTCATTCTGCCAACCTGCAGCCCTAAATTATTCTTATCCTCAAATCGAATTAAGGCATCCCCCAGGTTGAATTCGGGTGGTTCATCAAGTTCTCTCGCGTATTTTAGCTGTAATTTGCTGGAGAAATACTCTGATGCTTCGAATTCAATTCCTAGTTTTGAACGCCTAATTTCAGTTTTATGATAATACTTGTCTGACTCCTTGGTATAAAATGGGCCGAAATAATCATGATCTAACATGATGTAACCATCTACTTTCACGTCGTTTATAGAATGAGCAGGAAGGCAGAATAATATCGTAATGATTGCCAGTGTTTTAGTATATAAAGGATTAAGCATGATGTTCTCTCGACAGTACATTATCTGTCACATCATTTCCTTTTATTGTAGGTTTGAACTGTACTTTCAAACGACTGCTATCACGCAAGAAATCAATACTTAGAATTTCAATTTGCTGTACATCAAGTCCTGTTCTCATTTTAAGATCAGTTATTAGCTCTTCGCGGCGGTTAGTATTAATGTTCTCTATTTTTTCGTAATCAATTTCGATTTCATCTAATGAAGGCAGTACAAGGTTGGTCTCTAATACATAGGTCATTAAACAGATTGACAAGGTGATGGTCAAAAGTTCATAGGGATGAAGAGTGCTAACCGCAGACAGTAGTGCGATAGCAATGACTAAAAATAAATAGGTCATTTCTTTAATACTAATGGATTCAGTTCGGTAACGCAGCATCGAGAATACAGCAAATAAGCCAAAGGCAAATCCCATGGATACATCGGCTGAATGCAGCAATGATGTGACTAGGAATACTCCCATTCCAAATAATATAAAAGAGGACGCATTGGCTCTATGTTGTGAAAATTTGTAGTAGCAAAAACGTATCAATAGTACGACTGCGCAGGTGTTAATGAATAAGCGTAATATGAAATCTGTACCTAAAGTGAGTTCCAAAATAAATCTCCAGTTTTTTAATGATTATTTAATATTATTATTTATTGAATGAGTACACTGAATTGGAAAAATTAGTGCTGTGCGTTAATTTTTTCTAGACGCCGTAAAACCGATTTAAATCGATTATATTTCAATGGACTGTTTTCATCTTCTTTGTTATCGGTTAATACACTGCCCATGCAATATTTGCTGAAGTTTATTGCTTGATAGCCGTGATGTTTTATGAAGTTTCGGCATGACGAGGGAAAAGGCTTTCGATTTTGTTTAATTTCTACAATAAATACCTGGTCTTGAATTGATTCATTACTATTGTTTGCATTGCGAAAGCTCAGGTTCAGGTCAAGGGTGATACGCTCTAGATTTTTTTTGTTTAAGAGCGTAATCCTTTGATAGTTAACAAATAGAACAGTTTCTAGTTCAATTGAGTATCCTAAAGTGCTCTTCACAAAATCATTTATTTGTATCTGATCAGGTAATATACAATCCATAGGTATACGTTGTTTATCAGTACGTTTTTGGTTATTTTTAAATTTTATTTCCATATACCCCATATCTGACTCAACATAGCGGCGATAGCGCACCTTGTAGCGATTTAATTTTCCATTGTGATGATCTCGATAAAACTGTCTCTCTTTATTATCAAAGTAGGTCGTTTGATAATTGAATATTCGTCGCCCATAAGCATTTAAAATACTGTAATCTGCTGAAATTTCGGCCATTAATGGATTAAACAGTTCGATAGGTAATACGTACTTATTGTCTACCCTGTTCATTAACGCAGCTGTATTTTGCTGAGTTAATGAATGCTGTTCAAATTCTTTAAGAATAAACATATCTTTATCTTGAGTATTTTTAACTAATGCAAGATGTGATGCCTCATATTGTTTAGGATCGAGTATGAGTGGATATTCCAGAGTATTAGTAATCATCATCTAATCAGTTCCTAATATTCAGTTGTTATAAAGTTCGGCGTTGTGATTAACCCCATTTGTGCATTAATGCTGCCTTCAATCGGGTTATTAATACTGCCATCTCCCGCGGTTGTGAAGGTAATCGTCCCGCTATGACCAGCACTAATGAGTTCGAGTTTTGGAGGTGTTGCATCTTTATCGGTGACTTTAAAGAGCATGAGATTACTGGCAATACCGTGCAGTTTTACATTGCCTTTCTTGTAGTCAGGTTTTTCAATAAAAACTTGTAATACATAACTGTCTGGATAAAAGGGAGGGGTGGCTGCCCCAATGAACGTTAAGCCAGTCACTGAGGGAGATGTGCTGGTATCTACGTTATAAGCCAAGCTATCGACACTGGTGAAATTAGAAACAATCGTCATGGATGCTGTGCGTTCAATACCTTGTGCATCGGTAAAGGTAAATGAACCATTGTCACCATTAGCGTCACTTTTAAATTCTGCTGTTAATGGTGTTGTTGTCTTATTAACAGAGCAATCGATGGCTTCATCCGGCAGTAAGTAAGATGTGTGCTCAATATCGCCAGCCATTGCTTGAGTTAAAAGCGCTCTTTGGCTCGGTTGATTCGTTGTATCATTGCCTGAGATAAAATCAGTCATAGACTGATAGCTCTCTTTAGGACTGGCGGTTAGCTGCTGCACTTTTTCTAATTTCGCGAGTAAATCATCTTCTTTCCAGTGATCTGTTAATAAAGTATTAATGGCCGAAAAATAAAGAGTGCGAGTTTGCTCGATGTCATAAAGGCGTTTGGCGAGAGATAGATTTTTAAATAAGGGTCCAGAGTTAGGCTTGAACACGGTATCGGTCGTGAATGTGCTGTCAGTTCCCCAGGGGATGAAATGGAATAAATCATCTTCAGGGTTATGATACATATAATAATTATTTGTATTGCCTGTAGCAGAGTCCCAGTGGCCAATAAGTGTCTCAACAGCCCAGAAATTAATAAATTCTTCAATATCAATCTGCTGTGCAAGTTGCAATAAAAACTCATCATCATTAAGTTTTAATACGGCTGCAAAGCGATCTAGGTCGGAGCGATCATTTGCTGTTTTATTCGTTTTCAGCTCAAAGCGATGGTTTAATTCATCACCTAAGTCTGCAACTTGGGCCTCGTATAAATTACCGGATTTATTGTTGTAATTACGCTCTAAGAAGGGTTTCTTAATGCTTTCTACATGACTGTACACGCCCATATCTTCATTGTTAATGACGACATGTACGAGGTTGCAGCGTGGAGCAACAAGCCCAGCAGCCCTGAATAAATCATAAGCCATACACTGATGCGTATGACTAGGATCTTGGCGATCATTATTCAACGTCATACGCTTTAAGCTTTTAAAGGTTCGACCTTCTTGGTGGGTGTCAAAGTTGAGTTTTAACGACGGACGAATTCGACTTAAAGAGCCTAAAAAACCTTTTTTTCGAATAGAAACATTGTCGAGGACTTCACCATCAATATTGGCTAAGGCTTTAAAATCGGTATATTCGAAATCAGTTGATGGGCATTCGCCTAAGGAAACACTTAGTGGTCGACCTTCTGCACGCAATTGAGAAAATTCATTTGCAGGCATTTTCAAGTAGATTTGTAATAAACGTTCACGATCAAAGGCATCATCGCTAACGTTTTCTTCGGTTGGGGGTACAAAAAAAGAATCAGTATCTTTTGTTTTTGTATCACCACCGCAAGCGAATAAAGTTATGCTGCTAATGATCAATAGCGAATGTTTGAGGGGGCTCATGGGGACGTCCTTGCTTATCTGAATGAGTATTCCATTAGATTAAGCAAGGGAGGGTTGGATCGCAGTGCCCAAAAGGACCATGAATGGGTGTATTAGTGTGAACTGGTTCACATAAATGGCTGTACCATTACATATTTGTTTCAGATCGATCGTTCAAAATAGCAATGGCTTCTGTGCGGCTATTCACCTGCAATTTCTGATAAATATTTTGTAAGTGACGCTTTACCGTTGAGGGGGAGATAGTAAGGCTCTCGGCAATGTGCTTATTTCGGCAACCTTGATTAATTAAGCGTAATACCTCTAATTCTCTAGGGCTTAAGCTTTCAACTAAGCCCTGGTTAACGGCTTGATAAGTGTCTATTTGAGGCTGGTTTATGTCTGTGCGGCTTGTTTTCGAGCTATCTTCTTGTGGCGAAAGCAGTTCTTGTTTATTCGTGAGCACTTTTACTTGATAGTCTATTCGGGCATTTATCGCTGTTAACAATATTTGGCAATATTCTGTTTCAATATTGAGAGCCAACGCGTGGTGTAATAAGGGCTGTATGCTAGCTTCGTCATCAATGATCAAATTAACAAATTTATATGGCGCAGCAAGCTTTAATGCGCGTTGAAAAAGAGATAAGGCTTGTTGTTCTTGACCTAATGAAAAGAGAATTTTTGCGGGTATCAAATAACAGGTAACCTGCCGATGAATATTCCCATTCTTTGCACTTGTTGCTGCAATATCAGTAAATTGATTATCTTCTCCTGATGTCATGATCATATTCGCGCCAGCTTGCAGCATGTCTTCAAATAAAGAGCGAAAATGATAGTTCGTTTTTTCATGTTCGGTTTCATCGTGCTTGCTGCTTGAGAGCTGAAGCAAGGGAAATCTGTTGCCTCTTCTCGATTCTAAAAGAGCGTAGAGGGTTTGTGTATCTAGTAGAATCGAGAAATTTGGCCCCAAGTTTTTGCTCAATTTATTTTCGTAATGTTCTAACTGTTGTAAACAGGAGTGAGCTTGATCGTATTGCCCAGTACTTGATAATAAGTGGAATTGGGTATGGAACTTGTTATAGATAATTTCTCTTGGATCTGTGAAATCATTTAAGGTATCTAGTAGCTTCTCATAATAGCTCCAGGCAAGTGCTATTTCATTATTCTCCATATATAACACCGACATGGCGGCATAGACAGAAGAGGTATTAGGAAGGGTGAGAAGATTTTTTTGTTGTAGCCAAGCTAGATTTATTTCAGATAGTGAAATCGCCTGTGCTATTTGTCCGTTATTATATAAACCGTGTAAAAGCCACGATAATGCCGCAATGACGCATAAACCGTCTTCATTACTTTTTGCGAGTAATAGCGCCGTTTGGTTATATTGAATAGATTCTGTAATGTTATCGTTAAAAAAACAATCAACCCCTTTGCCTAGCATAACCCAGCAGTTTAGAGGATTGTTATCGGCATAGAACTGCGACTCTATCTGGTTGTTAATGTTTCTAGCTTTTTCTCCTTGCCCAGTAAAACGCGCAATCTGTCCTCGTAGAATCATGCTTCCCATAATCAATGACGTTTTTTCAGCGTGAGTATAGCGTGTTGGCTGAAGATTCTGAGTGAAAAATGATTCTAGAAAATGAGTATACTCTTCGACCTTATCATATTCATAAAGACTAAAGTTTATCAGTGCCGCGAGTAAGCAAAGGTGGGGTAGAGATTGAATAACATCATTAGGGATGCGATTTAATATGCTTGAAACATGATCAAAGTGACTGATGTGAATTAATGACGGGTAGAGTTGAGCCATTAGCTCAGCGCATGTCTGCCAATCTTTTAAATCAAGACTAAGTTCAAGGGCGTGGTGGTAATTATGATTACTGGTTAACCAAGCAAGGGTGATTGCCTTTTTGTGATTAACTTCGTTCATTGTTAGAGGGTTGTAATCGATAATCCATTGACGAAATAAACTGTGTAAACGAAAGCTATGTGAGTCGACTTTTTGCACTGAATCGTTGTTGTGTCTATATGGCTTAGATTCTATTTTGCTTACAAACAAACCTTGGCTAACCAGAATTTCCAAAATAGCGTCATTATCTCTGTGCGAATTAAAAGCTTGGCATAATTCAAGATTGAAATGATCAACCAAGCTTACATCGATTAATAAGGTTTGTAGTTCATTATCTAGCTGAGAAAATACTTCATCAAATAAAAAATCGGCTAATAATGAGTCATGAGTATCCGTACAATCCTCGAAACTTTTCCCCGATTTTAAGGCCAGACCGGTTAGCTGAATGGCGGCGGCCCATCCTTCTGTTTTTTCAAATAAACTCTGTTGCTGCTCTTTTGTTAGTTCTAAATTGAGTTTAGTCAGTAAAAAATCAGCGATGTGTTCCGCTTGAAACATCAATTCAGATGCTTGAATAATATGCGCTGTTGATTTTGAACAGCGATTAGGCAGCATTAATGCCGGAGTCTTTCTTGCTGTAATTATGATGTTTAGCCAGCTGGGTAAATAATCGAGCAAGCGATTAAAGGACTTTAGAATGAGTGGATTATCAATGAATTGAAAATCATCCAGCACGATAACTGCGCGAGTAGGACGGTTCCATTTACGACTGGTTTTCTCTAAGGAGGCGAGTACTAGATCAGAAATCAAACAATAGTCATCAACGAAGTGATTTTCTAACATTTGCTCTGCTTTATCATCTAGGCTACTGTCGATTTTTCTTAGGCAAGCGCAGAGATAAAGCCAAAAGGAACTAGGCAGATTATTCTGCTCATCTAGCGAAAACCAATAAACCGGATGATTAGTATACTGTAACCAGTCACACACAAGGCTGGTTTTACCATAGCCCGCAGGAGCGGTAATCACGGTTAACGGAAACTGACTGTAATGATTGAGTTTTTCTATTAGCTCAGGGCGATTGAAAAGCTTACCTGAGCTGGGGATTGAAAGTTTGCGCTGTAATACAACCTGATTCATCCGTGAGTCCGATAATTAGCTATTTGTTGAGGCGGTAAATAAGATAAGCAATTAATGCACACCAAAATAAGATCCCGATGATGAAAATCACAAGGGCGGTAAAATGTTGGTCTTCTTCTCTTGGTTTTATTCCTTTTAAACGCATGGTGAGCTGTGCAGTAAGGTTTACCGAAGCAATATTGGCAATTAATAATAATGCCGCGCCTTTGGCCTCTGGATAAGCGCCAATGCCCAAGCAAATGCCAAGTGTGACTGTTGGTGGTAATAAGGCCACGGCGACCATTACGCCTACCAAAACTGATGAAACACCTGTGGTAATCGACAATGCTGCTGCTGCTCCTGATGCTAATGCAAGCGCTAAGCCATCAAGGCCTACCGTTGTTCGAGTCAGCAACTCTGGGGTCAGTACAAGATTTGGGTAAAATAGAGATAAAACAATCGATATGCTTAAGGCAAATAAGATTCCTACGGTTAAGGTGCGCAGCGCATTGAGGATGCCATTCACTTGCCCTAGGGTGGTCGATAGCGATAGCGCCAAATTAGGCCCTAATAACGGTGCAATCACCATAGCACCAATAATAACCGCGACGTTATTTTCGATTAAGCCGATAGCTGCCACAATAGTACTAAGAAAAACCAGCATCATATAATGACTATCAAGTTTGCCTTGAGTTTTTAGCTGACTCAGTAGTGCTTCACGAGATATTGTCGCGTTGCTATTACTGGTTTTATTTTTTTCGTAAGGCAGTGCGATTTCTAATGATGAGGCTAATACTCGAAAGTTACTTTTCCCTTTCATTAATTTTTGCAATTGATCGAGAATTTTTTGTGACTTGGCTTTATCAACTAAAATTTTAATGGCGATCTGTTTGTCGCTGGAGCTACTAATCCAGTAATCGCTAGCATCGTGCTGTTTGGCGATGCGGGTGATAGCATCTTCATTGGAGGGCGGAGCAATGACTTCTATAGTGATCATAAAGAGGTGACTAATTCTAATAGGTAGGCGTGAATGTTATGGTGATACTCAGTTTAAATCAAATTTAGTGCTGTTAGGAGGAGGACTTCAACGGTCATATGCCTTAGCGTTAGGACCGTTTGACCTGATTAAATTGGCTAAGAGTTACATTAACAGTGACGATAAACGTTTTCTTAAATCGTCTGGCAATATCATGCTTTGATGGTTATCTCGTGAGACACAGACTTGTGTGAGCTTGGCGCTAAAAGCCAGTATATTTTCAAGGTCACTCAATCGGCTACTTTCTAACCAAGCTTCTATTTGAAAAGAAAAAGAGCGGTTAGTGATATCGCAAACCCAAACCTTAATGGCAAGTTCGTCATCCCAGGTAACTGGGTGATGAAACTCTAAAGAAAGTGCTCTGGCGGGAGGCAGAATGCCATGATTCATTAGTTTGCGTAATCCGCCACTTTTTGGAGTCTCTTTTTTTGAATTATTCGGCTTTTCGTCTAACCAAATAGCTAATGCACCTTGAACTGCCTCAACAGAAAAATAGGAAAATCGAGGAGTATAAACGATGCCTTCGGGGTCGCAGTCACCAAATAGAACGGTTCTTTGAATGGTAATGACTTTCTGAATAGAAGCACATTGCTGCTGTTTTATATTAGTCAAATCAGCTACCTTATTTTATGAATTCTCTCTGACGAACGTATCACCTAATATTACTGAGCATAAATCATTCATTATCAACAAGCTAATGGGTTGGTATATGGATGACAGGAAATAGCTATGATGCAAGTATTAACGGATGAAGTGTTAGAAGGTCTTTGCTTGTTTCAGCTCAATATGGAGTGATCAGTGGAGAGTTTCTTGGATTAATTAATTTCAACTATTTTTTGACCAGAATGAGCAGTTTGAGACGAAATTTAAGCGCTTTTCAGCTAAACTTGATTAACTCACATTAAGGATTTGAGCATAATGATTAGTGCAGCGCTGCATCCCAAAGAAACACAGCGTATCGAGGAACTGCTACGTTACGAAGTACTGGATACGGAAGACGAAAAAGCGCTGGATGAGCTGACGCAGCTGGCCAGTGTAATTTGTGGTACTTCGATCTCTCTTATCTCTCTCGTGGACAAAGATCGCCAGTGGTTTAAATCACGTGTAGGCCTTGATGCAGCGGAAACCACAAGAGATATGGCGTTCTGCTCGCATGCTATTTTGCAAGATCAAATATTTGAAGTACCCGATACATTAAAAGATCAACGTTTTGTCGATAACCCTCTTGTGACGGGGTCGCCGGATATCCGATTTTATGCGGGTGCGCCTCTAGTAAGTACCAGTGGGATGCCCATCGGCACCTTGTGCGTGATTGATACCGAGCCTAAAAAACTGAATGAAAAACAGCAGCTGGCATTAAATACGTTGGCCAAACAAGTGATCAGTCAATTAGAGCTCAGACTTCATAATCGCCAACTGCTGCGTATGCAAAAAGACCAGCAGCAAATATTTGCCATGATGTCTCATGATTTACGTTCTCCTTTTAATGGCATCTTGGGCTTATCACAACTTATTCAGGCAGAAGCTCAGACACTTAAACCAGAAGTTTTATCTGCTATGGCCGACGGTATTTTAGAATCATCGCTCAAAGTGTATCAGCTACTAGACGAGATTTTACAGTGGTCTAGTAATCAATTAGGGGCGATTCAGGTTGAGTTGGAAGCGACGACTTTAAAACCATTGATTATGGAAACATTGGATTTGATGAAGGATAGTTTTACCTTCAAAAAGCTTAATATCACCTGTGATATCAATGAAAACATAGTGGCGCTAGCGGATGTAAATCTAACCAAAACGATTATTCGTAATTTATTAGCAAATGCCATCAAATATACGCCTGAGCAAGGCAGTATACATATCGAAACCTTGTTGAGTAATGGTCAGATTCAACTGGTCATAACCGATACAGGAACGGGCGTGCCCGTAGAGCTAAAAGATCAATTGTTTGGTGACTCTGTTATGAGTCAGCGTGGAACTCAAGGAGAGCTAGGTCATGGTTTAGGCTTAAGTTTATGCGGTGATTTCGCGCGTAAGCAGCAAGGCTTCCTATCCATAGATAAGGACTATAAAGACGGCGCTAAATTAATACTTAATCTTCCTAGTGCCTCTTAATTAGCGCCCTTAATCAATACAAAAATGGAATGTCATATGGAACGTCCTACTAAGGAGCAAATACGAGAATTACCTTTGTATGTTGGCCTTGATCTTTCAGATATTAAAATCATTGAAAATGAACTGGATGCAGAAAATGCATTAGAAGCCCTAGAGCATGAGGTGTGCTTAGGGTTTGATACTGAAAGTAAGCCTATTTTTCTTAAAGGTGAAGTGAGCCCAGGCCCAACGTTAATTCAGCTGGCTACTGAGACAAAAGCGTATCTATTCCCTACTAGATGTCCCTGTGCAGTGTCTTCAGCGGGTAAAATATTAAGTAACCCAAATATAAAAAAAATAGGGTTTGGCCTTAACGGTGATAATAAAGAGCTGCGTGATAAGCTCAATATTAATATCGTCAATACAGAAGACTTATCGGTTAAGTTGAAAAAAATAGCGGGAGAGAAAAATCGCATTGGCGCTCGGGCTGCTGTTGCCATGGTGCTTAAAGCGCGTTTAGGCAAAGGTGCACAGAAATCAAACTGGGGCGCTTATCCGCTTAAAGACAATCAGATTGTCTATGCTGCCAATGATGCCCATTGTGCGATTTGTATTGAAAAAGTATTAGAGAAAGTCTAATTCAGGGCTTTTCGTAACCATCCCCCTTTTTGTTTTTTATTCAGTGTTTGTAATTCTATGGC
Organism: Oleispira sp.; assembly: GCA_047616865.1. Taxonomy (GTDB): domain Bacteria; phylum Pseudomonadota; class Gammaproteobacteria; order Pseudomonadales; family Oceanobacteraceae; genus Oleispira. The sequence continues at coordinate 86,547 of JBLGBO010000010.1, forward strand.
AGCGCGTGCGTGGCTAATGCGTTCATCTGCTAAATCCTGATAAATCTGGTTGGCCGATTTTTTGCGTTTAATCGCTTGGCCCGGGTCTAGCAGGGCTTCGATAAAATCGATCATCACGAGTGTAAAGCGATGCGGTTCGTTATCAGACTTCATTTGCCCGTCTTGTGAATGACGAATCAGGTTATCGTCGATGAGTTCTAGCTCTGCTTGGAACTGTTCAGTTTGAGCAATCGACTTATGCTTAACCGCTTCAACAGAACTGAGTATTTTGACTTGGTCGAGTGGACCAAAATCCTGAATACGTGCCAGTTCGCTAACCGCACTTTTTGCGATTAAATCATCATCAGCATTGAGCTGTTCACACAGAGAGTGGTTACGATCCCAAGCTTGCCAGCGATAAACAAAATCTAAACCCGTACCTTTAATATTTTGTAAGCCCATGATGCGATTCGTCAGGCCGGCGGGGGTGTGGTTGGCAATTAGGGTGATGAGCTGGTTACCGCTGGTATAAAACTCAGAAACGACGACAAAGCGAGCTTTAAACCAGCTGGCCAGTTGTTGTTGGCAGGTTATTATGAGAGTTGCTAGCTCAATTTTATTGGCGCTATTTAGACTTTCTGAAAGAGAACTCATCGCCGCTAATTCGGTATTATCTTGCTGCCACTGTTGAATAATACTGTGCTTATTTTCTTCAATAATCTCACTATCATTTAGTGCATTAACGAGTTGTTGAATGTGTGTCTCAGTTAATTCACTGGCCGTTGTTTGTTCGGTATCCGTATCCAAGCCAATGCCTTTTAGCATAGCGACTAAGCGTTGATTCACTTGTCGTTGGCTTGACGGTACTCTTAAACGCTTAGCGATTTGACGGAAAGTGGTGATGATTTTTTGTTTAGACAGTTCATGCTCAATGCTTTCATCGGCAATGTTGAGTTCGTCAATATAGTTATCCCAGGCGGCATCAATATAATTTTGCAGACCATCTAGGTTAGAGCCAATGAGAAAATGTTTGTCAGCACCAATATCTTCAACCAGTAGCTGTGCGAAAACTTGAGAGCGAGCAATACGATCGGCGCGGTTATTAACCACGGTCGTTATCCATATATTAGGTTGCTCATCTAAGTGAGTATCGTTAAAGCCGACGCGTTGCCAGTTGCTCAGGGTTCCGAAACGTTCGTTAGCCGACATGCCGTTTATAAAACTTAAATAGCGACCGTTGACCTCAGCTAGCGGATATATTTTAAGCACCCCTAAATCTGGGACAACACGATCAGCCATTTCTTTTAAGCAATATTCAGCCGGCAGGTTGAGCAGTGCACCCAGCTTCATCACCAGTGCAATATTGTAAGGATGCTCTTCATAAGGGAAGCGATTCAATACGTCGTTGGTAAGCAATCCAGCATCTAGCCAATTAATTTTATGCAGTTCGGTTTGTTTTTCTCGCGCCGCATCATCAAGGAAGGGACGCATGTTTTCTTCACTGGTAATTAATATGCTTTTTTTCGGTACAAACTTTTGCATCACCTTAGGAATATCCACTCCCGCAGGGCCTTGAATATCTTCATGGTCTGGGTAGCAGTTGGTGATGGTGGCAATGTCATCACACATCCATTGCTGTTGTAAAATCTCGATGTAGCGCGGGGTTAGCCCCATGCATTCCCATAAGAAAACATCAGCGCCCAGTTTTTCGGATAAGGTCACTACTTGTGCTTGTTCCCAAATAGTCGCTTTATCATAGGGGCGGAATAAAAACATTTCGTGCAGCGGTTGCAGGGCCGTACCGTGTAAAAACATCGCTTCACAGCCCGAAGTTTTTGATACTACGTGATAGCCCATGGCATTGAATAAGGCGGCTTTTAGACGTTCGGTACCTGATTTTCCTCGGGTGCCCCAGCCACCAATCACTAAGGGGATTTTGGCGCGTGCTTTACGCATTTGCCAGTTAGCGGCTAAATGGCTGCCAAAAAATAAGACCGCTAGACCGCTGCAAAATAACAGTAAATGATTGAGACTGTTTTGATAAACTGAAAAAAAGTAATTCTCGAATTGACGCCAGCCATCAATAAACCAGGGTGGGAAAAAGACCGGGAAAAAGCGCTGTACTTGCTGGTCGAGTTTAAAGGCCGTTTGATTGTGATCGGAATGTGGCGTCAGCTCAATGGTAAAGCCTAAATCAACAAGAGATTTTAAATAAGCATCAGGGGCTTCAGCATCCCCTTCAGACCAGTTTCGTAGTTGTGCAAAACTTTTGAAATGCCATACCAGTGTGGCTCGTGCGGTTAAACGCTGCCACAAAGAATTCGGCGGCGTAAGCCAAGTTATGCCTTCGCTGGTGATGATCTTGATCGCCTTGGTTGGCCAGTTTTGATCAATGGCTGAAATAACCTGATCGACCAAGGGCAGGTAAGGACGCCAGCCTTCTTCGTCATCTTGAAACAAAGGCTCTCCAGGCACTTTGGTAGCACTGCGTTCAGAGACGATATTAGACGGTATATGCTGTTCGCCATAATAGACTCGCCCTGTCATATGAGAATAATTTTGGCGTTTATCGGTGGCACTGTTTCGTAGTTCGTGAATAAAACGCCAGAGCCTAAATTTTACTTTATGGTCTCTAATTATTTTATTGGCGCTGATGTCGAAGCCAAAACCATCCTGAGCTTGCACGGCCAGTAAGCGCGTTTGCATGTCTGAAGTTAAGTGCTTTGTTATGGCTTTGGGTAGGCGGCGAGATTTACCTAAGGGCAAATCAGTTAATGAAAGATTGTCTATCGTTGGTTCTGCTAAAGCAGGATCTGCTAATGAGTTTTTATTAAATTGATTTTGAGCGGTATCAAATTCATGTTCACGGCAGATTTTATACACAGTTGCCCAAAGTTGTTCACGGGCATTGGCTGCCCAGCGTCTGACCTTGGTTGCGCTATGTTGGGTATGCAAATCTGATATTGCCGCGATCAATTGCTGGTAAATAGGCAGCGCAGCAAGACTTTCTTCTGTAAAATTTTCTTCAATAACGTTTAAATTTTCGTGTTTATTTATACTGCGAAAGAAATCGATTGTGGTAATCAGTGTTGTTCTTAATACAAATAGGGGTTGTTGAGGTTGTAGAAAATCCAACATCAATTGGCTGCAAATCCCGCTTAATGCAGGTTGCTTAGCCAGTCGCGGTAACTGTAATACTAAACTTGCGCGTACTTGTTCTGTTTTGTCGTCACTGAGCGGGATTATCAATTGTGAGATTAAGTCATCAGGTAGTCTTGGCAGAATATTGACCAGTCCTTGGCGCACAAATTCACTGGGATCCTTTACGGCTAAGGGAATGATGCTTAATAAAGCAGGATGTGCATTGGCGTGGTCTGCAATTATTGATAGCAGATGACGGCGTAAGAAAATAAGGTCATCTGATTTTTTGTTATCTTTTGCGCTATCTGTTGCACTATCCTTTGCACTATTAAAATGACGCTGGGCTATGGATAGTAAGCTCTGTGGTTCTATCTCAGCAATCAGAGCGGCCGCTTCAACTTGGGTCCAAATAGGCTGGCGGTAATCTTGCGCAAAGCGATATACATAACGAATAGTAGAGCTGCCCAAGTAGTCAGCACTATTACCTTTTAAGCGACGGATAATGAAACTTAAGCACTTAAACGTTGCATGCTTGAGTCGATCTTCTTGGAAGTGTGTCAGCATGTTAACTAATAAGGGTTCAAGCTGGATCTGTTGCCAGTTTTGCTTAATTTCCATTGTACTGAGTTCGGTAAACCAATCGCTGGTTATGTGGGCTAAGCGATCGAGTATAAAGGTGATGTAGTGTTCATTATCTTTGTTTAAGCGTGCATAGCGTTCAGAAATTGCGTCGGCGCCAAAATAACGTTTAAAAGATTTTTTATCTCCGCGCAGTTGTTTTTGAGTCGCTCCTAGTTGGCTAGCAAACTGTAAAATATAGTTTCTTCGTTCGAGTTCAGTAGCCGAGTTACGACTATTGGTTAGAAAGCTTTGGTAGTGTTTTTGCTGACGATCAAGTGTTTCTAACTGTTGCTTAAGTTCAGTGATTAAAAAGGTAACTATCGTCGCGATCAGTTCATTTTGTGAGCTATTTTGATCTTTAATAAATAGTAATAAATCTTTCTTGCAGCGCTCAATGTTTTTACCTTCAAGCTGCTGATTAAGGTCGGTTAATCCTATGCATAATTGGGTGTTAAGCTGTTGGCTTAAAGCTTTCATACTCATTGGCTGCATCATAGTGAAGACTTATCCGATAATGTATTCATTGTTTGTTGTTGCGTGCTTTGTTGTTGATAGAGATCACGCATGGGCAGTTCTGTGGGTAAATAATCTCGTACACCACGACCGTCGCTGTGATTAAAGCCAAAGGTCAGTACTGCGGCACTTTCTTCAATGGATATGTCATGTTCTAAATTTAGACCAAAATACCATTCGTTGCCTTTTGCATTCCATTGATGAAAACGCAGGCTGCCTTTTATAATATTATTAAAACTTTTTACTCGGCGATCATCGTCAGCAAAGCGTTGGACATGGCGCAGTGATACTGCGGCGGTCAAGCCTTTGAAATATTGCTGGTAGCCTGTTTGTAAGGAGGCTTGGTCAAGCGTGAGCAATGATTCATTACTGATCAGCTGGGTACCAATATTCCAGCGGCTGTCGTGCCATAAACGATAGCGCCAATTACCCGCCAGGCGCCAACCATAAGTATGGTCACGTTTATAATCGCTATACACCAGAGGGTCGATGTTATTGGCTGTGCGGGGTGATTTATTGTCCAGATAACGAGCAAATCCGGTTAAAGAAGCATCCAGAGTTTGCCTGCGATTGAATTGCCAGTTGTGTCGATATTGGGCCTCTGTATAGGCGTGTAAAACATTATCACTAAGGTCGCTTGCGGTCTGAAAATACAGAGCTTTCGCGTTCAGACTAAACTGCCAATCTGTTTCTGGGTCGGTCATAATCAGTCTTTGATCTGTGCCTAGGGTATTGCCATTGTTATCACTGTTGGTATTGAGGGAGCGGATAAAAGTATCACTTTTCCAGTAGGCATTACTTTGCCAATCGCCCGTCGTACTGCTCCAGTAGTGATCGTCTGATGTTTTCTTGCGATAAATATGGCCTAGCTGAATTGCATTCATTGAAGAGGTGATATCGTCTTCGGGGTCATCGCTAAACCCTTGGTTGGAGAGTTTTAAATACCCGCCCCAAGTACCTTCGTTTTCTTCACTTAATTCTAAATGATCGACCAACTGCCAAGACTTAACCTGTGGAGTAAATGGATACGATATTTTTTTAGCGAGATTATTAGGAGCTGAACTCGACGCTAAATCTGTTAAATAAGGTTTGAGGCGAAGCTTATAAACTCTTAGTAAACGCTCTGACTGCCCACTTTTTGGTAACAGATCTAATGTCCCGTTTTCTTCTTGATAGTGATAACTGCGCTGTACTTGTCCGTTTATCAGGTCATCAATACGTAGCCATTCAGACGCCGCGGCGAATACCGTTACCGGGTTATCTTTTAAACTGACGGCATAAGCTTGTTTGGCTGGCATATTAATTAATTGCCATGGCTTATTGGGCGCTTTACGTGATCCTCTAAAGAGCACTTTTTGATCTGACTTAGCATCCTTCATGGCTATGCGCAGTTGTTGATCACCGGCTTTTAGATTCAGTATTAGACTTTTGAACGGACGGTTATTGGTGAGAGAAATTGTGCGATAAAGTTGCTTGTTTAACCATAACTGGATGCTGGCACCTTCGGTATAACCGTTGAGTAACGACAGCTGTTTTAATTGTAATTTAAGCGCAACAGGGGTCGTGCTACTGATGTTAAAGCTTAAGTCACTGTGCGCGGATAACCATTGGCCAGATTCAATATCGGGTCGGTTTAAGCTGTTTCTTATACGGGTTTTCGGGTTAGATTCTGGGGCTGTGTTAAATGTAATCGAACGTTTGCCTGCACTGTCGATAAGTTGCTGCTCTAGCTGCCAACCGCTGAATTGGTTTAGGCGAGTGTTTAAACGATTGAGTAATGGGCTGTTAGGGTATTGCTCGATGATGGCATTGCCTAGGGCAATTAAGGGCAGGGCTTGTTTAGGTGAATGCTCACTGGCCCAAAGTAATTGCAGTAATGATTTAACCGGATGAATATGGGCTTGTTGTTGCTTGAAGGTTCTAATTTTGGATAACGTATTGAGTTCAATATCGATCTCGCCTTGGCTTAGCATAGTAAGCGTAGCGTCTTCATTTACTGTGCTGGCACGAGTTGATAAGCCGATAACAAGATCACCCAGCTCAGGGCGAATGTGTATTTGATGACTGCCGACCCCAAGCTGATATTCAATGCTTTGCTCACCACTGACTTGCCTGTTTTCCCCGATAATAGAAACACTGTTAGATAGAGCAGACTGGAAGGTGGGAATATAATGGGTTTGTTGATTATCGCGCAAGGTTAACCAGCTGTAAGGACTTTGTGCTGTCCCTTTAGATAATAGCGTTCGATAACTGATCGCCAAAACGGTAGGGCCTTCTATCGTGAACTCTAGCGCTTGTGAGGGATTCGCAGTATAGCGAGCGCTGTAATTGTCAAAGTCGTGTCCATGCATCAGTCCCGATGATGCAGCAGAGAGTCTATCTGTTTGCAGTGGTTGCCATAAAATTGGGCTGTCTGCTAAAACTGGCTGAACGCTAATCTGTTCAGCGTTAAGCACTTGATGAATTAAGGCTAATTGCTGTTTAAGTGGCAGGCTAGATTCGCTGGTTAAACTAGCCGCGATTAATTCTAAATAGGCGATATCAGCGCTTTGCATAAATCGATAGGCTGATAACTTTTCCAGCGCGGTCCACTGTTCTAATTTTTTATAACGGTCAATGAGACTACTTTCGGCATAGCCGCTTAAATCCGCATAGGCTGGGGAGGTTAATAATTTCAGCAGCCATTGCTGGTAAAGAATGAACTCTCCCGCGGCCAATAATATATCGGCTTGAAATTTAGCCGCCGCATTGCGAATGCTGCTGTTTTTATGTCGAGATAGGGGGGAGACAATATCAATGGCAGCCGCCCATTCTTTTTTATCAATTAATTTTTTTACCGTTTTTTTCCACTTGTTAGCGACCACAGGCTTGATGATTAATGGGCTAACGGTATTGAGTGATGTTTGCTCGAACTGCTGTGAGCGTATTTGAATTCTGTGCGCCAGATCTGCAAGTGATGATTGCAATAAGTGATAGTCTGCACGAGCCTCGTTTGGGACGTACTTTCCCTGCAAGTAAGCAATAATACTGTTATCTGATTCAGTCTCGAGCTGCCTTATGGCTTGCATCAATTCGGCAGGCTGCAAGCCGAGTTGCTTACCCATAAGATAGGCTAGTTGCAGTTTGCTTGTGGTCCCAGATACGGTTTGTATTGTGATCGTTTTTGTTTCAATGCTTAGAGGAATAAAGGCTTCTGCGATTGAAACTTCATCTTTTTCCAAACTATGATTACTCGCATTTAATAGCTTGGATCTAAACTTAGGGTAATAAAAAAGTGAGTGCTTTTGCCCTTGCTGATTACTGAGCAAAAACTGTGCGGGCTGCTGCCTAAGTCCAGCCAAGCGAACTCGAAGTTTTGAGGGGCCTGATCGATCAGGTAATGAAAATGTTAATAGATCTTTTTCAACGAGTTGATTAAAGATACTAGAGGTTTGAGTCTGCTCTAGGCTTTCTAAATCGGGTTCTAAACCGGTTTCTAAATTGCTGTCTGCAGAGCTATTGTCTATCACATCGGGGTGATTTTGAATGGATGTGTATTTGGCCACTACAGGCTTAAGATTAAAAAGTTGCAGTGGTGGTCTGGAGGTATTGGCGGCCAAAGCACGATAAAACTGCGAACGGGTGATGACTCTTTCTTTTGCTGCCGTTATAGGGTCTTGTTTATCTTGCCACTGGTTAAGTATCTGAGTAATTGCAGCCGTTGGGCTGGCTAATAAGGTGTCGGTTAAAGTGTTAACGGCATCTTGGTAGTCGAGCTGCTCTTGTTGCTGTTCTTTAAGTCTTGGGTAGAGGGAATCTTCGTTACTGGATAATCCCCACGACTGGCTTGCAAAAATTCGCAGGGCGATTGGGCGTAAAGTGTTAAAACTTAAGGTATGTGAGCCTGCTGGAATCTTCAACAAGTATTTTTCAGTATAAGTACTGCGCACCAGTTCGTTGTTATCACTGCGGCGCATAAAAGGGTAGAGCGCTGCTTGATGTTGCCACTGCTGCCAAGGTGCACCGTCTAGCTCACTGGTTATTAAATAACTTGGCAGTGTTTCATCAATTCCGGCGGCTAATAATATACTTTCCACTTCAATGAGTTGAGGGCCTTTTACCGAATACGTGGTTTTAGCATCACCATTATTATAAGCAAACAGATCGTGCTGGCTCAGGTGGGGGGTGGTTAACCAATGGCTTTGATTTTCAATATGATTGGGAGTCGGTGTGATGAGTGTTCGTGCTGGCGGGAAAGGCGCTTCTTCACTGGCTCTGCTGGTCATTACTGATAATATGATCGATTTGTTGCTGTCATTATGAATAAGTAGTTGCCAGTAATTATTTTCTGGCATTAATAGTAGGCTGCTATTTTCATTACCAATATAATGTTTTTTCTCATTACTTGTTAACTCAGTGAACAGGCCACTGCCATCACCGCGAGAGAGAATTGTTTTTTTTAAAGCCTTCTTTTCTTCGCTAAAAATACGTGTAAATGCACTGCGCGGGATGCGATAAGTGACCATCGCTCCTGGGCCTAAGCTTACGGCATCCCAGTCTGAATTATTTATTGTGGTTTTTGAAAGCTTACCGGTTGCATGTTCCCAGTGTGGAATGTCATCCCAATAAAGGTTATTCGAAAGCTTATTCGCCAGCGCTGCTGTTTCTGCATTGACAGGCAGGCAGAGTAATAAACTTAGGAGTCCTAATAGGCAAAAGGACAGTCTTGCTTCATTCATGGTTGCAAGCTCCTCCACAGTTGTTCACGTTGGCTAGGTGAGTGCTTGAGTTCTTTGCGTGTATCTGCTGAAAATTCTATATGAATAAAGTGGGTTTGTTGATTTAGCTGCCTAAGTATTGCTAAGCTGCTATTTTGGCTGCCACCTAGTTCATCAATACCCACACCGTAGAGATAGCTTTTGAACGCTGATGTAGTGTTTATACGCGCTTGGCTCTGTCGTAAATAAAGAGAGGGGGAACGAGTACCATTACTAATAATAATATCGGCTTTTTTCCCGGCCTCGCTGCGCCGGTGTTTATTACTGAAGCCATGGACTTGTACTAGATAACCTGGCGTCCGCTTATCGGCTTCTTTTTCTGACAAGATTTCCGCATAAGCTTCGGCAAAAGCGGAAAATAAGCTGTTAGCTTGATGGGCTAAGTCAGATTGTGGTGTTTGATTTCTATGAACTGTATTTATAGTGATTGCGCGTAGGCCTTGCTCAAAGAAAAACTGCAGTGCGATTTTCCCCGTTGCATAATCAAAAAATTGATGAGGAGCTTGAATAACAAAATTTAGTGGATTATTTAACGCGAATAAATAAGCGCCTTGGCCTTGCATCTTCTGGTCTGAATCATCGTTATACTCCATTAATAACAATACCGTATGGTCTTGTTTTCGGTAGGAAATCGTTAGCCACTGCCAACATAGACCCGCTTGGGACGCTAAAGTTTTAACGACATCGGGCAGCTCTGACGATGACTTCGCGTCAGTTGTTGATAAAGGCTTGTCGAGTAATTTTTTAAAAAGTGATTTCGCGTATTGATAGCGTACTGAATCGACAATTTGAAACGGTGTGTTTTTTTGCGAACGTAGCATCTTAGTGAGTGATTTAAGGGTATGTTGTTCTTGAATACCTTGTTTCATGCAGGTTGCTTGACTGGTTTGAATCGACATCATGCATCCTCCGATGAATACCCATACTGTTAATTGTAGACTGTGCTTTAAGTATTTAATAAGCATGGATTGATTCTCTAAAATAGTCTATTTCGGTACCGGGCTTTGGGGTGAGGCGAGAGACGTTTAAATACCCTTCATTGCCTTCGATTAGGCTAAATTGGATTTGGTATTCTCCCGCGGGAAGATCATCACCAATGCTATAAACAAAATGCATTCCGCTATTGGTTTTTCTATTGCCACGGTTGAGCATGAGCCCTTGCTCACTCTTACTTTGTTGTTGCAGTAAGCGCCAATGGCGTATGGGAATCGTCATGCTGCTACTCATAACTTCGCTAACATTAGCGACTGATGACTGTTTGATATTTAGAAGTTTGACTTCTATGACGGTATCTTCTGTTAAAACATTTTGGGCAGCCTTATTGGCAAGCTCTTGGTAGTAGGTGAAATTCAGCAAGGTTTCAGAACTTTCTTTCTTTATCGTATAAGTAATAGTACTTCGTTTATTTAACGAAAAAGCTTCTTTCAATAACAGGTAATGCGCGTCCTTGACATAATCAACATGATTTACCAACCAAGTCTCGTTAGTATTGTTTATATTGAGTGCGCGCACACCTTTGCTTATTTTAGGCAGGGTCACTTTCCCCCAATGACCACTGATCCATTGGCTATGGATATCTTGATTATCGAGCTTGATAGAGACCTCGCGAGCTGCGCTTTTATTGCTCTGAAAAATCAATGATGGCGACAGAGAGCTACGGTTATTGTCGTTGATGAAATTGAGGTTCATGGGCCCCTGAAATAACGTATTATTCGAGTTTAATTGTCGATAGCGTCGGGCTGATGAGGAGGCTATAAGTTGTTCTTCATTATTAACAGGCAGCAGTATTTGATTGAGATTTACTTGTGCTTGATCGGGAGGGATTTGTTCACCGATAAATTCCTCATCGAGTGCAGCATAGCGATCGACTAAAGGACGATGCTGAGTCCTTATCATGGCACTGTCTCCCTGATTAATCAGAATATGGTGCTGTTCTGGACGAAGCGGGAACCAGGTCGGTAAGTAGTCTTCCTCATCAAACCAGCCGCGATTATGAGTGGGCACAGTGCGTACCAAAGGGAGTTCAAAAGGTCGACTTGAAACTTTTACCAAGACGGGACTGGTCGACGTTATTTGCAATTGATTGATATTCTCGGCGGCAAGGTAATAAGCTGATCTTTCTTCAGAAAGACTGTCTGCTATTTTTCCATCAGTACCTATTATCTTGCTATTAGAAAAGTGTTCATAGCTCGAAGTTTGATAGTCAAGATTGAGACGGTGTCTAAAGCGCACATCTATACTGCCTTTTTGGGTCGTTATCCAGTTAGCATTAACGATGGCATCTTTTGCGGTCACCAGACCGGGTTGGTTAATGATGGCGCGCAATTCAATTTTTATTGGGGTCTTTTGACCACGCCAGTGTTCGATAGGATAGGTTAGTGGTTTATCAGCGGTTATCCAATAATAACGGCTGAGGTGTTGTGTGTGACTGGCCGTTATTTCATCGGGAGTTTGCTGGAGTTCAATTTCTAATACAGGGTCTGCGCTCAATTCAAGCAGGCCCTTTGGTAATATGCCTGTCCAAGAAGCCGCTGTTTGACTAATTAATTGTTGAATAATAATCGCCGGCGAACTATCAAATGGGTGCAACGTAAGGGTAAGTATTTTTCCGATGGCATCTGTTTGCAGCGGCCGAAAAGAAAGTTTTACTTCACCTGCGGCATGAATAGGAAAAGTGAGGTTTTTATTTTTACTCACGATCAAGCTTGAGGTCGGCTGTGATGGATTTGTGCCGGCTAAGGATTCTTCTGGTTGAGTAGAGACAACACGGTACAAGCCCATGGTTGTGAAATCTTTACCGACGATACCTTCTGGTCCTTGTTGCTGCCAATAATTTGATAGCAAAGAATCAATCTCGTTACTGGACCAAATATAGTGAGGATACATATGAACGTTTTGTGTATAGCGTGTGCGCTTGTTATCACTTAGTTTTCGCCATAACGCGGTAATTTCTTCTTGATCACGATTAAAATGCTGACGAACATATACCGATGTCCCGTCTATTTCATTGGGTTGGTGGTGCATGCGCAGTTCTAGTTTACGAGCGCTAGGCCAGTTTTCCATGCGTAAATAAATACTTTGGCGGCTACCTGCATAGTAGTTTGCATCGGATAGAAACAACTCGGGGACTAAAGTTTGATCTGGCTGTTGCGCCCAAGGCGTTGGCTTGGCATTAAACCAATAGGTTTCATGGCTGAGCAGGATGTTCTTATCATCGAACAGAGAGTATTCAATGGCATACTTAGGTGTGTTTTTATGTTGGCGCAGAGCCTCGACATTGGCTGGGTTGAATCGCTCTGGATGGCTATCTGAAAGCGGAAATAAAGGAATGGCGGCAATTTGTAAACGTTCAATTCTCTGGTCTAGATTGAAAATCAACGTCGCCGGTGATGACGGTGTTTTAGCCGTCGATAGTAGGTAGACATCATTACGCTCAGTGACTGCATTAGGATAAGGCGTCACCAGATCGAGGTGATCGTTTTGGAAAAGCTGTGACCAAATCCCATAAGCTAACCAAATAAGGAGTATTAAAAAGAGTAATAATAAGCTTCGGCCAAGTATTCTCATGCTACAGGCCTCCTTCTAATATTAACAACCAGCCGGACTGACGTTTGATGAAATCAGAGACTGATGCGCTGTCCTTTAAAATAATCCGCTCTTTAGGGTTCAGTGGATCAATACTAGCAAGGGCGACCACTTCTTTTTGTGCCGTGATGGCAATAAAAAATTGTTTTGAGGTGCTGTCTTGAAGGTATTCAAGTTGCATTACATCAGCGGCTGTCGATTTAAGTTCATCAAGTGCATTGGCCAGTCTGATAATATCGCCAGAATAAATGAAAGCTTCAAGCTGTCGATAAATTTCAGGTGCTAACTTTTTATCACTACGAGCCGTTGTGCTAAGCCAGTTTTCAATATCACGGCTTTCGAGGTCGACTTGCATAGCCATAAACTGTTTGCGGTAAGTCGCAGTGCCAGTGCCGCGTTTAATTTTTCGGCGTAAATTCTCTGATAACCACAACGTTACCATGTCAGATTTTCGTGCAACTGGCATGTACTGACTGAGTAGACTGTAGTGGTCTTCATAACCTGCTTCAGCCGCCTCACCGTTGACTAAATCATAGCTGAGCCCACTTAAAGATATTTTCTGAGTGAGGTTCTCAATGAGAGGGGCTGTGAATTGTGTATTTGAGTTTTGCCAAATAGCTAGACGAATATCAACGGGGTTTTGTGGGTTCCACTGTTTAGCGCTCAACCCTCTGGTTTGAATAACTAAAGGTCCTTGCGCTTGGTAATGGCGCAATAGGCTTTGATGTACACGGTTAAATAGAGATACTTTATTATCTCGCGCCAGCATATTCGATTGACCATCGGCATTCGCCAGCGCGTGACTGGTAGGCACTAACAATACTTGGGCCTTTAAATCGTTAAATAAATCGATGGCATAATCAAGGCTATTTGATTCGGTTAGTGGATGGGGTGTTTCTACAAAGTAAGGTGTTGTTGAGCCTACTCGGAAGATATAGTTTCCCCAATATCGTTGTTTGTTAGCGGCAAGCTCAGTAAGAATTAAAAACTGTGTACTTGAATCAGGTTCTTGTAATATCACAATATGATAGCCCATAGCTTGAGCCATGCGGTTAATGCTTTGTAACTCTTGTTGCTGCTCTAGCAAGTTTCCAGTTGAGGAGTTTTTATCTATAAAACGAAACAAGGGTGACAGTATTTGTTCGTCAAAAAATATCAATTCATTGAGTTTCGCCGCTTGGTAGTGCTCACTGTATTTCTCTGCCCAAGTTGCTTTATGTGCCAGTAACCAGTCTTTTAAATACGATTGCTTAATATCAATGTTGATTTTTTTACCTGACTCGAGAGTCGGTTCAAAGCTTGCAATTAATTTTCTTATCCCCGTATTGGTCAGCATCAGTTCGGCGAAACCTTCGCGACTGTATTCCCGCTGTCGATTTGAAAAAGGAGGTGTGGTCCAGTTCATCAAGAAATCATCAACCCCAGCTTTTAACAGGGTGATATTTAAACTTTCCGGCAAGCTTTCTTTAATCCATATTTGGTTCGGCAAGCCTTGTGCCGTCATTAGTTCATCATCAAAACGCTGACCATAAATTTCACGTGCAGCGGAGCGAGTATAGCCTCGTAATTGTAAAACATTGCGTTCACTAAGCCGCTCATGAGCAATTTGGAAAAAACTGCGGGGTACATTCAGCATGTCGCTTTGACGTAGTGGGTCTTGAAAGCGATGGCTGCCGGCATAGATTAGGGCTTTCGTGTTCAGATGGCTGTACATTCTAAGGCTGAGATCGGCAATGCCATTTTCGTTTAATGGTGCAGGAACTTCGAGGGTTAGACCGGTTGCTTGATTGAGGTTAATCAGCACCAATCCACCGGCGCGTTCTGGGCGAGTATCTTTAATAATTAACGAGTTTTCAGGTGTCTGGATCATCTGGATATCAATGCTTGCAAGCAAGGCATAGGCTTCAACTAATTTTGGATGGTTCGCAGCCAAGGGTCTTGTTGTTGATAGTAAGGCCTGTCTAATGGCAATAAATGCTTGCTCATAGGTTGCCAGCTCTTGCAGTGTGGGCTGGCTATATTGCAGAGTACGTGACTGATAAAAATTGGAATAGCCTGTAATGACCAGCTGCTCTTGTGTTTTATCTGCTCGTTTAATCGCGGTATTCGCAACCGTACTATTGCTCGTGGGAGGCGGTGAAAAATTGACCAGTGTCAGAGCGAAGCCGACGATACTGGCGAATATTAGGGCGAAACCAGAAGTTTGAAGTGTTGCCCGAGTAACCAGTGTTGGAATGTCTTTTTGAAACATTTTTAATGCTAGTAGCGTGCTGAGTAGATAGCCAAAAGCAAAGAAGTCACTGACCTTAACTTCAGGAAACCATTTTATAAGCACCAGGCTCAATAAATATTTATAAATGAAACTCAGGTTGAAAAAAAACAACAGCAGACGTGAGCCTTCCATATTGAAGTTAGCAAAGAATGGCAGCTTAAGGAATATTCGGCCCAATCCTAAGATAAGAAAGGCTTCCACAAACGTTACGACCAGTTTGCTGGGTTCATACCATTGCAGTGCTAATAAAGAAGGAATAAGTATGCCGTTAAATTCCCAGCCATAGCGTAGATTCATTTTTGAGGCAATGTAGGCGGCGGTGAGCAGAATGATATAAGCTTTTGGCGTCGCTAGAATAGAGCTGGCCATATCTTCATAGATAAAACTCAAATTTGAAATACTGAAATTGGTGTACGGAATCACTAGGAAGTTAACAATAAGGTAAGTGATGCCAAGATAAAGCAGTAAAGATGACGTTCCTCTTCTAACACCGCCATTCCACATTTGATTAGCGATTAAAGAAATAATAATCAGGCCAAAACTTTGTAAATTGTTGCGGTAATCGAAATCAATTCCCGCATCGACAAGTGTTTGCCCTACAGAGGGTAGTAGCCAGCTGTCGAAAAGAACGCGAACGATAATGCTAACTAAGACTAATGCAAAGAAGCGATCGCGGCCAAACATTTCACTAGCACCTAGCCGCCGCATTAATCCACTTGCTATAAATACAGTAATAAAATAAGTCGTTAAACCTTCTAATAGAATGACCCCAGCACTGATGGGTTTGACGATAAGAAGGGGAACTAAATAGCCAGGAACAACCAAACCAGAGAGTGCAAAGCCAAAACGCAGATTAAGGAAGGTAACCACCCATATACCGATCCAAACGGTGACCACGACGGAACTTGCGAGACCTCCTTCTGGAAAAATAGCGAGGGGAAAAATATCCATCTATAGAAACTGCTTTACATGTTCAATGAGTTCACGGTAAACCTCAGGTAATAAAGGTTTAGTATAAATTTTCTCTATTCCTAGTTCATAAAGCTGATCATGAATGAGATCGTCGGTAATTCCGCTAGTAACAATAACGGGTGTGGTATTACCAAGCTTTCGCAGTTCGGTGATGAACGCTAATCCATCTTTTTGCGGCATCACCAAATCAGTGATAATGACGTTGTAGTTTTGTTTTGCTATCTCTAATAACGCTTCATCACCATTTTTAGCATGAACCGTTTCGATATCTTGCTGTTCTAGAAACATGAGGGTTAGCATGGAAAGTGCTTCATCATCTTCTACTAGTAAAATATGGTTTTTCTTTATTGGTTGATTCATTAGATCTCAATCGTTCTATAAAAGTTAATGACCGGTAATTCAATATTAATCTCGAACCCCGTTCCTACTTGTGAAGTACTGGTAACGATTACTTGCCAAGGGGATATGTTCATGACGGCTTTTTTGAATAGCAAGAGAGTATCGGTCTCAATATAGCTGGTATCTTTTCTTTCGGCGTTTAATTCTGCTTGTGGCATGCCATAACCTATGTTGCTGAGAGTTATTATTATTTTGCCGTTATGCAGTAGTTTGTCGGTTCGTTCGTGCTCCTTGAAAAAGAGTTTGATTGGAGTATCGGGTACCGCATCTTCTATCAGTAAGTGAAAGCTTTGTATTAGCAGAGTAGCTAGTTCATCTTCATCAATGAATATGATGCTACTGAATGTGGGTAGTGAGGTGTCGAGTGACAGATTGGCTTTGTCAGCGGATTCTTTTATTTCAATTAAAACTCGTTTTAGAAGCTCCAGGGGCTGTAAAAGTTTCCCCGTGCTTGCCAAATTACTTGCGGTATCATTTAGCAGCGTTTCAGCATTTGTGACGATTTCTGTGCAGTGCTGTAGGGTTTGATCCATTTGTGCCATCAGCTTCTGATCGGTAGCGGTTGATGAGCTTAATTGCAGCTGGCACAAAGATAGGGCGCTAAAGTCATTTCTTAGCATTGAATAAAGATTTTCATAGACAATAATGTCGGTGGTGAATCTTTGCTGTATCGGGGTGACATTAATAAATTCGAATAAAATACCCAAGAGTTCAAACGGCAGGTCATTATCATTCAGGCTCTTTACTGTTTGTATTTTGGGTTTGATAGAACGTATGCGAAGCAGATACTGGCGATCATCGATTAGTTCTGATAGCGGAAGGTCGATCGTGGCCGAATTAAGCGCAACATGTCTTAATCGACTGCGTGCTTCGTCTTTAGATATACCGCAGGCTTGTGAAATCAAATCTAAAGAGGTGAGGTCATAAATAGACAGATGAGATTGTCGAGCAAGTTGCTCCATTAGGTGGTTACTGCTAATTATTTGTCCAAATAAGTCATACAGCATCGCGGCAGAGCTTAAGCCATCAAATATTCCTTCCATTATCCGAAGTCGGTGGCTTAACCCGTCAACAGCAGACTTTAGCGATTTATGATTGCCCGAGCCTAGGTTGAAATTGAGTAATTGTGTGAGCAACTTACTATTAATGTTGTCTTCGTAATTAAAGGCTTTGCGGTTATGAATTAATAGGCCTATTTGTTTGGCAAAGATATTAATATCGGAAAAAAATTTATTTTGATCCCATTTATCATCTGGAATAACGGTAAATGCCCAGAAGCCTAAAACCTCTTCCGCAAATCGTAACGGAATTAGAAACTGTTTTTCACCTTCAAAACTTTGTTTGAAGTACTGTCGATTATCTAAATTTAAAGGAATTTGTTGCTGTAATGATTGATCATAAGGGAAGCGCGTATAATCTCGACGCTGTTCGGCGATGTCATCAATGCTGCAACCTAAACTTTTTATTTCTTTAACACGATGATCATTTTCGACACGCTCTAATAAAATAGAGCGGTTTAACAGTAAGTGTTGATTGATAAAAACGATGATGTGGCTCCAGGGGTCTTCTACCTGATAAAAACTATTGGGCGTTTTTTTAGATTTTAGCTGAGAGAGTATGTCGAAATGCAAAGTATTTATGACACTTTGCTCTTTGATTCTGTGTAAGGGGATAGCTGTAAATAACGCGGCGATGATTGCTACAATGAAACTGAATACGGGTAAATAGAGGTAGTGAAAGCTTAATAAATACCAGTCGATGGCCAGTAATACCATGGCAGACGTTACAATGATCAGTGTGGCAAAACGTATATTCAGCCATTGAAAGGCAAGCAGATAAAATATAAACAATACAAAGCAGATGATGGCTGCCTGCCATGGTTTTAGCATGCCGATATCAGTTTGATTAATCAGAGAGTTTAGTGCCATTCCCTGTATTAGATCTGCTGAAAGGGGTTCTGCATAATTATTTTTAGGCGTTGTTAAGCCGTTGATCGAGTTGTTTAGCGGCGCGGTGATCAGTATGAATTTACCTTTTACTAGTTCATCAATAATACCAATTTCAAGTAACTTTTTTGCTTGGTAGCGTGGAATGGGGGGGGTGCCTTGATTGAAATTAATGTAAATAGAGTCTGAATTCAGAGTATATGCATTGGTTAATTGTGCCTGAAAGCTGTGTAATGAGCCTTCGTGGGTCAAAATTTCAAGTGGCATAGCTCGAGTTATGCCAAAGTTTGAGGAGGCAGGGAGTGAGAAACCAATGGGAGGAATCTGACTTAGGGCATTAGATTTCGCATATTTATGGCCAAGAATATCGCCATCTTGAAGTGTTGGATAAACCAATGGGGCATAACCCACTTGTTCGTTCTTTAACCATGGTTGCTGCTGAGGCTTGTCGAGCTGATTCAGCGAGTTCATGATGACAATTTTTTGCGGTGAGCGGGCTAATAAGCGATTAGTGATACTGCCCATGAATTCTGGAGAGCGATTCAACTCGTCAGAGGAAACCTCAAGTAATAGCACATGGTTTTGCTGCGGTTTGTCATAACTATGGAAAACTAATGCGTCATACACCAACAGCTCTGGTAGCCGTAATGTGTCAGACAGGTTGATCAGGACGACAGCGCTGGCCATGAGAAGCGAGATGATGATTTTCTTCCAGTCGGCCCTCTGTACCGCCTGTAAACCACTGCCAGCCATGAAATTGTTTGTTTTGTTGCGGTTAACTTTAAATCCTAACAAGTGCTATCACCTTTCTTGATCATTCACTCTTAACAGCTTAATTAAGCTGCATTGAAGGGTGGTGCGATACATAGTAGATATAGAATAAATACTCATGGTCGAAAAATTCAGTTTCGTTATATTTATGATGTTTTATTAGGCTGAAAACAGTACTTATATAACAGTACCTCCACATAGATTAGTGTAGTTTAGAATTCTATAAATGCTCGTCAGGTTATGGATTAAAGTCATAACGAAGTAGATTCTTAAAAGCAAATTTCACCTCCGAGCTCGGCTAAATGGATGGTGTCGAGAACTTGAAAGACGATCTGAGGAAGGGCATGCCTTTTCACGGCCAACTCATTAACCAGATATGAATGATACGGCTTATGTTTATGTCACTCAGAGCTGTAAGTCAGCGCATGTTGCTATACATTTAAAGCTCCCAAGCGGCAACTTGGCCATTCATCATTAATGGTGTAAATAAGACAGAGCCTGCTGTGCCAATATCCGCTAGCCCAGGTTTTCTGATCCTTTAACGACATTAATTAAAAAAATAAAGCTTTGCATAATTCTTCCACATTTTGTTCTTATACTCATATCAGATAGTTGACGTTATTAACGAGTAAACCCCATTCTTTGATAGGAAGTAGTGAATATGATCAATAAAGCGAGATACGTGATTAACTTAGGAGCTGTGGGAGTTCTGTGCTTATCCAGTAGTCTATTTTTATCTGGTTGTGGAGCAGCCAGCAGTGACTCGAGCACGAATAATATTAGTAATGATGATAATAATGATGAAACCAGTGCCCCTACTGATATTACCGATGTTATTTTTACGAAGCGCAGCGCTGATTGTGCCGATTATGTTGATACGTTTACTGCTTCAGTTTTAGATATACAAGAAAGCCAAAGTTTTGATGCCAGCGTTAACATTACCAATGGCAGCACAACCTGCACTTTTGTTTCTAACAGTATTCCTAATCACAATTTCAATGATGATACCGCGCATTTTGCTAGCAATGTTTCTGAAAATACTCTCAATTTAACAGTTGTACGGTTTCCCACATTTGCAGCGGCGACGACGGCGCTATCACAACAAACCAATAACGCCATTTTCCTCAATGGGGTCATCCTTGATATCCTGTCTGCAGGTTGTTATGACCCGAGTAAAAATGGAGCAGGATCCGATGGCAATGTTCAAATAGGTTGTAATACAAGGGACCCCTGGTTGCTTGATCCTTTGAGCAGCGATACGTCATTTGGTGCTGATTCGCACAATGCTCATACACAACCCAATGGGTTGTATCATTACCACGGAAACCCTAATGCGCTATTTGATGAAAATCCTGGGGCTGATGGTTCTCCAGTGATTGGATTTGCGGCGGATGGTTTTCCAATTTATGGCAGCTATTTTCTTGATTTAAACACCGGTAGTGTCAGGAAAGCGGAATCTGGCTTCACCTTACGTACCGGGAATCGAGTCACAATTGATGGCTTAAACCCAAGTGATAATACCGCAAATTCTTCAGTCTATGATGGAACTTATGTAGCCGATTGGGAATTTACTGATAATGGCGATTTAGATGCATGTAATGGTATGGAAGTTAATGGTCAGTACGGCTATTACGTAACAGATACATATCCTTGGGTCATTAAATGCTTTAAAGGAACGCCGCATTCTTCTTTTTAGAATCGATGCTCAGGACGTGCTGATTCACATGATCAATCGCCCCTGCAATATATCCCGGCTCAGTTTGTGAAAATTCTGAGCCAATTAAGCCCAAGTTCAATCCTTTCAATTCAGCTTCAAATCTATCCTGATCGAAATGTGCATGCTGTGAAGGTTCAGACACATCGTCCGCACTCGATATAAAGGCATTACTCACCCAGTCTACATAATATGTGCTGATAGGCGACAGAGCAGCTTCACCAAACAACTTACCCAGCTGAGCGATGCAAGCATCAATCATTGTTTGTTCATCTAAAGACTGCCTGTTAACGGCAGGCACACCAATAAAGCCAAACAAAGCGGCAGGGCTTTCTTCGTTGCCACCAGAGGCATCAGCACCACTGGCATCGTTGATCTCAATCATGGGGCCAACGCGGCTAAAACCTTGCCCCGATAAACCAGCGTCACGCCAAAATGCTTTTTCATAAACAGCGACAAACTTAGCCTGCGCCGACATCCACGTTTGCTGAACTTGCAAGTGCGCGATTAGCGCATTACTTAATACACAAGGATCGGCGGCTAAAAATAAAGGCGCTATCTTTCGTGGCGGCATGGCTAGCCACAACTGAACGCACGACAATATCTCACCGTTATTCAGCTGAACCTGCCAAAGATTCTCTAGTTTAGTAATACTCTTAACAGGGGAGTTTAATAAAATACGTTCTTGAGGCAGGGTATTTTTTAATGCCGTAATCACAGTACCCATGCCACCGACTACTCGATGCGATAGCATTGCTTCTTGATTACGCTCACGCTGCGTAGGACTGTTTGGCCCAGCTTGATAGACATAATCGCCTTGGGTATGTTGATTAAAACTATCGATATTTAATTCGGCGAGCAGTGTTTTAACACTACGCTGGTGGGGCCAAAACCACGTTGGGCCTAAATCCAAACCCTGTTCCGTACTTTGAATTCGCCCACCTAAAGTGGCTTGAGCTTCAATTAATTTAAAATCTAACTGAGACTTCGCCAAATGGCGAGCCATAACACAGCCGCTAATACCGCCACCAATAATTAAATGCTCTACAAAGCTCATAAGTCACACATCACAAATACGTTCGTTAACTCATTATACCTTTAAATAGCACTGGAAATAGTACGATAAATGGAGGGAAAGATTTAATCGCTGTAAGTTAATACAGTGTAAAATACCCTGAATTAGATTGATCGCCCCAAAGGACGCTAGCCATGAGTAAGCATGTACGAGATTTACTTTTTGAATTTGAAGTTCAAAGCGAAATAGAAGAGCACTTCCGTTTGCACGTTTTAAAAGTGACACTGAATGAAAATGGTGAGGCGGAGGAGGTCGGGAACGCTTTGCCAGTGACCAGGATCGAAATTGATTCAGAAGATAGGGAATGCTTGCTTCACTTCGATGAGAAATCGACCGACTATGTAACTATTACCGAAGCAAAGGCGCTGTTGATTGATGCCGTGTTGGGTTATGAAGTGTTTGCAGCAGAAGAAAAAGAACTTGATGGTTCGCTAGTGAGGTTGGATACGCCGTTAATAGGGTTTGGTGAAAATGCAGAGCTCAAGTGTTTCTTTGTGGTTTGCCAAGCTTAAATGTTGGAGCATAGGTTTAATTATTATCTATTAATGGTGATAGCGGTCTACTGAGGCTAGTTCCGAAGCATAATCAATATAAGTAGGTAATATTATGAAAGTTATAATTTTTGTTTTTACGTTGTTTAATATTTCTGCATGTATGGCCAATAATCCATCATTATCTGAAATCAGTTACCTTAAAAGTGCGATAGTTAATACGCCTTATTCAGCATTAATTCAGCAGGTAGATGTTAATGCTGAAGCTGTTTCTGATGATGATTCTATAGTAAGACTAATTATATCTGCAGAGGTTATTGAGACGTTCAGGGGGGATAAGCAGAAAGTTTTGCAGTATGAAATGTTCGTTGAGAAAGGAGAAGAGGTTGATGTCGAATCTCAGCCTATAGTCGTCACTCTATGTAAACAAGACGGCCGTTATTTTTGGCCTGGAACTGGAGCGATGTTTTCACATAATGAAATAACATTAGAAAATGTTAGAAATAAAGTTAAAACATTAGATCCTCATCAAGTTGAATTTAATGATTGTGAATGATTATTCCCCATTCACTTTGATGAAATTACGTATTCCACGGTCAATATCTTCAATCCTAAGATAGCCTCTTTTTATTTATATTTTAAAACAGTGATCGCCAACCCTGCGAAGTTTACCTGTGTTTACCGTGGGTTTTCTGAGTTGGAGAAACTGAGCGAACCGATTACTGATAAAAACAGCGGTTACGAAATAGAATGGGGAAGGAGTGGATTTGAGTATTAATATTGAGGGGCTATGGAATGCTAGTAAGAATCGTCGGCTAGGTTTTGATCATATTAAATTCAGCGTATTGCCTAATTTATATACTTCCTAGTATTGGTATGATTCTGAAGCTAGGAGGTTAGGGTCGATTAAAACGACGCAATGATGTTTAAGGGGATCCAATGATTAAGGCTACTTTAATTTTATGTTCTTTGAGTATATTAATGGGCTGCAGCACGAATATGACGGAAGTTAAAAATATAGCAGGCGCTATTGGGAAATCTT
This sequence comes from Oleispira sp., assembly GCA_047616865.1. GTDB lineage: Bacteria > Pseudomonadota > Gammaproteobacteria > Pseudomonadales > Oceanobacteraceae > Oleispira. The sequence continues at coordinate 109,825 of JBLGBO010000010.1, forward strand.
CTACGGTCAGTGAGGAGATAAAGCAATTGAATCTGCTAGTTGAAGCTTTACAGAAAGATGAATCCTCTATTGTTGTTAGTGTCTATAAAGAAAAAATGGAGGTCCCTATTCAGAAACTTCCTGAAATTATCGATGATGAGTTGATTATTCATATTGGATTCTCTGATAGATCTAAGATCGAATGGAAGCCGAAAGATAATGGGAATATCTACATACTACTAAGAGAGTAGTCTCTAACTAACAAAATAACGTACCCCGCGACCGGTACCTTCAACGCTAAGGCAGTCTTTAGAAACCAAATCACTTAAATCACGAGTAGCAGTTGCTTTAGCGCAGTTAGCTAAAGCAGCATATTTCTGGGCGCTAATGCCATTTGGAAAACCTTCTTTGCGTGCTTTAAAAATTTTATTAAGTCAGCTGTTTGGTACCAACTGAACAGTTGGTGTTTTTGTGATGTTGCCAAGTGTAGTTCATTCTCTAGTCTAATATAGCGTACGAGCCGTAAACTACTTATTTACGGCTCGTAATTGTTGGTTATTTGATGTGAAAAGTATTGTTTCTGGAGGCAGTGGAGGGATTGCTGTCGGAGGAAGGGGGTCACATGATTAGCTCCATTGTTGCTTCTTCAAATTTAAGCTTACGTAGAGCATCTTTAGATATTCTGAATTGAAGTGTACTAACGTCACCGAACCCCCACATTAAAGTATTGTCATAGCTTAGTTGTAGTAGCAGAATAGAATCACTATCTGTACCTTCCTGATAAGTATCTTCCGGATAGGCTATATTTCCATCAGGCTCGCCATAGCCAAGGAATTGATGTGGATAGTTAGAACTGGTTTTTCTATAGCGGTCGATAATCACTAATTCATTTTCAGTAAAAACATCTTGTCCATTATTCGTTTGGTCGAAAAGCCAGTTGGTTGAAAATTCGAAGCTAGTGGTTGCTCGCTCAAGTCCAAAGCGGATTGAAAAATACACTTCCGATTTGCTTTTGGTATTAAGGGTGTTTAGATAATGTTCCGAAATCCATTTTCTGAATTCAAAAGCATCCAACCGTGGAACCTGGGCAATAGAATCAGCATTTCTTGCTTTATTTAACCATTCATTATTAACGGATATGAAAGAATGTAAAAATAAATAGTCTGAATCTACAATTGAAATGTTTTTGCTGTTATTAATTTCTTTATCTAGAACGATACAAAATACTTCCATGTGAAACCAAGATTGAGGCCAGTTTTCTTCTAGAATATTTGTTTGAATTTTATCTTTTTTATACTCTAATTGACCTATAAGCCACTCTGGCAAATTTTCTCGTCCAATTAGGCTATGAATGCTAAAAGGTATGCGGTGTTCTTTCTTGAAAGTGTCGAATTTTAGGTTGATGTTTTTACTTATTAATTTATTCTGTTCTAACTGCCTGTCATCTCCAAATGAGAAGTTGTCTTTTTTGTCGTTGTAGGCATGAAATGGATTATTTATATCTGTATATTTAACAAAGGAAATCTCATTTTTAGGAAAACAATCTCTAGGGTGAAATATTAGTATGTCAGGGTGTTGGTAAAGGAATAACCCTGACATGATAATTTCATCATCAAGGGGGATTAGCATATCTTGGTTTGGCTTGACGGGAAGTTTTGAAAAGTCATTGGAATAAAGGACGCAAATGGGTTTCTGCTTGTTATAATCATCGAAAGTAATATCATAAAAAAAATACAAAAAACCTTCATTGGGTAGGTCTTCAGATATATGCTCAGGTAAATCTTTCAAGTTAACTTGGGCCAAGAAAGGGAGTTGAACTTCTTTTCCCTCATAATCTATCGTAGGCCATTCTAGATCTTCTGGTAGTGAAGGATAACCCCCTAGATAACTTAATTTACCAGTGTCATTGATAGATTTGAGTAAAAAATAAGCATCTTTCCCAAATTTTGAAATGTATTCTTCTTTACTGTAGCTCATTGTTTGTATTCTTTGAGGGAGGTCGAGAATATAATAATCTGGTTGCATCTAGAAAAACAGACATAAAAAAACCGCTCTCCCTTTTCATCATTAGACTTTCGTCTTCAGAATCAAGGGAAGCGGTTTTTTTAAGCAATCAGTAATCTAAATCTTCAGTATCAGTCAGTAGAAGCCGATCAAATCGGAGAGCTGCATACCTTAACTAAGCTTAGCCAGAGTAAATCCACTCTTCGTCATCCATCTTTTGTGCGTCTTTCTAATCTTTTATCTAGTCACTCTTTTTGCTCTTAAGAAAGAGCCTAGCCCATACTTAACTTAATTCAAGTGAAGTACAGGCAGGGCGCTTACTTTCTCTTAAGCTGCCATTTAACTAAAAGTTAAACCGCTTTAAGAGGAATCGCTGGACGCGCTAGGTCTTCAGACGGTGGCGCGAAAGACGTTAGGTTAATACCTGCAACGGCTTCTTTGTACTCAGCAATTGTTGGGAAACGGCCTAGGATAGTAGACAGTACAACCATTGGCGTAGAACCTAGAAGAGATTCACCTTTCTTCTCAGTAGAATCTTCTACAACACGGCCTTGGAAAAGACGTGTAGAAGTAGCAAGAACAGTATCACCTGCTTCTGCTTTCTCTTGGTTGCCCATGCACAAGTTACAACCAGGGCGTTCTAGGTACATGATGTTTTCGTACTTAGTACGGGCTGCTTCTTTTGGATTCGTATCATCGAAAGTGAAGCCTGCGTATTTCGCTAGAACATCCCAATCGCCTTCCGCTTTTAGCTCGTCAACAATGTTGTACGTAGGTGGCGCTACAACCAGTGGAGATTTGAAAGTGATAGGACCTTTCTTCTCAAGGTTACGCAGCATTGCAGCGATGATTTGCATATCGCCTTTGTGCACCATACAAGAACCAACAAAGCCTAGATCAACTTTACGGCCATCGTAGAAAGAAGCAGGGCGGATAACATCGTGAGTATAACGCTTAGAAACGTCTTCGTTGTTAACGTCTGGATCGGCAATCATTGGCTCGTCGATCAAGTCTAGATCGATAACGATTTCAGCGTAGTACTTAGCTGTATCATCAGGAGCAAGTGCTGGCTCTTCACCAGATTGGATGCCTGCGATACGCTTGTCTGCAAGATCGATAAGACCTTGTAGCATGCCAGCTTCGTTTTCCATGCCTTTGTTGATCATGATCTGGATGCGAGCTTTAGCCAATTCTAAAGACTGAACCAAAGTATCATCAGTAGAAATACAGATAGAAGCCTTAGCTTTCATTTCTGCAGTCCAATCCGTGAAGGTAAACGCTTGGTCAGCAAGCAAAGTTCCGATTTGAACTTCGATTACGCGGCCTTGGAAAACGTTTTCGCCGAACTTGTTAAGCATCTGTGCTTGAGTTGAGTGAACAACATCACGGAAATCAACGTGGTCTTTCATAGTGCCTTTGAAAGTCACTTTAACAGACTCAGGGATTGGCATAGCACATTCGCCCGTTGCCAATGCGATTGCAACCGTACCAGAGTCAGCACCGAATGCTACGCCTTTAGACATACGAGTATGCGAGTCACCACCAATGATAATTGCGCGATCATCGATTGTGATGTCGTTCAATACCTTGTGGATTACGTCAGTCATTGAGTGGTAAACGCCTTTCGGATCACGTGCAGTGATTACGCCGAAATCGTTCATGAAGGCCATAAGCTTAGGCGTGTTGGCCTTTGCTTTGTTATCCCATACAGATGCTGTGTGACAACCAGATTGGAAAGCACCATCAACACTTGGAGAAATAGTAGAAGCCGCCATAGATTCAAGTTCTTGGCAAGTCATAGGACCTGTCGTATCTTGAGAACCAACGATGTTCACTTTAACGCGAACGTCAGAACCTGTGTGCAAAGGAGTAGAAGATGCTACACCTACTGCGTTGCGGTTGAAGATCTTTTCAACAGCAGTAAGGCCTTGGCCTTCAATAGAGATTTCTTTAGAAGGAGCAAATACAGCAGGTGCTTGAATGCCTAATGTTTCAGCAGCAAACGTCTGTAGCTTCTTACCGAAAGTTAGCGCGTAAGAACCGCCGGCTTTCATGAATTCAACTTTCTGAGGAGAGAACGCATCAGAAACGTCTACTAGCTCTTTGTCACCGTTGTAAAGCTTCTTAGCTGCAGTATCGATCGTAAGAACGGTACCTGTTGCTACAGAGTAAGCTTCTTCTAATACGTTATCGCCGTTAGCATCTTTAACTACGTTGCCGTTAGCGTCTACTTTCTTAACCCAGTTTTTAAGGTCAAGACCGATACCACCAGTAACACCAACAGTTGTTAGGAAGATGGGTGCAATACCGTTAGTTCCCGCAACAACTGGTGCGTTGTTGATGAATGGGATGTAAGGAGAAGTCTTTTCGCCAGCCCAAAGTGCAACGTTGTTAACACCTGACATACGAGAAGAACCAACACCCATTGTGCCTTTTTCAGCGATTAGCATCACTTTAGCGTTCGGGTGCTTCTTACCAAGCGCAACGATTTCTTGCTGAGCTTCAGGAGTAATCATGCACTGGCCGTGTAATTCGCGGTCAGCACGTGAGTGAGACTGGTTGCCAGGAGAAAGAAGGTCAGTAGAAATGTCGCCTTCAGCAGCGATGTAGGTAACAACATCGATTTTCGCTGGAATTTCAGGAAGGTTCGTGAAGAACTCTGCCGCTGCGTAGCTTTCTAGAAGATCTTTAGCAATGGTATTGCCGGCTTTGAAAGCGTCAGCAATGCGTGAAGTATCTGCTTCGTACAAGAAAACCTGAGACTTAAGAACTTCACCAGCGGCTTTCGCTTGTGCGTCGTCAGAAAGCGCGATGTCTAGAAGCGCTTCAACAGAAGGGCCGCCTTTCATGTGAGAAAGCTGCTCAAGAGCGAATTCAGGAGTGATTTCGGCAACAGTTTCTTTACCAAGCGCGATATCTTTCAAGAACGCTGCTTTAACGACTGCAGCACTGGTAGTACCAGGAATCGTATTGTAGATGAAGAAGTTTAAAGACGCTTCACGAGCGGCATTGCCAGTATCTTTAATCTGAGCAATGATTTCTGATAAAAGATCAGCAGTATCAATAGGCTTTGGGTTCAAACCAAGTTCGTTTTTACGAACCTCAATTTCTTCTAGGTATTCTGTATACAAGCTCATAGGAATCTCTCACTCAAGTTATAATAATGATTATTTAAAAAACAGCGTTAACGGCAGTCTTTACCTTATCATCTACTCCGTTAAATCATCTCTAACAGAGGTGGCTGGCCAGCGTAAAGCGGAGCAGCGAAAAAAATTATCAGACATAGTATAAAACATGTGGCTTGGCGCGTTAAGAAAGCCATGCTCACATTGCCCATAAATTTGTCTTATTTAGCTTATGTTCGCTATTCATTTAGTGAATGTGATTAAAAAGCGTTCATTCTATGGATTGGTGGCTTCTGACTCCACAGAATAGACTATGTTTTGATCATATCCATTTTGCCTATGGACGCTGACTTCAAGCTGAGTGAGAATGGGCGCTAATTAATAAATTCTTTAATACAGCAGATGCTGAGGATAGCCTAGTGCAAATCGTTGCCGATGAGAACATTCCCTTATTAGAACAATTCTTTAGTGAATTTGGTGAAATCCGTAAAGTTGCGGGCCGCACTATGACGAGCGAGGATGTTAAAGATGCGGATATTCTCTTGGTGCGTTCAGTAACGAAAGTGAATGAAGCTTTGATTGCCAATAGTCCTGTGAAGTTCATTGGCACTTGCACCATTGGCACTGATCATATTGATCTTGGCTATTTAGAGACATTGAATCAGCAGCGCAGTGCAAATAATCAACAAACAATCGCCTTTTCTAGCGCTCCGGGCTGTAATGCTGAAGCCGTGGTTGATTATGTACTGAGTGCCGTTAGTGTATTGATTGATAAGCGCGACCAAATATTTCAGGATATCTCAGTTGGTATTATCGGTGTTGGTAACGTGGGTCTGCGTTTACGTGGCCGTTTAGAGGCTATGGGGGTGACAGTTATTGCTGTTGATCCTTTCAAAGCCGCTGAAGATGTCGGGGAGTTATCGAGCCTTGATGATGCACTGAAGGCTGATGTGGTGAGCCTGCACATACCGATCACTTCTATCGAAGAAGCGGCTGAGCATGCAACCTATCATCTCATCAACGAGCAGCGGTTGCAGCAGATGCAACCGAATGCGTGTTTGATTAATACCTGTCGCGGTTCTGTGGTCGATAATACGGCACTAAAAGCTCACATGGACCAGCATGAAGGTTTTGAAAGCATAATCGATGTGTGGGAAGGTGAACCAAATTTAGATTTGCAATTAATGAATCGCTGTATGTTAGCGACGCCCCACATTGCGGGCTATTCATTAGATGGAAAAATGCGTGGCACCGAGCAAGTGTATCAAGCGTGCTGTCAAACTTTTGGTCTGCCTATTCGTAATAAGCTCGCGCAATATTTACCTGAACCGTCGATTAAGAAAATTAAATTTGGTGACAGTGTGCCTGTTCGCCAAGCATTGCGTACGGCGATTCGAGCGGTATATGAAGTGCGAGTTGATGACGGCATTATGCGATCATCTTTATTGCGCACTAACGGTGAAGTGCAGGCCATGCGTACTCAGTTTGATTTATTAAGAAAAAATTATCCTTTGCGTCGTGATATTCCGACTATGCGTGTAGAAGTGCCGAGTAAACGTCAGGATTTGCAGCAGGCCTTGGAAGCGGCAGGTTTTGATGTTCGAATGGGCAAGCGTTAAATATAAATTTTATAATTGAATCGTTTTATAATCTAAAAGGTTAAGCAAATTTTGAAAATTGAAGTGGCACAAAGAGGAATATTTGAAGAAGAAAATCGTCACGGTCGTTTCTTAGAATATCGAATCAAATCATCGGTTATTGACGTAGATTTGAACGTGGCCCTAAAGCATCTAATCGAATATGTGTCTGGTATCGATGGGTTGAACTTAAATGTCGCTTTTGGTTCCAGTTGTTGGGATCGCTTAAATCCGAGCTGGCGTCCAGCTGAACTTGTTCCTTTCAAAACCTTGGGTGCTGATACAGAACATGATATTGATGGCTTGGTTATGCTAGGTACTCAAGCGGATGTGTTTTTCTGGTTGAACAGTGCTGATGCTGAATTAATACCAAATGCAGTGATTGAGATTTATCAAGCAATGCAGCCGTTGGCCGATATCCAATTGGATTTGGAAGGCATTAAAAATAAGCAATCCCGTGATTTAATTGGTTTTGTTGATGGCACTGAAAATGAAAAAGGTGATGAGCGCTTAGGTGTCGCTTTGATTCCAGAAGGTAAGCTAGGTGCAGGGGGAAGTTATGTTATTTCTCAGCGCTGGCAACACGACCTTGCTAAGTTTAATCACTTACCGATACACGAACAAGAAAAGGTCGTTGGCCGCACCAAAGAAGATGATGTTGAGTTAGATGAAGATGTGATGCCGGAAAATTCACATGTCAGTCGTACGGATGCAGAAGTCGATGGCGTAGATATGAAAATTTATCGCCGCAGCTATCCTTATATGGCAAGCCAGTTAAATACTACAAGCTCACCGGAAGAAACTATTGAGCCCAATCATGGTTTATATTTTTTAGCTTTTGCATGTGAGATGCAGCGTTTTACCGTGCAGCTTAATCGTATGTTGGGGTTAACGGAAGATGGTATTAGCGATAAGTTAATGCAGTTTTCTAAAGCCAAAACAGGGTGCTATTGGTTTATGCCGAGTGAAAGTGACTTGGCCGATTTAATAAAATAACGTTATTTTATTCTTGAAATAATCCTGCTAAATACAGTGTTGATAAAACACTCGTGCTAACTCCTTACGCATTGGAACACCTGTTCTAATGGGTAAGGATGATTTATCTTTCAAAATTCATAGAAATATTGCTCCACTGATTTTGCTTATTTAGACTGGCAAAAAAATAACTAAATCACGGAATGCTATGAAAAATCCTTTTTTAATACTGAGTATATGCACAATATCTTCACTCTCTAATGCGGGCTTTAGTCCTATTGCTGACGAAGATTTGAGTACCATTAGCGGTCAGGCTGGGGTTACTATTGAAGCCGATATTTATGCCACTATTGGTAGTGTTGAATATACCGATGAAGGAAGTGTTAGCGTAAATAATATCGTGATTGGTGGTGCGAATAAGCAGACGTATTTTGGCATAGATTGGGGCCCAGGTTCCCACTCTGGCAATAAGTTAGACGGATCTGTTATCAAAATAGACGTTTTAAATGATGGAGACCTAGTTATTTCTGGTGGGGTCGATCCTGCTGTTGGCGGAATCATCGACTTTGGTATCTCAACTGGTAGTATTCAACTGCTCAGTAGCGATAAATTAACCAGTGCGACAATTGTTGACTCTATTAGCATAAGCGGTGTTGCAACCAAGTTTAGAGTGAAAATCGATGCAGATACTTCGCACATATTAACTCAAGCTGAAATTGGTATTGCTGATTTAGATATCGATATATCAGGGTTGAATACAAAGGTTGAAAATGCATTTATCGCTTCATCTTCTTATTTCGAATCAGTAGATAGTTGGGGTGCTCAAGGTATTGCATTATCAGATATAGTGGCTGATATTAGGGTCGATATATATGCTGATGATGAAGGGCTTCATATAGACGCTCAAAGTCTCGAATTCGACATGGGCATTGGCTCGATATCAATTGCTGACGCCTCTATTGGTTCCTTCAAGTTAGATAATGTTAATTTCTCGAATGCGTCAATCGTTGTGTCGGGTCACCCATAGCCTGAGCTAAATAGGATTACCCAGGAGTGGTTGATTGCGCTTGAGTTATTGTGAGAATATCAATTAAAATATTTTGATCGATAGGTTTACTTAAGAAATCATCCATTCCAGAAATTAATGCTTTGCCGCGTGATTCTTTCATTGAATGCGCGCTTACCGCAACAATTTTACAAGGCTCTAAGTTTTGTTCCTGCTCGTATTGACGAATATCATCGGTGGTTTGATAGCCATCTTTCACTGGCATTTCAATATCCATCAAGATTAGATCAT
>JBLGBO010000011.1:0-117540 GCA_047616865.1 Oleispira sp.
CTGTGTTAACTTCGCCGAAAAATTGTTGCTCATAATTCGATTGTTTTTTATGACGCCCTGTATGGCAATATTTTTCATCGACTTATCAGCGTTATTATTGGTGGCACTCAGCGTCATCGCTTCTTTAGGGTATTCATCGCTCGCAACAAACTCACTATTATAATAGGTAATCAAAACACTATTGGGGTAGTCATCCCTTGTGAAAGTTCCTTCTGAAACTGTCTTTAATACTGATCCTGTATTGATATCAAACCACATAAAGCCCTGAGATGTTTGAGTCCAACTTTTACTAATATCAGCATGAATCGCATTACTATCTTCCGACTTAAAGCGTGCTTTTACTGTATTAAAAATACCTGCGCGAATAGTGAGAACTTCAGCTACCAGTGGTGTGACGTTTGATATTGAATTTCTTATGCCGATATCATTACCAGTATATTCATCAAATAACGTTTCTTTTTTCGTATATATAAAAGTCTCTTCCTGAGACATAGAGTCATCATTCTCATTGCTGTAGGTAGATGAATTTTGGTTAAATTCAGCCGTTGAATATATATGCCCCTTGACATCATGACTTATTAATAATGTATAAGGAGATTCTCGTGTCGCATAACGTACGGAAGTTTTTTCAGCGCTAACTTCACTATATTGCTTGAAAACTTCGGTTTTAACATAGGGGCCGGCTTCTGTATGCTGATAGCCAAATTGATTGGGTAATTCAGCGACATGACTATGATTTTTGATATTGAAATAATAATCTTCAACTAATAATTTATTATTTCCATAGATCAGCATGCTGATGAAGTCTATAGCTTGATCGCCATCTTCAGGAACATAGTCTGAATTATTGGTAAGGTCTAGGTCGTCTTGTTTTATTTCTTTAATCGTTTGTGTGCCTGCCTTCTCTTCTATTCTCGATGCATCGGATTGATTAGCGTCTTTTTCAGTGAGACAGGCAGAGAGAGCAAAGCTGATAAGAGTAAGAGATAGGAAGCGTAAAAATTGCATAGATCATCGTCCGTTGATTTAGGCAGGTAAAGTAAAATTTTTTGAGAGAATTGTCAACTGTGTAGGCTAGAGTTAATAGATGAATATCATAGCTTATTGGCCTTCACATAATGAAGGCCTTGAGAAAAATAGTTATCAAATAAAATAGTTACCTTTGTTAATACAGGTCTATTTATTTAAACAACACATCACTGCGGGCAATGTATTTAGTGCCGCGGGTAATCGCTACCGAGCTATGCACTCTATGCAAAGGGTGCATGCCATGGGGGAAGCAAAGGATTGATCCTGCTGGGGTACGAATATCAATATCTTTCATCGGTGCGTGACGGCCGACAGGTTGATAAGGATCGTTGCCATTGACTCGAAAGCGGGTAGCACCACCATCAAAATCTTCGCTTAAGAATATCAAAAAAGTCATTTCACTGTAGCGATCAGGATAGGCATTCGTCACCAAGTTTTTCTCGATTACACGACTGCCAGGCCACGCGCCGTCAGTATGAAATTTAAAGAAATCACCTTCTTTATAGCGATAAAAACGAAAGCGTGCATTGATACCGACAGACTGCCTACCTTCGAATAAATTATCTGGATCTGTTGGGCCAGGCGCAGGCATTAGATGCGCACAGCGTTGCCAAATCAATTCATCGGTAGTTTTATCCACAACCCAAGTAACATTATCATTGTGGCGAATGTCTCTTGCGAGTGATACAGGGGCGTCGGGTAAAAACCCCAGTGCTTCAGTGGTATCAATAAAGGCTTGGCATTCTTGTTTTGAAAAAACATTCAGCAGTTGAAACGTTCCGGGCACTTCTGGGATGTCTTTACGTGAAACCGTCAGTGGTGTCTCAAGCGCAAGCCCGGTCGGATTCTCGCTGTAGCTTGTCCATGTCGGCAATGATGGATTTTCAGCCCCAGGTTCACGAGCCACTACATAAAAATCTTGTTTATTCATTGCCATCTCCTAATGATTAATCACAGTAACTTGGGCAAATTGGCGATGGCCTTCTACTGAACCATGAAAACCAAAACCACTTTGCTTAGCTCCAACCCAAGGTGCATCACCGCCAGCACCCACGCCTTGGTTAATGCCAATCATGCCGGCTTGTAATTGTTGGGCTACTTTTTTAGCATCACGCTCACCAAATACCACCGCGCCTAAACCATACACGCTGTCATTAGCACGCTTAATTACGTCATCTAAAGAACCGAAACGGTCGATGGCGACGACAGGGCCAAATGTTTCTTCGCTTTCAATTATCATGGTCGGATTAATATTGCTAATAACCGTTGGCGGAATAAAAGGAAGTAAAGGTTTACGTTCTCCAAATAAAAGAGTCGCGCCTTTTCCTAGAGCATCTTCAATATGGCTGACAACTTTAGCGTGTTGTTTCGCATTCACTAATGGGCCGATGTTCACGCGGCTATCGCGCCAGCTGCCGACTTTATATTGTGAAGCAATACTCACCACGGCTTGTTCAAACTGCTCAGCAATTTTTTCGTCAACATAAACGCGCTCAGTCGACGTACACATTTGGCCGGCGTTTTCGAAGCTAGAGGCCACGGCAAACTGCGCGGCCGCAAAAACATCCGCGTCGTCTAAAACAATCATCGGGTCATTGCCACCCAGCTCCATCACTAGGCGTTTTAGCTGTGGCGCAGCCGTTGCCATAATGTTACGACCGGTTTGCAACGAACCGGTAAATGCCACCATATTAATGTTCGATTTTACTAAGGCTTCACCGACATCACCGCCGCCGTGAGCAATTTGCAATACACCACTTGGCAAGGTTTCGTTAAGAATATTCACCAACATGTCAGCGACCAACGGTGTTTCTTCTGAAGGTTTTAAAATAACGCTATTACCTGCAACCAGGGCTGGCACGATTAAATTGTTCGCCATTGCTAGGGGGTAATTCCACGGAGAAATTACAGCAACGATGCCAACAGGGCGATATTGAATTTCACTATTGCCTGCTAAGCGCTGGCTCGTAAAGGCTTTGGCAGTTTCGGCGGCGAGGTAGCGACCCCCATGCAAAGTACCACTGGCTTCATAGCCTGCGCGGCGTGTATCTTTACCCATTTCACGGCTGATCAACATCGCCATGCTTTCTTCTGCATCTTCTAATGCCGCGTAGGCTTGCTGTACCAGACTGCTTCGCTCATGCAGAGGACGTTGCCCCCAGCTCAGCTGCGCTTCGGCTGCGCGTTCTACCATCGTTTTAAGAGTGGCTTCATTCGTAATGGTTACAGAACCTACGATCTCGCCACTGCTTGGATCGATTGAGTTGAGTATTTCAGTGTCTGTCATTTGGGAACCCTTAGTTTATGCGCCGCTGTTTTAAATAATTTCTGCCGCCATAGTAAGGTGTATTAGATACAAGTAGAATCAAGACTAGGCTGTAAGAGATACAGCTTTTCTTATATTAAAGGCCATATATTGGAGAGGGTGGGTATGAGCACGTCGAATCGATTGGCCAAGCTAGAACTCAAGCAGCTTCGAGTGCTGCGTGCATTATTACGCGAGCGCAATGTCTCGCGGGTCGCCGAGCAGTTAGGGGTAAGTCAGCAAACGGTCAGTGAACAACTAAAACGCTTACGAGATATCTTTGATGATCGTTTATTTGTGCGTACCAGTAATGGCATTATTCCTACCCCGGTGGCCGAGCGTTTATCTCCACGCTTAGATAAGCTGCTAAATGACGTAGAAGCGTTATTAGAAGGCGAATCTTTTAATCCTGCGGCGGTAGACGGAATTTTAAATATCAGCGCGACTGATTTTGAACAACGCGCAATTTTACCTCAATTATTAAAAGTATTGCGCCAGCAAGCCCCTGCTTTGAAGGTGATTGTGCATAAGTTAGAAATTGATCATATGGCGCAACAGTTATTAACAGGCCAAATTGATCTAGTATTTAGTACGCCCAATTTCGTCCCCAATAATTGCCCAACCTTGCACTTGTATCATGAGAGTTATGTCTGCGTATCAGCGAAGGGATCAAAGTTGATTAGCGACTCAAATACAATGCGTTTAGCACAGTTGATGTCGCCTCAAGAACTCTCTTTATTTGATCATTTAGTCGTCTCTCCTTCTCGAGCGCACTTGCGGGGTATGGCGGATGACTGGTTTGAAGCAAAGGGATTGCAGCGCAAGGTCGTTTTATCCGTACCATCATTTGCCGCCGCCGCAGAATGCGTTGCAGAAACCGATATCTTGGCATTTTTACCGTCTAGACTCTTGCCCGATCCAAGACTTCAGCAAGTGCACTTAACCGAATATCCGCCAGGCTTTGATGTAATAGCCGCTTGGCACCCACGTTCTGGGCAAGATCCGTTGCACTTGTGGATAAGAACGATTTTGAGTGAACTGAACAGCGGTTGGTAAATTCTTCGATCTACTGCTAACTTTTATGGTTATGCAATAAGAATTCAGGGGCTATGACCAATATATTTAAGCGTTACTTTAGTTCAGTCGAAAATTCTATTTCAAGACGGTTGCTCAGAACGGTCTTATCCATTTATTTTATACTGACACTGGTGGTGACTTCAGCCCACATAGTAAGTGAATACTACAGTGCTAAAGGTGCTGTTCATACTATGCTCGTCGCTTCGGGCGAGACCTTTAACGATATTCTAGCCGCTGATATGTGGAATTATAACTACATACAATTGGGTATCACCGCGGAAAGTATGATGCGTCTGCCTTTTATTACGGGCATTGAAGTTACCGTATCGGAAGAAGCTAAACCTATGTTTTCAAACTACAAAGCTCAAGATGGAAAAGTCGGTGATGAGAGCTTGTTTTGGCATGAGTTCGAACTCAATTATTTAGATTTTGAAACATTGCATCAAATCGGTAAGGTAAGAATTTATTCCGATACTTCAGTCGTTCTAAATCAAATCGAATCAGGGGTTTATACCTTGATTATCAATGCAATTATTAAAACAATTGCTCTTGTTGTATTGATCACGGTTATCTTTAATCGACTGCTAACGCGACCGCTAGAAAAACTTGCGCATCATGCCGAGTCCATCGATACAGACAATCCTGAATACACACCGATTACCGTAGCGGATAACCCTAAAGATGAGTTAGGGCTACTGCAGATAGCGATGAATCGTATGCTGAAAAAAACAATCGATACGATCAAAAAGCTCGACAGCCTTAATAAAAATCTTGAAAAACGAGTTATGGATCGTACACAGAAACTGAGAGAAACGGTTGGTCAGCTCGATAAAGAGCAGGTAGCCCTCAAAACTGAAGTCGAATCTAGAAAAGAAAGTGAACTCGCACTGTCTAAATCACTAACGCAATTGAAGCAAGCTCAAGTGAAATTAGTCTCTTCTGAAAAAATGGCTTCTTTAGGTATGTTGGCCGCAGGTATTGCACACGAAATTAACAACCCGATTAGTTTTGTACTCAGTAATGTTAATGTTCTAAGTGAATATAATGAAGCATTTCATACTCTCATCAAAGATTATAAATCCTATTCTGAAGCCGTATTATTAGTGGATGATAAAGCAAAAGATATACTGGGTAGAATTCAAAAGTATGAAAAAGAGGAGGATATTGAATTTATTATTGCTGACTCTTTAAGCTTGTTAAAATCGACAGAAGACGGAATCTCTAGAGTCGTTGATATCGTTAAAAACATGAAAACCTTTAGTCATCCCGATGCAGACAGCGTACACAATGTCGATGTTCACGAGGTGTTAGATTCCACTTTGCTGTTGTTGAAAAATGAAATTAGAAGCAATGTGCGCATCGTAAAAGAGCTCAATGCCGAAGTTTCTGCTATTCAATGTAATCGCAATCAGCTCAGTCAAATATTCCTCAATATTATTATGAATGCCGTGCAAGCACTGGCAGATAAAGAAGGTGGGATTGTTCACATAAGAACTGAAAGTGATGAGCAGTCGGTATTAATACACATAATTGATAACGGCAGTGGTATTGCTGAAGATCAAATAAAACTGATTTTTGATCCCTTCTATACCACCAAAGAAGTCGGAGAAGGAACGGGTATGGGGCTGGCGATTTCTCACGGAATAATAGAGAAACACAATGGGAAAATAAGCGTATCTAGTGTGCTTGGGAAAGGGACCAAGTTCACCATGCAATTCCCAAAAAGCTAATGCTTATGATAATTATTTGCATTTAGGATTATTTGTCGTTAATGTGCTGGCCCTAATCTATCCATAAGGGTTCAGCGAACAATGAAATCTGTATTTTTACCCTCTTGCTTTATGCTCAGTCTGCTTAGTCAGCAGGTTTTAGCCGCCAATCAAGAAGCCGCATCGGCAGCCAGCGCGGTCAAATTAGACAAGCAAACCATCTCGACTAGCCGCGGCGAAAAAGACGCCTCGACGATTCCACACATGGTTACTGTGATTGAATCCGAAGCGTTACAGCTGGCCGTTGCGGCAAGCGGCGATATCATGAGTGCATTGAGTAAGCTGCTCCCTAGCTTCTCTCCAACTCGACAAAAACTAACGGGCAGTGCAGAAACGTTTCGAGGCCGTACGCCGTTATTTTTAGTCGACGGTATTCCGCAGAGTAATCCGTTGCGTGATGGTGCCCGCGATGGCTTTACCATCGATCCTTCTTTAATCGCACGTATTGAAGTAATTCATGGCGCTAATGCCAGCATGGGCTTAGGCGCATCGGGTGGCATCATTAATATTATTACCCGTAAAAATGCAGATATCGAAGGGGTTCAGCAGCATGTGAATACCTCGATTACCAGTGCTGATAATTTTGAAGGTGATAGCCTAGAGTATAAGTTGGGCTACAGCATTGCGGCTAAGAAAGATGCTTTCGATGTGCTTGCGTCTGTGCAACTTAAAGAGAGTGGCCTGTATTACGACGCCGATGGCGACAAAATTGGCGTGAGCGAAACTCACGGCGACTTAATGGATTCTTCACAGCAAGATTATTTCGTAAAGCTGGGTTATGACATTAACGAAAGCGAGCGTTTAGAGTTACTGGCAAACTACTATCAAATTGAAAACAGTGGTGATTACGTTAATGTGCCTGGTGATCGAGATGCAGGCATCGGTGCGACTACAAAAAAAGGTGACCCTTTAGGCGATCCTAATAAAAATTTAACCACCAATGTTGCAATAACATACAGCAATAGTGATCTTGCGGGCGGTATCTTAGCCACTCAATTGTACTACCAAGAGCGTGAAGCACAATACGGCTCAACGGCGACAAATGATCGTTTTCAAGACATCACCATTGCCCCCGTTGGCACGTTATACGACCAATCAAGCATCAAGTCGAATCGAACAGGCATTCGTTCAACTTACGATAAAACTAATCTAGCGGATACCGGTATTAATATTGTGGCTGGTTTCGATATTATGCAGCTAACAGCGTATCAAGAAATGATTCAAACAGGGCGTAAGTGGGTTCCTGAAATAGACCTATTAACCTATGCGCCGTTTGTTCAGTTAGAGCGTCAGTTTTTTGAGAAGTTAACCCTATCGTCAGGACTGCGTTATGAAACGAGTGAAGTCAGCGTTGATGATTACACCACGTTAGCGTATTACGGAGGGCGTGATGGTGCAACGCCGGGTAATGATGTTGATGGCGGCAAGGATAACTCCAGCGAAAGTTTACTCAACTTTGGTGCCATTTATGCGGTTACCGATGAATTGAGTTTATACACTTCGTATGCCGAAGGCTTTGCCTTACCCAGTATTGGTTCCATTTTACGCGGCATTGAAGAAAGCAATGTTGATGTGGATACGCTGGTGGATATTAAACCCGTTATCAGCGAAAACTATGAAATTGGATTCAATTATAATAGCACCGATTGGCATGCCCAATTGAGCTACTTTCAATCGGATTCAAAGCTAGGCACTACGTTGGTTCAAGATGAGACAGGCTCTTACAAGGTAAAGCGCCAAAAAACACAAGTGAAAGGGTATGAGCTGCAACTGTCGTATTGGCTGAATCATGCCGTGGAAGTGGGCGGTTATTATTCCCAGTTAATCGGACGTACTGACTCTACCGGTAATGGTCGTCTAGACAGCGATTTGTTAAGTCGCGATATTAGTCCTGATAAATTATCGACTTTTGTTAATGCTGATCTTAGCGATACGGTGAAGTTAAATGTGCAAGCAAATCATTATTTCGATCGCAGCTTTAGTGGCCCAGGAGCTGATAGTGCAGGAGCTTTAGACTTTGAAAGCTATAGCATCGTGGATCTGTCGGTTGCCTGGATTCTGCCAAAGGGTACTTTAACGTCCAGTGTGGGTAACCTGTTAGGCGAGCAGTATTTCGACTATTATGCGCAAACGAATAATGCCAGCGCCACGACTAACTACATGGCGGGTCGAGGTCGTACCTTAACGCTAGGTTACGGCTTGGATTTTTAACGAATAGCTGATTTTATCTATTATCTTACTTTGTGATTAACCTAAGAATAATGCACTGTTTAATCGTGCACTATTCTTGGGTGTTTATGTGTTTTCAACGCTTATGAATTTTTATCTTTTTTTCCGCAAGCTCCATCTTTATTCCACTTTAGTCGCCATTATTCCGTTGGCTATTATCTCGGTAACCGGTCTATTATTATCCTTTGAAGCCGAAATAACGCAATGGCAAGCAGAAAGTCGCCATGAAAATGATGCCCAGTTTATTCTTGCCCCTGAAGCACTCGATGCACTGCATCTGCATACCGAGCAGATATTAGAAGAAAATCAGCAATGCAAACTTACTTATATTCGTCACGACATAGAGGCTGAATCGCTGCCTTGGATTTATCTTTCTTGCCCAGAAGAGCGAAAAAAATTCGTTGTAAATCTTAATACCAATCAACACTACCCGTTAGAAAAAGAGGGTTTTCAATTAATACTGGATCTGCACCGCACGCTGTTATTAGGCAACGTAGGTCGTAATCTAGTGGGAGTCGCAACATTAATCATTATTTTTAATATTATTTCAGGTTTAGCACTTTGGTTTATTCGAGGAAAAAAAATAAAACTGGATAAAGACAAATTTAAAATAACGACTCGATCAGGTTTAAGTCTGCGTCACCTGCATTCGGTTGTCGCATTGTACTTAACCCCGATACTTTTAATCATATCGTTAACCGGGGTAAGCTGGACTTGGCGTTCTGAGATCTATCAAGGGCTGGCTTACCTGCAAATTAAAGAGCAAGCAATGCCTGTTATGCTCACTCAGGCTCACAGCAATCCTTATGATCAAAGCATGAGTCTCCACGCTCACATGGCCAGTACAAAGTCTGTGTATAAAAAAATAGCACAAGACTATCCGCAGTATAAAATACTGGGAATATCGATTGCGAAAACCCCTACGGCTTTAATGACAGTACGATTAAAAGAAAAGACAAATCTGGCTTTTACTCCTCATCTTTATTTATCGTTAGATGCTTACACGTTAGAAGAATTGTATAAAACAGACGGCTGGCAAGCCGATGCAGAAGACAGTATTTACAGCTATCGCATCATGCAATATGGCTTACATACGGGGTTTTTATTTGGCACTGCTGGGAAAATATTATGGGCAATATGCGATTTACTCTTCATCGCTTGTATTTTAGCTCTAGGTATTTATCTGTGGTTAAAACGTCGTTCAGTCGATACTAAATCAAAGCTAAAGAGTACGCGATGATTCTTCTGTTCACGCTATTGCAGCTTATGTGGCTAAGTCTTACCAGCGGATTTTTAATCTTCTGGTTAATCTATTTCGGCTATTTAAAGCTCAGCCCTAAAGTAAGGCGCTTAAATAAGAAACGTCAAAATAAGCTCATCAACATAGCCCAGTTTTGGTTATACAGGGCTGTATGGGCGATGCTAACAAATGGACTTATGTTTTTTTTCGTTCATTTTTAATTTTTGTCAGAATTACTCAGATGATTTAAGCTGTTTAACCAAATCGGGTAATAATAAAGCATTCTTTTCGAATCCTTTTATTAAGTCATAACACACTGTTATGCTGTGTTTATTGCTATCCCACCAAGCCCCAGGTGCTCTGCAAAAGGGCTCCATATAAATAGTAATATCGGTTTTTAGATTGAGTAAACTATTAATTCGTTTAAGGACTTCTGCCAAGCTGCTGAATGATTTTAATGTGCGGTATATCTGTTTTTGTTCTTCACTATTAGGTTTAATCCAAACAACATTAATGCGCCCAGAATAAAGACCTTTACTGTCTTTTACTCTCTCCAAGTCCCAAGTCTTATTAAATTTATAATCAGTCACTTTGGTGGCTAACCAAGCCAGTGCTTGACGGGTTTTCTCAAACTCAATATCACAATCCCACGCTCTTTCGACGGGTAACATTTTATCTTTTCTTAACGCCTCTAATTTATCGGGATTAGAGCCATAAGCTAGACACGTTACCTCATAGAAGCGTTGAATCGCCAGAGGATGTGTATCCCAGTAGACGGGTGGGCTATGCTTTTCTTCTTGCCATACCAGCATCCACTCACCCGATATCGCCAGCAGTTTATTCAATAAGTCAGGATTGATATCTTTCTTATTAAAGTCGTCAGCCATCATTAACAGCATTAATGCGATTTGATCAGCGGCTTGTTCTTGCCCACCTAAAATAGGAATATCATTTAATTCGATAACCGCATGCGCCAATTCATGCAGTAATGTAAATTCTAAATTACTCTGGACATAAAAATCTGGCTGAAACGCTCTCGCAGGATCAAAAGAAATATTGCTCGAAGAATTTGCAGTCAAAACAGACAATAGAAAGGCTATGGTTAAGCGACGGATGTTAAACAAGACAGTAAGCATACAAAATGACCTTTAATAGCGGCTTTCATTATAGCCAGTAATAAAGGTCATAATAGTGTCTTCCATCAAGGAAGCGGTGAACTTGGCTTGGGATAGTATTTAAAAATCAAAGATTACGTCAAAAGAAAAAGCATAAACATCGTATTTAAAATGCGATAGGTTCTCGTAAGATAACGATAGCTCTACGTTGTCGTCTGTTACCCATTCAAACCCGGCACCGTACAGAATACCACCGGATGTTAGTGTCTCTGACTCTTTGTCCGTTATGACTCCTCCGACTATTTGCTCGTAGTCGTAAGATATGGCAGAGGTGTTTCCGCCCAATAGTAAAAAAGGTCGCAGTGCCGTCTTGGTCACTAATCTAAATTTTGCCATCACGCTAAGGCTGTAATCTAACCCAGCAGTATAAGTTTCGTTAATGTCGAGAGGATCGAATGTATTGATTGGAAAATGATACCCAGAGCTTGCATCTTCAAGACTTTTAGCGGCCTCAAATCGAATGCTTAGGTATTCGTTAAGATCATCTGTCACGATTAACGCCAGCGCTGAAAATTCATTAGCATCATCGTCTTCGCGTGCAGACACTTGCGATGGTAGGTCCACAGAATATCGTTTATACGCAATGCCAAAATCTAGAGAGTCAGCGCTTATATGTTTAGCAGAGTCAGCGAATACAGACTGACTGATAAGTAAAAAAGACGTGATACCGCAAGCGAGCAATAATTTCAAAATAACATCCGTTGTTTTCTAATAGTAAGAATGGAATAGGTTAGAGCGTAAAGTACATGATACTGAGATTTATATCATTGTAAAACTGTTGATAAAATGTTCAAAACTATCGAGGAACACAGCTGCAATTGGTCAAAGGTTCCCTCGATCTCAATATCTACAATGCGAACACAACGATTACTTACTGATACAATAGTAAATTGTAAGTCAAATTGAAAACAGATAAAATACAAGAAAACGAGGAGCGGTTGTTTAATTAACACTCCTCGTGTCGTGCTGCTGCCGTATTACATTGATATTTATATGATTTTCACTATATTTAGTCAGCTGAACTGTTTTTATTAGGCAGAGTAAAGTAACCAGGTTGGATATTGATGGCTATTGAATATACAGAGATTGAGATCCCCGTTAGCGAGCTACAGCTCGGCATGCACGTTGTTCGCTTAGACCGACCTTGGACGGAAACGGACTTCTTGATGCAAGGGTTTATCGTTGACGGTAACGACGTGATTGCTGCTTTAACCTCCCAATGTAAGTTTGTCTATATTCAAGGTAAATCGTTTTCTCAATATGAGCACGCTAACCACGCGGTTCTCCAGTCTCAAAAAACAAAAAAAGGATTGTTTTCACGTAAAGGTGCTATTCCTGAACCTATTAATCAAACGCATCGGGTAGTGGCCGATAGGCCTCCGCAAGGCAAAAATAAGATATCTTACATAAATAAAATATCGACTGAAAAGGCGCTACCACAAGCTAAAGCGGCTTATCGTTCAGCGAAAGTTACCGTATCCAATATTATGGCTGGCATTCGTATTGGCCGCATGATTGATATGAATGAAGCGCGTACCACCGTTAACCATATTGTTGATGGACTGTTACAAAACAAAGATGCGCTAACTTGGCTTACAAAAATTAAAGATAAAGATGAATATACCGCCGAGCATTCACTGAACGTAAGCATTCTATCTGCGACTTTTGCTAGGCATTTGGGTCACGATGAAGAAGAAATCAGACAAATTGCTTTAGGTGGTTTACTGCATGATGTGGGTAAGGCAAAAATTCCCACAGAGATCCTCAATAAAGAAGGGCGCTTCACGGATGAAGAGTTTGACATCATGAAGCAGCATTCAGTCTTTGGAAGGAACCTCTTAATGTCGATGCCCGAGAAAGACCATTTCGTTATCGATATTGCCCACAGCCACCACGAGCGCATGGATGGGTTTGGGTATCCTAGAAAGCTAGAGGCAAGTCAGATTCCTTACTTTGCAAAAGTAGTCGCGATTGTCGATGCTTATGATGCGATTACAAGTAGCCGATGTTATGACAAGGGAAGGTCATCAATGGAAGCTCTGGATGTTATCTATAAATGCAAAGACACCCAATTTGATGGTGACCTTGTCCTAGAATTTATTAAATGCATAGGAATCTATCCACCGGGAGCCATCGTAGAGTTGACAAATAATGAAGTGGGAATTGTTATTGAAACCCATGAAAAAAACAAACTTAAACCACGAGTTTTAGTGGTACTCGATCAAGATAAGAAAAAAAGTCCACAAAAAGTCATTGATTTGAATTTGAATATAGAAAATGACGCAGGCGAGTATTTAAGAATTTCTAAAGAATTAATAAACGGCACTTACGGCATATGGTTGGAAGAGTATATTAAACAAGGTTTGATGCTCTCTAAATAACGTATTTATAAAATCCAATATAAGGCCTCCAGTGCCACGGCTACCTGAATACGGTTTTCTGCCAAGGGTCTTGGCAGCATTTCTTCCGCTTTCGTCAGTCGTCTTAATAAAGTATTTCTGTGAGTATGCAGTTTTTTAGCGGCTTCTGTAGCATTACAGCCACACTCAAGAAAAGCATGTAATGATTGCCTAACGGTGGCAGGGGCCTGAGCCAGCTCCCCTAATACATGCTCAGAATAATGCTGAATGGATTTTGCATCTTTCGATAAAAAGGCCATCAAACGCACGCGTTCATAACTTACTAATTGAATATTAGACTCTAGTCTTCCCAATACGCGTTGTGCTGCTTGGGCATCGAGGTAGGCCCGACGAAAACCATCGATTCCATTACCACCACTACCAAAACTGATGCGTATGCCAGTGTGTTTTTTCAGCACTGTTTCTAGAATTTTTTCATTCACCGAAAACTCGGCCGAAACCCATATCCAGATGACGGACGGGCTAGCGATTACTTTCAAAGAATGGTTTTGCTGGCAAGCTTTCTGAAATACCGTTGCAACATTTTCCAGTGCCGAAATTTCAGTATCGATTTCTTCACTCCAAACAATCGCGCTGTGATGCGTATGCTTAAACGAATAATTTAATAGGCCGGAAGCTCTGGTTAAGTCACGTTCTTCGCCGCTGATTATTTTACCGACTAATTCTCGTTGTTCTTCGATTCCACCGCGTTTTTTATCGGCAGTGATTAACTCCAGGCGCTCTAGCCAGAGTTTCAAAGAAGCTTCGTTATATGTGCGCATGGAAATAGAAGACAGTTCCAATAACTGCTGCAGCTCCAGCGGATCTTTTGTCAGCTGAAATACTATTTTCATCCAATATTGCCAAGCAATATCCTGAATCGCGTGGGCATTTTTTTGCAGTATCTCAGCCGCTTGGGCTTGGTACATTTCGGCAGTGCTATCCACCGACTCATAAACCGCATAGGGGGTGACTGCCTGATCAGGGGATTTGATCATCGCGTTTAACCAATGAATGATACTGGCACGAATTGCCCGCCTGTGTTTTGCCTGCATAACGGGGTCATCATGTAGATCATCTTTGCCATTACCTTGGAAGTTAACCCCTTCTAATGCGTCTATAAACAGTTTGCTGGCGGCCAGCTCCAGCCCCAATTCTGCACCACAGCGCATTAACTCTGTGATTCGATCAGATGCTTTAGGCCAGTTTTGATGCGTATTAGTGGCGATATTGAACATGGTCTGAATACCTGTAAATGGTGCACTTTGCACAAAATAATACTCAGATAGTGATATTTTGTACATTGTTTAGTGGCTAATGGGTACATAAAATGAACACTGTCGAATAACATTAAAAATAAAGGCAAGTTATGAGTGCTCACTCCAAGGGATCTAACCCGGATACAGATGTATTGATTATTGGCGCCGGTGTTTCCGGTATTGGTCTGGCTTATTATTTACAACGCGATCAGCCGAACAAACGCTTCACCATTCTGGAATCACGGGGAGATATTGGTGGTACTTGGGACTTGTTCCGTTACCCAGGCATTCGCTCCGACTCCGATTTGTACACTTTTGGTTATGAATTTAAGCCTTGGAAAAGTTCAAAAGCGATTGCCGATGCGGGCACCATCATGGATTACCTGCGTGAAGCCGTAGACGAAAATCATCTGCAACAAAAAATTCGTTTTAATAGCCGAGTTGTTAACGCTAACTGGTCGAGTGAAGACGCTCATTGGCGAGTAGAGTTTACCGATACCGCTACAGGTAAAACCGAAGTAATGACGGCGCGCTGGTTATTCTCGGCGGCGGGTTATTATCGCTATGACGAAGGTTTCACACCAAATTTCAACGGCCGTGAAAACTTTAAGGGTCAGATTGTCCATCCGCAAACCTGGCCTGAAGATCTGGATTACCAAGGTAAAAAAGTCGTTGTCATCGGCAGTGGCGCGACAGCGGTGACCTTGGTTCCGGCGATGGCAGACAAAGCAGAACATGTCACCATGCTGCAACGCACCCCAACGTATGTGGTGAGTTTGCCAACCGAAGACCCTATTGCCAATGTGATTAAAAAAATATTCCCAGAGAAATTTGCGTACAAAATGGTACGCAGTAAAAATATAAATCTGAGTCGTTGGTGGTGGGGTTTTTGTCAGCGTTTTCCGAATGCCGCACGCAAATTAATTCGCCTGGGTAATAAAAAATTATTACCGAAAGACTATCCGGTCGATACGCACTTTAACCCACCGTACAATCCTTGGGATCAGCGTTTATGTGCGGTAACTGACGGTGATTTATTCGAGTCCATTAGTAAAGGCGATGCCTCCATCGTTACCGACCATATCGATACCTTCACCGAAAAAGGGATAAAACTGAAATCAGGTCAGCAATTGGACGCAGACATTGTAATCACCGCAACGGGCCTAAACGTACAACTGTTTGGTGGCATTGATTATACCGTGGATGGTGAACCGATTGATTATCCCAAGTCGGTTGCTTATAAAAGTTTAATGCTCAGCGGTGTGCCGAATTTTGCTTACGCGATTGGTTATACAAACTCTTCTTGGACATTAAAAATTGGTCTGATCTGCGAACACTTATGCCGCATCATGGAGCACATGACAGAGCAAGATAAACTGATCTGTCAGCCAGAATTGCCAGACCCGAATATGCCAACAAGGCCACTATTAGATTTTGGTGCCGGTTATGTTCAGCGGGCCATTGATAACCTTCCGCGCCGAGGCATGAACGCTCCTTGGGATGTTGCCATGGACTATAAAGTCGATGCGAAGAATCTACGCTTTGGTTCCGTCACCAATGATTGCCTGAAGTTTTACGCCGCTGCAAAAGCTCCCGTAAAATCGCAAGTTTCTGAAAAGCCAACAGCTTCTAGCAAGAAGAAACATGAAAAAGCGGAGCCTGAAATATGAAGCAATTTAATAACAAGGTGGTTGTCATCACTGGTGCAGCTTCGGGAATGGGGCGAGAGTATGCGTTAGAATTTGCGCGCCTTGGTGCTCTGGTTGCTATTACTGACGTTAATGAACAGGCCTTGGCTGAAACTCACGCGATGGTACAAAAAATTACAGATAAACATACGTGTTGCGAGGCAATGAACATTGCTTCACAAGAGGATGTTGTGGCCTTTTCTGAAAAGGTAAAAAACAAACTTGGCAATGCGCATGTGATTATAAATAACGCAGGTATTGGTGGCGGTGGGGCGCCAGTCTGGGCGCAAGACATGGAGCAATTTCAGCTGACGATGAATATCAATTTCTTCGCGGTAGTGAATGTAACGAAAGCATTTTTGCCACAGCTACTGACGAATCAGGAAGGCGCAGTGGTCAACGTATCCAGCGTATTTGGTTTAATCGGAACTCCGGGCACCAGTGATTATTGTGCGTCGAAATTTGCGGTACGTGGCTTCAGCGAATCGCTGATGGTAGAACTGGCCGATACGCCGATATCGGTTCATCTGGTACACCCAGGTGGTATCAAAACCAATATTGCTAAAGATTCTAAAAATGGCGCAGAGTTCGAAGCAAAGTATTTGAAAACCAGTCCATTAACTGCGGTACGTATCGTGATCGACGGCATTAAAACCGGCAAACAGCGTATGGTATTTGGCCATCAATCATCGTTGCTGCGCTTATTAACACTGTTACCACTGAAATTACGCAACTGGATATTAAATCGTGAGATGAGTGATCTACGTGATCCTGAGCATTACGAACTGTTATCTGCAATGGGAGAAAAATAATGACAAAAATAACTCAACCAGAAATTGAAGCCCGCAAAGATATTGATTTTGGCTTGGATGAGACTATTCCAAGGTATTGGCACTCCAGCGATCCATTTAAGACACGTATACACGATGCTTTGCAGTCGACTTTTCCGGAAGGCGAGCGCTACTTTATTTCCAGCGTGCGTGCTTTTCGCGACAACATTACCGACCCGCAGCTAATACACGAAGTAAAAGAATTTACAGTACAAGAAGCCCAGCACGGCATTGCGCATACCAAATACAACAACCTGTTAGAAAAACAGGGAATGCCAATGGAGCGCTTATTGGCCGAGCATAAAGACAAAACCAAAGAAGACGAGCGTAAATGGTCACCAGAATATAATCTCGCGATAACGGCAGCGGCAGAACACTTTACTGCGTTGCTGGCCGATACTTATTTCACGAATAAAGAAACCACTGCGGGTATGCACCCTAAAATGAGAGCTTTGTTTGCGTGGCATGCCATTGAAGAAATGGAGCACAGATCGGTTGCCTTCAATGTAATGAAAGATGTCGCGAAAGTGGGTTACTGGAAACGTGTTACAGCGATGGTTCACGCGACCAAAATTATCTCTCATTTCATGTTCCACTTTGCCGACCAGATGTTAGAAGCTGACGGTTTTACTAAGTGGCAGCGCCGCAAAATGTTTATCAAAAACATTCCATGGCTATATGGCCCAAGAAAAGGCCTTTTTTCATCCTTCACCCCGAACCTACTGCGTTACTTTAAGCCGAGTTTTCACCCAGAAGATATTCCTGTGGTGCATAATTATGGCGAATGGGTAAAAAGTTATGATGCAACAGGTAATCCACATCAAGCCTGTCATGCGTTGATAGCGGCAGCTTATTAAATAGTATTAATAATCATTACTATTTAAATTTATGACAACTGGGCTATAATGGTCGTCAGTCGTATTTATTAGAGCTTGGTTATGTTATTTCGTCGCACTTTTTTGATTTTTTGCACCTCTTTTAGCTTATCTGCTTTTGCTGGGTTAACCCCTGAAAGTGCTGCCGCAGACTCAAGCTTAAGAGTTGCTTTGGGTAAACTCATCTTTGAGGATAAAAACCTTTCCTCTCCTGCTGGTCAATCTTGCGCGAGCTGTCACCAAAGTGAAAACTTCTTTGCAGACCCTGGGCAAGTGGTGAGTGCGGGGGCTAATGCCCGTCTATTTGGCAACCGTAATGCGCCTTCGATTTCTTATGTGAAATTTAACCCCGACTTATTTTGGAATAAGGAAGAATCGCTATGGATGGGCGGTTTCTTTCATGATGGACGCGCGAAAACGTTGCAAGAACAAGCGGGAGGTCCTTTTTTAAACCCCTTAGAAATGGGCAATAAGACCATGGCAGAGGTCGTTGCGAAGGTTAAAAGCTCAGATTACAAAGTAATACTTGAACAGCTTTATGGTGCAGACATCTGGCAGAATTCAGATGCGGCGTTTAATGCGATTACAGCGGCTATTGTAGCCTATGAGCAAGGGCCAGAATTTGCGACCTTTAGCTCAAAGTATGATTATTATTTACAGGGCAAGGTGCAATTAACAGCGCAGGAAAAACTGGGGCTGGAATTATTTGAAGCGGAAGATAAAGGTAATTGTGCAGCCTGCCACCCAAGCCAAGTCAGCGCTGAGAATCCGCAGCCGTTATTTACAGATTACAGTTACGATAACCTTGGTCAGCCCGCGAATAAAAATTTAGCCTTTTATAGAATGAATGATTTATTTAATCCACAAGGTTTAGCTTATATTGATAATGGCCTAGCCAATAATCCTCATATTGATAATGCCCATGAAGAGAAAGGTAAGTTTAAAGTAGCGACTCTGCGTAATATCGCTAAAACAGCGCCGTATTTACATAATGGTTTGTTCGATAACTTAAAAGAAGTCGTCGATTTTTATAACGAAAGAGATCTTGATAGTAAAAAGTCGTTAACCGAACAGCGTTGGGCGCAAGCGGAAGTTCAAGAAAACGTGAATGATGAAGAGTTAGGGGATTTAAAGTTAACACCAGAAGAAGTCGATGCCCTAGTGGCCTTTATGGAAACCTTAACCGATGGTTATTCTTTGCCAATACTTGCCGATCAAAACCAGCGGCTTCACCCATAGAATTAGATCTATGGGTGAGTTGATATTAGTAGAAAAACTACAATCTCATTTTCAACATCAAGTTAACAACATTTTTAAACAATGAGCCGTAAGGCGGCGACAACATCAGAATGATTTTAGAAGTCATGCCCGACTGCTTAAATACAGGGCGTAATTTCGAAAATTCTTTAAAGCCTTCTTCACCATGGTAATGGCCCATGCCGCTGTTACCAATGCCGCCGAATGGCATATCGTGCTGAGCAACGTGGAACATGCAGTCGTTGATGCATACGCCGCCAGAAAGCGTTCTGTAGAATAAATCGTCTTGGGTCTTTTTGTCGTTAGAGAACATGTATAACCCCAGAGGGCGATCGCGTTCGTTGATGTATTCAACAACTTCATCCAATGATTTATACGTTTTGATCGGAAGCAGTGGGCCGAAGATTTCGTCTTGCATTATGATCATGTCATCGCTTGGATTCACGATGATGTGCGGTGCAATCTTTTTGCCTTCTTCATTTAAAGCGTCACCTTGTAATAGGTTAACAACCTCGGCGCCTTTTTCTTTGGCATCTTCTAGTGTGGCTTTCAAACGGCTAAAAGCAGCTTCGTCGATAATCGCAGTTAAGTCTGAGTTGTTTACGCTGTCGTAACGGCTGCCTACAAATTCTTTAGCGTGCTTAACAAATTCTTCAACTTTGCCTTCTGGTACGAATATGTAATCCGGGGCAACACAGGTTTGGCCGGCGTTTAAGAATTTAGGGAAAGTCATACGCTCGGCGGCGGTGCGGATATCGTAGTCAGGGGCGACGATGGTCGGAGACTTACCGCCCAGTTCTAGAGTGACTGGCGTCAGGTTTTTAGACGCGGCTTCCATGACGATTTTACCCGTCGCGGCAGAACCAGTGAATACCATGTGGTCCCAAGGCATGGAAGAGAATTCACGCGCTGAGGTGGCTGGAATGACGGCCAATACGGCTTCGTCAAAGACAGCAGATACTAATTCATCCAGTAGACGGCACAAGTTTTGTGAATTGGCGGCCATTTTAACAATGCAGCGGTTACCAGCAGCTAAGGCACTAACGCATGGGCTGAGTGCTAGGAATAATGGGTAGTTCCATGGAGTCACGACACCGACAACGCCTTTAGGCTGAGGGATCAGCTTGTTACTCGCCCCTTTAAACGTTAAGCCAACGTGACGGCTTTTGGGTTTAGCCCACTTGCTGATGCGTTTTTTGGCGTAGGTGACTGAGCCTAATAGCGGGGTTATTTCCAATAGCATGGTTTCGTTGGTAGAGCGGCCGCCATAATCTTTGTCGATGGCTGCGCAGATGCGGTCTGCATTGTTTTCTATCAGCTGAGCCAGCTTTTCTAGGTTCTCTTTACGTTCGTTGATGCTTGGGTAAGCATGCTGACGCGAGGCCTTGTATTGCGTTTGATAGGTGGCCTGAAGTCTTTCTGATGGAGTCATAGGTGAATTCGTTTTATTAAGGTTATTAGAGTAATTACTCAGTAGAGTGTACCTAGTATGAATTGATAAATCGAGAGTTGAGACTAGGAATTCGGGCATAAAAAACCACCCTCTGAATATTAGTAGGGCGGTTCTTTTGATCTCATGAAAAGTGAGGCTGCTTTTATAGCGCCTTAATCTTCAATACCATCGTCTTGCTTGAGCACTAAATTGGTGTATCTATTTTGAATTCATTAGAATAGGTTGGTCTGGCTTTCATGTTAATAAACTTAAAGAGCTTCCTGTGACTGAATCGATTTTCTGGCGTAATGCCAATATGCCTTATGTTGAATTACGCCGAGTCGAAGACGGTCGTAAAGTTAGCTACGCTCCGCATTCACACAAGCAATGGTCGATTGGCGCGATTACTCATGGCATCAGTACTTTCCAGTATCGCGATGACCTGTATCCAATAAAGGAAACAGATCTGGTGATGATGAATCCTGATTGGGTGCATACCTGTAATCCGGTGGACAATCAGCCATGGGCTTATTGGATGATGTATATCGATGCGGATTGGCTGACGCAGTTGAGATTTGAAGCGGGTTTAATTTCAGAGAAGCGCTGGCAAAATATTCATCAGCCGATGATCACATTAGATCAAACACTACATCAAAAAGAAGGTAGCAATCACTGGTACTCACTTTATTGTGAAGTCGCTGAGGTTTTGATTAGTACAGAAACAGATTTGCTGGAAAAACAGTCCTGTTTTATCGATTATATAACGACTCTGATGACTTGGTTCAGTGATGCTCCTCAGACTGATGTAGACAATGCATCTGCACCACAGGAAAACTTGAATGCTGTTGCTGAGTTTCTTGATCAATCATTAGCAACCATGCCAACGTTAGAGAATTTAACCACTTTAGCAAATTGTAGCGAAGGTCATTTAATTCGTAGTTTCCGTCGACAATACGGTTTAACGCCTCATGCCTACTTACTGAATCGTCGTATTCAAAAAAGCCGAGAGTTATTGCAACAAGGAATAGAGCTTGTTGATGTGGCTCAGCAATTAGCTTTTTCCGATCAGGCGCATTTTCAGCGTACGTTTAAAAAGCTGACAGCGGCTACGCCGGGGCAATATCAAAATAATCGTAGTTAACTCTCTATAGAAAGCTATAGAAAGCTATAGAAAGCTATAAAAGCCAGTGCTGAATATAACAACGATACAACTTAAAAATAATAGTAACGCTAGCAACTGATTAAACCGTTTAAGGTATTTGGGCTGATGAATCGCTTCACGAAAAAATGCCCCTGCGACGACCCAGCTTGATAATGACAGCCAGCAAATAACAGCATACAAAGCCGTAAATATTATTAATATTTGCAACTCACCATTCGGTGCATAGGTGCTAATTCCTGCTGCGGATGCTAGCCAAGCTTTTGGGTTCAACCACTGCATTAAAACACCGGTCCAAAACCCTGGGGCTTTAATGTGATCTGAAGATAATTCACCGTCAGAGCGGGCTAATAAAAAACTCAGATACAATAAAAAGCCAATACCTGCCCAGCGCAAGACAGTAAATAGGGCTGGCCACAGTTCGAATAATTGATTCAGCCCTAAGCCCACCGCGACAAATAAAACAAGAAACCCCAGTGTGGCACCGCTGACGAATATTAGGCCTCGAATGAGAGGGTAGCGGCTACCGCTGCTTAAACCCACTAGGTTAACAGGGCCCGGAGATATCGAAGCCGCAAGGGCAAAGGCCGACATGGATAATAAAATAGAAAGTGACATGGTTTCCTCACATTTAAACAGAGATCTGTATTAGGGGAGGAAGTTTGTCGTAATCGATAGGGGCCGTATTGAATGAAACTGATCAGTTAGATAGCTTTGTTCAGAGTATTGACGATTCATGATGGCGGCTGCCAGTTTCCGGGCTGTTGTGAAAGCCGTTATGTCGAAGGCATCATATAAAGCACTGGGCCGATGGTGGTGATACAACGCTGGATAACTTGGTGACGCTATGTAGGCATCACCATAGGGAATTACATAAAGGTTCGTTCTTCCTTTCACCAAGCCAGCGACCTTAAAAATAGCCGATAGCAAGCCACAGCGCTTTACCGAGCGGTTATGTTTTTCTAAAGTAGATCGTTATTTTGATGCACCTTTTAATCGATCAGAAGACTTTGTTATCGCCGCCAACCCTACTAAGTTTACCTGTGCTTGTTGTGACTCTACTGAACTGGGCAAGACGATTCCTAGGTTGATCTATAACGCCATTGAGTGCAGGTAGGCAGTCAATTAATTTCAAAGGGAACTAGTGCTTTATTCTGATACACGGGTGGGGATACAAAAGGTATTCTTCTGCCAAGATGCTGTTGCGGCGGTATTGAAATAGTAGATGTTTTATATCTTCAGGGATGTTGACTAGATGAATGATGAAGTACTCCAGCCCTTTCATATTAGGATCTTAAGTGTCGTATTTTTTGTGTCATTTTCCGTCGGGAGCTTAGTGTGGTTTGGTAGCAGTCTAAATAATTTAGTCTCTGATCTGATAAATATGCGCAATATTATTACCTTTGATAAAGGTGCAATGTACGTACTGGGAGCAGGAGTTGGAGCACTCTCGCTTTCTGTCGCGGTCGTTTATGCTGCTATTTATCAAAGGAAAGTCTCTTTTAGTATTGAGAAGGTCTTGATAAAAATTGCGTTGATTGCAGTGGTGGTGATGTTTGTCTTACCACAAATTGCTCATGTATTAGTTAATCGGATAATAGACGATAACAGTTATCAAGAGTGCGAGCCGCTGTCTTATAGGTGGATGCTGTATAAAAAGTACGTTTTTACTCAAGATGAAGAAACCTGCATAAACTTAGTTGCTGAAAAAGCTTTAAATGATCGCTAGTGTATTAGGCTGTAAATAATTACATTTACAGCCTCGATACTTATTGGGAAATATTATCACCTATATATAGGTTACTTTTAGAATTATTTTTAAACCAAACTTTTGCATCATTAATTACATCTTCAAGATGATCTTTGTTATCTTCCTTTAAACGTAGATTTATAAATATCTTTCCTTCAAATGTATCAAATACATTATTAGTGTCCTTACCATATGGCAATGACATTTGGTATATTAGTAAATACTGCTGTATATGACTGTCATTATTTGAGTTAAACCCTTGGCTGTCACCCATAACAGTATTCAGGCTTTTTACTAAATCGCTATATGACCAAACATGCTGTACATTTTTATTCTTCCGTAATCTATTGGACAGTTTGTCTATATCACTTAATACACCAGCATTGTAAAAGTCAGACCTAGAGCTAGTGGGAATAGGTAAACTGTACGTTTGGTAGGCCATAAGAGTATCGGAATAATAACTTCCTGAGGTAGTTACATTTACTGGATATTTTGTCTTTATGTCTATTTCGAATGATTTTAAGTTGTTATATAACTTGTAAAATGCGACTTCATTCAGAGTGTCAGGAAGTGTGAAGTGTACATTGATAGTTGTTTTGTTAGCTTTTGGGAAGTAATATTTATCTAGAATTTCTACATCACTTAAGATTTGTTGTTTTATTTTTGAAGCTTGAATATCAGTTAATATACCTTCTTCAGGAATAAGGGGTTTTACAAGCATATCTTCATTTTCATAAGAAGCTACGTTGTGATTGCTCATTGAGTCAACCCGGTGAGAATAGGGTAGATACCAGGCATTATTCGTGATTTCTTGTAGAGAGGATAGATTTTCTTTACTAAAAGTATTGCCATCTTTGAACTCTATCTCAAAACTCATATAGCCATTTCTATCATAAATACCATTGCTGATATTGTAATCCCTTATGAATGAATGGGTCGGATTCTCGATTTTAAAAATAATTACGTTGATTACCGTAGAGTATGTAAGGAAAGTAACCAGTGAAATTAATATTATGCTAATAACACGTTTTGTTGATATTGATGTGAAGTCCTCACCTTGCTTAGTCATATCACTAATTTGATTGTTTTTAGCAATTTTTAGCGCAAACCAGGAGTATAAAAAGGGAGTAGGAATAATTAAGGTTAAAATTAAAGAAGAATTTTCTCTCTGAATGAATATAGTTAAGAGGCATAGTAGCGTTATTAAAAAAAGTCCAAGATGCAACACACGCTGACCTTCTTTGGTATTACCAAGAGCCTTGTAGTTATGCCGTAACGTATGAATTGCAGCAAAAGGCCCTCCTAAAAAAGAACTAACGAAGACCTGTGTGGGTGAGTATAGTTGCGGTAACATGTATCTATCCTTGATTAAAATTCCAATAAATTTATAGATACGCATCATACGGTAAGTGATAAGGGCAGGCTAATATGGTTTTCATTTTACTTGCAATTAACAATCGCGGAATCAATGGTTATAAACCACATACCATCTTTCTCTGCTATTTCTTCGATCTCGTTCCTATCCAGCGTAATAGAACACTCGCTTGAAACTGATAGAGTTATTTTGTTAAGTCCTTTATCCAACTCATCACTTTCAAAAGAACTAATCTCGTATCGCCATGATTTAGAGCTTCCAGATTTTAGCTGAAAATCTAAATTATCAACTTCATCAGTGGCTGTAATAAACTCACCTTGAAAATTAATGCTTTCTGCTGAGTTGTTATTAATCGTCACGTACTTAACGGAAGAGCAGGCTGTAGAAAGCATTGAAATAGCAATTAAGAAGATGAGTCGCATTATTTCGTTTATTCCCATAATTCCCTCTATGTGTGAACGTAATAGGTATTCTCCCTAGGATGAATATTAGCGGACAAGTTAGAAACAAAATACAGCTGTTTACAGATAACCTAGTTAGCAAGTTGGCAATGAAGAAAGCGCTAATTAAAAAATTGCAGCAGTTTTTGAGTTAAAGCCAAAATACAAGATGAAATGCATCTAAATAGTGCTAAAAGCGTTTCAGCTGAAACGTTTTTAGCAATCGAGTAGAAAATTCAATGTGAATTGACCCAAATGAAAGCCCTTATGGCTTTTAAGGCATTAACATTGATAAAACTAACGGTTACACTGGATTGATAACTACACATGTCAGCCAAATAGGGCTGGCAATAATGAAAAGGATTTTCTGTGAAGTACCTGCTAATAAGCCTCTCTCTATGGCTGTGTTCTTACAGCGCTAGCGCACTAGAACAAGATGAATTCAATTTCCTAATCGACAACATCAAACAAAAGAACTTTGACGTTGTTGAAGCCTATCTAGCAGAAGAAAGAGCTACTGCCACCACCGATCCTGATTACACCGTTCTACTACTGAATTACAGCTTTAACAAAGCACGTACTACCCACCTGACTACAGGCTTAGGCGTAGCGAAGAAAGGTGATTATGAACTTACATCGCTAGATGGCCAAAATACCAAGGGCTTTCTTCGTGAAGTGGTCAGCTTTGATGAAGTTTCTATTCTCGAAGCAGTTCGTATTGCTCAAGACAATCTTAGATCACTCCCTAATCAGCTCGATATTCATCGAGGCTTTTCTTTGGATTTAAATAAAATATATACGGTAAATAAATATGCAAGATTTTCATGATCCGATTCGACATTTGAAATACCTTAGGCAGTCATTATCCCAAGATAATGAAGCTATCGGTTTTTTTCTATCAGCAGGCTGTCCTTTATCAGTAAATATGCCCGATGGTAAATGGCCGTTAATACCTGATGTTAAAAACCTTACGATAGCAATTAATAAAGAACTTGAAGCTAATCAGAAGTATTCCTCATTGCTAGAAGAACTTGGGAAAGCAGAAAAAGATGTAAATAATATTGAAGATATTTTAAGTTTTTTAAGAAGCTTGATTTTAGTATCAAGGGGTGGGAATGTAAGAGGACTGACTGAAAATGAACTATTAGATTTAGAAAAAGAAATTTGTTCAGTTATAGTTCGAAAACTTGATGTTAAATTACCAGATCAAGAAACACCATATCATCGATTATGTAAATGGATTGGGTCTATAGATAGAAAAGTAGCTATAGAAATATTCACAACAAATTATGATTTATTGATGGAGCAAGCATTAGAAGATACACAGGTTCCTTATTTTGATGGTTTTGTTGGTTCAAGAAGATCTTTCTTTGACTTAAGAGCTGTAGAGGATGCGTTGATTCCTACCCATTGGTCAAGGTTGTGGAAGATTCATGGTTCAATTAATTGGTATAAAGAAACAGAAATAGATGGAAATGGAAAAGAGGCTAAAAAAGTATATCGATCATCTGAAGTAAAAAATGACGCTTCACATTTAATCTATCCATCGCATTTGAAGTATGAAGAAAGTAGGAAAATGCCGTATCTGGCATTAATTGATCAATTGAGTCGTTTTATTCGTAAAAAATCTTCTCTTTTAATTCTATCTGGATACTCATTTCATGACGGTCACTTGAACGATACGATCATTAATGCTTTAAAAGCAAATCCAACAGCTATGGTTTTAGGGTTGATGCATGGGAAATATGAGAGTGATGATGGAAAAGAACAGTATTCGGACGCTTACAGGCTTGCTGAAAATCAACATAATTTAAATATATGGACATTTGATAAAGCAATAATAGGAACAAATTTAGGTGGCTGGAAAAAAATTAATGATGATGATACTGATCTATTAAAGTTTGTTTCGACGGAGAAGAAAATCGAAAGCTCAGACGAAATGATAGATCTTATTAAATTAGGTGATTTTTCAGAATTTTCAAATTTTCTGAAAAAGATTATTGGCACCTCAAGGGATACTAACGATGTCTAGTAAAGAAACATATCTTGGTGATGTGCAGGATGTTACAGGCACATCAGTTAGTATTGCATTGTCATCTGAATCCTTGTCTGGTTTTGTATATATAGATGGACAAGGGTATAGAGTTGGGCAAATAGGTAGCTTTATAAGAATACCTATTGGATTTATCAACTTATTTGGGATTGTTAGCCAAGTGGGCGCAAGTGCAGTACCTGAAAATCAAGTCGATAACCAAACTCATGGTAATAGGTGGATGACAATTCAGCTAATAGGCGAAGGGCCTAGAAATGGTGTGTTTCATCGAGGTCTTTCTCAATATCCAACTATTGGTGATGAGGTTCATCTGGTTTCTGAAAAAGAATTAAAAAATATCTATGGCGAACCGGATAAGCCCTACTTTGTAAAACTTGGTCATATTTCGAATGCAGATTCAATACCTGCATTGGTAGATGTAAATAAATTAGTGACGCGGCACTCGGCAGTGGTTGGTACGACCGGTTCCGGTAAGTCGACGACAGTAGCAAGCATTATGAATGCGCTGTCTAATACTGAAAGGTATCCATCCTCTCGAGTGATTATGCTCGATCTTCATGGCGAATATGGACAGGCGCTGCAAGACAAGGCACATATTTATAAAATTGATGGTGATTCTAAATCAAAATTGAAGGAAAAGAATTTATATATTCCATTTTGGGCATTAAATTTCGATGAACTATGTGAGGTCAGTTTTGGAGAGTTCAAAGATGAAAAAGTTAAGAATATCGTTATGGAACGGGTTCTAAAATTTAAATTGGAATCTTTGAAAAGTCATCCAAGAAAAGGTGCTTCTGCTGATACTCTTAGCGTTGATTCACCAATACCATTTAGTATTCATCAGTTATGGTATGAATTATTTATTGAAACGTTTGGAACATATTATAAAGTTAAAGGTAGTAGGCCAATAGATAATTTGGCTTATGAAAAAGATGTGGATGGAAATGATTTGGTAGGAAACCCTTCAAAGGGCATTGCCCCTATTTTTAAACATGTTGAAACTGGAGCTGATGAAGAAAAAATTTATTATTTGCCTGGCTCATTGGGGATAGGTAAACAGCTTTTATTACTTGGGACAAAGCTTCGAATACCTCGGTATGATTTTATCTTTAAACCCGATAACTGGTTGCCGACTGAAGAAGGTAGAGTGACAGAAGATTTAAATTCATTACTGAAAAATTGGA
This sequence comes from Oleispira sp., assembly GCA_047616865.1. GTDB lineage: Bacteria > Pseudomonadota > Gammaproteobacteria > Pseudomonadales > Oceanobacteraceae > Oleispira. The sequence continues at coordinate 28,526 of JBLGBO010000011.1, forward strand.
TTGGTAGTGACAGGCCCGTTACAATATTAGATTTGTCAGGGGTACCTGCTGATATTTTACAGACAACAATAGGAGCGTTACTTCGGTTACTGTATGAAGCGTTATTTTGGGCTAGAAATCTGTCTCAAGGAGGAAGGCATAGGCCTTTATTAATTGTTATGGAAGAAGCACATATTTATTTAAATAGTAGTTCAGAAGGAATGGCTTCAAAAATTGTTCAGCGGATTGTGAAAGAAGGACGGAAATATGGTATCGGTGCAATGATTGTAAGCCAAAGGCCATCAGAGATAAATCCCACAATACTCTCTCAGTGTGGCACTTTTTTTGCGCTTAGATTAACCAATTCAATTGATAGGGGACACATTACTTCTGCTCTTTCAGATAATCTGGATGGGTTGACAGGGATGTTGCCAATACTAAGGACTGGTGAAGCAATAATTTTAGGTGAAGCCGTTAAACTCCCTATGCGGACTACTATAGAGCCTCCTCCTAAGAATAGAAGACCAGACAGTCAAGATCCTATTATTTATGATGAAGTGCTTCCGGCAGAGTCGGTACATCCAGGTGGCTGGGGTATTGATATGGAGCTTGAACCTAATTACGAAGAGTTAATTGAAACTTGGCGATCACAAAACCCTAAAATCGATAAAATAAAACAATGAGGAATGAAATATGGAAATGATAATTGTAGATTCGAGCAATGTTGCTGAAATTGGTTATGATGAAGAAAGTTCAACGCTACAGATTGAATTTAAGAATGGTACTATTTACCAATACTTTGATGTGCCTGATGATTTATTTGAAGGGCTGCGAACTGCTGACTCTGTTGGAGGATACTTAGCTGCCAATATAAAAGGCGTGTATCGATATTCAAAAGTTTGATCGATTAGAGATTTTTTTGAATAAAATGGCTACATTGTAGCCTAATTATGCCCGCTCCATTATCCGACGTATAGATGGCTATTTATAGTTTTCTATGCGTTCGTTATGTCCATTAATAGATTATAAGAATATTTAATATTATGGTTAGTGAGAAAATTATATTTATAGATGCGAATATATATTTACGATTTTATGATTCGTCAGGAAATAAATTCAGAGGTCTTCTTAAAACGCTGGTGGAGTTAAAAGATCAGATATTTATAACTGAACAAATATATAATGAAATTCAGAGAAATAAGCTTTCAGTTTCTCTTAAAAGTTTTTTTAATAATTCTAAACTTATTGGTGTGATTAAAAAAACAACTTTGCCTGAGCATTTAGATAGTGGCGTAGATGAGAAGTTAAAGGCGTGGAATGAAGATCGTGCTGAAATAATTAAAGATGAGGAGAGGTTGAAAAAAGAATATTCAGAAATTGTTAGCGATACATTGCATTCTATTATGGCATCAGAAGATAATGTTTCGAACGAGTTGTCTAAGATTTTCACTTCAGTACACTCAGCCTCTTCAGAAGAAATAATAACAGCAAGATTGCGAAAAGAACTTGGAAATCCTCCAGGAAAATCAAGTGATCCTCTTGGAGATCAGTTAATTTGGGAACAGTTTTTAACAAGATATTCAACTCAATAGGTGTGGATTATAACGGCAGATGAGGACTATTATTCTGAATTTAATAATCAGCGATTTTTAAATCCTTATCTTTATAATGAGCTAAAAACAAAATCAAACGTTGGTGCTCCAAAAATACATTTGTTCAAAACACTAGCAGAGGGTATTAGCGATTATAGCCTGAAACGTGATATTAAAATTGATGCGCTGCCTTCAATTGATGAGTTAGAGATGATCAGAAAAGAAGAGGTAGCAATAACGAGAGTAACTGTTGACTCAAGTAATATCAGCTCCATTGGTTATGATGAAAGCAGCTCGACATTACAGGTTGAATTTAGTAGCGGTACGATTTACGAATACTTTGATGTACCTGAAGTATTATTTGAAGGACTGCGAGATGCTGATTCTGCTGGTAAGTATTTGGCTGTCAATATAAAGGGTAGTTATCGTTATTCGAGAGCGTAATGTGTTAATCAGATTTCATTGCTAGTTCTCAGACTCACAGTCCGATAATACTATAGCCATAGTATTCATATAATCCCGATTATAATTGGTCTGATTGTCTGGGGCACTTCATTGCTCTAGAGTATGAAAATGATATGGGTAGCTGATTCGTCGAAAAACGAGCATATTCAGAAAATATTAAGATACCTTCATTATATAGTTCTTGAACCCTCTACAAATATTTTTCTATTCATAACTTTAAATTAATCATGATATCTATAGCAATCACGGAATAATTTCAATATGCCAATGATAGATGAGCATAAAGCTAGTGTTGTCGATGCGTGGAAAAAATCTCGATCAGGAGCTTGGGCGGGAAGAGGTTTTCATTTTCAACACCTGTTTTCAACTTTGATATTAATCCGTCAATGGGCTGGATTATCACCATCTGGAAATTTAGTTCCTGAAGGTTTAGAAGATTGTGTTGTTGAATTGCCTCTTGAAGAATTTTGGATTCAGGTAAAGTCTCGAAAAGAAGGTGTTTTTAGCGAAAGCGAAGTTAATAAAATATTAAAGGAAGTGACTGGTAAGGAAAGTAATGTTCGAAACACAGGAAAAAGAAAGGTTGTACTTGTCCTAGAGCAACCGTGTTCAAATCGTAAATGTGAAGCCATAGATGATATTTTTAAAGGCTGCGATGAGCAGGTTTTAGTTTGTACTAACCCTCAATATTCAATTTTAAAGATACTTACTGGTCAACTTGATATCGTTGAAATTATTGCCGAGGGTATATTAAGCGATCTTTACAAACTGGTTGCATCTGCATCGGAAGATAATGCGCATTTATCATTTGAAAATCGACGAAGAATTTCTACTACTGAAGTTGAGCGCCGAATCTTTGAGCGCTTGGAAGCTGAAGATCCTTCTGCAATAGATTATGCATTGGCCTCCGGCATACTTGAACCGATAGACTTCAGTACACCAGTACCTGAACCCGCTTTCTATCAAGGTGTTAAATCCTCTCCAGGTCATGTTGCAGCAGGTCTTGTGCTAAATAGACCAGAAGAAAAGAATCATGTTATCAGTTTATTAAAAAAAAGAAGGCATGCTCTTTTATCAGGCCAATCTGGCGCTGGAAAATCTGCATTAATGTGGCTTGCGATTAATGATCTAGCTGGAAGTATGCGCTGGTATCAAGTTACCTCTTGTGCAGTTGCATCGGATGCAGATTCTATTATTCGATTTTTACGTGCTAGAAGACCAAGTGATATATCTCCTATCGGTTTAGCTTTAGACGAAATAGGAGCAAAAAGTGCTGATTTATGGAACATACTTGCTAGAGAGTTGCGGGGAATGCCTGACATATACTTTCTAGGTACTGTGCGAAAAGAAGATATATCTTTTATTACCAATCATTCAGATGTTGAAATTATTGAAGTGAGTTTAAATGAAAAACTTGCAGAAAGTGTGTGGTCAGAACTTCAAGTTGTGGGGCAAACTCAATGGAAGCATTGGAGGGAACCTTTCGAGCAGTCTAATGGGCTTATGCTCGAATATGTTCATATCCTCACTCAAGGAAAACGCCTTGCTGTAGTTATTAAAGATCAGATACGAATAAGGCAGCAGGAGGACAGATACAATGAATTGGCAATACTTAGGGTCGTTTCGACTCTCTTTTCATTGGGTGGTGATATACAGGCGAGTAAGTTAATTGACTTGATAGATATTAATCCTAATGAGGCCAGTGCGGCACTTAGGCATCTATTAGATGAGCACCTGATTAGAGAGTCTAAGCCAGGCGTGTTAGGTGGCTTGCATATACTGCGTTCTAAAGCCCTCGTCGAAGCTACTCATGACCAAGTATTATTTGTATCTTCAGAGTCGTTCTGGAAAGGCCTACTTGCAGTTACCAATGATACTTTACCTAGAGTCATTCAATCCATATTAGCTGATATACCAACCTATGAAGAAGTGGTTATATTAAAAAACCTATCAGAATTACTTGATAGCACCAAAGATATCGAAGTCTGGGTGGCAATTCTAACCGGGTTAGGTTTGGCAACTTTGGAGCGTAATGTTGTTACTTTCATAAATGCGTTGGAGCTGAATTGTGTACAACGAGGTCAGTGGGCCTTTGCATCGATGTTTGGTGATTCAACGATTGATATCTCTTGGCTTATTGAAATGGAACCGTTGAGGATAATTGGAGATGCTGTAAATTATTTTCGAGAGTTGCCCAAACAAGACTTAAGGCAGGTATGTTTAGAGCAGCGATCTAAAGGGAAACTGACTCCTTCTTGCAATAATTTTCAACAAGCGAACAAACTACTTTCCTGCCTTGCTCCTATATGCGGTGGTGATCCTATTGACATTGAGGTCTCTGTTCCATCTATTGAAAATGAAACGTTAGATATTAATGTTGTCAGTAGATTTTTAGCTTCAGCATATTTTATCAGCCCTGATTTAGCTAAACAGTTAGTTGATGAATTAGGAGGAGAAGAAGTTTTATTTGACCTATTTATTTCTCAAACCCCATGGGTAACATTTCCTGAGATAGATTTTAATGGAAAGCACGGTAGGACAGTTCGTGCTGACATTTTTTTTGTTTCTGATAATGTAATGATGGACTCAAATAAAAGATTATGTGATGTTTGTGAAGCATTAATTGCAATCTCTCCTAAGTCTGATGCGGCTGCTTCGGAAATAGTTACCCCTGTAAATAAAAAAATTACAGTTGGTGGGCATAATTACTGGTCAAAGAATATGCCAAGAAGTAGCATGCCCTCGAAAACTCGCATTTCTTGGAATGTGGCTTTTCGTCAAATTTTATTGGCTAGATCTGCTTCTGAAAGTCTTACTGAATATGCTAATGAAATGGCTGCTTTGATAAGGCGAACAGAGAAGATTTTTCGTTTGTATAGTGAGAAGTGGATTAGAGGTAAGCGTATTTCAAAAGCTGAAGTTTTAGCAGTGGAGGTGAATGAAATTATTACGGCGGTTAATAATATCGCTTATGCAGCGCCAGAACAAGTTTCAAATGATATGACCGAGCCAGCTTTAAATTCAAGTCAAGATGATTCTCTAGGTGCGCTATTGACTGGAATATTGGGTAATCTTATGGGAAGGATGAATAAGCTTTCTAGTGATGGAGAACCAAAAGGAACAGCGATATTTGCAGGGAGTTTAGCTGGTCAGGCATTTGAACATGAGCAATCTCTTGTATGGAGAATGAGCTTAAACCCTCCGAAAAAAGAACTTGCAGCATTAGCTGTGCGACTTATGCAAGTATCCCATTTACTGCATGAATTTGCCTTCGAAACTAGTGATTTTGCACATCAGAAAATTATTAATTTTACGAGTAAAAGCGGTCCTAGTAAGGCAGTTTCTACTGCTGAAAAACGGTGTCAGCTATTAGCAAACCAGAGGTTCGATAAAAAATTAAAATCCTTGGAGGCAGATTTAAATACTAAAGGGTGGTCTAGTCTATGTTGGATGATATCGATTGATGAGTTAGATTGTGTTTATTGGCCCGCGAGAGAAGTCGCAATTCTAATATATATTAATAATTTAGAGGCTGATTTAAAATACCAAGAAGCAGTTTTTCAGTCTGCTGAAAAATATCTAAAAAATGATTGTCGATATAGAGTTGTTCCTGTAATAAACGGCTTTGTTATACCATATTTAGCTATGCTGCCATCATCTCATATTTCTCTTCCTGATCAGGATTTCTTAAAAGAATGGAAAGATCATATTACAATCCCATTCATGTTCTCTCAGATAATAGAAGAATTCGATAAGGCATTAGAAGCATGTGTCCTAATTTCCGGTATGGTGGCTTGCTGCGATTTAGAAAAGCTACATCCTGAGGAGGAAAAAGTTTTAAATGACGCTATAAAACTTTTCAAACAGAGTAATGATTTTATTGTTGACGCTGCTGAAAGAACAGAGGCAGAGCATATTTTATGGGCTAGAGATTGTATTAATCAATACTGGAACCGTGTTATTGAAGAGCTTGAAGCTGTCCAGCAAGGGCAGGGTATTAAGCCCCCGATTTGCATAAGTGATCATGAAGCTATAGGAGGTCAATTTGATGATGATATGATCGAAAGAGCTGTCGGGCGTATGTTTATGATGGAAGCTGAATGTTTCAGTGGTGAAACTTAGTAGCTAGTATGGAATACAAATATTTAAGCATAAAAAAACCGGCCTAAGCCGGTTTTTTTATTTCAATCAATCAGTAAATTCAACTAAACCACTTTTAAAATTAAAGCGCCTTAATCTTCTCTATCTGATCTTTCAGCTTAGTGATATCACGAGCAAACCCTGCGGCTTTCTCTTTTTCTTTATCAATCACAGCCGGTGGCGCTTTATCAGTGAAGCCTGGGTTACCGAGTTTGTTATTCACACGCTCGATTTCTTTATCCAGCTTTTCTACCGACTTAATCAAACGCGCAACTTCTTGATCTTTATCGATGAAGCCAGCCATTGGGATAAGAACTTCCATATCACCGACTAACTGCGTCACTGACATTGGCTCTTCGTCGCCTTCGTTCATCCAAGTAAGATTTTCTAACTGAGCAAGCTTCTTCAAGAAGGTTTGGTTTTCTTCAGCGCGACGGAAATCATCGTCACCGCCATTCTTGAATAACAAGTCTAATGGCTTGCTTGGTGGAATGTTCTTCTCACCACGAATATTACGAACTGCTGTAATAACGTCTTGTAGCCATTTGATGTCGGCTTCAGCTTCGCCATCACGGAACGCGTCTTGCGCAACAGGATACGGCGCTAGCATAATCGTTTCACCGTCTTTGCCCGCCAGTACTTTCACTTGCTGCCAAATTTCTTCGGTGATGAACGGCATGATTGGGTGCGCTAAACGCATGGTCGCTTCTAATACGCGAACCAAGGTGCCTAGGGTGCCGCGCTTAGCTTCTACGCTGGAGTTTTCATCCCACAGTACTGGCTTAGATAATTCTAAGTACCAGCCGCAGTATTCGTTCCAGATGAATTCGTATAACGCTTGTGCCGCTAGATCGAAACGGTAGTTGTCGAAGTGACGCGTTACTTCTGCTTCTACAAACTGTAGGCGAGAAATAATCCAGCGATCGGCTAACGACAATACGGCTTCTTCGCCATTAGCACCACACGCCGCTTTCATGGCGTCGGTAATAACAATCTTGCTGCCGTTTTCAGCAGCGGCTTCAACAACTTCGTCGCCTGCAACAGAAAGCATTACATAGCGAGATGCGTTCCAGATTTTATTACAGAAGTTACGGTAACCTTCTAAGCGCTTCATGTCCCAGCTGATGTCACGGCCAGTAGAGGCCAATGCCGTCAGGGTGAAACGTAATGCGTCGGTGCCATGAGCAGAAATACCTTCTGGGAATTCTTTCTTAGTACGCTTGCCAATTTTCTCAGCCAAGTGCGGCTGCATCATATTGCCAGTACGTTTTTCTAACAACTCGTCGATACCGATGCCATCGATCATGTCGATAGGGTCGAGTACGTTGCCTTTCGACTTCGACATTTTAGCGCCGGTTTCGTCACGGATTAAACCAGTAACGTAAACTGTTTTAAACGGTACTTGTGGTTTGCCGTTGCCGTCTTTGCAGAAGTGCATGGTCATCATGATCATGCGGGCAACCCAGAAGAAGATGATGTCGAAACCGGTAACCAAAACGTCAGACGGGTGGAAGTCGGCTAAACGCTTAGCTACTTCTGGATCGTCTAGGTTTGGCCAGCCTTGGGTTGCGAACGTCCAAAGGGCTGAAGAGAACCAGGTATCTAATACGTCGTTATCTTGAGATAGGTTAACCGAAGCATCTAGATTGTATTTTTCGCGAACCAGAGCTTCGTTTTGCGCAACGTAAACCTTACCTTGGTCATCGTACCAAGCTGGAATGCGGTGGCCCCACCAAAGCTGACGTGAAATACACCAGTCTTGAATGTTGTTCATCCAAGCGAAGTACATGTTCTCGTAGCTCTTTGGTACAAATTCGATGTCGCCATTTTCAACAGCAGAAATCGCAGGCTTAGCCATTGTTTTTGCGTCTACGTACCATTGGTCGGTAAGCATTGGCTCAATAACTACACCACCACGGTCTCCGTAAGGGATAACCATGTCGTTTTCTACGATTTCTACTAGCAGGCCTGCTGCTTCAAAATCGGCAACAATTTCTTTACGCGCGGCGAAACGTTCTAGGCCACGGTATTTTTCTGGAATGAAGCCCGATAATTCTTCGTTAACGGTGCCATCAAAGTTGAAGGTCTGGCCTTCTTCACGAATGTCGGCGTTGAACGTTAATACGTTGATCATTGGCAGTTCGTTGCGCTTGCCAACTTCGTAATCGTTAAAATCGTGAGCAGGGGTGATTTTTACACAACCCGTGCCTTTTTCCATATCGGCGTATTCATCGGCGATAATCGGAATGCGACGGCCAACCAACGGCAGCATCACGTCTTTGCCTACAAGGTGCTGGTAACGAGCATCTTCTGGGTTAACGGCGACGCAGGTATCACCCAACATAGTTTCAGGACGGGTCGTTGCAACAACGATGTAGTCTTTTTCTACGCCTTCGCTATCGGTGTAGGTAAGGCCATCGGCAAGTGGGTAGCGCAGGTGCCACATCTTCCCTTTAACATCTTTGTTTTCAACTTCTAGATCCGAGATCGCGGTGTGTAATTTTGGATCCCAGTTTACTAGGCGCTTACCACGGTAGATTAAGTCGTCTTCGTAAAGCTTAACGAAGACTTCTTCAACCGCGTTGTAGAAACCTGGGTCCATGGTGAAACGTTCTGTTTCCCAATCAACCGAGTTACCTAGGCGACGCATCTGGCTAGTGATCGTGCCGCCAGATTCTTCTTTCCATTCCCAAATCTTTTTGGTGAATTCTTCGCGGCCTAATTCGTGGCGATCTGGTTGACCTTTTTGGGCAAGCTTACGCTCAACAACCATTTGCGTTGCGATGCCAGCGTGGTCGGTACCGACTTGCCAAAGGGCTTTCTTGCCTTGCATGCGCTTGTAACGGGTAAGAGCATCTTGAATGGTATGCTGAAAAGCATGGCCCATGTGCAATGAACCGGTGACATTCGGTGGTGGAATCATGATGGAATAACCTTCGCCATCTAATCCGTCTTGATAAGGCTTAAAGTAGCCTTTTTCTTCCCACGTTTTGTACCATTCTTGTTCAAGTGCCTGAGGCTGATATGTCTTTTCCATAGTATTTCTTCAAAATGCTCTTTGGATGATCGTAAATGGCGGCAATTATAGCGGAATGAGGGCGTAATTGGCAGAGGTGCGGCAATGAAAAATGGTGATCAGTAGCCCCTAATAATCATAAATCAGTAACAAAAGTGCTTATCGTTAGGATAACTTTATTTCATTTTACTTTGACGTGTGCGCTGATGATAATTGATGCCTAAAATTTTGATACGTAGGGAGACATTTTATGTGGCTGATAAGACCTTGGAGTTTGTTGTTAGCACTTGTGTTTATAGCGCCGCTTACGCTGGCAGAAGACACGGTTATGAGTACTCGACAGCAGTGTGTGGAATACGGTGTTTACCAAGATGCTAATGAGAATTGGATTGAGTGCAGCGACAGTGGTTCTGCACAGAATGAAGAAGAGGTGTATGTTGATGAGCCGTATGTGGAAGAGACATACGTTGAACCACCTTATGTTGAAGAGACTTACATAGAAGATACTTATACCGAAGAGCCGTATGTTGAACAGCCCTACGTAGAAGAATCTTATACAGATTAATAGCACGTTATCGAATTTAGTCGATAAAAAATAGTTGATTGAGAAAAAATGACATTAGATAGTATTTTTAATATTGATCCCTACAGTTGGGAAGCGATTTTTACGGCCATTTTTTGTGGCACAGTGATCGGGCTAGAAAGGCAGTTTAGGGGCAAACCCGTGGGTATTCGCACCTCGTCGCTGATCGTCTTAGGTACCTACCTGTTTTTGTCCACAGCTTTCATGCTGAAAGGCGACATTATCGATCCTTCAAGGGTCGTTGGGCAGGTCATTACTGGTATCGGCTTTTTAGGTGCCGGTGTGATGCTGGCTAAAGATGGCGCTGTTGTGGGGGTTACTTCTGCGGCGACCATTTGGGTATTAGCCGCGGTTGGAGTAATGATTGCTACGGGAAACCATTTAAATGCGATTCGAATCTCTGTGTTGGTGGTATTGATTCTATATGGCGTCGATATGCTGGAAGCCCATACCAAGGCGTTTAGTAAAGGGGTGCATAACAAGGTTAAGAATCACCCTAGATTTAAGAAGCCCAGTGGCGAGTAAGTAATTTGCCCCTTATATTTATAGGGGCATTTATTAACAAAAAAAGTCGGCCATCAGAAAAAGCTCTCCTATACTCAAAGTAATAATTACCCATTTTTGCCACAAAATGGACTTTGAGGAATATCATGTTTTTTAATAAATCAGCCAAAATAGCCCAAGATTTACTGAGCTCTGAGCGTATTAAGGCGCTAGAGCTAGAGCGCAAAATTACTGAATTGAGTGCGAAGCTTACCGCGCTGGATAAATCTCAGGCGGTGATTGAGTTCTCTATGGACGGTACTATTTTGACGGCCAATGATAATTTTCTACAAGCCATGGGTTATCGCTTAGAAGAAGTTCAAGGTCAGCATCATCGACTATTTATGGATGCTCAAGAGGCTCAGAGCTCTGAGTATGCTGAGTTTTGGTTACAGCTCAATCGTGGTGAGTTTGTGTCCGCTGAATTTAAGCGCATGGGGAAAGGGCATAAAGAAATTTGGATTCAAGCCAGCTACAACCCTGTTTTTGATGAAGGTGGCCGGCCGATTAAAGTCATTAAATTTGCCACAGATATCACGCAGCAGAAAATGCAAAGCGTCGATTTTGAAGGCCAAATAGATGCGATAGGCAAATCATTGGCAGTCATAGAATTTTCAATGGATGGCATAATTGAGTCGGCTAATGACAACTTCTTAAATACTTTAGGCTATTCAATTGACGAAATTAAAGGTCAGCACCACAGTCTCTTTGTCGATTCTGCCTATAAAAATAGCGAAGAATATCGTCAGTTTTGGCAAGCTTTAAATCGTGGTGAGTTTTCTTCTGGTGAATATAAACGTTTGGCCAAGGGTGGAAAAGAAATTTGGATTCAGGCCAGCTATAACCCCATTCTCGACTTAAATGGTAAACCGATGAAGGTGGTTAAATACGCCTCGGATATTACTCAACAAAAAATCCAAGCAGCGGATTATCAAGGGCAAATTAATGCGATTGGTAAATCTCAAGCAGTGATTGAATTTACCCCAGAAGGTACTATTTTAGCGGCCAATGAAAACTTTTTGCAGGCTTTAGGGTATACGCTAGATGAAGTTAAAGGGCAGCACCACAGCATTTTTCTAGAAGCCGATTATAAACGCAGTGCTGAATACAGCCGTTTTTGGCCAGATCTAAAAAATGGGCTTTATTCTGCTGGAGAGTTTAAACGCATTGCTAAAAGCGGTGCAGAGATTTGGATTCAAGCGAGTTACAACCCCATATTAGATTTAAATGGTAAGCCTTTCAAAGTTGTAAAATACGCCACCGACATTACCCAGCAAAAATTACAAAGTAATGACTTTAAGGGTCAAATTGAAGCGATTGGAAAATCTCAGGCGGTAATAGAATTTGATATTAATGGCATTATAGAAAGTGCCAACGATAACTTTCTTAATGCTTTAGGCTATTCCATGGATGAAATAAAAGGCCAGCACCATAGCCTATTTGTTGAACCGTCTTATAAAAACAGCCCTGAATATAAAGCATTTTGGAAAAATTTAGCCAGTGGCAAGTTTGAAACGGGTGAATATAAACGTATCGGTAAAGGCGGTCGAGAAATCTGGATTCAAGCCAGTTATAACCCCATCATGGATTTAAATGGCAAGCCGATTAAAGTTGTAAAGTACGCGACTGATATTACGGCACAAAAAATGATGACGGCTAATTTTCAAGGACAAATTGAAGCAATTGGTAAGTCGCAGGCGGTGATTGAATTTAATATGGACGGTACTATTATTGACGCGAATGATAATTTTTTATCGGCATTAGGGTATCAGCTCAGCGAAATAAAAGGTCAGCATCATAGTTTGTTTGTCGCGGCCGATGAGCGTAATTCACCAGAGTATAAGCGTTTTTGGGAAAAGCTAAATCTAGGTGAATTTGAAACAGCGGAATATAAACGGATTGGTAAAGGCGGCAAAGAAGTTTGGATTCAAGCCAGCTATAACCCCATTATGGATATGAGTGGTAAACCGTTCAAAGTTGTCAAATACGCAACGGATATTACGGGGCGTAAAGATGCGGTGAAAGAAATCAGTCAGTCGCTAGTCTCGTTATCTGAGGGGGATTTATCGAATACGATTGATGTGCCGCTAGAAGGTGAATTTGAAATATTAAAAGATGCGATGAATTCTACTATTCAGCGTTTTTCGGAAATGGTTTCACAAATACGAACCAGTGCCGATTTTGTATCAACTTCTGCAAATGAAATACAAACAGGGACTGCTGATTTAAGCCAGCGAACTGAAAGCCAAGCCTCAAGTCTTGAAGAAACCAGTTCAAGTGTTGAAGAACTGACCCAAACCGTTAATCAAAACGCGGATAATGCCAAGGCTGCGGTTGCTCTCGCTGAAGAAACGAATGACAAGGCGACAATGGGCGGTGAGGTTGTGAATCAGGCCGTGATTGCGATGAGAGAAATTGGCGGTGCCAGCAATAAAATATCAGACATTATTGGCGTTATTGATGAAATTGCTTTTCAAACTAACTTATTAGCCTTAAATGCTGCAGTAGAAGCCGCGCGAGCAGGCGAGCAAGGCCGAGGTTTTGCTGTGGTGGCAGCAGAGGTACGAAATCTTGCCCAGCGCAGTGCAGGGGCGGCTAAAGAAATTAAAGGCTTGATTAATGACAGTGTGCAGAAAGTTTCAGAAGGGACTCGATTAGTCGATAATTCGGGGGAGACACTGCAGGATATTGTGACTTCAATGAAGTCTGTATTAGAGCTGATCTCAAATATTAATGTGGCTAGCCAAGAACAGGCAACCGGAATTAATCATGTAAATACGGCAGTTTCGCAAATGGATACCATGACCCAGCAAAACGCGGCTCTAGTAGAAGAGACCAGTGCCGTGAGCGCCTCGATGAATACTGAGGCGCGCAAACTGCAGGAATTAATGAGATTCTTTAAGTAGCGACTATTGCATGTCGTCTTCTTCATCATCTCCTGATTGGCTTTCAAAATACGTGCGTAATGCATCTTGATGTGGTTTCACTGCGTTTTTGTCTGCCTTAGAAGATTTGTTGGCTAGATCAACCATCGCTAAGACGGGTGCCAGCATGTTCTTCATCATTTCTTTTTGTGCTTCAGGCATGTCGGGATTATTTAACATGGCGTCATACTGAGCTTTGGCTGCGCCAATTTGAGAATTATTCGACTCCATCTCTAGTGCCATCCAAGCAAAGGTCACTTGCTGTGTCGTCTGACTCCAATGCTCTGGATTGTCGAAACCTAGTTTTTTCACTTTGCCATTGAGTTCATCGTAAAGACCGGCTTTCTTTAGGGCAGCGATTGATTCTTTATAGACGACTTCAGGGTTGTTTGGCTCACTGATATTGTCGGACAATTCATTTTCGTGCTGTTCTAACCAAGGCTGCAAAGCAGGCATTGTTTCTAACCAGTGGCTAACTTCTTTGCTGGACAAATCGGCTGCCATTGCTTGAAAAGACATTAGCGCGGTCATGGCAAAGGTAAGAAGGTATTTCATAAGCGTTCCGTGTTTATATTTTGAGTTGTTGAGTTGTTCGTTAAGAAAAATCACTTTACAGGGATATTTTATTGGAAACAAGATTGCTTCTCAGCTAAATTTTGTGGTTTTTAATATTTGACGAGTACGTCTAAAAAAGCTGAATAGGCGGCTGACTACCCTCAAATTCTGGTAATAACCAAATCTGCTCAAAGGGATTTTCAGCAACCTGAAAATACGGAATGCACTGTATAAAATCTTCGGCTCGCCATAAGGGGCTAGCATTACGGATAATTAGCCAGACTCTAGGTGAATCGTAGGTCTTCTGCGCTTTGCTAGCCAAAATTCGGGTGAGGGCGGTCACCAAGCGTTGCTGACTGCTGATATTAATTAAGTCAGCCAAATAGTCGAGTAGCTCTTGTTCTTTCTTACTGGGGCTTATAAATGGTTCACCACCTTGTACTTGCTCAATAATTTCACGCGTTAAAATTTTTGCTTCACTGGTACTCGCGTATAAATGAGCGATTTCTAAATCTAATGGCTGGCCATTTAGATGGCAGGAGATATCAGGACGAGAGGGCTCGTTATGCCAAATGTTGCGCATAGGGGTTGCATACATCTGTTCGTAAAGGCGTAAGAAGTGTTTGGCAGCATCCCGCTCCAGTTGGCGTTTAAGCGTTTCTGAGCGGTTAAGTGGCGCACCGTTATCGTAATGGTGTATATCTGAGGTCATAGTTCACCGCTGTTGCCCTTGTCTTACTCACTGCATGAATATTCAGCTATCTTTATCTTAGTATAGCTGTTAGCATTTATCCGTTGGCTTGAATACAAGCCTTATTTTTTTATCTAAGCACACTTCATAGTCGTTAGTCATAACCCTCCTGTCGTAGTTATTAGTTACAATCAATCGCCTTACTTTTAGTTTAAATATTCATTACGTATCAAAGATCCTATAGATCGCTATTTTAAAGATACAATTTTGAAATACACATTACAAAGTAATGGGCGACTCTAAAGAGAACAATTTTATTTTAAACGCAACAATCCAGCAGTCCGATTCAAAAACTTATTCAAATCCTATTCCTAGCCGTGAATTCATTATGAATACGGTTGCTAAAGTCAGAAAAAATTTAAACCGCGAGCAAATTGCTAATGAGCTCGGTTTAGATAATCCCGAGCAAAAAGAAGGCTTAAGACGACGCCTAAAAGCGATGGAGCGTGATGGCCAGCTTATGTTGAATAAGCATAATGCCTATCATTTAATCGACCCCAAACTATTGGTTACTGGTACTGTCAGTATTCATCCCGATGGCTTCGCTTTTATTACTTACAGCGCGACCGAAAAAGATTTATTTTTACCCGCCGGCCAAGTTGCTCATTTATTTGATGGTGATGTCGTGCAGGTATTAATGACGCCAGCAAGCGCTGGCCGTCGTGGTCAGAATAAATTAATTAAAGTGATCGAGCGTAAAACTACTCATATTGTCGGTGAATTAAAACGCAAAGGTAATCACTATTTTCTGCTGCCAGAAAACAGCAAAATTTCACAAAAAGTCGATGTTGATAATAACGCATTATTAGATGCTAACATCGGTGAATACGTGAATGCCGAAATTATTGAATACCCTAGTTATCGCCAAACAACGTTAGTTCAAATTACCGAAGTACTTGGGCATCCTCAAGACCCAGGCATGGAAATTAAAGTCGCACTGCGTCGCCACGGCATTGCTTCAGATTGGGATGACGAACTTCTGGTTCATGCCGATAAGTTAGGCACCAAGGTGGCCGAAAAAGATAAAGCAATGCGAGAAGACTATCGTGATCTTCCGTTTGTCACCATTGATGGTGCTGATGCCAAAGATTTTGATGATGCGGTTTATTGTGAAAGAGATGAGTCTGGTGATTGGCGCTTATTGGTTGCCATTGCTGATGTATCCCATTACGTTCGCCCAGATGACCTGTTAGATCAAGAAGCACAATCGCGTGCGACGTCGATTTATTTCCCTGGTCACGTCGTACCGATGATTCCGAAAGCGTTATCGAATGGCTTATGTTCATTAAACCCTAATGTCGATCGTCTAGCGATTGTGTGCGAAATGACGATTAATCCGCAAGGGCAGATGACCAGTGCTGATTTTTGTGAAGCGGTTATTCACTCTCATGCGCGCTTAACCTACGATCAAGCAAATGCCGTTGTGGTTAATAATGCTACCCGTGCTAAGGGCCAATCGAAGCTAGCCAAACAAGTCATCGAGACAACCCCTGGGGTAGTGCCTTATCTTGAGGATCTGCATGCGCTTTATAATGTTTTAAAGCCTGCTCGTGCCAAACGTGGCGCGATTGATTTTGATACGCAAGAATTAAAGTTTAATCTTAATAAGAAGCAAAAAATAGCCAGCATGTCTCCGGTTATTCGTAACGATGCGCATAAGATGATTGAAGAATTTATGCTATGTGCCAACGTCGCCACGGCCGATTTTTTGCAGATTAATAAAATCCCAGCGTTATACCGTTCTCATGAAGGACCGACGCAGAAAAAGTTAACCTTATTGCGTACCTTTCTTACTGAGAAAGGGCTTAGCTTGGGTGGTGGAGAGAAACCTACATCGCGTCATTATAATCAGCTGTTGAATAATATTGATCAGCGCGGTGATGCCAGCATCATTCGTACTATGTTATTACGCTCGCAAAGCCAAGCGCAGTATTCGCCGAAAAACGACGGTCACTTTGGTTTAGCATACGATGCTTATGCACACTTTACATCTCCGATTCGCCGTTACCCAGACTTGTTAGCGCATCGTGCCATTCGCGCCAAAATTCATAGCAAAACAAGCACTCTGCAGCGCGTATTAAACCGCTTCACTAAAACTCAGGGGCTCGCCAATAAGGCGTATCCTTACGACAGTAAGGCGATGGACGAATTAGGCATGCATTGTTCCAATCAATCTAGACAAGCCGACGAAGTGAGTCGTGAAGTTGAAAACTGGTTGAAGTGTCAGTACATGCAAAAATTTAAAGGCGAAAGTTTTGCCGCGACTATTTCGGGTGTAACAAACTTTGGTTTGTTTGTTGAACTGGATCAGATGGGAATCGAAGGTTTAGTTCACATTTCGAATTTGGACAATTCAACGGAAGGCTATGCATTCGGCGATAAAATCGATGTGGTTTTAAATAAAGTCGACTTACAGCAGCGAAAAATTGATTTCTTGATTCAGTCTGATGCTCAGCAAAGTGTCACTCAGCTTAGTAACTAATATCAGCAATTAATAGAAAGTTGTTAGACAAAAAAGAGGCCAGATCTAGTTGCTTACGCGACTAGCTGGCCGAAATAACCGTGATTAGCTTGATGAGAGAGATCTCTTACGCAACGCCGTGAAGAATTGCTCCGAGAAGTTGATTCAACCACCACTCCCATAGCGATTGAATCAACATCTTTCAGGTCTTAGTCAGTACATCGCCTCGCTGTTAACTTAGCCGCTGTTCCGTCTGCATCCCGTTGGAATAAGATAATAATAACCATTCTCAATTAGAATGCAACACCTAAATAAGAATAATTCTTAAAAGATTACTTAACGCATCAGCTGGCCATCATTGCCGCTGCAGAATTTAAGCATTACGAATTAGATTTCTGTGATCTAGCTCTACGCCAACTTAGGCTTATTTCATTATATTGCTTTTTTAAAATCTAATGAGATACCGACCTTCATGGCTGTCACTATTCCCCCTATTGCAAACCCAAAAACAGCCTTAGTCGTTGATGATTCTAAGTTGGCGCGCTACGTACTGAAAGAAATGCTGGTGGATTTTGGCATTAAAGTAGAAACCGCTGAGTCTGCGGAAGAAGCGTTGGGCTCGCTCAGTGCTTTTAGGCCTGATGTGATCTTCATGGATCACATGATGCCAGGCATGGATGGTTTTCAGGCGGTGCAGGCGATTAAAAGCGATCCTAAAACGGCCACCATTCCCATTTTAATGTATACCTCTAAAGATGAAGGTGTGTATGTTAATCAGGCTCGTGCATTAGGTGCTATAGGCGTCTTGCCTAAAAAATTGAAACCTGTGCAATTAGAAAAAGTCTTGCTGCAGTTAAATCTAATTCCGCCTAAAAAGCCTCAGCCTAGTGTCGCTGTTCATGCCATTGATGCAACCGCTGCTGTTGCCGTAAAGGGAAGTCAGCACAGCTTAGAAGAGCTATCACGCAGCGCTAGTGAAGAGCAGGAAAAAGACTCGATGCGCTTGCTGTTTCGTCAGTTATTTTCTGAGCAAAGAGGCAGTATTAAGCAAGATCAGTGGCAACTGATGAACGCGATGGCAGAACAAGTGACACCGATTGTTTTGGCGGCGCGTAATAAAATTGCAAGCTGGCAAGTCATGGCTTTAAGTGGTGTCTTTGTCTTCTTACTGAGCATTTTAGGTATGCTTTATGGGTTCGTAAATGATGCTGATGCGCAGCAGCAGAAGTTTAATACCGAAATAAATGAGCAGAAAGATACCTTGCTTCGGCTAGAGCAGTCATTTAAAAGCGCTCAATTAAACCAAGAGTATGCCGTCGAGAACTATAACAAAGCACTTAATATTAAACCCATTGAATGGGCCATTAACCATAATTCTCAATTGTCTTATTACCAACCGCTAAACAGTAACAGCACGCAGAGTTATATCACTCAATTAATCAATCAATTAGATGACTTTGGTTTTAATGGCTCACTGTACATTCAATTTCATTCAGGTCGGTTTTGTCAGCAAAACATAAATGAAGGGCAGCAGGGTTTGGTGAGCGCTGAAAAAAAGGTCTCCCAATGCCAGTTCAATCTTCAGAATACAAACAATCCTTCGGTATTGGACGAGTTTGAAAATTTCTTAATCAGTCTTAGCCAAGAATTTCCACATATAACGGTCGATTTTGAATCGGTGGGAACTCAATTCACTTTGCAAGATTATCCTGAAGTATCAGAAGACGTGACCGCGGGGCAGTGGAACAAAGTAGCCCAGAGAAATAATCGCTTTAATTTTGTATTGGTCAATGAAGGCTAAGTGTTACTTTTTCGGCGCTAGCATATCCGTTGGTACGACCCATTTGTTGAAATCTTCTGCGCTCAATAATTTGAGCGCAAGGGCGGCTTCTAACAAGGTTGAACCTTCTGTATGAGCCTTTTTCGCAATCTTGGTCGCGTTGTCATAACCAATATGTGGATTAAGGGCGGTGACCAGCATTAAAGATTCGTTCAGCAGCTTAGCAATGTGTGATTCATTGGCGCTGATGCCAATAATGCATCTATCGGTAAAACTTAGACAGCTATCGGTGAGTAGACGGACAGATTGCAGTAAATTGTAGATCATCACGGGTTTAAAAACATTGAGTTCAAAGTGCCCATTGGAACCTGCGATTGTGATGGTCATATGATTGCCCATGACTTGAGCAGCGACCATGGTCAAGGCTTCACATTGTGTTGGGTTGACTTTGCCTGGCATAATTGATGAACCGGGTTCATTCTCAGGCAAACTAATTTCACCAATGCCACAGCGCGGTCCAGAGCCTAAAAATCGTATGTCGTTAGCGATTTTCATCAGGCTGACAGCCAGTGTATTAAGTGCGCCACTGGCTTCTACTATCGCATCATGGGCCGCTAAGGCTTCAAATTTATTTTCAGCGGTGACAAAAGGTAATTTTGTTATGTGCGCGACTTCTTTAGCAATTTTCTGATCAAAGCCAGTAGGCGAATTCAAACCTGTGCCAACGGCGGTTCCTCCTTGAGCTAATTGATATAGGGCGGGTAATATGGCTTCTGTTCGGCGGATGCCATTTTTTATTTGTGCTGCATACCCGGAAAATTCTTGGCCGAGAGTAATCGGCGTAGCGTCTTGTGTATGAGTACGTCCAATTTTAACAATGTTGGAAAATTCTTGTTCTTTGTTTTCCAGTGCGGCATGAAGGTGATGCAATGCGGGTATTAGTTTGTGAACCATTTCTTCAATGGCGGCTATGTGCATTGCGCTAGGAAAGGTATCGTTGGATGACTGGCTCATATTGCAATGATCGTTAGGGTGAACCGATTTTTTATTGCCAGTGGCGCCTATTTCTCCCGCTAAAATTTCAATTGCTCGGTTAGAGATAACTTCATTGGCATTCATATTAGTCTGTGTGCCAGAACCTGTTTGCCAAACCGAAAGTGGAAAATGTGCGTCGTGTTTTCCTTCCATGACTTCGGTGGCCGCTTTGATAATGGCCTCGCCAATAACCGTGTCTAAGCCTCCTATAGCCATATTGATTTTCGCTGCCGATCGTTTGATGATGCCAAACGCTCGGATTAAGGGTTTTGGCATGGTTTCAATGCCAATGGGAAAGTTGATTAACGATCGCGCGGATTGTGCGCCGTAGTATTTATCGGCAGGGACTTTTAATTCGCCAAATGAGTCGCTTTCAATTCGGTATTTAATCACCCGTACAATCCCCTCTGCTGCAGCATTTATCTTTGAGTATTTTGTTGATATCCATTATTCACCTTAGCTTAGATTGCGGGTGCTTTAATAGAGCTGATGGGGATTTAAACTTTTATCAGTTACTTTCCTTACAGATAAGCTATCAGCAACTCCCATGAAGGGTAAGCCAGAGTTGCCATAAGCATAGGTGATTAGCCCGACATAGACTTGATTAGAATTCCAATCTGGCAGGGTACCTGGCAATTGCCCTGTCCCCCGGTATGGCTGCCAGTTGTCGTTGGTTGATTCGCCACTGGTATTGGGAAGCTGCCAATAAGCGCGTAGCTGACCATTGGCCAAACCTTCTATCATTAAATCTGCACGACCATCGGGTAGTTGTTCGCCACCAATATCATTAACTGATGAACTGCCCGATTGGGTTGTTTTACCTTCAATGGTATTACGAGTATTGCCACGTTGCCCAACCACAAGGTGAGCTGAGTCATATTGGTTAAAATTGCTATGGTGCACTTGCATACCGGCAAACATATAAGCTCCACTTGCATGCACATGATTGGCAGCAGGTTCATTGAGCGGCGCAATACCTATATTTCTAGTGATTACCTTGAAAGGAAATTCTACCAATACTCCATCAAACCGACCTTGTGAGCCATTGTAATGTAAGGTTTTATTATTGCTGTTATCGGTTAGCTCTGCGGTATATCGACCGCATTTCATACCCACTTGAGGCAGGGCACTCGCTTGGTTGGTCACGAAATTAGCGGGTAAAGGTTCTAGGTTTTGGCAGGAAAAATCATATACGATGCTGCTGATTGGCTGATCTGGAATAACCTGAACCTCGATACGGTCAGTCACGGTTATACCACCAGAATCGGTGATCAATAAGTCGATGCTGAAATCGCTATCAGCCGCAATCACTGAAAAGTTTTCACCTAATGATTGAGACTGCAATGCAGACCATTGAATGTTGTGACTAATATCACCATCTTCAAGATCATTAGCGCTCGCGCTGACGTCAATCACTTGGCCTTCGTTGACTGTCATGCTGTTCGTCATCGGCTGTAAATTAGGCGCCGAATTAACAGGCTCGTTTGTCGATTGGTAAACAAAGCGCACTGCGGTGGCGCCGACATAGTTATTATTACTGCCTGTTGTATCGATGGTGACTGATCCAAGATTACCGGCTTCAAAGGCATAGTTGCCTAATGTTCGCCATTGGCCAACGTAAGGATCTGACTGGCAGTCTTGATCAACGACAAGTTCAATACTCCCTTCGGCATGCGAGATGTTGTGGATAACTTGATTGCTGCGAGGGCTATAGCAGGAGTTATAGACTTCAACCGTGTAATTCGTTGTTTCCGGTAATGCGGGGGTGAAGGTATAAGTGCTGATGCCACTCGATATAGAGGAATACATACCCCTATTCCCCTCGTAAGGCAGGGTAGCGCTGCTTGCGTAGTTCCAGCGTCCCGTTGAGGAGGTATTCCCATCGCCGGCAACCACCACGACTTCGGCGGCAAAAGAGCTTGATAGAGACAAGCTCAGGGTTAAGCTTAATAACGTTTTTTTCATCATGAAGTTCCTTATCTTACTGAAGACAGTGCATTTAAGCGGCTGCTAAGACTAGGGTATATTGGCTTTCATGATTGTTAAGCAGGTCACACAGTAGGTATTAACAAAATACCTACTAGCGCGGTTGTTTTAGTCGAAGTTACAAATCGAATACACATCAAAACCTGCATCACGTATTTTCTTTGAACCGCCCAGTGCGGGTAAATCAATAATTGCGGCACATTCAACCACTTCTGCGCCGAGTTGTTGAACCAGTTTGCAAGCGGCCAGCATCGTGCCACCCGTGGCAATTAAATCGTCGATAACGAGCACTTTGTCGCCCGGCTTAAATGCGTCGGTATGCAGCTCGATGGTGGCGCTGCCATATTCTAGCTCGTAGCTTTCAGTCAGGGTTTCATAAGGCAGTTTTCCCTGTTTACGGACAGGTACTAAGGATAAGCCAAGTTCATAGGCCAGTGGGGCACCTAATAAGAAACCACGGGCATCCAGTGCCGCGATGCCTTGAATGTCTTGCCCTTGGTAGCGGTGGACAAAGCTATCGATGAGCATGCGGAAGATCTTAGGGTCGTGCATTAATGGGGTGATGTCGCTGAATTGAATACCTGGCTTTGGCCAGTCAGCTATGGTGCGCACGGCTTGGCGGATTTGGTCGCTATAAACGCTCATGGAATTTCGGGGCTCGTAATAAAGTGTGTTGGGGTGAAACGGAACAAGAGCTGTTCTGTATGAAAAATGTTCTATGAAAGGATAGCAGCCTAATACGCTATTAGGCTGCTAATGCAGGCAAGCTGCTTTCTAATAATGTCTATTAAAAGACGATTAGAAGTGTACTTTAACCAATGCGCTTACTACGTTTTCTTTGGTGTCTAGGCCAAAATCACCGTGCTCGATGGCAAACTTGTTATTCCAAGTTGCGTGCTCGATACCAACATAAACCTTATTATCAGTACCTAGCGCTTGGGCAGCATCCCATTTTAGCTGGTAAGTGAAGTTGCTGGTAGCGGCTTTATTATCATCACTACCCGTAGCGGTTGCCCAATCCCAGAAACCGTCAAACATGAAGTTTTGGCCAGCCACTGCAAAAGGAACACCCCAAACTAAGGTAGTCTGGTAGTTGTTTTCATAATTGTCGTTCAAACGCTGATAGGCGTTTAAGCTTAAGTTTTGGAAACCAGGAACATTGAAATCAGTACCTAGACCAATCAATAGGTTGTCTTCGTTTTCGCTCATTTCCCAAGTTGTAGCAATGTACAAGTTCTTAACAAGACCACCGTCAAAATCAGACACTTTGAAGCGAGGCGCTACTTCGATGTAAGTTTCAGTTTGGTCGCCATTTTCATCGCCAGTAGACATTAGACGATCTGCGAATACAAAGATGTCGCCCCAGCTGTTGGCGCTGAAGTGTTCAAAAGTAACTACGGCTTGATCAGATTCAATAACTTCATAGCTCTGTCCATAAAGCACAGAAACGCTATTATCATAAAAGAAGGTTTCTGCGCTGGCAGCACCGGCAGCAACGGTCATCGCTGTTGCTAAAGCAAGTTTGGTAAATTTCATGGTCTTTCCTATTATAGTAGTTATAAACTTCAGTTAGATCAGAGCTAAGTATGGCTTATTATGCGATATCGGAGCATCTTATTTATATTATAGCCATGGCTTGAAATAATTGTCTATCTGGTCAAGCTTGTAAAAGTGTGTAAAAATTACCAAACTCGACTATCCGCTTAGTGCGAATAGGTCAGTTACCAATAACTAATAAATAATTGGCAGTGCTCGTACTATGCTTGAAAAACTATTCCAATTGTCCCGCTTTGGGACCAATCCAAAAACTGAAATCCTGGCAGGGTTAACAACCTTTTTGACCATGGCTTATATCATTTTTGTGAATCCTGCGATGTTAGCGCAGGCAGGTATGGATCAAGGTGCTGTCTTTGTTGCAACCTGTTTAGCCGCGGCTTTAGGCTGCTTCATTATGGGTTTTTGGGCGAACCTACCGGTCGCGCTTGCGCCAGGTATGGGCCTTAATGCTTTCTTCACTTATGGTGTTGTTTTAGGCATGGGACATTCTTGGCAAACGGCTTTAGGTGCGGTGTGTCTTTCAGGTATTATTTTCTTAGTGCTTTCATTATTTAAGGTTCGTGAGTGGATTATTAATGCCATTCCGGCGACGTTAAAAAAAGCAATTGCTGCCGGTATTGGTAGCTTTTTGGCGCTGATTGCGTTGAAAAATTCGGGCATTATTGTTGATCATCCCGCGACCTTAGTTAGCTTGGGCGATTTAACCAGCTTTGGTCCAGCGATGGCGTTGGTTGGTTTGTTTTTAGTGATTGGTTTAGTGCAGCGTAATGTTCCCGGTGGCGTTATGCTGGCAATCTTGATCATTACCGCGATTGCAGTGGTAACAGGGCACGTTGAGTATAGCGGCCTAGTATCTGCACCTCCTTCTATTGCTCCCACCTTTATGCAGATGGATTTGATTGGCGCGTTAGATGTTGCGTTATTGAGCGTAGTATTTGCCTTTTTGTTCGTCGATTTATTTGATACCTCTGGAACTCTCATTGCCGTTGCACAACGTGCAGGGTTACAGACATCCGATGGTAGTGTGCCTCGTCTTAAGCAAGCGTTATTGGCAGATAGTACAGCAACCGTTACCGGTGCTATGTTAGGTACTTCATCAACTACTAGCTATATCGAAAGTGCTTCTGGTGTTGCTGCTGGTGGTCGTACCGGTATGACGGCGGTGGTGGTTGGCATCTTATTTTTGTTAGCGATTTTCTTTGCGCCATTGGCGGGAATGATTCCAGCGTATGCGACGGCGGGCGCGATTTTATACGTATCTGTATTGATGATGTTTACCTTAAAAGATGTGCAGTGGGATGATTTAACGGAAGCAACTCCGGTTGTTATCGTCTTGTTATTCACACCATTAACCTTTTCTATTGCCCATGGTATTACGTTAGGTTTTATTAGTTATGCGGCGGCGAAGTTGGTTGGCGGCAAAGCAAAAGAAGTGTCTATTAGTGTTTGGATCGTGGCGGCGTTATTGTTATTAAAAGTGATGTTTGTCGGTTAATACGACAGTGACGATCGTTTGAAAAGTAAAAAAAGGCCTGCAATTGCAGGCCTTTTTTTTTGATTTTTTAGCGGTATAGCATCAATCTGAGATGCGCATATCGATGTTATTAATCGGGTAACCACGTTCTTTATAAAACTTATAATGCTGGCGAGTAGAGGTTAATACGGTATCTTGTTGAATAACAATTTCAAGTAAGCGCTTATGGCGGGCAAACGTCGCAGGAATTTCACTGGCCAAGTTAAGCAAGACATCAAAGTGTGGCGGTTGTTGATTACCAAAGCCAATATGCACTGGGCAGTTGTCTTCTAGTTCATCACTGGTGACCAGTCCATGAGGAATAAAACTATTGTCGCGGTAACTCCATAATAATTCATCGAAAGCTTTGGCTTGCGCTTCGTTATCAAAATGGATGTAAACCTTACAGCGGCTGCGGTAGGCTTTTTCGACCAAGCGGCACGCAAAGTCTAATCTTTGCTGTGGCTCTTGGGCGGATAATATATAGAAGTCGATATCAGTCATTGCGGCATTGTAGCAGAATAAATATGTTACTAGCTTTGCAAATTCGGCAGTTTCTCATTATTTTTTAATTTATTCAGTTCTAGTTGTTCCGCCTTTTGGCGTTCTTCCCATTGCAGTTCACCAATTAAACGGTCCAAGTAGCGTTGGCCCATGCCTGAGATCAGATTAAAGGCAAAGCCAACTTGGGTATTAGCCTCTTTGGTCGCCACAACATGGCGGGCGATTAAGCTGCAATCCATATTGTTCTGGTCGTTAAACTTAACCCGAGCCACAGGGATGTCGCTATTGTTTTTTAGTCGCTCTACACAGTCACCTTTAAATAAGGCTTTAAAGCCACTAGAAGACAAATCTGCAAGTTGGCCAACGAGATTTTCGCCTCCGTCTTCCATTTTTAGTTTCACTAGTATTTGGTGAGCGGGTGGAATCATTACGCGGTAGGCAGTGCGGCGTTGTAAATAAAGCACTTGAGTAGGAAATTCAACACGGTATTGCTCATTCGTTGGCTGGTACTTAAGCCTTCCCGTCATATTGAATTCAATTTTTACGCCTTGGCTATCGGCCAATAGAGAAAAACGACTGCCAGAACGAATGAGATCGTTGCCTTTTTGCGGCACAACTTGGTCAAGAAAAAAGCTGCTGTTTTTGAGATTGGCGTGAGTGATCGCAGAAGTGAATTTTTCATCACTGCCCTCAATACTAATCATGACAGGCTGTTTCATTAAAATAATTTTACGCAATGCGCCATAAATATCTTCTGGGGTCTCTAAAAAATATTCGTCGTTACTTTCTTTTGCTGCACTGTACTTTTCAGTACTTGTTTCAGCAGAGGTGTTTTCTGTGGTCTCTTTTTCTGCCATATCTTCTTCGGTCGTGCTTTCGTCTGCCATAATTCCCTCTGCCGTTAATTCACTCGGCTTACTAAGCTTTTGCGTAACCTAAACCTGTTGATGTACCTTGGGTTTGACCGCTCTTAGTATATAAATTAGGACTATTCTTTTGTCCGCGCAAGATTTTCATCAAACTTTGCGTTCTTTGGCGAGCGGATAACACAATAACCGACAGTATTTCGGTTAAGCGGCGATTTTCTATAAATTGATCGGCAAGTTGTTGCCATAAGGCGGCTAACAGTTCGTTATCTTCATTTTTTGGTGATTGTAATAAAGGATGCTGGTAGCAGTATTTATCGAGGGGAATGAGGTGTTCTTCTAACCAAGCACAACGTACTTGGCTCAGTGCCTTAAGGTCGGTAAGTTGCTGCTGCTTTACAGCCTGCAGCTCGCTCAGCGCCTCAAGATTGGGTGGGTCTAGCAAGTCGCGTTCTTCACAAAGGAGTCTATGCAATGTGCTGGCGAGTTCTAATTCTTGGCTAAGCTGGTGATAAAATATCTGATGTAAGTTGGCCACGGTGACTCCAAGGATTAATTAAGCTTTCCTTCGAAATCTAGCATTTTTCCTGCCAACTGTTGGTAATCAATCTTATATTCACCACTATCAATAGCACTGCGGATGCGATCGATGGTTTTATCATCAACATCTGGCATTTTACTGACTTCAGCTTCAATCTGTTGAATGTTCATGCTGCTGCTGCTCAGTTTTACCTGATCGCTGCTGCCGACATTTGCTGAAGATTTAGTATTTTCTTCTGGTTTTTGGTTTTGAGGGCTCGCAGCATCAGCTTTTGCTCTGCCTCCGCCATCAAGACCACTTGTTAACTTATTGATATTCATGGATATTTCTCCAAGCCATTGCATCTAGTTAGACTCCTACGGTTATTGTATCGGCTATTGCCGTGAGAACTTTAATCTTTATTTAATAAAAAACATCAATCAACCAAAACTAAATCAGCATTCACTACAGTACCGAATAATACCTTGTCGCTATTACTGTTTTTAACTTTGATTTTATCCCCTTCGCGGCCTTTCTTTAGTGCGAAGCCTTTCATATTAACCGTGAACCCAGGGCGCTCGGCTCGTAAGGTAATGGCTTGTCCACGCTTTATAATAATCGGCAGATCAATCATGCCAGGGCTAATGGCGGTTCCAGCTTTCAGTGAACGCTTACTAACGTGGCCAATAATGCCTTTAATTTCAGTATAATAGCCGCGCTGCAAGTCACCAATGTTGCGTTGTTGCAAGGCTAAGCTGCTGCTTTTAACACGTTGGCCGCGAGATAGGTGGTCTCGCAAAACCACAACATCGCGCCATACCTCAATTTCAGCGTTCAGCATCAACGACCAACTAGACAGGTGCTGGCAGCTGACTTCAATACTGTTACGACCTAATCTAAATGCATTCGTCGACTTAACCACGAGTGGACTTCTGCATTCTGGGCTCTTATAACCCTGTGGAATGCCAGAGATAACCACCTTGCTGACGGCGCCAGGGCGTTGCCCAATCGTCTGCCATTGGGCTAAGACGTTAGTGCGAATGCTCTGCTCTAAGTGATCAGCTTTAATATCATTTGCATGGCTTAGTGGCCCCCAAAGACAATGAACAATAAAAATAACTAAATATTGCTTCATGAATCTTTCGCATCTGCTATTCATTTATTCATTCTCAACTATGCTCAAAACAGTAAGCCGTATTTGCTGTGTCATTTTCACGACACTTTGGTCGATTTATTATTGATACAGCAAACGCCATGCCGAAGGCGTTAGAGATAGGAGATATTTATGGCAGGACTCATGGAATCCGTAGATCAGCGAACCCAGCTAGTGGGGGCTAATCGCTTGGAACTTCTATTATTTAGAATGGAAGGCCCGCAGATTTACGGGATTAATGTTTTTAAAGTAAAAGAAGTTTTGCAGTGTCCAAAATTGACGGTTTTACCTCATAGCCATCCGGTTGTAAGGGGGGTTGCACATTTACGTGTGGGAACGCTGCCAATAATGGATCTGAGCATGGCTACTGGTGGCCCTAAAGTTGGTGATTTAAGCAATGCTTTTGTCATTATTACTGAATACAACTTAAAGACGCAGGGATTTTTAGTGGGCGGCGTTGAACGTATCGTCAATATGAATTGGGGCGATATTCATCCACCACCAAAGGGCACAGGTCGTGAACATTATTTAACCGCGGTGACCGAAGTTGAAGGTAAGTTGGTTGAAATTATTGATGTTGAAAAAGTACTGGCTGAAGTTTCACCGATGAATGAAACGATGTCAGCGAACGTGGTGACTGAAAAAATAGCCGAAGATGCAAAAGAGTTACATGTTTTGATCGTTGACGATTCTAAAATAGCACGCAAGCAAGTGACCCGCTGTTTAGAAGAGGTTGGGGTTACGGTGACTGCGTTGAATGATGGAATGGAAGCGTGGAAGCATTTGCAAGAGCTCACGGATTCGGGGGTGCGGATTCAAGATAAATATTTGATGCTGATTTCAGATATTGAAATGCCTGAAATGGATGGTTATACCTTAACGACGAATGTGCGAAATGATTCGCGCATTGCTGATTTCCACATTGTGCTTCATACCTCTTTAAGTGGGGTATTTAATAAGGCGATGGTTGAGAAAGTTGGGGCTGATGGTTTCATTTCTAAATTCAATCCCGATATTCTGGGTGATGTCGTGGTGAAGCGCATTGAAGAATTTACCAAGAATAAATAACAGTAATGGCTAAGCACTTGGTGCTCGGTACTCAATACTAATTCTCAGATGAGTAGAAAGAATGAGTTTTTCGATCAGTGCAACGGAATACGATCAGTTTAAGCAAAAGCTAGAGCAATATAGCGGCATTATGCTGGGTGATAATAAAGAGTATTTAATTACCAGTCGCCTTAGGCGTTTATTAGAAAGCGAAAAATTGGCGAATTTATCAGAACTGATTCAGGCGATGGATCGCAATCTAAAGCTGAAAGGCTTGGTTATTGATGCCATGACCACCAATGAAACATTGTGGTTTCGCGATGACCATCCTTTTAAGATTTTTCGTGAGAAGCTTTTGCCAGAGCTGGCTAAAACACGTCGGCCGTTAAGAATTTGGTCGGCCGCGTGCAGTACTGGGCAAGAGCCTTATTCATTGAGTATTGCGATAGAAGAGTTTAAACGCATGAACCCAGGTGCATTAATGGGGGATGTTAAAATCATTGCGACTGATATTTCTCCGACGGCGTTAGCGATTGCCAAAGAGGGGGTTTATCCTCAATTGGCGCTAAAACGCGGCATGGGGGATGTGCATCTAAAGCAGTATTTTACCCAGCAGGGTGATGATGAATGGAGAATCAATGATGAAATTAAACGTCGTATTGAATTTCGCTCATTAAACTTACAGACCAGCTTCAGCCTGTTAGGAAAATTCGATATTGTGTTTTGTCGCAATGTTCTCATCTATTTCTCTGCTGATTTTAAAATGGATATCCTTAAACGCATTCATGGCACTCTTAATAATGATGGGCATTTATTCGTTGGCGCTTCAGAAGCTGTGAGTAATTTGGCCGACTATTATAAAATGCAGCAATTTAATCCGGGTATCTCTTATCAAGCTAAGCCGATTGCCACAGGCAGTCGGTAAGGCTTTGCCGCTTACTTTCCCTTTCATTTCCGCTTCCCCTAATCTTTGCCTCGCTTTATCCTTAAATACAATCCAAGAAACCCCTAAGTCATTGAAAAATAACAAATAAAAATTATTTTGAAAGTTGGTATGGCCTTTGCTCTAACTCTTACATGAACATTTTAGAAGAGAGTTAAGTTATGGGTTCAATCAATTTCAACAATGCTTTAGGGGTTCATCCCGATGCCATGTTATTACGCGGAAAGCGTGCAGAGATTTTGGCCAATAACTTAGCTAACTCTGATACCCCAGGATTTAAAGCGCGGGATATGAACTTTCAAGCCATGCTTGCGAAAGAAACTCAATCGGGTATGGCAATGACAGCAACGAACAGTGCGCACATCGAAATGGGTTCTAGTCATTCTAACCAAACTAATGGGCTGCTTTTTCGCAATCCATCGCAGCCTTCAATTGATGGCAATACGGTTGATACCCAATTAGAGCAAACCATCTTTTCCCGTAATGCCATGGACTATAACACCAGTTTTGAATTCTTAAACGGTAGCTTCAAAGGCCTTAAATCTGCGATCCGAGGAGAATAATTATGTCACTAGGTAATATTTTTGATATCGCAGGTTCAGGCATGAACGCGCAATCAATTCGCTTAAACACCACCGCCAGTAACATCGCCAATGCGGAAAGTGCGAGCAGCAGTATTGATGAAACCTACCGTGCTCGTAAGCCGTTTTTTGCGGTGATGCATAACGAATTTTTGAATGTGAATAAAGACAATGAGTTTCATAATAAAGGTTCAGAGATAGGCGCGGGTGTTGAAGTACTCGGCATTGTTGAAAGTGATGCGCCTTTGCAACCAAGATTTCAGCCGGATCATCCGTTAGCGAATGAAGAAGGTTATGTGTATTACCCCAATGTGAACGTAGTGGAAGAAATGACGGATATGATGTCATCTTCTCGCAGCTATCAAATGAATGTAGAAGTACTTAAAACAGCGAAGCAAATGCTGCAACGTACTTTGATGCTAGGAGAATAATCATGTCGACTATTGATAATTCCAACCCCGCTTCATCGGTACTCGATCAATATTCGAATACCACTAAAAATGCGGATAAGCCGAAAACTAATGAGATGGGGCAGGATGAGTTTTTGAAACTTATGATTGCCGAACTCAACAATCAAAACCCATTAGACCCACAAGACAATGGCGAGTTTATTGCGCAGTTGGCTCAGTTCTCGACGGTAGAAGGCTTAGATAAATTAAATACCACGACAGAAGGTATGTCAGACGGCATGCGTTCAAGCCAAGCGCTGCAGGCTTCCTCACTGGTTGGGCAGTCGGTCATTGTAGAGGGCAATGACATGGGCTTGTTATTGAATAAAGGTATTATCAGTAGCTTTAGTGATTTACCAACCTCGACCACGGATATAAAGCTGTCGATTGAAGATGAAGATGGTCAGCTACTGGAACAAATTTCATTAGGTAACCACGCGGCGGGGGAGATGTCGATTCGCTGGGATGGCTTAAACCTGATGAAAGATGGTGAAATAGTTGAACTGGATTACAGCCAATTAAATCGCCAAGAATTTTATGTCGATGAAAATGGTGATCAGGTTTTGGACGAGGCGGGCAAGCCTATTTATGTGCCTTATCCTCCTGGTGAATACAGCTTTAAAGTCACGGGTAATGCGGGTGGAAGCTCGGAAGAGTTTACTACTTTAATGAGTGCCCGTGTCGATAGTGTCAGCTTAAGTTCAACCGGTTCTGCAACGCTTAATCTTGCCGGTGGCAAGCGTGCAGCAATGGATGAAATCAAACAGATTGTTAACGAATAATCGTGGCGTCGTGGAGAAATTATTATGAGCTTTAATATTGGTTTAAGTGGTATTCGCGCGGCTTCCACAGATTTGGAAGTAACCGGTAACAACGTTGCCAACGCAAGTACAACGGGGTTTAAAGAATCTCGTGCCGAATTCAGTGATGTGTATACCAGTACGTTATTAGGGACAGGCAGCAAGCCAGTCGGCAGTGGTGTTATGGTTGAAAACGTTCGCCAAGAATTCAGTCAAGGTAATATCAGTGGTACTGAAAATGCATTGGATATGGCCATTGATGGTAATGGTTTCTTTGTATTAGAAGATCGAGGTTCTATCTCCTATACCCGTGCGGGCTTATTTGGTTTAGATAAAGACGGCTATGTGGTGGCGAATAATAATAGCCGTTTACAAGGTTTTGATGCCAACTCTGATGGTGTTGTCAGTGGCGTTTTAGGCGACATTCAAATTCAAGTGGGCAACCAAGCACCGGCACTGACCAGTCGAGTTTCTGCGATATTAAACTTGGATGCGGGTGAAGAAGTTTTACAAGAGCAAGGTTTAGAATTAACGGCTAATGGCTTGGCTGTTGGTGTGGCTGACTCAGGCATTATTGAATCGACTTCATCGACTCTTGTTGCGGTAGGACAACCAACAACAGCGGGTATTCCAGCCTTGGTTGATTGGACCGTCGGTGGTAATACGGTTGCAGGTGTGGGGGCTGCGGGTACGGCCGGTGTGGCAGACATTCAATTTGATATTGGTGATGGTAATGGTCTGCAAACCGTCAGTGTTCCTGCGATTACTGCTGGTACTACCGAGGCCGGTGTATTAACCGCTATTCAAACCGCAATTGATGCAGTCTTTGGTTCTCAGCAGTTAAGCGCAACAACCTCGACAACAGGGGAATTAGTGATTCAGCGCGCAGGCATTAATGGCACGAACGGTACCAGTTTTACCACTAATGATGTTAGCTTCAATGCGGTCTTCGGTGCTAACGGTGGTGTTCTTGCCGGTACCGCAGGCTCGCAATTGTTTGTGGGCTCTACCCCAATTACTGCTGATTTTCGTTCCATTCCAGGTACGTCGACTACGACTCGTACAACGGCAACACCGCCACTAGGAATTGTCGCCTCTAATCCAGGTGCGCCACACCAATTAGCCGCGAATAATTCTTATACCAACTTAGATGTGAGTACGGTAGGAGGCAATGTACTGGCGTTTAGTATTGCCACCGAAGGCGGCGCAACGTATCCGATTAACCTAAGCGAAGCAGCGTGGGTGGGTGCGGCACCTGGGAACTATGCCAGTGTCACGGCGATTGAGATGGCGGCACAAATTAATGCTCAAATTACAGCAACCGCTGGCGCGGGTAATGAAGAAACAGCAGCAACCATCGTTGGCGGGCGTATCCAGTTTGATGGTCAAGCGCCGGGTGCTAACGGTGACTTTATTCAAATTGCCGACAATACCGTTAGCTCAGTCGCTTACAATTTAAATAACTTAGGCTTTTTATCCAGCAGCCGCTTTGATGGTGGTGTAGAGCCTGTTCAGGCTAACAATGAATTTCGCTTAGAAGTAACCAGTACCACTGCAAATGGCGCGGGCCCTTTTGACATTATTATTCCTCCTAATAGTTATGCTAGCCTTGAAGATGTTGCCGTTGCCGTACAGCAACAGATTGATGTGTACATCGGTGCGGGTGGTTTAAATGGCAAGGTAACTGTAGCAGCCGTGGGTGGTCAATTAGTGTTCACTAATACCAATACCGGTGCAGGTGAAGGCATCTCTATTACAGGCACAGTCGCCGAGCCTGCAGCCGCTGGGGCCTTAGGTTTTAACAGCCTGTTTGCGGTAACGGGCCAAGATGAAATCGATAAGACGAATTCATTCCGCCTAAACTTAACGGTGCCAGCCCCTGATAATGACAATCGCTCGGGCTCTATACTGATTTCATTAGACGAAGATTATCGTTCTGTTCAACAGCTCGCGACCAGTATTAACCGTCAATTGAACAGTCAGAATGCTGATGATTACATTGGTATTCGTGCGCAAGCGGTAGAAATTTCTCCTAAAGTTGTGCCACCACAATTTACTTTAGAGCTGCTGGCTGTAGAAGAAGGCGAAGCCTCCATCATTAGTATCTCTAATGTTTCTGCTTCGGGTCCTGATATTACTTCGGAAGAATTGTTTGCTATTTTGCAGGCGAATCCTGCCGATGGCAGTTTGTTAACTACGGGTATTGAAGGTGTGAATAACCAATACCCAGAGCAGCAGGTCACTCTGGTTGATCCAGAAGGTAATGAAACCACGGTTACTATTCCAGAAGGAACGGAAGCTAACGAAATCGCCAGTATTTTTAATCAGCAAGCGGGAATGACGGCAACCGCCAATACAGTCATGACAATACCGTTATCGAGCTATAACAATCCTGGTAACTTAATGAGTCTAACGGTGAATGGCCAGGTATTAACGGAAACAACCTTGCCTGAAATTGCCGATGAAATTAACGGCTATCGTGGCACTACGCTACCGGGTTTTTTAGCCACCATCAGTGAAACGGGTGATTTGATTATTACCAATGAAATCGGCCGCGATGTGAAGCTCGAAATGAACAGTGCATCACCAACCGATAGCTTAGTTGTAATGGGTGCAGAAAATACTGGGCCGGTCGTCCTGGGTGGAACCGCAACCGCAGCCACCGCCGCCGCCGTGGGTGGGCATGTAACCTTCACCTTAAATGCAGGCTACGCGATGCAAGATCCTCTACCGGTAGTATCGGGTTTATTCGGTGCTTTAACTGAGGATGAATTTACTCCGATTGTACTGAATGCTTTCGATCCAATAGATCAAAATACCTACAATCATGCCACCTCTACAACGATGTACGATAGCTTGGGTAACAACCATGTATTAACTCAGTACTTTGTTAAAGAGCCGCTGGATCCTAATCGTCCAAATGAGCAAAATATTTGGGCAATGTACGTGCAGGTAGATGGTAAGGATGTTGGTGACCCAGATTCCACCTTAAGCTTTCCAGAGAACTTAACGCCGACCCGCGCCCGTTATGAATTGTTTTTTAATCAAGACGGCACATTGGATGAGGAAGCAACAGGGGATATCTTTGTCACTAACTGGGACCCACAAGATGGCAATGGAGACCCAAGTGGTGCATTAAATTCAGTTAACGTATTAGAAGGTGGCTTACCGTTAACAGTCCCACCTTCAAATTCTAACTTTCAAATTACTCTTGATGGTTCTACCCAGTTTGGTAGCTCATTCTCGGTCAGCGAAGTGAATCAAAATGGTTATAGTACGGGCCGCTTAGCGGGCTTAGAAGTTGACCAAGAAGGGGTGATATTTGCACGTTATACCAACGGCCAGGCACAAGTGTTGGGTCAGGTAGCGCTGGCGAATTTCCGTAATCCCGAAGGACTAACACCGTTAGGAGATACCGGCTGGGCAGAATCTTTTGAATCAGGAGTTGGTACCGTAGGCTCACCCAGAACCGCATCGTTTGGACAGGTGCGGTCATCCGCCTTGGAAGATTCGAATGTTGATATTTCTGAAGAGCTGGTGGGGTTAATTATCGCGCAGCGTAATTTCCAAGCCAGTGCCAAAACGATTGAAACGATGGATCAGGTAACGCAAACCATCCTGAATATCTGATTATTTTATAAAATATTTTTGCCACTGACACAGCGGCAATCTCGTTCGCCTAATATCCCATTAGGCGGGTCGAGGTTGCCGTTTTTTATTGCCGTTTTCTCGAAATAACCGTCAATTAAATAGAAGAACCCTCTCAATCCCCTGAAATATCAGCCTATTTCATTTTTGGCATCTACCTTGCAATACCTCTAGTAAATAGAAATACAGTTATTAAAACTTTTAGACATTTATATTGCAGGAGTTAGGTTATGGATCGCGCATTATACATTGCCATGTCCGGTGCCAAGCAAAATGTAGTTAGCCAAACAGCTCACTCAAACAACTTGGCCAATGCCAGTACTACGGGTTTTCGATCGGATTATACCCAGTCGCGGGCACAGCCAGTTTTTGGCGATCATTTTCCTACTCGTGCATTTGCCATGGCCGAACGTCCAGCCAGTGATCTTCAACAAGGTCCACTGCAAGCAACCGGGCGCCAGATGGATGTTGCCATCGAAGGCCCTGGTTGGTTTATGGTGCAAGGCGCTGATGGGGAAGAAGCTTATACCCGTGCGGGAGATTTATCGGTTGATCCACAAGGACGCTTAATGAATGCCCGTGGTTTACAGCTTATGGGTGACGGTGGTCCCATTGTTTTGCCACCGTTTGAAACCATTGAGATTGGTCGTGATGGCACCATTTCAATTCGCCCACAAGGTGAAGGTGCTGAAGCGGTTGCTGAAGTTGTACAAATCAGTTTAGTGAATCCTGATGGTCAAACGTTGGAAAAAGGCACTGATGGTTTATTCCGTATTCGTGGCCGTCAGCCTGGTGATCCAGGTGCCAATGTTGATCCGAACATGTCGTTGGTCAATGGTTTTGTCGAAGGCAGTAATGTCAACGCCGTGACCGAACTAACGCAAGTATTAGCGATGAATCGTCAATACGAAATGCAAATTAAGCTTATGAAAACTGCCGACGAAAACAGTGCGGCCGCCACTCAGTTATTAAGTGCGCAATAAAGAGGTGATGTATGCATCCAGCATTATGGGTAAGTAAAAGCGGGCTACAGGCGCAAGACTTAGCGCTAACCACCGTCTCAAACAACTTGGCTAACGTATCGACCACGGGCTTTAAAAAAGATCGTCCAGTGTTTGAAGATTTGTTATACCAAATTAAACGTCAGCCGGGTGCTAACTCTTCGGCTGATACGCGACTGCCTTCGGGTTTACAAGTCGGTACCGGGGTAAGAACTGCTGGCACACAAAAAGTATTTACCACGGGCAGTTTGCAATTGACGGATCAGCCTTTGGATATGGCGGTTAATGGTCGAGGATTTTTTCAAATCCAAATGCCCGATGGCACACTTTCATATACTCGCGATGGTACTTTTCACATCAATGCTGAAGGTACGATTGTGAACGTGAATGGTTATGCACTGGAACCGCAAATTGATATTCCTGAGCTGACCAATCAGTTAACCATCAGCAGTGACGGTATTGTGCAAGCGAAGTTATTTGGTGATCCTACACCACAAGAACTGGGTCAAATTGACTTGGTCGATTTTATTAACCCCGCAGGTTTGCAATCAACCGGCGGTAATTTATATAAAGAAACCGCTGCCAGTGGCGCTCCGAATGTCGGTATTGCGGCTAACGATGGTTTTGGTGCCATTGAACAAGGCGCTTTGGAAAACTCAAACGTTGAAGTGGTAGAAGAGCTGGTAAAAATGATTACCGTGCAGCGCGCTTATGAAATGAACTCGAAAGTTGTTTCCGCAGCGGATCAGATGTTGCAGTTCTTAACTCAGAATACTTAATGAACGACTTAGCTTTTAAAAACACGCGGAGAAACAGTATGAAAATTATTAAACGTTTAATTCCCGCAAGGATGATGATCATAGCCGTAGCAACCGTTGTTGCTGCTGGATGTACCAGTGTGCCCTTTGAGCAAGACGTCTATCCCAATGACCCTGATTATGCGCCGGTACCATCTTCTTCTTTACAAGCTGCGCCGAGTATTAATGGCTCTTTGTATAAAACGAATTACAGTTTGAGTTTATTTTCCGACCAGCAAGCAACGCAGGTCGGTGACATTATTACCGTCATTTTTGATGAGCAATATAATTCAACTAAGTCAGCCGAGACCTCATCGAAAAAAGATTCAAGCAATACGTCTAACCCTACCAACATACTTAATACAGTTCCGGGTTGGAGAAATTTAGGGCTTGATATTAACCTTGATCACAATCGTTCTTTTAAAGGGTCAGGAGATGCTGATCGCAGTAATAGCTTAAGTGGCACGATATCTGTAACAGTTTCAGACATATTGCCCAGTGGTGTTTTACAGATACGCGGTGAAAAGTGGTTAACCTTAAGTGAAGGTGATGAATTTATTCGTATTATCGGTTTGATTCGCCCACAAGATATCACCCCGCAAAATACCGTGATGTCTAGCAAAGTCGCTGATGCTCGCATCAAATTCGGTGGCCGTGGCAACTTAAATAATTCGACCAAAGAAGGTTGGTTTGGCCGCATGACGAACAGCGCTTGGTGGCCTTTCTAATTAAAAAATGGCTAATAAGTGTCAATTTAAGGAGGCAGTAATGAATACTTTAACTGACGAAGGCCTTAGGAAAATATATATGATGATTATTTGGCGCTTTATAGCATTCGTGCTTTTAACCTTGCCGATGGTATTAAATACCGCGTATGCCGAACGCATTAAAGATATCACCTCGATCGCAGGAGTTCGTAGTAATCAATTGATTGGCTATGGTTTGGTCGTGGGTTTGGATGGCAGTGGTGATAAAGCACCGTTCACTACTCAAACATTTAAAAACATGATGGCCGAATTTGGTATCACTATTCCTAATGGCACCGACCCCAAATTAAAGAACGTTGCCGCGGTCTCGATTACCGCTGAAATGCCCGCATTTGCTAAGCCGGGTCAGCGTTTAGATATTACGGTTTCATCCCTAGGTAATTCAAAAAGTTTACGTGGCGGTTCATTATTATTTGCACCTTTAAAAGGGGCTGACGGCCAAGTTTATGCCATTGCGCAAGGTAACCTCGTTGTCGGTGGTTTTGGTATACAAGGTAATGATGGTTCTAAAATTACAGTAAACGTGCCCAGCGTTGGCCGCATTCCCAACGGCGCGACAATTGAACGTGCCATTCCCAATGCCTTTGGTCACGGTGACAGCTTGGTACTGAACTTAGACCAAGCCAACTTTACGACGGCCAGGCATATCATTGATACCTTAAATGATTTGCTCGGACCAGGCACAGCAGAAGCGTTAGATGCCACCTCTATTCGAGTGAGTGCGCCGCGAGATTTAAGTCAGCGAGTTTCATTTTTATCAGTGATAGAAAATATGGAAGTCGAGATGGGAGAAGCGCGCGCTAGAGTTATTATTAACTCACGTACCGGCACCATTGTTATGGGCAAGCATGTAAGAATAGAACCGGTTGCTGTGACTCATGGTAGTTTGATGGTCACCGTACAAGAAAATTTAGAAGTCGTGCAACCGAATGCCCTAGGGGATGGTGAAACGGCGGTCGTTCCTAAAACGGATATCACCGCCGTGCAAGAAAATAACCGCATGTTTAAATTTGGCCCTGGGGTCTCATTGGATGAAATAGTAAAAGCGGTGAATGAAGTTGGCGCAGCACCGGGTGACTTAATGGCTATACTAGAAGCATTGAAGCAGGCGGGGGCATTAAACGCTGAGCTGATCGTTATTTAGGGAGTAAGCATATGTTACCGTCGAATCCTTTATTGGATGAAATCGAAGCACTCACCGCGGAAATACACTCCTTATTGAAACAAGGGGTGAAAGAATTAAGTGAGAAACGCATCGATCAACGTCAGCAGAAAATAGAATTATTATTTATTCATCCAGACCGAATTGGCGAGCAAGATCAGCAGCGTCTAATCGCCATGCTCGATCAAGATGAGCTGATAAAACAGCAGCTCGAAAAAGAACAGCAGGAATACCATAACCGCAATCGCAAACGCTCTAGGCTTAAGCTTTATAAGCAAAATTCTTGAAAAGATAAAAGCAGTTCACCACCGAGGCACCGAGTACACCGAGAAAAGAACAGAATGAAAAGCAGAATGTTTTTCTCCGTGTAGCGAAGCGTCTCCGTGCCCTCCGTGGTTAACTGTTTCTCCCCCCCTTTTTTCCTTACCTCCTTATTTTCTCGGTGCCTCGGTGGTGCATCTCTTTTCTTAGGCGGCAATCCCTTGCCACATCAATCTTTAAATCCTATCTAAATACCCCACAACCCCCATGAAACCGACAAACTAAAAGTTGGCAAAGAACTTGCTCTAGTAATCAATAGAAACCGACATTGATTAACCGCATAGGGTAAATTCATGATTTCCAGTCAAGTTGCACAGCCACAAGATGTTTATACAGACCTTAATAGTCTGCAAAGCATCAATGCCATTGGTCGCGAAGACAAAGGCGAAGCACTGCGTAAAGTGGCTGAGCAGTTTGAATCTATGTTTGTAAAAATGATGATGAAGTCGATGCGCGATGCCAACAAAGTCTTCCAAGAAGATTCGATCATGCATTCACCCCAAGAAGATTTCTATCAGCAAATGTATGACGATCAGCTTTCAGTGAGCCTAACGGGTAAGCAAGGTATGGGGCTTGCCGATGTCATCTACCGCCAGCTTAATCAAGAATACGGTGATCCAACTAAAAACCGTGAAGATAAAACCTGGCAGCCACTGGATGATCGTCGCAAGAACTTTTCTCATGCAATCGACTTCAATCAAATCGAAAAGAAAAATACTCAGTTGCAGCCTAAAAAAGAGACTCTTGGTTTTGAAATTGATACTAGTTTTGTTCATCCCCAAAAATCCGCAGAAAAACCTGCTCTGAACGAAACCAGCAGCACAGCAGTGGATAATACAACCGCAGAGATTAAAGCTGATAAAATTCAAACCTTCGATAGCCCAGAAGACTTTATAGAAACTTTATATCCGGTCGTTGAAAAAATTGCCAAAGATATGGGGGTCAGTCCACAAGCGATTATCTCTCAAGCCGCATTAGAAACAGGCTGGGGGAAGTTTGTGATTCATGGTGAAAACAGCCAGGGCGAAAAAGAAAATAGTTACAACTTCTTCGGTATCAAAGCCGATAGTCGTTGGGAAGGCGAAAAAGTGAGCGTTACTACTCATGAATATCGCGATGGTCAACGCATCACCGAAAAAGCCGATTTTAGATCATACCCAACCATCAAGGCTGGTTTAAAAGATTATGCCGACTTTTTACAATCGCAGCGTTATGAAAAAGCCATGGCAGCAGGTACAGATGTTGAACAATACGCCAAAGAATTACAGCAAGCAGGGTATGCCACCGATCCTAAGTATGCACAAAAAATAACACGCATCGCTAACAGTGAATTGATGCAAAATACACTGCCAGAGAATGCTCAAACTTCAGCAGTGATGGAGGTGCCTCGTGGGTGATTTATTAGGAATAGGTATTTCCGGCTTAAAAGCTCAGCAAACAGCGCTGAGTGTTGCGGGGCATAACATTACGAATGCTGGCACGGAAGGTTATAGTCGCCAGACAGTAAACTTTAATGAAAACACACCGCAGTTTACCGGTGGCGTTTGGACAGGCAACGGTGTCAGCGTTGATTCTATTAAGCGCGTTTATGATGAGTTTTTAACAGAGCAGTTACAGCGCGATTCTTCAATTTTTAACGAGTTTGATACGCTGTCGTTGAACGCTTCACAAATCGATAGTTTGTTAGCCGACGCGGGCACGGGTATTCAGCCGGGTATCGAGCGTATGTTTGGCTCATTACAGTCGGTCGTTGACGATCCATCGTCATTGCCTGCGCGCCAAGTATTAATTTCAGAAGCCAATGGCCTTGTCGATCGTTTTTCTAGCATCAATGACAGACTGAATGACCAAAGCGAAATCATTAATGGTCAGATGGAAGTGGTTGCCGGTCAAATTAGCACCATTGGTAATGCCATCGCCGAACTTAATCAACAGATTCAATTTGCTTTAGCCGCTTCCAATGGTAGTCCTCCAAATGACATGCTGGATCAGCGCGATAAACTCATCACGGATTTATCAGAGCTGGTTGCTGTAGAAGTTGTTGCCCAAGATAGCAGTGCGGTGAACGTTTTTATTGGTAACGGCCAAGCCTTAGTGATTGGCAATGAGGCCAACGAAATTTTTGCGCAGTCAGGAAAAACAGACCCATCACGGGTCGGATTATTTTTCCGTAAAGGGGATTCTGTGCAAGAAATTACCGCCGAGATAAAAGGCGGTCAGCTCGGTGGAATGTTGAAGTTTCGCGAACAAGTATTAGAACCTACCATTAATGGTTTAGGCCGTGTGGCCATGAGTATTACAGAAACTTTTAATCAACAGCACCAGCTGGGTATCGATTTTGAAGGATCTAAAGGTGGAAACTTTTTTGAAGATTTAAATGCCCCCAGTAATACGTATTTAAGAGTGCAGGGTGATGCTCGCAATGAGGCTCCAAATGATCGTTTAGTGTCTATTCATGTCACGGATACTTCCAAGTTAACTACTGATAACTATCGCATGGAATTTCCTGGTCCTGGGGATTTTATATTCAAAGTTTATAATGATACAACCGGAGAAGAATTAGAGACGACGGCACTAACAGGTCTATTGCCGCAAACACTGGAAATTGATGGTTTTGAAATACGCTTAGAAGCGGGCAGTTTTCAAGCAGGGGATAAGTTTTTATTAACTCCCACTCGCACTGGCGCGAGCGATATTGATATGAAAATTACTCGACCAGAAGAAGTGTCTATTGCATCGCCAATTTCAACCGACTCAGCGATTGGTAATCGAGGTAATGGGACGATATCGCAGGGCACTGTTTATGATGTAAATACCCCTTATTTGTCTAGCGAAGGGGAAATGGATCCGCCTATTTTAATTCGCTTTACATCGGCGACGAAATACGATGTTTTGGATAACTCAGATCCTGGTAATCCGATTCCATTATTTCCACCGTTAATGAATCAAAACTACGTGCCAGGGATTTCTAACAATCTTCTGCCACCGGATGAAGGCAAAACTGCGTTTACCAGTTTTGGCGGTTATCTACCGGTTAATTCGACGTATCAAGCACAAGCGCCTGCGGCAACCGTGACTGCACAAAATGGTTTTTTTCCCGAGCGTATTACCATTAATCGAGAAGACCCAAAAACCGGGTTAAAAACAGCTCAGCCTTTATTAACGACCCCGGCTAATACATCGGCAAAAGAAATAGCGCGATTATTGTCGCAGCGTGATGGTGTAGAAGCTAATGCTCGTACTACTGTTCAATTAAGTGATTTTGATTCAACTGGCGCGCAATTAATTAATACTGGCTTAACGCTTAATGGCATTGAACTGACGGATACTTTGGGAGCAGGGCAAACCAAATACGATTCTGATTACCCTGAAATCGTACCTGATCCAGTATCGCCCAATTTTATTGCAGATCGAATAAATGCCAATCGTGATTTTCAAGACATGGGAATCATTGCAAAAAGTGATGGTGGTACTGTCACTATTATTGCCTTAAATGGTGAAGACCTCTCTTTTGATGTGACTGGTGACTTAGGTGATAGCTTTACTATTTCAAATGGCCAAGATATTCAGCTCAGTCAAACAGGGGAATCTCCTTTTAGAAACTTATCTGAATTTGAGGGTTTTGATTTCAGTGAAGATGGTCCTTTTACTTACGATTTTGACGTTCCTGGGCAAGGACAATACAGCATAGAATTAACCGGTACGCATGCCACGGGCGCTGATGTACTTAATGAAATTCAAAGTAAAATAGAAACCAGTGGCATGTCATTTTCTGGCAGTGTTGATGTTGCACTGGATGAAAAAGGAAATATCAGTTTTCAGCCTAGGTTACAAATAGCAGGCACAGGTCCTAATGGCAGCAATAAAATCGCTATGGGAGGGCAGGTGAAAGTTGTTTTGGATGAAAATTACAGTTTAGAAATAACACCGCCTGGAAATAATCTTTTTGATACCAACCCCGTCGGGGAATCCGTGCATTTTGGCTTTGATTTGGAAATCGAAGGCATAGTGCAAGCGGGCGATAAATTTACTGTTAACTATAACCAAGACGGAACATCAGACAGTCGAAACGGAACCGCGTTAGGCAATTTGCAAACCGCAGATAGTATCAATGGCAACTCTAGCTACAGTGGCGCTTATGCAACATTGGTAGAAGAAGTCGGTTCTATTACCAGTCGCGCGCAAATAAATAAAGAGTCGAGCCAAGTATTATTAAGAAACTCTCAAGATGCCGTAGACAGTACCTCAGGGGTAAACCTTGATGAAGAAGCCGCCGCTTTAATCCGATATGAATTGGCCTACAACGCTTCGGCAAAAGTAATACAAGTGGCACGCGATATTTTCGATACTTTAATTAATACCTTTTAAATTAAAATTTTAGACAGCCCGTAGGAGTAAAATATATGCGTTTATCGACTTTACAGTCTTATAATAAAGGGCTGAATTCAATTTTAGATAACCAAGCACAGGTGAATAAAACTCAGCAGCAAGTTTCAACAGGGCGTAGAGTTTTAACCCCAGCGGATGATCCTATTGCCGCCACGAAGATACTGCAATTGCAGCAAGATCAGGCATTAAGAGATCAGTTTGGAAAAAATATGACGGGCGCAGAAGGACGCTTATCATTAGAAGAAACTCAGCTTTCAGGCATTACTGATAATTTAACCCGATTAAAAGAGTTAACGGTTAAAGCCGGTGACGGTAGTCAAACCATCACTGATAGACAGGCTATTGCCGCAGAAATTACCCAGCTATTAGGTTCAACAGTTGATCTAATGAATTCTAAAGACGCCGGAGGAGAATATCTTTTTGGTGGCTTTAAAGGTGGAACTGAACCTTTTCAAAAAAATGAATCCGGTCGTTACGATTATGCCGGTGATGAAGGGCAGCGCTTTTTATCCATAGCTTCTTCTACAACAGTAGCAACAGGGGATAATGGGAAAAATTTATTCGTGGATGTGAAAGCCGCTGATAATTCTTTTAC
This sequence comes from Oleispira sp., assembly GCA_047616865.1. Lineage (GTDB taxonomy): Bacteria > Pseudomonadota > Gammaproteobacteria > Pseudomonadales > Oceanobacteraceae > Oleispira. The sequence continues at coordinate 72,949 of JBLGBO010000011.1, forward strand.
GACGGTAGTCAGTCCACTCAATCAAGGGACTGCCATCGTAAATCCTGGCTTCGTTGTCGACGAAGAAGCGTACGCTGAATTTTATCCAGAAGATCTTGTTATTACCTTTAATGCCGATACCGCTATTTCACCACCTGGGCCCAACTATACGATTAGGCAAGCGTCTGATGGGCGAGTGGTAGAAGGAATGGCATCCCAAGCTTATGAGTCGGGTGGTAGTATCGTTGTTGCAGGTCTGGTCGTGAAAATAAGTGGTGAGCCTGAACCTGGAGATGAGTTTTTGGCCAACTCTTCAGAGAAACAGAGTATTACTGATACTATCTATCGTTTGATGGATGGTTTAAATAATCTGGAAGATAATCCTGAAGATTCAGCAACCTTGAATAATTTATTAGAAGATACGCTCAATAATTTAGCCTTCGCTCAATCCAGTATTTCTCAAGTTCGAAGTGAGGTTGGGGCGCGCTTGAATGTTATTCAAAATACGGCAAGTCTTGCCGCCGATGTTGATATCGTGAGTAAAACGGTATTGTCTAAGTTAAGTGATGTTGATTTTGCTGAAGCCGTGAGTCGTTTGTCGTTACAATCGTTCTTATTAGAAACGGCTCAGCAAAGCTATGCAAAAATTCAAAACCTATCTTTGTTTAATCAAATCTAAACGGCATCCGCTTAAAGTAATCATACCTCTGCAGAGCTGTTCAATAATAATGAGTGCTTATTATTGAACAGCGTTACTCATCACGGTGCTTCTCTCATTTTCTCTTCCTGCTCTTATTTCCTATATCAGCGTCTTTTTTCTCCGTGCAGCGCAGCGTCTCCGTAATCTCAGTGGTAAAACCGCACTGACTTTTCAGTTGGGCTATGCCTTATAGTCAATGTTGTTTGATTTTCAAGGCTATCGATAAAAAAATTTAGTTCTAAAAGAACACTCTTTATATTCCAAACCCGACTAAACAAAATCAAAACTATTTCTAAAGTAATCCCAAACTGTGTCGTTAACCTTATTGAAATAAAGAATTGTCCAGAAGCTTGGGCGTTCATGACTAACAGAGGGTTAACAAAATGCCACAAATTATTAATACCAACATTGCCTCGTTGAACGCACAGCGTAACTTGGACAAATCACAGTCTTCAAACCAGCAAGCGCTACAGCGTTTATCATCAGGTCTTCGTATTAACAGTGCGAAAGATGATGCGGCAGGTTTGGCGATTTCTACTCGTTTCACCTCTCAGATTAAAGGTCTGAACGTAGCAGTACGTAACGCAGGTGATGGTATCGCTCTGGCGCAAACCGCAGAGGGTGCATTGGGTTCAATGAACGACAGCCTACAGCGTATTCGTGAACTGTCAGTACAGTCTGCTAACGCAACCAACTCCGATGTGGATAGAGACGCACTACAAGCGGAAGTGGATCAGCTAGTGGCGGAAGTGTCACGTACGGCTGAAGAAACTGACTTTAACGGACGTAAATTGTTAGACGGCTCTTTCTCTGCAAGCTTCCAAGTAGGTGCGAATGCTGGCCAAACAATTGATGTGTCTATCGCTGAGCTAACCGCAGATAAGCTAGGTGCTTCTGACGCTTCTGGTGTTAGTGCAATCGGTAATAAAAGCGCTTTAGCTAACGGTGACTTAACAATTAATGGTGTGGCGATTACCGCTTCAAAAGCAGAAGATGATAATGCCTCAACGAACTTGAGTTCATCCAGTGCTATTTCGAAATCAGCCGCTATCAATAGTGTATCTGATCAGACCGGTGTATCTGCTTTTGTAAATGAGAATGAAGTTGCTGGTACGTCAATGACAGCATCGGCGTTATCGGGAACAATTTCTTTAAACGGTGTTGAAGTTAAGCTTCAGACCACAAGTGATGCGGCGACAAGCCGAGCTTCCGTTGTTGAGTCAATCAATGCGGTTTCTGATCAAACCGGTGTTGTAGCATCAGATTCAGGTGAAGATAGTGGTGGTGTTACATTAACCGCGGCAGATGGTCGAAATATTGTTTTAGGTTTTGATAACCTGAATACGGCGGGTGCTAATGGTGGTTTCGGTACCATCGGTTTAAGCACAATTGCTGCCGCTACTGGTTTAGCGGTTGGTGGTAGTTACGATTCATTTGAAAATAATAATGCTTCAGATAACCAATTTGCTTCTGCCTTAGGTACAGCGAGTAGTGCTCAAGCGGATGCCGGTACTTATGTCGGTGGTTATACCTTGGTTGCCGATGGTGATCAGAAGTCTATTAACATCGAAGGTGGTAATAATACGGGTCGTGGTGACTTGTCTAACGCCGGTTTAGTTGCAGGTAACTATGATAAAGGCCAAGCAGTATTGGTTTCCGAGACAAAAACCCAGTCTTATAGCGAAACATCGTTAACAGTGCCTACTGGTGTAATCGCTGCAGCTGATCGATTAGCCGCCGCTGCTGCCAATGATACAGGTGTAGCAACGGCATATAATGTTGATGTAGCAGGAGTCAATGTCGTTTCTGACGTGACAGGTGCTGCGGATTCCTTGGCGGAAGTCACGGCGTTAATTAATGCTGATTTAGCTACGGCAGGTGTTACTGACGTAGTTGCTTATGAAGAAATGAGCGCTGTAATTACCAGTGCGGGTAGTTTTGCCGCTAGTGATACCTTCCTTATCGATCTTGACGGTGCGGGTACGCCAGTGACTGCGACAGTGGGTACTGTTGACGCCGGTAATGGCTTAGCAGAATTGACCGATGCGATTAATGCAACGGATTACTCCGGTATTAATATCGAAGTGTCTGCAGAGCTAAATAATGCGGGAGATGGGATTAATATAACCGTCAAAAACTTCAGTGGTTTGGCATTAGAGTTTGATGGTACCAGTGCTGCTTCTGACGTATTGCTGAATGTAGAGGGGGGTGGTGCAGAAGATATTGAAGTGGGTGGTTCTTTGGTAGCAACCGGTAATCTAGCGATTATGAACAGTTCTAACAAGGAAGTCAGTATTACTTTCGCTGATGCAACCACTGCTTCAACGTTATTCGATACTTCAGGTACTGCTGTTAGCCAAACGTTAACCGCCGCTCCCACCGTAAATGGTCTTGCCGATGGTGATTTACAAATTAATGGTGTGAACATCAAGGCCCCTGCAGGTGGTGAGGATACTGCCTCTAGAACAACGGCGAGTGATGGCACAACGCGTATTCTTTCATCAGATACTTCATTAAGTGCTATCGCAGTAGCGGCTTCCATTAACTCAGTTTCTGAGGAAACGGGTGTAACGGCTGAGACAAATAAAACAGTTGTCACGGGTGGTGATGGTACTGCGGCAACCACTGCGTTTGAATCGGGTGATCAAGCAGGCTTATTTATCAATGGTGTCGATATTGGTAACGTAACCTTGCAGAACAATAGCTCGGGTGCACTGGATACTGATAAGGCGCGTGCTGATGCTATTTCAGCCATCAATCAAAAAACCGGTGAAACAGGTGTTACCGCTCTTGATAATGGTGTATCGATTACTCTGGAAGCCGCAGACGGTCGTAATATCTCAGTAGCTATTGATGATAAGTCGGGTAATGAGGCTTCGATTGGCGCGGTATTAGGTCTAGATTCATCAGTATCGGGTATTGGTGAGGCAAGTTTTGGTGTAGGTGATGTGTCTCAAGGAACAACTGCTGAGTCACGTACTTATGAAACGACTTATGGCACCGTGAAGCTTACTTCGGCTTCTGAAATCAACGTGGCGATTGGTGGTAATGGTAAAGCTGAGTTAAGTGCACTTGGTTTCACTTCAGGTAGTTATGGTGGTGGTGAGAGCGGTCAGTTCTTAAAAGATATCGATATCTCTACAGTAGAGGGCGCAACAGCCGCATTAACGGCTATCGATAACGCTATTAGCCAAGTGGCTAGCCAGCGAGCTGACTTAGGTGCCGTTCAAAACCGAATGGAGTCTACAGTAAGTAACTTGCAAGTAACGTCTGAAAACTTGAACGCGGCCAACTCGCGAATTCAAGATGCCGATTTCGCGGCAGAGACTGCAGAGCTACAGCGTACAAACGTGCTACAGCAGGCCGGTATCTCGGTACTAGCCCAGGCTAACGCATCCGGCCAGCAGGTTCTTTCACTTCTAGGATAAGTCGTAAGACTTAATGAATCTCTTTATCAATGAATCGATAGAGAGATTCAAATCTCTTAAACAACTTAAGAGACTAGAAGCAAGAATCTTAGCCATTGAGGTGATTTATGATTGATATGAAAGCAACTGTAAGCGACCGCATTTCGCTAGTTCAGCAGAACGCAACTTCGCTTTCATCATCCGCTGCTAATGCTTATGGAAAAGAGCAGGCTGCAGCCGCCGGCAAGATTGACGGTAGCAAAATTGAGAGTGGCAATGGTTTGCCACAAAATGTTCAAAAGATGGCCGAAGTTAGTGATGAGCAAGTAAAGGAAGCAGTCTCTAAACTGAATGAGTATGTGCAATCAACGGAACGTACACTTGATTTTCAAATGGATGAAGATAGCGGTAAAACAGTGATTAAGGTGTTTGATAAAACCTCTTCAGAATTGATTCGTCAGATACCTAACGAATTAGCCTTGGAGTTGGCGCAAAACTTGAATGATGATGAACCATCGTTATTGTTTAGCGCACAAGTGTGACATTAAGAACTATTTGTTAGCCCTTATTTAAATACTTAGCTAAAAATAACCCCAGACTGGCCGATAAGGTTAGTACTGGGGTTTTTGCGTTTAAGCAATTCCTAATTGTGTTAGAAAGGTGGAGGCATGCTATGGCTGCTATTGAATCATTAGGGTTAGGGTCTGGGGTATTAACCAACGACCTTGTAGAGAAGATTGTGGGTGCTGAGCGTGAAGCTTCTGACAAACGTCTTGATCGTGATGAAAAAATACTGGATGCCCGCATTACCGCCTATGGTGAAATCAAATCTCTTGCCTCTATTTTGCAGGTGGCGACCAGTGCACTGTCTTTGCCTTCTACCGCAGGGTCAACTACGGCGTCCTCTTCTGATGAATCGATATTAACTACGGAAGCTTCTATTCTGGCTGAGCCGGGAACTTATAGTGTCGAAGTTTTAAATACCGCTAAAGCCCACAGTGTCGTGACCGACACTTATTCAAGTTATGATGAAATTATAGGTACTGGTGAGATACAAATTACTTTTGGTGAAATCACTTACGATGGTGGTGGCGGTTTTTTAAGCCAGGATGTTGATCCTACAAAAGGCGGCCCATCGATTACTATTGATGATTCGAATAAAACCTTAAGTGGTATTCGTGACGCGATCAACGATGCCAATATTGGCGCTAAAGCCTCGATTATTAACGATGGCTCGGGCTATCGTTTAGTTGTGACGTCGGAAGATACCGGCGCTACCAACGCAATGCGCATTATGACATTAGATGATCTAGGCGGAGTGGCGACATCGGGTCTTTCTTCTATCGCGTATAACGAAGTGCAAAACGGCGCTGGCACCATGACGGAAACGGCCAAAGGTGAAGATGCGCTGCTAAAAGCCAATGGCCTTACGATTACGCGAGAGTCCAATATTATTGATGAGGTGGTGCCTGGGGTTACGCTCAACTTATTATCGGCGGATGTTGGTAAGCCTATCTCTATTGTGGTTGCTCCTGACGTCGCAGGTATTCAAGAAAAAATTCAAGATTTTGTTAATGCCTATAATGAATTTAAAAAATTCGCTGATGACTTAACTTCGTATAATTCTGGTACCGATCAGGCGGGTTTATTATTAGGTGATTCAACAATTCGTAGTATTCAAACACAAGTACGTTCGATGATCAGTCAGCCTATCGCAGGTTTAACCGGGACTAAGTATCGGTCTCTGACAGAGCTGGGAGTTAATACCGATAGAACCAATGATTTTCTTCTAGACTTTGACCCCTCTGTTTTTTCTAAAGCGATTAAAGAAGAGCGTGAATCCATTGTTAGTATTTTGGCGAAAAGTGGTACCGCTGATGATGCACAAATTCGTTATGTTAACGATTCGATTAATACTAAGCCAGGTACCTATGGTATCGAGGTCACTCAGTTAGCGACGCAGGCAATTTATGAAGGTGGCAGTGTTGCCGGACTGGATTTTTCCAGCCCTGTTGTCGTTGATGCCAGCAATAATAACTTTACCATTAACCTTAACGGTAAAAATGAAGCCATTACGTTAACGTCGGGCAGTTACGCCACGGGTGATGAACTTGCCAAGCAAATTGGATTTCAAATTAACAGTAATGAAACCTATAAAAAGTTTGCTTATGGCGTAACCGTTGCCTATGACGCGGTGGATAAGAATTTCTCAATCACATCGAATAAGTATGGCGAAGATTCAAAAATATCTTTTTCCAGTACCGATTCTAATAGTGCCAATACCCTAGGCTTTAATATTACCGGGAAAGGGACTTATGAAGGCGTTAGTTTAACCACGTTAAATAGTGATGCATTTGTAGGTAAAGGCTCTACCACACAGCCAGGTAATCGAGCGTTGGCGACAACGGAAGGCATTAACTTCGCTTTAAATAATGCGACCTTCTCATTGGACATTGGTGGTGGTGCGATTGCGGTTACTGTTAATGCAAACGCGGCCGGTAATGATTTAAACGGAGATAGTATTATTGGTAATCGCAAAGATACCTTGCAGGCGGTACAAACAGCGATTGATGCCACTGCGCTCAATGGTAATGTTATCGCTGAATTTGATGATAATGGCTATTTGACCTTCACTACCTCTGCTATTGGCAGCGCACAACAAATAGAAATAACAGCGGTAGGGACTGGCAGTAGCGACACGGCGATTGGACTAAATGCTGGCCAAGGTATTCAAACTAATGGTGACGATGCTGGTTTAACATTTGCGGCTGCAACAGAATTTAATATGGCTGTGGACGGGGTGGATACTACGACGAAAGTCAGCGTTCCAGCAGGCACTTATTTAACCGGTGCTGATCTAGCGGCGGCGATTGAAAGTGCAATGGATACGGCGTTAGCCGCTGACCCTGCGTTTACCGGATTAACTAAAGGTGGAGAGTCGAGCACGGGTACAAAAGATATTAGTACTAATATCGATTTCACCACGATTAATTCCGGCTTTATGTTGAATGTATCTGGGGTTGAGCAAGAGGTTATTGTTAATAGCGACTCTGGTGATAATGTTGTTGATGTTCAAGCTGCGTTGGATACAGCTTTTGGTGCGGGAGTTGTGACTGCCAGTCTCGACGGCACAGGTTTAAAACTGTCTTCTGTGGCCACAGGCCATAATGAATATTTAGAAGTGACTTCGGATGGGCGAGGAGCAAAATCTGACTCTTCCCTTGTGACCACCAATATTACAACGGGTATAGATTTTACCGGTGTCGGTAATAATGCAACGTTTACCTTAGCCGTTGATGGTATTGATATTAATGTAGATGTAAATGGTGATGGCACTGCGGGAACCAATGACGCAGCTTCTACATTAACCGTTGTTCAGAGTGCCCTTGATACAGCGCTTTCCGCCACTGGTCAGTTTACGGCTGGAGATGTGGTTGCCAAATTGGATGGAAGTGGTAATTTATTCTTCGAGACACTGGCTAAAAATGGTGTTAAAACCGCGGCGACTTACGGTGCTAGTGCAAGTGTCGAAATAAAAAATATTGCAGGCACGACGGCGGCTAATTTGGGTCTGGTTGTTGATACTCAATCGAATGGTTACGATGCTCTTGGTTTTGATGATACTCGTCGCTATGGCTATGATTTAGACGCTGATGTTGAATATGTTTATGACCCAGTGACTGACTTGGGCTCGTTAAAAATCAATGTAGGGGGAAATGCAACGGAAGTCTCTTTCACTGATATTGACACGGCGGCGATTTCTTATTTTGGCTTACAAGATGTAGCTATCTATTCACCTTCAATTGCTCAAGGGCAAAATGTTGAAGGTAAGGTAAATGGCATAGAAGCGAAGGGGAATGGCCAATACCTTTCTGCGACGGATGGTAATAAAAAAGCCAGTAATGGTTTTTATATTGCCAATGCGGGTGCAGACTTTACTAGCCCTGTAAATATAGATGCGACTAATAATACTTTTACTCTAAAAGTTGATGGCGTAAATGCGGTGATTAGCTTGGCTCAGCCAGCTGTTTATAACTCGGGTGAATCTTTAGCGGCGGCGTTAGAAGCCGCTATAAATGCCGATGCGACTTATGCCGCGGATGGCATTAAGGTAAAAGTTGAGTATAACGATGATCCCGCATCATTCTCGTATCAGAAGTTTGGTATTATCTCTGGTTCTATTGGCGAAAATTCGACGGTAGAAATGGTTGATGTTCCTGGTGGGGCTTCTGCTATCTTTGGTTTTATTAGTGGTAAGGCTGATGGAAAGTCTGGCAAAGCTCAAGAAGGGGATATTGATCCGTCCAGTGGTATTCGTATGAAAATCACCGGGGGTGCTCTTGGTTCTCGTGGAAGTGTGACTTATATTTCAGGTTTCGCAGATCAGTTGAATACCAGTTTATTGTCTTTATTGGATAATAAAACGGGGTTAATTACGACTAAACAGAATTCGTTAGATAATGATAAAGTGCAGCTAGCAGAAAAAAGAGAGCGCTTAGATACTCGTATGTCGGCGCAAGAAGCACGTTTAAAAAGCCAGTTCTTATACAACGATGCCATTGTCTCTAAATTAAATTCTACCGGTGATTTTATTACTCAGCAGTTTGAAGCGATGAATAATTATGGCAAGTAAATAATTTGAACAGCAAAAAAAATAGGCCTTTTAGGGGCCTATTTTTTTGTTTGTAACTATTTATTTATCTATTTAAGTATAAGAATTACTGCTTAAAGTATCTTAATATTGGATTGCTTACGGCAATAAAATTGATACATGCCGGCAAAAACATCTTCTATTTGCTGCTCTAAAGCATCCCAGTTGTGTAAGCTATTGTTTCCCGTTAGCTTACCGAACTTCTCTTCAAAAGCTTGACGTGCGCTTGTCGTGGGTAACATGCCAACAAAGTCGAGCTTATTATTAGCGAGCAAGTTTGCAATTGTATGCGGCGTAAATTGATGTTCTTGTGCATGGAATATCAAGTCGCGACAATTACTCATACTGTAAAAATCATGCGAATTAATAATATCATTCCACTCTCCAGGAATTTGGTTCATTAAGAGTGCTTGGCGTAACAGGCGTTGATCAAGATCTTGCCCTGATTTTTGCTTGTTTTGTGCGATTAACTTTCTGAAAGTAATCACTTGCTTACGTGCTGTCTCACTGTATAGAGCAATCTTCATTACACCTGTTGGAGATAAAAGATGTTGTAAGCTCTGTAAGCCTTGTTCGGGATCTTCCATATGGTGTAAAACACCTGAGCATTCAATCACATCAAATAAGATTGGGAAGTCGTTGAATTCTAAAATATCCGCTTGTATAAACTGAATGTTTTCTACCTTATATTTACTGGCCTGCTGCTGAGCATACGCTAAAGAGCGGCCACTTAAATCAATAGCAACGATATTTAAATCATTGAAGTAGCTGGCTAAGCGAATGGCTTGTCGGCCAGTACCGCAACCTGCGACCAATACGTTTAATTTCTTTTTTCCTTGCCAGTGACTTAAGTTCAATTGGGGAAAGTTCTTTAATAGCGCCTGTTGATAACTACTGGCGGTATTAAAACCAATATCCTTCCAGCGTGGGTAAGGGTTCTCTTCATATTGAGCTTGGACTTTCAGTGAGACTGAATTTTTATCACTTGGATTGGTATGAGACCAGTAGGGTAATTTTTTAGCCAGTTCAATTTCTTGCTCACGGTTATTAATCGCATAATCTATGATATCGGCTAAATAACTATTCTTTAATTCGCGCTTAACGGCCTTAGACGCTAATACTGTGGCGAGTGCTGTTTTAGACAGGTCTTTATATTGCGCCAAAATAAGAATCGCTGGGGCAATGTCATCAAGCTGCCATTGCGTTTCTTCAGTGACCTGAACTAATAGCTTTTCTAAACCGCTAATAATGTCTTGTTCATTTTGGGTAATGGGCCACACGTATTCATTCAGTTGGGCTTGTACGGCCATGTCGTGGGCAAGTTCTAAGTGAGCACTAGGGATGGTCATGTCTTGTACGGTATTAAATAGCAGGGACTGTCTAAGACTGATAAATAAGCGCTCTAATAACGCATCGCAAAAATGAAAGCGTTTTAAACTGTTTAGTAATAAAGGATCGCTCGCAATTTGATCAAATTCTAGCGGGGTACTGGCTTCATTAATCTGAAATTTATGATGTAAAAGTGTGGTAATTAAATTTCTTAATAATGAATGATCAACGTTTTCAAACGTTAAATAACGCAGAACGTTGGTTTCAAGTTCTTGTGAATAAAAATCAGCATTAATATGTGAGGCCGATTCAAATAACTTATTCCTGATGTGAGGATCGTTCGCTTGAGTTTTAATTAGTTCTTGATACAACTGAAAAGATTCAACGAATTTTCCTAGCTCTAAATAAGTGTAAGCCAGAGATGAAGCTGATCGCGTAGCGACCTTAGATATTTTTAATGATCCGCTAAAATGTTTCTCTGCCAATGTGAGTTGGCCTAAAGCCAGTGCAACATGACCTGCGCTGTATAGTGCGGTTGGGCTATCAGGTTTTGCACTTAGGGCACGATCAATAATAATTTGCGCTTGGTGTGGATTGCCAGCAAATAATTCAATACGAGAATATAAGTTCAGCCCTTTAATTCCACTTGGATTAATATCAAGGGCTTGCTTAACCTTATACAAGGCGGCCGCTAATAACCCCTGAGTGCTGGTTGTACCCTCTTTAGTAGATTGCAGCTTGGCGAAGTCACGACTCGCATCTTGTACCAATAAGGAATAAGAGTCGAAATCAATACGACGGGTCGTTTTTGTATTAGAGGCATGTAAAAGGTTCATGGTTCAATACCAAATTTATTTCAAGTTAAGGAGACTAAGCAAGCCTAATGCCAATATTATAAACCTATGTATTTCAATGGGTTAGCTTCGCTGTTTTGAATGCTATGAGGGTATTGCCGCTTTTAGCGGCAGCTCATCACCGTTATGTTTTTAATAAATAAGGTATAAACTATTAAAGTATTCGTGCAGCTGGCCGTCATAAAAGAGTGAGAAGCAGAATCAATTAAGAGGCTGAATTATGTATAGCAAGGGCGCAAATCAATACCGCCAGGTCGGTATGACATCGGAGGTTGAGGGAGCAGATCCTCATCGCTTAATTCAGATGTTAATGGAAGGTGCGTTGACACGCATGTCGCAAGCTAAAAACATGATTGAACAAAAAAATCATGAAGGTAAAGCAAAGTTATTGGGTCGAGTAATGGAAATTATTGCGACGCTACAGTCGAGTCTTGATCTTGATAAAGGTGGTGATATCTCTTCAAATCTTGACCGTTTGTACGATTATATGAATCGGCGCTTATTGGAAGCCTCTAGCGCTAATGATATCGCTATGATTGATGAGGTGATGTCACTTTTGTTAGAAGTTAAATCTGGTTGGGATGGAATTCGTGACGAATATTTGGCTAATAGTGGAAAAAAGCCTAATGCGCAGAATAATACGAATGAGTCTTCTTTGAAGGCTTTATCTGTATAAAGTCTGGTCAAATAATGTGAAAAATTAGATTTTTTGGTGATATTTTTCTTTAAGCTCTACTTAGAGCTTAAAGATGCTTGTCATCTCCCGCCTTAATCAGCTATAAAAGTCCTTTGAACAAACTTATTATAAGAATAAAAATACTTGTGTCAGAAGATTGACCTATTACCAAATAGATACTTTACTAGTACCAATGAAGTCAAAATGATGGCGGGGCTGGCCTGGATGCTAGTCGACTAAAAATTATAAATTAAGGCACTATCCCATGTGGAGAGAAATTAAGGTTTTGTTGATTGATGATGATGTACAACGAAGCCATGATCTAAAAGTTATTCTCGATTTCCTGGGGGAAGAAGCAATTACTGCGAACGGTAGTAATTGGCGACAACAGGTTGATGCTGAAGTCACAGAGAGTAATGAAGTTTCTGCTGTATTATTAGGCAACTGCACTGATACCAATTTAGTGAAGATGGTTGAAGATATCATTGCTTGGGATAATGGCGCGCCGATCTTATACATTGGTGATGATTCTACTGATGATGTTGCTGAAAATTTGCGTCGAGCTATTTTAGCTAATATTGAAATGCCACCAAGCTATAATAAATTATTAGATAGTTTGCATCGTTGCCAAGTGTATCGTGAACAATTTACTCATAATAGAAGTCGGGCAGAACGTCGTGACGTTCAGTTATTTAGAAGTCTCGTTGGCACCAGTCGCCAGATTCAAAGTGTGCGAGAATTAATCATGCAAGTTGCTGACAAAGACGTCAGCGTTTTAATTACTGGAGAATCCGGTACGGGTAAAGAAGTTGTTGCTCGAAATCTGCATTATCACTCCAACCGAAAATCAGGACCTTTTGTTCCAGTTAACTGTGGCGCTATTCCAGCTGAATTATTAGAAAGTGAATTATTTGGCCACGAAAAAGGTGCATTTACTGGTGCCATTACAACTCGCCAAGGCCGTTTTGAAATGGCCGAAGGGGGGACGCTTTTCTTGGATGAAATTGGCGATATGCCCTTGAACATGCAAGTGAAAATTTTGCGAGTTTTGCAGGAGCATACCTATGAACGGGTGGGTGGTACTAAAACCATGAAAACCAATGTTCGTATTATTGCAGCAACGCATAAAAATTTAGAGAATATGATTGAGGATGCGAGTTTTCGCGAAGATTTATATTATCGCCTAAACGTTTTCCCAATTGAAATGCCTGCGTTACGTGATCGCGTAGAAGATTTACCGTTATTACTGAACGAATTAATTTCTCGTATGGAATATGAGAAGCGCGGATCTATTCGCTTTAACTCGGCCGCGATTATGTCGCTATGTCGCCATGAATGGCACGGCAATGTTCGTGAGCTTGCCAACTTAGTGGAACGTTTAGCGATTCTTCATCCTTACGGTGTTGTTGGGGTTAACGAACTGCCGAAGAAGTTCCGCCATGTTGATGAAGCCGATGCTAATGGCATGATGCAAGCGCCGATACTGGGGGATGTTACCCAGGTTGAAAATGGTTTGGTCGGTATTGATTCTCCTGCGTTATTGCCTGTTAATGGCTTAGATTTAAAAGAGTATCTTAACGATTTAGAAAAATCGTTGATTCAGCAAGCGCTGGATGACTCCATTGGTGTTGTTGCCCGCGCTGCAGAGAAATTAAAAATACGCCGTACGACTCTGGTAGAAAAAATGCGAAAATACGATATTAGCCGCAAGGAAAAAGAAGCGGTGTAATTTAAAATCGTTTCCATAAAAGCCCATAAGACTTAGTTTTATGGGCTTTTTTTTGCAAAGAAGAGCAGCTAACCACGGAGACGCTATGCGACACAGAGACGCTGCGCTACACGAAGAAAATCATAGAAACAGTAAATCCGTAAAAGCTCTTTTTAAAGACTCTAGAGATTTGCTTAGAAAATTAAATTTTTTCTTGTTCCTCCTCCTCTGTGTAGCGCAGCGCCTCTGTGATCTCTGTGGTGAAATCGCTTTTCCTTCTTTTTTTTCTTTTAAAATATATTTCTGACGCTTTAATTGAAAAATCACGCCGTAAAAGCGGCACGCTAATTGCTGAATAGCTAATAATACTATTGTGATGTCGAATAACCGACACAAGCAGGAGCATTTATGGCTAGCGTCGCTTTATTGAATTCAGCGCAAAAAAATCCTTCAAACCAAGAGCACTTAAATAGAGAGCAGCTGAAAGATGCCTTCAATTTATTCAGCTCTATGTCGGCCCAGTTGTCGCAAAGTTATGAGTTTTTAGAATCTAAGGTTGAAGAGCTAAGTGGTGAGCTGGCGGAAGTTTCCTATCAACGCATGCAAGAGCTAGCCGATAAAGAGCGTATTGCTGAACGTTTAGAAAGTTTGTTACACATGCTACCTGGCGGCATTTTATTGTTAGATGGTGAGGGGCGCATTCGTGAGTGTAATCCTGCAGCGTCAGCTCTGTTGTTACCGAATGAAAATGAAAGTGATTTATTGTTAGGCAAGCTTTGGCGAGAAGTGATTGCTACTAGTTTTAGCCCTAAGCCTGATGATGGCCATGAAATCTCTTTGGTTGATGGTCGCCGTGTTAGCTTGCAAACTGCATCTTTAGGGTCTGAGCCGGGGCAAATTATTTTAATCACCGATCAAACTGAAACCCGAAAGCTGCAAGAAAGTTTAAGCCAACATCAGCGTTTATCCTCGATGGGGAATATGGTGGCATCGCTAGCGCATCAAATTCGTACGCCTTTAAGTGCGGCCATGATTTATGGGGAGCACTTACAAAATGAAGAGTTGCAGCCAGAACAGCGAGAAAAATTCGCCAATAAAATGATGCAGCGTTTACATCATTTAGAGCATCAAATTCGCGATATGTTAATTTTTGCTCGAGGTGAAGCGCCACTGAATGATGATATGGCTCTTTCGCAATTATTACATGATTGGCAAGAAGCTTTAGAAATCCCCCTACAGCAGCACAGCGCAACCTGTGAGTTTCAAGTTAACAAAGTTGATGTTCATATTCATTGTAATCGTGATGCGTTAATTGGCGCGTTAATGAATCTGGTTAATAACGCCCTTGAGGCTTGTGGCCAAGGTGCGGAGTTGTATGTGAGAGTGAATGTCAGTGCACAATTCCAAGTTAATATTGAAATAGAAGATAATGGCCCTGGTTTTACCCGTGAGATTAATGACCAAATATTACAGCCATTTTTTACTACCAAAAGCAACGGTACAGGTCTAGGACTTGCGGTCGTGCAAGCTATTGCCCGCGCCCATTATGGTGAATTTTCTATTAATTCAGCGGGCAGTCACGGTGCCGTTGCGAGTTTTAGATTACCTGCACAGCCAATTGAAAAAAATCAAACTAAGACCAGTCATTAATCTCATTATTAGTAAGCATTATTAATAACCAGTTATTCAGAATAAGTACCGGAGAACAATATGAAAATTTTAGTGGTGGAAGACGATCCGAACTTAAGAGAAGCCATTGTTGATTCTTTGATGTTAAAAGGCCATCAAGTGCATGAGGTGTGCAATGGGGTTGAGGCGGTTAAGGTGATTGCTCAGTCTTCTTTAGACATTGTATTAAGCGACATTAATATGCCACAGATGGATGGTCTGCAATTATTGGCGCAGGTTAAAAAGAATCAACCTTGGCTGCCAATGATTTTAATGACGGCTTATGGTGATGTGGGTCAGGCGGTTAAGGCAATGCAGCTTGGGGCTGATGATTATTTGATGAAGCCTTTTGAGGTGCAAGAATTATTATCGGTTATGAATAAATATCAGCCGACTACCGCAGTGGTAGAGGAAGATAAACCCATTGCTGAATCGGCTGCGAGTAAAAACTTATTCAAGGTGGCCGAAAAAGTAGCTGCGACAGATTCAACGGTTTTGATTTCTGGTGAAAGTGGTACCGGTAAGGAAGTATTGGCGCGATATATTCACCAACATTCGCAGCGTATTGGTCAGCCCTTTATTGCGATTAATTGTGCTGCGATTCCCGAAAATATGTTGGAAGCTATGCTGTTTGGTTATGAAAAGGGCGCGTTTACCGGTGCTTATGCGGCAACTCCTGGAAAATTCGAGCAAGCTAATGGCGGTACATTATTGCTGGATGAAATAACGGAAATGGATATTTCGTTACAAGCTAAATTATTACGGGTTCTACAAGAGCAGCAAGTTGAGCGCTTGGGCGGTAAAAAAGTCATCGACCTTGATGTGCGTATTATTGCCACGACTAACCGTGATTTAGCCGATTATGTTGCGGAAGGGCATTTTCGTGAAGATTTATATTATCGCTTAAGTGTTTTCCCTTTAAATTGGATGCCGTTACGCGAGCGTATTGAAGATATTAAACCGCTGACGCAATTATTATTGCAAAAGCATGCAGGGAAAATGAAAAAGCCGGTTCCTACTCTTAATAATGAAGCCCAAAAGAAACTACTTTCACATCCTTGGCCAGGCAATGTTCGTGAATTAGATAATACGGTGCAGCGTGCTTTGATTTTACAGCAAGGTATTCAAATAACGGCTGACGATCTGGTATTAACACCAGTGCCGAAAAATCGTCGCTTTGATATGCAACAAGCGCCAGAAAATATTGCGATTGATTTACCTGATACTGATGCTTTGGAAGGATCATTAAATAGTACTTTGGGGAGCGCGTTAGGCAGTGATTTAAAACAGCGTGAAATCGAACTTATTGTGCAGGCACTAAACGAAGAGCCTAGTCGCAAAGAAGCGGCTGAAAGACTGGGGATCAGTCCTCGCACCCTACGTTATAAGGTCGCTAAGTTGCGTGAAGAAGGAATTGATATCGAAGCTCAGCTTGTCTAGTACAGTGCTTCGTTAATAGATTGAAAGTTGGCCCACAAGTTGCAAAAAGGAAAGGAGACGGCAAAAAGTGCCAAAAAAATATAGGTGGAGTTGAATTAAAAGCGTCAACTTCACGAATGAAAGGTCGAGGTGGTTATGATTAATCGTGCGGATATTAACTCTGTTTTATTACAGATGCGCCAAGTACGTCAGCAAATGCAGACCCCAGACCCTGCATCAAATGTTGGCATGCAAAACACCACTCAAAATTCGATTCAAAATTCTAGCGTAGGCGCTCCGCAAAATAGTTTTGCAGCGCAATTACAACAACAAAGAAACCAGCTTGATCCTTCTGCTATAACTTCTCCTTCACCTTCTAGCATGATGGCTTCGAATATTAACCCTTCTACCATGACCCCTTCGCAGTTTCGTAATGAATTAACTCAGCAAGATTTAGTGAATCAAGCGGCGGCGTTAGATACTCGTCCAGGCAATCAGATGAATTTTTCTTCTACGGCTTCGAATCCTAGTATTGGCGAAATGATGGGTAATGCGATTAACCAAGTTAATGATACTCAAATGCACTCAGGTAGTTTAAGGACACGTTATACCCAAGGTGATCCTAATATCGACTTACCCGAAGTTATGGTGGCCATGCAAAAATCCAGTATTTCTTTTCAAGCAATGTCGCAAGTACGCAATAAGTTATTAGAAGCGTATAAAGACATTATGAACATGCCAGTATAGTGGGGCGTTCTTAAATGGATAATGCAGTCGCGAACCCAGCTCAGAATCAAACAGCCGATGAAACGTCTACCGATGTAACGACGAATGAGTCGATGGATGATTTAGATTCAAACATACATCCGGTGGTTGCTGGTTTTAATAAACTATCCATCGTACGCCAAGCAGCAATGCTGGGTGGTTTTGCTTTGGCGGTTGCGCTAACTATTGCTATTTTTATCTGGTCGAAAGAGCCTAATTTTAAGCCATTAATTAATCGTATGCAGGATTATAACGCGCAAGAAATTATTGAAGTATTACAGCGTGAAGGCATTGATTTTGAAATTGATCCAACCTCACAAATTCTAATGGTTAATGCCGATGAACTGCATGATGCGCGCTTAAAACTTGCCGCCGCAAGTTTAATTGATGATAAAACCGTTGGTTTAGAATTATTAGATAATGAATCAAATTTAGGCACCAGCCACTTTATTGAAACCGCGCGTTACCGTCGCGGTTTAGAAGGCGAACTTGGCAGAACCATTGCCAGTATTCAAGCCGTACGAAATGCCCGTGTTCATCTTGCCATTCCTAAGCAATCTGTTTTTGTACGGGATCATAGACAGCCCAGAGCGTCTGTTTTTCTTGAACTTTATGCTGGAGCAGCGTTGCATAAAGATCAGGTTGAGGCGATTGTTAACCTAGTCTCTTCTTCGATCAGCGAAATGGATAAAAGCTCTGTTTCTGTGGTCGATCAGAAGGGTAATCTACTGTCGAAAATAGAGCATGATAGCCAAGAATTATTAGCCACTAAACAACTGCAATATACCGAGCGTGTTGAAGATTCTATTAGCACTAGAGTTAATAGTATTTTGAAACCTGTGCTGGGCGTAGAAAATTATAAAGCAGAAGTTTCAGCTGATATTGACTTCACGGTCGTGGAACAGTCAGAAGAAACCTTTAATCCCGATTTAATTGCCGTACGCAGTGAGCAACTCATTAATGAGCAAACTGTGAGTGGGGCTGATGGCGGTATTCCAGGAGCACTTTCTAATCAGCCTCCAGGTCAGGCCGAAGCACCGGAACAAATTGATCCTGCTACAGGGCAGCCTATTACCCCCTTGGATAAACGCAGTGAAACGACGCGTAATTATGAAGTTGATCGTACCTTAAGCTACAAACAGCAGCAGGTTGGACGCATTAACCGCTTAACGGTTGCTGTTGTGATTAATGATAAACAATCAGTAAATGCCGAAACGGGAGAAATACAATTTTTACCTTGGGCCGAAGCTGATTTAGAACGATTAGAAATATTGGTAAAAGATACGGTTGGCTTTAATGCAGCGCGAGGTGATAGTGTTAATGTAATTAATTCACCTTTTATGGGTAAAGGTGAAGTTGAACTGGGCAGCCCTGAGTTTTGGACTCAGCCTTGGTTCTGGGAAATTATGAAGCAAGTATTGGCAGGATTATTCCTTCTGGTACTGATATTTGGGGTGATTAGACCTACGATTAATAGCATTGCTAATAAGGGGCGCAGTGATGAGGATAGCTTAGGTTTAGACGAGCTATCGGATGCCGAAGATGAGTTCGATGAAGATCGTGTGACTTTATCTGGAGCAGATGATTTCATCTTACCAGGGGCTTCGGAAAGCTTTGAACGCCAGCTTGATGCATTAAAAGGCTTAATCGCTGAAGATCCCGCTAGGGTCGCTCAATTAGTCATTCAGTGGATTCATGCTGATGATGCTTAATATTAAGACGTTTATAAGGTAACGCATTAACATGCCTGAAAATAAAATGCCTGCCGAGGCCGGCCAGCAAGATAAATTAGCCAATCTTTCACGGGTAGAGCGTGCTGCCATTTTATTGATGAGCTTGGGCGAAAAAGATGCGGCTGAAATTCTAAAGCACATGGGGCCAAAAGAAGTTCAGAAAGTGGGTACTTCGATGGCTACCTTGAAAAGTGTACGCCAAGAGCAAGTGGAAGCCGTTGTAATGGAGTTCCTTGAGGCCGTAAGTGGCCAGACTGGTATGGGCCTTGGCTCTGATGATTATATCCGTAACATGCTGACTCAGGCCTTAGGAGACGATAAAGCAGGTGCTTTAATCGACCGTATCTTATTAGGTGGCAGTACCACGGGGCTGGATTCACTCAAATGGATGGAGTCGCGCCAAGTTGCCGACTTGATTCGTCACGAACACCCTCAGATTCAAGCCATTGTTATTTCTTATTTAGACGCCGATCAATCGGCGGAAATCTTATCGAACTTTGATGAAAAAGTTCGCCTCGATATTATTATGCGCGTTGCCTCATTAGAAGCCGTGCAGCCGGCGGCCTTGCAAGAACTGAATGATATTCTAGAACGTCAATTCTCAGGTAAAGCGGGCACGCAAAATCAGATTATGGGCGGCGTAAAAGTGGCAGCGGGTATTGTTAACCTGGTTGACAGTACGATTGCTAATGACCTGCTTGAACAGATTAAAGAAACTGACGAAGACATGGGCACCAAAATTCAAGATCTTATGTTTGTCTTCGATAATCTGGTGGATGTTGATGATCGTGGAATTCAGGCGCTGATGCGTGAAGTGTCTACTGATATTTTGGTGATCGCGCTGAAAGGAGCGGATACCGCGGTGCAGGAAAAAATATTCAAGAATATGTCTAAACGCGCGGCAGAATTATTACGTGATGATCTAGAAGCGAAAGGCCCAATGAAGGTCAGTGAAGTTGAAAATGCACAAAAAGAAATTCTTACCATTGCGCGTCGTTTAGCTGATGCAGGTGAGATTATGTTAGGTGGTGGTGGTGAGGCTATGGTGTAAACCATTGTGACGGCTATGACGACGACTACGGTGATGACGATGAAAGAAGATGAGGATGATGAGTTTCAAGCGAGCAGTGAAGATATTGAGATAAAACCATGGGATTTGCCCTATTGGAGTGGTGCGCCAAAAAAGACGAAAAAAGAATTAGCGGAAGAAGAAGCCGCCGCAATCGATGAAGAAGTGGAGGTTGTTGAGCCATTAACGGTTGAAGAATTAGAAGCTATTCGCAATGAAGGTTACGAAGAAGGTTTTTTACAGGGCTTAAACGAAGGTCGAGAAAAGGGCGAAGCCGAAGGTTTAGTCAGCGGTAAAGCAGAAGGTCATAAAGAAGGCCATGAAGAGGGTACAAAAGAAGGCAATCGAATTGGATTTGAAGCAGGGCAAGCAGAAGGCTTGGTCTCAGGAAAAGACGATATAACAGAAGCGGCGGCTAATTTGGCAAAATTAAGCCTACAGCTAGAACAAAGCCTAACCGAAAAAGACAGTGCGTTACCGAAAGTTTTGAGTCAATTAATTAGAACCGCTTGTGAAACGATTATCGAACGAGAGTTAGAGCAGGGTGATAATCACATTACCAAAAAAGTCATATCAGCGCTTGATCAGCTGCCAAGTGGTGCAGAAAATATTCAAATTTATGTTAGCCCAAGTGATGCTGTGCATCTAGAGCATGGCTTAAGTAATTCGGGTCGCGAGATGCATTTTAATGTTGATGATGAGTTAGTGGCGGGCAGTGCTCGAATTACGACGAAACAGTCATTGCTTGAATTCAGTTTACGCGAGCGCATGGAAAAAGTATTTGAACTAATAGATCAGGAGTGTGAAAAGCTTGATTTAGCCGATATTGAGGGTGAGCCGTTAGTTGAAGAACCTGTCATCGAAGAAGAACCTATAGTCGAAGAAGAACCTATAGTCGAAGAAGAACCTATAGTCGAAGAAGAACCTATAGTCGAAGAAGAACCTATAGTCGAAGAAGAACCTATAGTCGAAGAAGAACCTATAGTCGAAGAAGAACCTATAGTCGAAGAAGAGCCTGTAGTCGAAGAAGAACCTGTAGTCGAAGAAGAACCTGTCGTCGAAGAAGTGCCTGTAATCGAAGCAGAACCTGTAATCGAAGCAGAACCTGTAATCGAAGCAGAACCTGTAATCGAAGCAGAACCTGTAATCGAAGCAGAACCTGTAATCGAAGAAGAACCTATAGTCGAAGAAGAACCTAGCAAAAAAGATGATCTACCATGAGTTTGAGTGATCAACTTAGTCATATTAGCCTCGATAAATTATCACTGCAAAAAAAAGCCAGCGGAAAATTAATTCGTATGGTGGGATTAACGTTAGAGGCAGAAGGCCTCGTGGTGAAAATTGGCGACCGCTGTATGGTTGAGCGTCGTGATGATACTGATATCGAAGCCGAGGTCGTTGGCTTTGATGGCAGCCGTATTTTTCTTATGCCTATTGAGCAAGTCGATGGTTTGCAAGCCGGAACGAAAGTTAGCCCTTTATCAGGTTCTAATGGGGTGCCGGTAGGTTTTCAATTATTGGGCCGAGTGGTTGATGGTATTGGGCGGCCTTTAGATGGTAAAGGCCCTTTGCATGCGGAAGAAGGTTCTTTGCAAGGGGAGCAGATTAATCCATTACATCGTGATCCTATTCGCACCACCTTAGATGTCGGTATTCGGTCGATTAATGCGTTATTAACGGTAGGTCGGGGTCAACGTCTAGGGCTATTTGCGGGCAGTGGTGTCGGTAAAAGTATGCTGTTGGGGATGATGACGCGTTTTACCGAGGCCGACATCACAGTGGTCGGCTTGATCGGTGAGCGTGGCCGAGAAGTAAAAGAATTTATCGATGAAATTTTAGGCGAGGAAGGCATGAAGCGATCCGTGGTGATAGCTTCTCCTGCTGATGATTCCCCCTTGATGCGATTACGTGCGGCTATGTATTGCACGTCAGTTGCAGAATATTACCGTAAGCAGGGTAAGAATGTATTGATGCTAATGGACTCTTTAACCCGCTATGCTCAGGCGCAGCGAGAAATTGCTTTGGCCGTTGGTGAACCTCCCGCAACAAAAGGATATCCACCTTCAGTATTTACTAAAATCCCAAAATTAGTTGAGCGTGCTGGTAATGGCGAAGCGGGTGGCGGCTCGATCACCGCATTTTATACGGTGCTCAGTGAAGGGGATGATCTGCAAGATCCCGTGGCGGATGCCAGTCGGGCAATTCTTGATGGCCATATTGTATTATCACGAAAATTAGCGGATGAAGGGCATTATCCTGCTATTGATATTGAAGCATCGATCAGTCGTGCGATGCCACAAATTGTATCGAAAGAGTGGTTACGCAAAGCTCAAATGCTGCGCCAGTTATATGCCCATTATCAAGAGAATAAAGACCTGGTCAGTGTTGGCGCTTATCAGGCTGGCTCTGATCCAACGTTGGACCTGGCGTTAAATAGAATTCCGATGATTCAAAATTTCTTGCAGCAGGAGTTAACCGAGTGCGTCAACATAGATGCGAGCTTAGAACAGCTGAACGCTATTTTACCTGACGTGCCACAGACTGATGTGAATGGATAAATTGAATGAGTAAGCAAAGAATTAAGCGTCTAGGCTTTGTATTGAAAATGGCTGCCGATAAAGAGCAGCAAGACTTGAAGGTATGGGGTCAATACCAGCAGAGATTAGAGCAAGAAATGGCTAAGCTCACCCAGCTAGAAGGCTATATGACAGAATACCGTCTCAGTTTAACCAGCCAGCAATCGACTCCGATTCAGGGTGGGCAAATACAAAATACCATCGCTTTTATTGAGCAAATTAAAGATGCGAGTGGTCATCAAGAGCAGCAAATTAATCTGGTTCAGCAGCAAGCCGAGGGCGCTAAGCGTGTTTATTTAGCGGCACGCGCAAAAGCAGAAGCCTTGCGTAAACTGATCGAAAAGTTAAATCAGCAAGCTTACGCACTTGAAGAGAAACAAGATCAAAAAATGATGGACGAATTTGCAGCTCGCAGTGCTCGTAACCGTCAATTATAGCCCTCCCTTACATTTCTCCCGCGCTTTAATTCTTAGTTCTTAAGTCTGATATCCCCTAAACCCTCTTGTTAAAATCATCGGTAAAAATTCGCAGCTTTCTAATTGCCGTCTATTCTTAGAATACATGGAAATAGGAATGTAATGATATGTCTGAAGGGCATCAGGTTGAATGCGGTGAGCGACTGACCATAGAGCAAGTCGA
Source organism: Oleispira sp. (assembly GCA_047616865.1). Classification (GTDB taxonomy): domain Bacteria; phylum Pseudomonadota; class Gammaproteobacteria; order Pseudomonadales; family Oceanobacteraceae; genus Oleispira. The sequence goes on from JBLGBO010000011.1 coordinate 96,122, forward strand.
AAGCTTATACAGCCAGTTAGAAACAGCGTTGTTAGAGCACGAGGAGATTGAGTTAATTGCTGATCGTGTACAGCAGTGTGATACCGCGTCACTTCAGCTAATCGTAAATCTTATGAAAGCGTCAAAACAGCAAGGACCTACTGTGAAATGGGTTAAACCTTCGCAGGCTCTTATCAATGTGGCTGAGCTCTTAGGCTTGATTGAACCGCTAGAATTAACACAACATATCACGCAGTAGAAATTTACGAGTAGAAATAAGGGAGTATGCCAATGGCAACCATTTTGGCGGTTGACGATTCCGCATCGATGCGACAAATGGTCACCTTCACCTTAAAAGGTGCAGGCTATGATGTGCAAGAAGCCTGTGATGGTAGTGAAGCTTTAAACATCGCGAAAACCAAGAAATTTGATTTGGTTTTGTCCGACGTGAATATGCCTATTATGGACGGTATTCAGCTTGTTACGGAGTTGCGTAAATTGGCTGAATATAAATTTGTGCCCATTCTTATGCTGACGACTGAATCTTCAGGCGATACAAAAATGGCGGGTAAAAAAGCCGGCGCTACGGGCTGGATAGTTAAGCCATTTAATCCAGAGCAGCTGTTAAATACCATTAAGAAAGTTTTGGGCTAATTATTATGAGCATCGATCTCTCGCAATTTCATCAAGTTTTCTTCGAAGAAAGTTTAGAAGGCTTAGATATTATGGAGTCCAGTTTATTAGCGCTGGATTTAACTGAGGTTGATGCCGAAACCATTAATACTATTTTTCGTGCAGCTCACTCTATTAAAGGCGGCGCGGGTACTTTTGGCTTTATGCAAGTTTCTGGTTTTACTCATGTATTAGAAACACTGCTGGATGAGATACGCAGTGGTGAGCGCGAAATAATACAAGAACATGTTGATATGTTTTTGCAATGTGTTGATTGTCTGCGTGGTTTGATGAGTGATTTGCAGGCAGGCACTGAGCCTGATATGACTCAAGCGGATGATTTAAAGAGTAAATTTGAGGCAATTTTAGCTGGTGATGCTGCCTCTGTTAGTAATGAGCCAGGGCCCGAAAAAGCGGATGATACTATCGCTGACAATCAGTCTTCTGAATCAGACAGTGATGTAAAGGGCTGGAAAATCGAATTCATACCTTGTGAGGATGTTTTATGCACGGGCAATGAACCTTATCGCATGTTTCGTGAGTTAAAAGATTTAGCCGATGCAGCAGCAGGGGATTTTGAAGTCATTGCGCATTTAGAGGCATTGCCGGATTTTGATAAAATGCATCCTGAAATGTGCTATTTATCTTGGACATTGTTGATTCATGCGGATATTGAATTATCGGATATAGAAGAAATATTTGAATGGGTGGTGGATGATTGTGACATTCGCTATCAGCGTCTTGCAGACGAGCAGCCTGAGCAAGATATTGAAAACCTCCAAACTGAAAATCTAGCCAGCGCCGAAATAACAGACCTACCTAAAGAAACAGAACGTATTGAAAAAACGGAGATTGTTGCAGAAACAATCATTGAAAAATCAGCGCATGTTGATCCGAGTACGGTAAAAACGGTCCCGAAAGTAGCGGCTAAAGCGGTTTCTAAAGCCGCAGAAAATACCTCTATTCGTGTATCAATCGACAAAATAGACGGTTTAATCAATATGGTTGGTGAGCTTGTTATTACTCAATCTATGCTCGGTCAGCTAGGCCAAGAGTTTGATATGAGTCGTATTCAGCGCTTGCAAGAAGGTCTATCTCAGCTTGAGCAAAATACCCGTGAACTGCAAGAAAGTGTGATGAAAATTCGCATGCTGCCGATCAGTTTTGCTTTCAGTCGCTTCCCTCGACTGGTGCGTGATTTAAGTAAGCAGCTCGATAAAGAAGTTGATTTAGTCATGATTGGCGAAAATACCGAGCTGGATAAAACAGTGATGGAAAAAATTGGTGATCCACTTGTTCACCTAGTGCGTAACTCGCTTGACCATGGTTTAGAAAGTGCTGAAGAACGCATGAGTAATGGCAAATCCAGTAACGGCACCATAACACTGAATGCCTATCATCATGGTGGCTCTATTGTTATCGAGGTGAAAGATGATGGAGCGGGTTTAAACAAAGACAGAATCCGTAGTAAAGCCATTGAAAAAGGCCTAATTGCTGAGGATGAACAGCTTACGGATGGACAAATATACGATCTTATTTTTCAGCCAGGATTTTCAACCGCCGATGTTGTGAGTGATGTATCAGGTCGTGGAGTAGGGATGGATGTGGTGCGTCGAAATATTGCTGAACTCAATGGTTCTATTGATGTTTCATCGATATCTGGAAAAGGTTCTACCTTTTCTATTCGATTACCTTTAACTCTCGCGATTTTAGATGGCCAGTTAGTGAAGGTCGGCGAAGAGGTTTATATTTTCCCATTAGTTTCTATTGTGGAATCAATTCAGTTAGAGAAATCCATGTTAAATAATATTACTGGCAATCAATATGTGATGCAGCTGCGTAATGATTATGTCCCTATTATTTGCTTGCAAGATGTTTTTAACATTAAGGCAGAAAAGAAAGATCTTGATGGCGCAATGCTGGTCGTTGTCGAAGGTGATAATGGCAAAATCGGTATTGTCGTTGATGAGCTTTTAGGTCAGCAGCAAGTAGTGATTAAAAGCCTTGAGAAAAACTATCAAAAAGTCGATTCAATTTCGGGCGCTACAATATTAGGTGATGGCACAGTCGCTTTAATTGTGGATATCTCGGGTTTAAATAATAAGTCGTCAGATAAAAAATCAGACGATCAAATTCAAGCTGCTTAGGGAGTAATGTATGACGAATGCAGCTCAGCAGAAGAGTAATGATAATACCGCTGGCAATGAACAACAGTACCTAACCTTTATTATGGCTGGGGAAGAATATGGTGTTGATATTCTAGCAGTACAAGAAATTCGTGGTTGGGAGCCAACCACCGTGATTCCTAATGCTCCCAGCTATATTAAGGGTGTTATTAATTTACGCGGAACCATTGTTCCTATTATGGATTTGCGCAGTCGCTTTAATTTAGAGCGGATCGAATACAGCCCAGTCACGGTTGTTATTATTCTTAAAGTTGAAACTGAGCGTGGCGATCGAGTGATGGGCATTGTTGTTGATGCGGTATCGGATGTTCATTCGATCAGTGATTCAGATACTCGCAATAGTCCTGATTTAATTGAAGATTTAAATACAGAGTTTATCCGCAGTTTAGTCTCGGTGGATGACAGTATGATTATTTTATTGGACGTACAGCGCCTATTAACAATCGATAAGCAAATATTAAATTTAGCGGCGGCGGTTGTTGCCGATAACGAATAAACAGCAAATAACAAAATGATGATTAACAGGATGAGAATCATGTCTGAAGAGCAGAGTATGACGCACTGGAAAATTCCAACGCTAACGGTTATGCCTGCGGTACTGGCATTAGTGTATTTAGCGTTTATGACGGCTAATGCCGGTTTATCGATAGTAATTTCAGTGATCGCTATCGCCTGTTCAATCGTCTTAGGTTGGTTTCAACTATCGAAACAACAGGGTCTTAGTGATCATGCTATTGAAACTGAGCGCCTGGTGAAAGCGTTAGATGTGTGTAATACCAATGTCATGTTGGCAGATAGTAATAATGAAATTTGTTACACCAATAAATCCGTTAATATCATGATGAAAAATGCTGAAGCGGCGATCCGCAGCGAACTGCCAGCGTTTAATAGTGCCACATTAATTGGCACTAATATGGATATTTTTCATAAAAATCCTGCTCATCAACAGAATGTAGTTGCAAATCTTCGCCAAACTTATAAAGCACAAATTACTGTGGGTGGTCGTACGTTTAGTTTAATTGCTACGCCTATTTTTTCAGATACCGAAGCACGCTTAGGAACGGTAGTCGAATGGTCTGATAAAACAGATGAACTGGCGAAAGAGCATGAAGAGCAACAAGCAGCAAAAGAAAATATTCGAATTAGAAAAGCATTAGATGCCTGTAATACCAATGTGATGATGGCGAATGAAAATCTTAATATTATTTACATGAATGATGCAGTAAAAGAAATGATGTCAGCAGCGGAAGCTGATTTGAAAGTTGCTTTACCGAATTTTAATGCTCAAAAATTGATGGGCGAAAATGTTGATGTATTTCACAAAGACCCTTCTCATCAACGAGGGATGTTAGAAAAATTATCGGCTGTTTATAAAACAACCATTCAAATCGGCGTGCGGACATTTAGCTTAATTGCAACGCCCGTATTCGAAGACGGTCAGCGCTTAGGAACGGTGGTTGAGTGGCTTGATAAAACAGAAATGTTGGCAATTGAAGCAGAAACAGAGCTCAGTGCAAAAGAGAATATTCGGATTCGTAAAGCATTAGATGTGTGCAATACCAATGTCATGATGGCCGATACTAATCTTGATATTGTTTATATGAATGATTCTGTTAAAACTATGATGAAAGCCGCAGAGGTAGATCTAAAAGCAGAACTGCCAAGCTTTGATGCCAATAATCTATTGGGTAATAACATTGACCAGTTCCATAAAAATCCAGCCCATCAGCGTGGCATGCTCGCCAAGCTTGAAAGTGTCTATAAAACAGAAATTCATGTTGGCCCTCGTACCTTTAGTTTGATTGCTACCCCAGTATTTAATGACGGTGAACGTTTAGGCACTGCGGTCGAGTGGATGGATAAAACTGAAACTCTTGCCAAAGAAGCGGCAGAGAAAATAATTTCTGATACTAATGCTGGCGTGAAGCAAGCATTGGATTCAGTCACGGGCAATACTATGATTGCCGATAATGACTTTAATATTATTTATATGAATGCTGCGGTGCAGGGCATGATGAGTAATGCTCAAGCTGATATTCGTAAAGACTTACCCAGCTTTGATGCGAATAATTTGGTCGGCCAAAATATTGATGTCTTCCATAAAAACCCCTCTCATCAGCGTAATTTAGTTGCCAAAATGACAGGAACGTATAAAACCCAAATAATTGTGGGTGGGCGGACTTTTGTCTTAATTGCTAACCCGATTGAGAATGAACAAGGTGAGCGTTTAGGCGCTGTCGTTGAGTGGATGGATCGCACAGACGAAGTCGCCGTTGAAAAAGAAGTGGGGGATTTAGTTCAGGCGGCGGTTAATGGTGATTTATCTCATCGTTTAGAAACGTCGGGTAAAGATGGCTTCTTCTTAAGTTTGGCAACGGGTTTAAATAATTTAGTCGGTATCGCTGATGATGTGGTTAACGATACTGCACGCGTATTAGATGCTTTAGCGCATGGTCGTTTAACTGAAACAATTACTGCGGATTATCAAGGTTCATTTGGAAAATTAAAGCAAGACTCCAACGCCACGGTAGCCAAATTAACAGAAATCATAACGAATATTCGTGAGTCTGCATCGACGGTTTCTACCGGTGCTAATGAAATTGCCCAAGGCAATTCAGATTTGAGCCAGCGTACCGAATCTCAAGCGTCCAATCTTGAGGAAACAGCCTCAAGCATGGAAGAAATGACCAGTGCGGTTAAGCAAACCAGTGAGAACTCTACCCATGCAACTGAACTGGCTGTTTCAGCAAGTAAGCAGGCTGCACAAGGGGGGGAAGTGGTTAGTCGAGCGGTCACTGCAATGGATGAAATCAACCAAGCGAGTAATAAGATAGCTGATATCATTGGTGTGATTGATGAAATTGCTTTTCAGACGAATTTATTAGCGTTAAACGCGGCGGTAGAGGCAGCAAGAGCGGGGGAGCAGGGCAGAGGTTTTGCCGTAGTTGCTGGTGAAGTACGAAATCTTGCTCAGCGCTCAGCAGGTGCAGCGAAAGAAATTAAAGACTTAATTCGCGACAGTGTGGATAAGGTGAATGCGGGTACAAATCTAGTTAACGAATCAGGTAAAACATTAAACGATATTGTAACTTCCGTTAAACGCGTCACCGATATGATCGAAGAGATTAGTATTGCAGCGCAAGAGCAGTCATCAGGTATTGAACAGGTGAACAGCGCAATTGCTCAAATGGATGAGATGACCCAGCAAAATGCAGCCTTAGTAGAGCAAGCCACGGCGGCAGGAGAAGCGATGGCGGAGCAATCTCGAGGAATGATGAACTTGATGGATTTCTTTACCTTAAGTAATTCTACAACCAGTATGACGGGTTATGTTAATAGCCCCTCAATTGCCGCACCTTCAGCCTCTTCTGCACCGGCCAGGGTTGCCAGTGAAAAGCCTTCTCACTCTAGCCAAGGCGCTGTGATGAGTGACTCGGCGGATGATGAATGGCAAGAGTTTTAAAGGCTGATCATGCCCACAACTCATGCAGCGGTAGATTATAGGGAGAAGGAATTCCCTATGACAAACAAAGATTTTGAGCGTATTGCCGAGTTAGCGGGGCGCTATACGGGTATCGTATTAGGCGAGCATAAGCGCGATATGGTTTATGGGCGTATTGCTCGTCGAGTTAGAAAATTAAATTTAATGAGCTTTACTCTCTATTTGGATTTTTTGGAAGATAACCCTCAGCAAGAACTGTCCAGTTTCATTAATGTTATTACTACGAATCTAACGTCATTCTTTCGTGAAAATCATCACTTCACCTTTCTTGAAAAAACAGTATTGCCCGAGATACGGAAAAAAAACAGCGTTGCTAAACGCATGCGGATTTGGTCTGCCGGTTGTTCATCGGGGCAGGAACCTTATTCTATTGCCATGGTATTAAGTAAATTTTCTATTTCAGCAGATTGGGATGTGAAAATATTAGCCACAGATCTTGATTCTGATGTACTCGAAAAAGCGAGTCGTGCTGTTTACTCAAATACGGATATTGATGGTTTGGATGAGTTGACAATAAAAAATTATTTCCAACGTAGTAGTATTAAAAAAGAAGTTAAAGTGAAAAATAGAATCTCTGATTATGTTCATTTCAAACGCTTGAACCTTTTAGAGAAATGGCCGATGAAAGGACCGTTTGATTTCATATTTTGCCGTAATGTTGTTATCTATTTTGATAAACCAACACAGAAAATTTTATTTGATCGTTATGCTGATATGTTACCCGTAGGGGGATATCTCTTTATTGGTCACTCTGAAAATCTACACGGTATTAGTGACCGCTTCGAAAACTTGGGTAATACTGTTTACAGGAAAATGCGCTGATGATGGCGTTGAATAATAGTCTCCCCTCATGTGAACAGCCTCCTTTAAGCCCAGAATTTGAGCACATAAACCGTTATTGGGATAACGTTCATCAGGTATGGGCGGCCAAAATATTACCCGGTGAATTGTATGTGTCCACTCATGGAGAAATGATTTCAACGGTACTAGGTTCTTGTATTTCTGTTTGCATCCGCGATAAGAAAAAAGGCATAGGGGGGATGAATCACTTTATGCTGCCGCAAAATAATGAATTTTCTAGTGAGGCTTGGGGAAATAACCCCGTTACTTCTGCTTCTCGTTACGGTAACTGGGCAATGGAATATTTGATAAATGCAATATTAAAGCGTGGTGGTGAAAAGAAAAATTTTGAAGTAAAAGTTTTTGGTGGTGGCCAGATGATGGCGAAAATGACTGACATAGGCCAGAAAAATATAATATTTGTTTATCAATACTTAGCAGAAGAAACATTGAAAATCGAAGCCAGTGATGTCGGTGATATTTATGCCCGTAAAGTTTTGTTTTTTCCTGATACTGGTAGTGTAAAAGTTAGACGCATTAAAAATGTCAAAAATGATACGATTATTCGTCGTGAAAATGAGTATAACGAGCAAGTGAAGGTAGCGGGTGCCGCTAAACCTGATTCGAACAATGTCGAGCTATTTTAGGAGGGAATATGGTGAAAATCCGTGTATTAATCATCGATGATTCTGCTCTAATTAGAAAGATGCTAACAGAAATTCTAAGCAGTTGTGATGATATAGATGTAGTCGGTACTGCTGCCGATCCATTTATTGCTAGAGAAAAAATTAAATTACTGTCACCTGATGTACTGACGTTAGATATTGAAATGCCCAGAATGACGGGGCTTCAATTTTTACGGAATTTAATGCGCCTTCGACCAATGCCCGTCATCATGGTATCTACGCTTACTGAACGTGGTGCTCCTGAAACGTTAGAAGCGTTAGAGATGGGCGCTGTGGATTACATTTGCAAGCCTAAGGCGCAGACAGAAACTAAACTCAGAATATTTGCAGAGGAGTTAGTTAGCAAGGTACGGATGGCCTCCACTGCTAGGGTGCAACCGTTTCAACCTAATAAAGTACGGGTACCTGTCGCCAAATCAAGCGCTTCTTATTCTAGAGTGATTGCAGTAGGAGCATCTACAGGAGGCACTGAGGCGATTAAAACACTGTTAACCTCTGTGCCTGAAAATTGTCCGCCCATTCTGATTACTCAACATATTCCTAAAGTATTTAGCACTTCATTTGCGGAGCGTTTAGATCGTCACTTAGCAATGGACGTTTTTGAAGCACAAGAAGGCATGATCATACGCTCTGGCTGCGTCTATATTGCCCCTGGAGATTATCACCTCACGATTGCTAAATCGGGCACGAAAATGGTATGCCATATTATTCAAACAGAAAAGGTGAATCGTCACCGGCCTGCTGTAGACGTGATGTTTAATTCGATTTTAGATGTTTATGGTTCAAAAGTGGTCGCCGTTATCCTAACGGGGATGGGCAATGATGGCGCGCAGGCTATGCTCAAATTAAAGCAAGCGGGGGCAACTACCTATGCACAGGATGAAGCGACATCCGTTGTGTGGGGCATGCCTCAAGCCGCTTTTAATCTTGGCGCTGTTGATGAGGTGCTGCCATTGCAAAAAATTACTGAAAAAATGCTGCAAGCAGCGCAAAATAAATGATCATTTAAACACTATACTAACTCTGGATTTAGACTAGAGTATAAATAGATGATTAAGGAGTGTTAAGAAATGGGTGTTCAATTCAATATTGATAATAGTGGAAAAGAGCTGACGATTAAGGTTGATGGTCGCTTTGATTTCAGTGCACATCAAGAGTTTCGTGATGCTTACGAAGCTATTTCAAGCGATGTTCAGAGCTATGTCGTTGACCTTGGAAGTACTTCCTACCTAGATAGCTCAGCATTAGGAATGTTGTTACTGCTGAGAGACCATGCTGGTGGTGATAATGCCAATATCAAAATAGTTAAATGTAACGAAGATGTACGAAAAATTTTGACAATTTCAAATTTTGAACAGCTTTTTACCATTCAATAGCTAAGAGCTGGTGACCGCCATGAAGATCCTAATTGCTGACGATAATGCTTCCGATAGACTTTTATTGAGTAAGATTATTAGCAAGCAAGGCCATGAGGTCATTCAGGCAGAGAATGGTAGGCATGCCATTGACTGTTATGTGAAAGAAGCTCCTGACATCATTTTGATGGATGTGCTGATGCCTGAACTCGATGGTAAGGAAGCCACCAAAGAAATAAAGCGCATCGCAGGGGAAGATTTAATCCCCATTATATTCTTAACCTCACTTGTTGATGCGCAAAGCCTGGCTGATTGCTTAGAAGCCGGTGGCGATGATTTTTTAACCAAACCTTATAATCCCATTATTCTTAAAGCCAAAATCGATGCTTTTGTACGTATGCGTAATATGCATGCGATTTTACAAAAACAGCGCGATACCATTGCTGAGAATAATCAGCACATGGTGCAAGAGCAGCATGTCGCAAAAACGGTATTTGATAACGTAGCCCATTCGGGGTGTTTAGATGCGGCCAATATTAAATATATGCTTTCTCCTTTGGCGGTATTTAATGGTGACGTTTTATTAGCGGCGCGTAAACCTTCCGGCGGTATGCACGTGCTCCTAGGTGATTTTACGGGGCACGGTTTACCCGCCGCGATTGGCGCTATGCCGATGGCCGAAATATTTTATGGTATGACCGCGAAGGGTTTTGGTCTGCGTAATATTCTGCAAGAAATTAATTCAAAACTTAAGAATATTTTACCCGTGGGTTTTTTTTGTTGCGCTGCGGTGGTCGATTTAAGTTTTACCAAACGCAGTATTAGCCTATGGATGGGAGGAGTTCCCGACTGTTATTTATTAACTGAGCAAGGCACCAAACTCAAATCGATAAGTTCTCAGCACCTACCTTTAGGGGTATTAAGCAGTGTGCAGTTTGATGATGAAATGACAGAACATACCATGGATTTTGAGGACCGCTTATATATGTGGTCGGATGGTATTGTTGAAGCACGAGATGATAGTGGCAATATGTTTGGAGAGCAGCGCTTAAAAGCAGTCTTTGATCAAGGCATTGCTCCAGAGCTATTATTTGAAGCGGTTAAAGAGAGTGTTAGTGCTTTTGTTGGCGATACGGAAAGAGATGATGATACCACCATTATTGAGCTAAAAATGGTGGCAGAAGAGGCATTAGAGCAATCAGAGTTAGTCTCATCACAAGGGGCCGTGACAGCTCCTAGTGATTGGAAAATAGAATATGAATTGGGTGTTGATACCTTAAAAAACTTTAATCCATTGCCCTTAGTTATGCACATTATGATGGAGGTTCCCGCATTAAGATCGATGGGGGGGCAACTATTTACAGTCGTATCTGAATTGTTTTCTAATGCGTTTGAGCACGGACTGCTTAAATTGGATTCGAAGCTTAAATCAACCCCAGCCGGTTTTGCTGAGTTTTATACCTTACGTGAACAGCATTTGAACAATTTGAGCGCGGGATTTATCAAAATTAAAATGGCTCATACTTCAGGAAATGGACGCTCGGGTATTTTTCTGCTGTGTATTGAAGACAGTGGTAAGGGGTTTGATTACTCACAAATCTCTACTCAAAACCAATTGAAGATTGATAGCAAAGCCGAAGGCGCGAATAAGTACTGTGGTCGCGGTATACCTTTAATTCATTCATTATGTCATTCATTAAAATACATGGGGTGTGGTAATAATGTAGTCGCAGAGATACACTGGCCGCAGAAAAATACTGTGTAGTAATTAGGAGTTAGACTTGGATAGAACATCTCATTTTGATACTGAAGCACTCGCGATGTTAGAAGAAATTATGGAGGATGAATTCCCTGAGCTAATCCAGGTATTTATTACCGACTCTGATCCTAGAATTCCTGCTATACAGAGCGCGTTAGATGAAAAAAATAGCGTTATGTTAAGAGATATTGCACACAGCTTCAAAGGTGCTTCGAGTAATTTATCGGCACTGCCACTGGCGGATCTTTGTTTTAAAATAGAAGAAAAAGCACGGGACTCTGATCTCGAAGACATTCAACCATTAATCGCTGCTATGGATATTGAATATCAAGCGGTTAAATCGATATTATTATCTCTCATTAAATAATTTCTAATATTTCTCTTTAGTTGGCCCACCCTTTGCTCTTACTAGTTAAGATCAATGGGAGCGACTATGGAAACTCAACCAACTCAACACGGCTTAATGCAAATTTTCACCAGTCTAGGCTTGGCTACGAATAATTCGTTAACAGCTCTGGAAGGTGAAAACCCAGAGGGTAAAGGCTTTGCGAGCTTACTATCAGGTTATCTTCCGAATGGGGCAGATGATGGGCTGACTGGCATAGATTCTAATTTACTTCCCCCGCAGGTGGTGACGAATACTGATTTAGCAGCAGTAGATACTGCCTCTTTAATGGATGAAAGTTTGCCGCTATTAGGACAAGCTTTGCCGCTAGAGCAGATTGTTTCACCACTGGCAGTGATAAATCCTTTAACCGCTGAACAAGCTGCTACTGTTCCAACATCAGGACTAGCAGAAAGGGCCTCTTATAAAACTCCTCTCACTCCTGCCCTTAACAAGGTTGATGAAAGTGATTCTACTGACAGTGATGCATCGACTCAGGCATTAGCAGATCAAGGCTTTTATGCTCAATCTTTAGTTTCTAGCTTAATCGGTAACGCTGCTGGGATAAAAATGAATGCGGTAGAAACTACTAATAATTCTCTGCCATTAGTTGATGACTCACTTAAAGCTGTTCATGTGATGCCGCAGCAAGTCAATAATGGTATTAATTCACAGAACTTAACGGCTAGTGAATTGGATGAAATGAGTGATGAGGCAACTGATCGCTTTCTTGGCGCAGAGCCCGCATTGAATGCAGCAAAACCTAAAAAATTAGCCGGACTTGAAGTATTTCCCACCCCACAGGCTAGCGTACCGCTAAATACCCTCAATCCAAGTGCGGTGGAGGCTAGTGTGAGCCTAGCCCTTGCCCTAAACGAAGACCCAACGACTCAATCTTTGGATGAAATGATTGATGGTGAGGTGATCGAGAAAAGTGAAGCTGAAGCAAAGCTCACAACCTTAGAGCGGAAGCAAGATGATCAAACATTAAAACTTTCTAAAGGGCAGCAAGCTTGGGGGGATGCTATTACTGAGCGTATTACTATGAATGCCGCCAAGGATATTAAGCAGGTTACTATTCATCTAGACCCTCCTGAGCTGGGTAGCTTAGAGCTGAAATTGCAGATAAAGGATGATCAGCAAACTCATGTGCAAGTACAGGTACAAAACCCACAAGTTAAGGAAGCATTAGAAAGCAGCGCCCATCGCTTACGTGAGATGCTTGCTAACCAAGGATTAGAACTTTCCGAATTCGATGTGCAAACAGACTCCGGCAGGGGTGAGCAGTCAGCATTTGGTGCTAATGAGCAAGGCCAAGGACAATCACAAGATTCTGACGCTTCTGACAATTCAGCGGAAGAAATCAGTGTAGAAATCCCGAAAGCAAAAAATAATAACTTATTAGATACCTTTGTCTAACTCCTCTTCATACCTTGTCTAAGCTGTCTATAGGGCCTGTTTTTTTAAATAACAGGCCCGTAAACACCGTATCCATTTTTTTGACGTAAAAACATGGCATGCGTATTGCTATTTTGACTATAAGTACCGGAGAACTGACGTTATGGCTGCAGAACAAGATTTGAAGCTCGATTCAGGCACTGTTGAAGAAGAAGCTGGTGGCAGTAAGAAAAAACTGATCATTATTATCGTTGCGGCGGTATTGCTGATTGCGATTGCTGTGGGCGCGACGATTTTTTTAATGTCTGGTGATAGTGAAGGCGAAGAAGATGCCGTTGCTGAAGGTGAAGCAGCAGAGGTAGTTGAAGAAGTCGCTGCTCCTGCCCAGTATATAAAAATGAAGCCAAGATTTATCGTCAATTTTAATGTCGGTACTCGCCAGCGATTTTTACAAGCCAGCATAGAAATTATGACCCGCTCGCAAGCTGTTGTCGATGCGATTGAATTACACAACCCTATGTTACGTAATTCAATCGTCAGCTTATTATCTGAACAAGATTTTAAGCATTTACGCACACCAGAAGGTCGAAACGAGCTTAAAGCGTTGCTGCAAGATAGATTGGCTGCAGTGTTAAAAGCGGAGGCGGATATTGAAGGCATTGAAGCCGTTTTATTCACCGATTTTGTGATGCAATAAGGGAAGGCGCGTGCAAGACTTATTAAGCCAAGACGAGATTGATGCCTTATTACATGGTGTCGATGATGGAGATGTAGAGCCCGAATCGGATATCGATGCTGCGGGTGTTAAGGCTTACGATATTACCAGTAACGACCGCATTGTACGTGGTCGTATGCCCACACTGGAAATGATCAATGAACGTTTTGCCCGCTATACCCGTATTAGTATGTTTAACTTTTTGCGTCGCAGTGCTGATGTTGCATCGGGCGGCGTACAAATTATGAAGTTTGGTGAGTATGTTCATACCTTGTATGTTCCGACCAGCTTAAACTTGGTGAAAATTCGTCCGCTTAGAGGAACTTCACTTTTTATCTTAGATGCCAAGCTGGTTTTTAAATTAGTCGATAACTTTTTTGGCGGTGACGGGCGTCATGCCAAAATTGAAGGTCGTGAATTTACCCCAACAGAGATTCGAGTGATTCAGTTGGTGCTGGCTCAGGTTTTTAAAGATTACAAAGAAGCCTGGAGTACCATCATGGATGCGGAGTTTGAATATGTGGGGTCAGAAGTAAACCCGGCGATGGCCAATATTGTAAGTCCATCTGAAGTCGTGGTCGTGAGTACTTTTCATATTGAACTGGATGGCGGTGGCGGAGATATGCACATTACTGTGCCGTATTCTATGATCGAACCCATTCGAGAAACCCTTGATGCGGGTATGCAGAGTGATATTGATGATGTTGATGATCGCTGGCAGCACTCGTTACGAGAAGATATTTTAAATGCCAAGGTCTCTGTGCATGGCACGGTGGTGAGGCACGAGTTAAGTTTACGAGAAGTAGCCGCGTTGAAAACGGGGGATATTATTCCTATTGACATGCCAGAGTTTTTTACTCTGGAAGCTCAAGGGGTTCCGATGTTTAAGGGGAAGCTGGGTGTTTCTGATGAAAATCTAGCCGTTAAAATTATTGAACAACTTAACCATAAACGACGCTAGTTCGTTGTTAGGGGAATATTATGAGTGATGACTCTCAAGACGAGACTGAAAACACACCAGAAAATGAAAACGAACAAGCCAAAGAGCAAGACGCTAATCCTAATGACATTGATATTGATGCTCTAGTCGGAGATGTTGCAGCAGGCGTAGAAGACGCCAGTGACGGCGACGACAGCGGCAGTGATGAGGAAGTGACGGATGATTGGGCGGCTGCGATGGCAGAAGATCCGACGACGGAAGAGGCCGGAAGGGTCGACGATGAGTGGGGCGATGCGATGGCTGAAGAAGCGGATACCGTTCAGCAAGCCAAATTAGACCCGCTTACGGATGAGGGTAAGCCAGTAACGGATCATCTAACCCCTGAGCTGGATGTTATTTTAGATATTCCAGTGTCTATTTCGATGGAAGTGGGCCGTACTGAAATTCCTATTCGTAACCTACTGCAATTAAACCAAGGTTCAGTGGTTGAACTCGATCGTCTTGCCGGTGAACCTTTGGATGTATTGGTGAACGGTACTTTGATTGCACATGGCGAAGTTGTAATGGTGAATGATAAGTTTGGTATACGTTTAACGGATGTGGTGAGTCAAAGTGAAAGAATTCAACGCTTACGTTAGGCAAAAAATGATACAAGGCTTTGCTTTCCTTTTGTGTTGGATGCCGTTATGGCTGCAAGCAGAAGATGCATTAAGCCAAAAGACACCATTGCCTGCTGATCCTATGTCTTCTATTGGTCGAGTAGCATTGACCTTGGTGGGGATGATTGCCTTTATTTTGCTGTTAGCCTATTTTGCTAAACGCTTACAAGGCATGAGCCGATCGAATGTTGGTGGTTTTGGTGGGCAAGGTAAACTGATTAAAACCCTCGCGACAACATCGATTGGATTAAAAGAAAAAATATCCCTTATTCAAGTCGGTGATCAGCAGTTATTAATCGGTATTACCCCACAATCGATTCAGACACTGTTAGTTCTTGAAACGCCTATTCAGCAAGAAGATATCGAGCAGCAAACCCCTGTTTTTCAAGCGATCCTAAAAAAGGCACTGCATAAGGCATGAAATATTGTAGCGCTCTACTTATATTATTATTCCCAATCATCAGTTTTGCCGATATTAATGCGCTAGGGATTCCGGCAGTAACGTTTCAGCAAACGGATACCGGTGGTGAATATACAGTAACCATTCAAATTTTAGCGTTAATGACGCTATTGAGTTTGTTACCTGCAATAATCATGATGATGACGGCGTTTACGCGGATTATTGTGGTATTAGCCATTCTGCGTCAAGCCTTGGGTTTGCAGCAAACTCCTTCTAATCAAGTTGTTCTGGGAATGTCTATTTTTCTTACCGCTTTTATTATGATGCCGGTGTTTGAGGAAGTTAATAAAGTGGCTATTCAGCCTTATATTAATGAGACGATTAAACCATTGGAAGCGCTAGAAAGAGCAACGCAACCAATGAAAGAATTCATGTTGGCGCAAACTCGAGAAACCGATTTGAATTTGTTCGTTAGAATTTCTGGTAGAAAAGATTTATTAAGTCCTGATGAAACCCCGTTGCATATATTAATTCCGGCGTTTGTAACCAGCGAATTAAAAACAGCATTCCAAATTGGTTTTCTGATATTTATCCCCTTTCTTATTATCGATCTTGTGGTTGCCAGTATTTTGATGGCAATGGGTATGATGATGCTATCACCGATTATTATTTCGTTACCGTTTAAAATAATGTTGTTTGTATTGATTGATGGTTGGGCCTTAGTTATGGGTACTTTAGCGAACAGTTTTGGTACGATTTAATCGTCGTCAATAAGGAGGCAGTATGGGAGTAGAGCAGATTGGTGATTTATTCTCACAGGCTTTATTTATTATTGTGACGATCGTTTTTGTTATGGTAATTCCAAGCCTTGTGGTCGGTCTAGTCGTTGCCACATTTCAAGCAGCCACTCAAATTAATGAGCAAACCTTAAGTTTTTTACCGCGCTTAATTATTACCCTTATCAGTCTAATTTTCTTTGGTTCTTGGGCGGTGAATAAAGTCGTTGAATTTACCTTGGGAATTTATACCAATATCCCCTTTCTGGTGGGCTAACTTTTTTATCTATGTTGGAATTTACTGCACTAGAACTCAATGGCTGGTTAAGCCAATACTTTTATCCTTTTGCCCGTATTGCTGGCTGCTTAGGGGTAATGCCGTTATTGGGCAGTAAATTAGTACCACGGCAAATACGTATTTTACTATCTGTTTTTATTACCTTAATTATTGCGCCTTTATTACCGCCAATGCCTAATGTTGAACCCATGTCTTTGGCATCTTTTGTACTGATTTTTGAGCAGATGTTAATTGGTATTGTGCTGGGTTTTATGGTGGAAATAGTAACCCAGGTATTCGTTTTGGCGGGGCAATTGATTGCTATGCAAACAGGCTTAGGGATTGCGACAACGGTTGATCCGGCGCAAGGGGTTTCTGTGGTTGTGGTCAGCCAATGGTTTCTGTTTTTAACCAGTCTTACTTTTTTAGCACTTAATGGGCACTTAATCGTAATAGAAGTCGTGGTAGAAAGTTTCTATACCATGCCGATTGGCAGCGGTGCTTGGAGTGCGGATGACTATGGCAGAATGGTGCGCTGGGGAGGCTGGATGTTTGCGTCAGCGTTGGTGATTGCATTACCCGCATTAACGTCGTTATTAATTGTTAACTTTGCCTTTGGTGTGATGACACGAGCGGCCCCACAATTGAATATTTTTTCACTCGGTTTTCCTGTGACTATGCTGGTCGGCCTTGCCATTATTTGGCTGACCATTGGCCAGCTAGGAGATAGTTTCCATACTTTATTGGAAACATTGTTTGAGTTTTTACGTGCGTTAATTCGAACGCCATAACCGCATTGATCGATACGCTACTGGAGCCTTAATATGGCTGAAGAAGACAGCAGTCAAGAAAAAACAGAGGAACCCACCGAGCGGAAAATCCAAAAATCGAAAGAAGATGGACAAACCGCTCGCTCGAAAGAACTCAATACCACGGCCATTTTATTATTTGGCGCGCTGGGCCTAGTTGCGTTTGGCCCTTATATGAGTGATAAAATTTATCACATTGCCCGTTTCAATCTTGATGTAGAGCGAGCGGCTTTTTTTGATACCAGTTATATGTTTAGCCATATGTCGGCCTCAATGTGGGAGGCGATTGCTGCCCTTGTACCTTGGTTTATTCTGGTATTAATTGCGGCATTTTTATCCCCATTGGGAGTCGGTGGCTGGCTGTTCAGTACCAAAGCGTTAGCGCCAAAAATGTCACGCATCAGCCCTTTGGCCGGTATTAAACGAATGTTTTCGGCTAACTCGTTAGTGGAATTATTTAAAGCCTGGGGTAAGGTTTTAGTGGTTGGCACTTGTGCTTATTTTGTTATTGCTTTCTATTTTCAAGATGCGATGGAGTTGCAAAATGCTGCGGTGCGGCCGGCGATAAAGCGTTCGACTGAAATAGTCTTATGGGCCGCTGTTATCTTATGTGCCTCGACCTTAATTATTGCGATGATCGATGTGCCTTGGCAAATTTATAGTCATACCAAAAAGCTGCGTATGTCTTTGCAAGAAATTAAAGATGAATTTAAAGATACCGAAGGTAAGCCGGAGGTGAAAGGGCGAATACGCCAGATGCAAAGGGAAGCCGCTCAGCGTCGTATGATGGGCGCCGTGCCTGATGCCGATGTCGTCATTACTAACCCAACCCATTATGCTGTGGCATTAAAATACAGTGGCGGAACCGGTGCGCCGATTGTGGTTGCCAAAGGTATTGAAGAAACCGCGCTTAAAATTCGAGAGATTGCCAAAGAAAATAACGTTCCACAGATGGAGGCGCCGCCACTAGCCCGTGCTATTTATACCCATACGCGTATTGATGATGAAATTCCTGAAGGCTTGTACGTCGCCGTTGCGCAAGTGCTGGCTTACATTTATCAAGTTGATCAGTATGCCAAAGGGCAAGGTACTAAGCCTGATCGTCGCCCGGCGATGCCAATTCCAAAAGACTTGCGAGTTGATCCTAATGTCGACAGAAAATAAAAAATAATTTTTTTTATTAAAAAGTCAGATAAATCATAAAGTGTGCACCCTTTTTGCAATAGAGTAATTAACGTCAATTTATTTGCACTTTTTTGCATTAGGGTATTTATGGCCACGTTAGATCGCGGACAAATATTTCAACAGATTCGAGGGAATTTCATTACCCTAATCACGGGTAACCTCGGCATTCCTATTATGCTGTTGATCTTGCTTGGCATGATGACGTTGCCGTTGCCTCCTTTTTTATTAGATACCTTTTTTACTTTCAATATCGCCATCTCAATCGTTGTTCTCCTCATTTGTGTCTATGCGACTAAACCCTTAGATTTTGGCGTTTTCCCTAGTATTTTATTGATCGCTACTCTATTACGGCTAGCGCTAAACGTTGCTTCAACCCGTGTTGTTTTGCTTGAGGGTCATCAAGGAGGGGATTCGGCGGGTAAAGTGATCGAGGCATTCGGCGAAGTATTGATCGGCGGTAACTATGCTGTAGGTCTGGTTGTTTTCGCTATTTTAATGATTATTAACTTTGTGGTAGTCACCAAGGGTGCTGGCCGCGTTGCGGAAGTGAGCGCTCGTTTTACCTTGGATGCGATGCCAGGTAAGCAAATGGCGATTGATGCAGATTTAAATGCCGGTTTAATGGACGCTGATCAAGCCAAAGCGCGCCGTGCAGAAATTGCCGCTGAAGCTGAGTTTTATGGCTCGATGGATGGTGCTAGTAAGTTTGTTAAAGGGGATGCGATCGCGGGGATTTTGATTTTAGTGATCAATGTGGTCGGCGGTTTTGCCATCGGTATGGGTCAGCACGACTTATTATTTGCCGACGCCGTGCAAAAATATACCATTTTAGCCATTGGTGATGGCTTGGTTGCGCAGATTCCTTCGTTATTACTGTCTACTGCCACCGCGATTATGGTGACACGAAACAGTGATGCGAAAGACGTGGGTGAGCAAATCATTGGACAGATATTTGCGTCTCCTCGGGCACTCGCTATTACCGCCGTGGTTTTGTTTTGCATGGGGATCATTCCTGATATGCCTCATGTTGTGTTTCTCTTCGCTGCTTTTTTAGCGGGCGCGGGTGCGTATTTTATCCACTGGCGCAGTGAAGGTGGGGTATTTGTTGATGGTAAGCCTGTTACTGGAAAAAATGCTGAAGCGGCGCAAAGCAGTAGCTCGGCCAGTAAGGCGGTCTCTAATACTGGAGCGCCACCACTACCGGGAGAAGCATTACCTGAGCACGAGGTGAAAGAGCTAGGCTGGGATGATGTAGAAGCCGTTGATCGTGTGGGTTTAGAAGTCGGTTATCGCTTAATTCCTTTGGTTGATAAAAACCAAGGGGGCCAGTTGTTAGCGCGAATTAAAGGCGTGCGTAAAAAGCTATCGCAAGATATTGGTTTTCTTATGCCTTCTGTTCATATTCGCGACAATCTAGATTTAATGCCCAGTCAGTATCGTATTACGCTGATGGGCGTGACATTGGCTGAGGCTGAAATTTATCCTGAGCGTGATATGGCGATCAACCCTGGACAAGTTTTTGGCAAATTAGAAGGCATTGAAACCCTAGACCCTGCCTTTGGTTTGGAAGCCATGTGGATTGAAAGTACGCAAAAAGATAAAGCGCAGACTTTAGGTTATACCGTTGTGGATGCCAGTACCGTGGTCGCGACTCATCTAAATCAGTTATTACACAAGCATGCGCATGAACTGATTGGCCATGAAGATGTGCAGAAAATGCTGGATATCCTTAATGATTCATCACCTAAACTTGCCGAAGAACTGGTACCGAATACCGTATCGATCAGCCAGCTGTTATCAGTCTTACAAACGCTATTACGTGAAGATGTGCCAGTTCGGGATATGCGTACCATAGCCGAGTCTTTGGCGAACATGTCGCCACGTAGTCAAGAAATTGCCGCTCTAACCGGAGCCGCCCGTACAGGTTTAGCCCGTTTAATTATCCAAAACATCTTTGGTACCGCGGATGAACTGAATGTTATGACCTTAGATCCTGCTTTGGAACAGTTGTTGCTTAAGACAGTACAACAGAGTGCACAGCAGACCGGAAATATGGATACGTTAGTAATTGAACCCAGTATGGCCGACGCGATTCAGCGTTCATTAATGAATGCGACGCAAGAGCAAGAAAATGCAGGCCGCCCTGCAGTCTTAGTGGTATCCAGTCAATTACGTCCGGTGCTTTCTCGCTTTGTGCGCAATACGATCGAACACTTAAGTGTGCTGTCGTATCAAGAAATTCCTGATAATAAAACCATTACAATTGTTGCAACGGTGGGGGCTTAATAAATGAAAGCAAAACGTTTCACCGCTAAGAATATGCAGCAAGCTTTGCGTATGGTTTCAGATGAACTTGGCCCGGATGCGGTCATACTTTCTAATAAGCGAGTCGGTAAAGGGGTTGAGGTCATTGCTGCCCTTGATTACCAAGAAATGGCGAATGAGCAGCAACAACAAGAAATTGATCGCCAGTTAGCCTTACAGCAAGAATTAGAACAAGCGAAGCAGACAACGGGCAAAATTCGTCAGGAACAGCCACCATTAGATCACTCTAATGTCGCGACGACAGCCGCGTTAAAAGAAGCCCTGCAAGGTATTAAAGAGGGCACTATTGCGCAATCGGCTGCTCTTGATGCGGTGATGCTAAGTGAAGAAGAGTTGCAAGAATCCATCAATCAGAAAGCCGCCAGTATGGGTCTTGATGAAGCGACGCCATTTTTAAACCAAGTGTCGGCAGAATTAAAAGATTTAAAAAACTGGCTGGTCAGCCAGCAAGGTAATGCTTGGAATCCTACTCGTCCACTTAGCTGGCAGCAGGCGCAAATTTGGCAGCGTTGCCAAGACTTAGGTATTGACCCATCTTGGGCTGATAAGCTCGTCAGTGCGTTGCCAGAAG
>JBLGBO010000012.1:0-102522 GCA_047616865.1 Oleispira sp.
TCAATAATGATTGTGCAAGCGGGTTAGGGTGGCTAAATACATCAACGCCCTGATTCAAAAGTTCGAATAAACGCTCAGAAGCGTGATTTTCAAAGTAAGGAATATGCAGCTGAATATCAAACTTCTGACCGATACGGTCAAGGCGGCCAATACGCTGCTCGATCAAATCGCAATTATCTGGCAAATCGAACAATACAAGATGACGAGCAAATTGGAAGTTACGGCCTTCACTGCCGATTTCACTACACAGCAGGATTTGAGCACCACCTTCCTGCTCGGCAAAATAAGCCGCCGCGCGATCTCGCTCAATCATATCCATGTCTTCATGAAAAACAGCACAAGGTGTGCCGTACTTTTCCCATAAAGCACGCTCAATTTGTAAGACTGTCTTCTGCTGATGAGTGATCAATAAGAACTTCTCGCCCTTATTTGCCTTGATCAACTCATTAATCCAATCAATGCGTGGATCAACGCTTTCCCAATCTTCAATTTGACGCTCAGGATACAAACCATCTCTTCCAGTTAAGCCCTGATAAGCTTCTGGCATGACAAACGGCTGCGCAATCACTTCACGATTAGGAAAACCTTCCATGGCGTTTCGTGTATTACGAAACATCACACGGCCGGTGCCATGCTGATCAATTAACTGCTTGATCCACGTTTGCGCTTGCTCGGCTTCCGGTTGAGCAGGAATGTCTTGATTCAATAACGCCTTTAACGCATTACGCTCTTCATCCGTTAATTCGCTACCGGACAATAAAGACTGGGCGGCATTGGCTACAGGCTGAAACTGAGATTGCTCTTGAATAAATTCTTCCAAATTATGAAAGCGCTCAGGATCCAATAAGCGTAAACGGGCAAAATGGCCTTCCATCCCCAACTGCTCAGGCGTCGCTGTTAGCAATAACAAGCCAGGAGATTCATGCGCTAAGGATTCAACTAAACCATAGTTTTCATCGTGTGACTGAGGCGACCAACCTAGGTGGTGCGCTTCATCAACAACAACCATATCCCAACCAGCCGACAGTATCTGCTCGCGGCGTTTAGGGTCATTAGCAACGGCATCTAAAGGTGCCAATACCAGCTGTTGCTGTACATAAGGGTTGCCACCGCCTTCTTGATCTTCAAGAGCTAAGCAACGGCCTTCATCCAATACACTAAAGCGCAAATTAAAGCGGCGAACCATCTCAACCAACCATTGGTGAGTTAGCGCTTCTGGTAACAAAACCAAAA
Source organism: Oleispira sp. (assembly GCA_047616865.1). Classification (GTDB taxonomy): domain Bacteria; phylum Pseudomonadota; class Gammaproteobacteria; order Pseudomonadales; family Oceanobacteraceae; genus Oleispira. The sequence goes on from JBLGBO010000012.1 coordinate 1,234, forward strand.
CTCGCTCAATGCGTTCACTTAATAAAAGGCTGTGCATAATCATGCCAGCTTCAATTGTTTTACCTAAACCAACTTCGTCGGCAAGCAAAACCCGAGGCGCTTCACGGCTGGAGACTTCATTGGCGATAAATAATTGGTGCGGAAGTAGGGTGGTACGACTGCCCACGAGTCCATAATGCTTACGCTCTTGCAGCTTGCTTTTCATTTGCAGCGCACGCAAGCGCAGCTCATAAGCCTTACTATTATCAACCTGTCCAGCTAACAAGCGTTCTGAAGCCTGACTTAACTGGATATGACCACTTAATTGAGTTTCGGGAATGATACGTTCGGCATCGCCGTAAAACAAAATACCGTTCATTTCTTGAATTTCAGTAATTGTTAACTTAGTGCCATCTTCTAATAAGACAGTATCTTCGATATTGAACTTAATACGAGTAAGGGGAGCCTGTTCCTTAGAGTAGCGCCTAACTTCATCCGCAACCGGAAATAAAATGGCTACCTGGCGAAAGTTTACTTCTTGAACCATCCCTAGGCCTAAATCGGACTCCGTGTCACTGATCCAACGCTGACCAACTTCAAACATGCGTCACTTACTCCAAATCTTAAAAATTATGCCGCGCATTTTAAAGGATGATACGCCGCAAAGACAGTGTGTATGTCCTTGTTATTGATTAATCATAGATAAATCTGAACTTTAGCCCTGATTTCCCCTAGTGTTTTATTCAACTAGTCTATTAAGACAGGCGGTTAATGGACGCTAAACTGGGGGTTGGAGTTAGTGAGGTTAAATATGCCAGACAAACAGAGCAACTCAAGTCCTGATAGCACATGGGAGGAAGAGCGAACAATTCAGCGTATGGGAGGACAGAGAGCTTTAATTGTAAAGCTCGCCACGTTATTTCTCCGTGACGCACCGGTGCAGTTAGAGCAAGCGCTCAGCGGTATAAAAAAGCAAGACTATGAAAGCAGCCATATTGCCATGCATTCACTCAAGGGCACATCATCGAACTTCTGCACAATACGATTCGAGAATATTTGCGCCAAGCTCTTAGTAGCACTCGCAGAACGCGACTGGGGACGAGCCATGGAAGTTCACCATAATTTGTCGGCTGAGTATGTGTTACTGGCTAAGGAGTTTGATGAATTCACCAAGCAGTAAGGTGATAAGCAATGCCTTATATTTCCGATAATTGTTATTATCGGAATAACTGTAACATTAAAAGAATGACTACTTTTGGTGCTCATTCGCGTTTAATTCACCCCCAACTCTACAATGCTTTTGGGCATCTACTTTATAGCTAGCACACATTATCGTGGTGATTTACGACCGAGGCACATGATCGTCTCAGTATCAGGCTGATACCGATAATAAAAACCTAAAAATATATTTTTATTATTTATAATCAAAGACTTATATAAACTTATTAAAGTCACTTGTTATATTAATATTGTAAGCTTTGACGCGATAATCTACCGAGACAAGAATGGTTCTAATTGTCGACTTGCATACTTGTTAGCGTTAAACACTTTTCCGACTCCTAAGGTTAATGACTTCCTTTAATAATTCCGATAATTATGCGACCATCAATTGTCGGCATTAAATGCAGCCATAATTCAACAACCACCCAAGTCCTTTTATGAATCCGCTACTCACGCCACCCACACCCATGTTCGATAGTCTGCAATATTTGAGCAGCCCATTCAAAGAAGCTGATGCCATCTATCACAGGCAGCGCGGATTAAATCCACCCGAGGAAAGCAAAGAGGATTTGTATCACTGCCTCACGTTTCTGCAGAGCTATAATGGCAGCCAGGCAACCTTTAATAGTTACCGTAGAGAGATTGAACGTCTACTGCAATGGTCTTGGTTTATACAGAAAAAGACATTGCCTGAGTTACGCCGCCTGGATATTGAGGAATACTTAGAGTTTTGCCAGCATCCACCACTGCCATGGATTGGCACCAAGCAAGTCGCCCGCTTTAAAAACAACCAAGGTGAGCGAATTTGCAATCCAGACTGGCGCCCTTTTGTTAGCCAGATAACTAAGGTCGAAAGCCAGCTTGGGCATTCTGCCGATAATCGCCACTTCAAACTTTCCCAAAAAAGCCTGCAGGCTGTTTTTTCTGTTTTATCGACCTTCTTTAATTATCTGCTGCAGGAGGATTATGGCGAACTAAACCCTGTTGCCCTCATTCGCCAAAAGAGCAAATACCTGCAAACTCATGCCTATAAAGAACCTATCCGCAGAATATCCAACCTGCAGTGGGATTTCGTTATTGAAACTGTAGAGTTAAATGCTCAGAAAGATCCTAAGCAGCATGAGCGCACCTTATTTATCATGAACTGTTTATTCGCCATGTATTTGCGAATTTCCGAACTGGTCGCCGATGAGCGCTCCACTCCGATTATGGGCGACTTTCGTGCCGATGCCGATAACAACTGGTGGTTACAGGTAACGGGTAAAGGCAATAAAGTGAGAATGATTACGGTTTCTGACGATATGCTGGCTGCGCTTAAGCGCTACCGTACATTTTTGGGGTTGTCTGCCCTGCCACATGTCAGCGAACCTACTCCGATGATTGCGAAAATCAAAGGCAAAGGCCCGGTAACCAGTACTCGTCAAATTCGTTTCATTGTGCAAGATTGCTTCGATCAGGCTCATCAGCGCATGCATGAGCAAGGCTTAAGGGAGGAAGCATTGGAATTAAGGGCAGCGACTGTGCATTGGCTAAGGCATACTGGAATTTCAGAAGATGTTAAGCATCGGCCGAAAGAGCATGTTCGTGACGATGCTGGTCATGCCAGTATGGCGACCACGGACCGTTATATTGATACAGAGATGCGTGAGCGTCATGCCAGCGCCAAACATAAAAAAATCAAACCTGATTGAGTGTCGCAGGCTTGATTCTCCAAGCTCACTTAGGCGTATTGACTCCAATCTGGCCCTGCAGTAAGCGAATCGAATCTTTCAGCTGCTGCAGATCAGACTTTTCTTGCTGACTTCCTCGCAACTGCTGTTCTTGTAACTGACCATTTAGGTTTTCATTATCAGTAATGAGTTGTGATAACCGCTCCCCTTGCTCTAGAATTTGCTGCTTTAATTGCTGCTCTGACTGACTAAGGTTGCTGAGGCTAGAATTGAGCGAATTGATTTCCAGTGCCTGCTTATTGCTCAGCAGCTTCTCTGCCTGCAGCTCTTGCCCTAGTCTCTCTATCTTATTATTAGATGCTGCATTCAATTCTTTCAGTTCATTTCGACCCTGATCCAATAAGCGCATTAGGCGATTTTCGGCAATTTGAGCCGCGTCAATCAACTCACTCTTTTGCTGCGCTAACTGCTGCTGCGCCTCTAGCTTTATCTGATTAATGTTCTGCTGGTACAGCTCATCAGCTCTAATGCTACTTTCTCGCTGTGTTTCTTTTTGCTGCTTTAATGTAGATTCATAAAAAGCTTGCTGCTCTTTAAGGCGCAAGTTTAGTGAAATAACCGCCTCCTCAGAGACCTGTAATTTTAACTCCATTGCCAGCATACATTGGCTCTTATCATCCAACTCCGACGCCAGTCGAGCCAGCTCAGCTTCCAGCTCATGATTTGCTTGCTGACTGAGTTCCAACTGATTGCTTAACTGAGATTCTATCTGCTGTAGGTTTTCGGCAACAGTATCATTCACCTCAAGTAAAGCAGCCTCCCTTTTCTGGTCGCGGAGCTCGATCTCTGCAATATAACCAGAAACTTGCTGCTCCAGCATGGAGGCGACCTGAATCAATAAATCTGTCGGCACACTTGGCGCGACGTCACGAATAGGCTGAAGCTTACGCCACGCCTGAATAAGCGGATCAATTACCGAAAAGCTCCCCCCACCAATGTTTAAGCGCACATCATCACGATTCCATGGGCGATCTAGCTGTTCTAACTGCTCACAGGCATCGAAAACGGCTTTTGGGGTGGCTTTTTTCAGACTCATATTCGCAAACCTGCTTATTTCATCGTTTAAGTATCATTTGAAAGCAGTTTAAACCAGTGGCTATTATATTGTAAGGTCTAATGTGTACAGTTAACCTCACAATAATTAAATCATGACTTATAAATTCATGATTAACCCTATTATCATGAATTTATTAAGTAGAGATGCTAAAATCACTTCAATACATAGCACTCCAGCAAGAGCCCCAATAACAATGTTTCCAACCCCCAGCCCTTCGAAAGCTTTACATCCTTTTGAATCACTACAATTGCCAGAACAACTCAATGGCAGCCAAGGCACCAATCGCTATGATAAAAAGCACTGTCAAATCAGTGCCAATACCGACTGGCAAGCCATCCAATGCTGGTTAAATGAGTTCTACGACTCCCCTCAGACGTTAAGAAACTATCGAAAGGAAGCTGAGCGCTTATTACTGTGGTCAATTAATCAACGTCACAAAGCACTTTCGGACCTAGGCCGCGAAGATTTTCAGCACTATCAGGAGTTTCTAGCCGATCCGCAACCTAGTGCAGTCTGGTGCGGACCCAGAGCAGAGCGCAGCAGTACAAAATGGCGACCTTTCAAGGGTCCGTTAAGCGAAGGCAGTCAGCGCCAAGCGCTTATTATTGTGAATGCTCTTTTCAGTTACCTTGTTGATGCTGGGTACTTAGCCGGAAACCCACTATCACTCATACGCCGGCGCAATCGAAAACTGCGCCCGCAAGTCGATCAAGCTATTAGTCAGCAGCGCTACCTGGACCATAAAACCTGGCAGCTACTGAAAGAACACCTAGCCAACCAGCCAACCGAAACCGTTAAGCAGCACAATCACTACCAACGAAACCGCTTTTTATTTCATTTGCTTTATTTAATGGCTCCCCGAGTCAGTGAAGTTAGCAGCCATAGCATGAACAGCTTTCGCTTATATCGAGGGCAATGGTGGTGGTTTGTACTGGGCAAAGGAGAGAAGTTAGGAAAAATCCCTGCGAGCGATGAAATGCTGGCAGCATTAATGCAATACAGAGAACATTTAGGCCTAACGCCACTGCCTGCAGAAGACGACCACTCCTCACTATTACGCAGCATCAGTGGTGGTAAAGGCATCAGCGCCAATATGGTATATCGACAGGTAAAAAGTGTGGTGAAAGAAGCGGCAGACGCTATTCGATTAGAAAACCCAATTCAGGCATCGACTCTAGAGAAAGCCTCAACCCACTGGTTTCGACATACATCAGTGACTCACGGGGATGACGCAGGTATAGAATTGAAATACTTAACACGCTCAGCGCGTCATGAAAAGATTGAAACAACGACCATTTATCAACACGCTGAAGATGATAAATGGCACAAAGCTTGGCAGAAACTAAAATTCTAATGCATGTGCTGGCCACCATTAGCCGAGATATCACTGCCGGTAATAAAACCCGAATCATCCGATGCTAAGAAGGTAACCACTCGGGCGATTTCTTCAGGTAAGCCAAAACGACCAACAGGAATACCTTTAAGAATTTGCTGACGAATCTCTTCCGGAACCTCTCTAATCATTGAGGTTTCGGTATAGCCCGGCGAAACCGTATTAACCGTAATACCTTTTGCCGCCACTTCCTGAGCAACGGCCTTAGTGAAGCCGTGCATTCCGGCCTTAGCCGCTGAATAGTTTGCCTGACCAAACTGCCCCTTTTGAGCGTTGACCGAAGATATATTAATGATACGACCAAAGCCTTTATCTAACATGTCGTTAATTACTAGACGCGTCATATAGAACACACTGGTCAAGTTCGTTGCAATCACATCATCCCATTGCTGCGGTGTCATGCGCTTAAGCGTCGTATCCTGAGTAATACCGCCGTTATTGACCAGCACATCGATACTCCCAAACTCTCTATTAATGCCCTCGATACACTCCTGGCAAGATTCCCAGTCACGAATATTGCCGTAAGCCAAAGCAATATCGTAGCCTTCTTTACCCATTTTCACTTGCCACGCCTGCGCTTTTTCATGCTCACCACCAGAATAGTAGCCTGCAATGACCTGATAACCTTCCTTAACCAGTGCCTTGCAGATTTCGCCACCAATACCACCCGTACCGCCTGTCACTAAAGCAACCTTACCTTTCATCTCATACTCCATTATGTCTATTGAGTAAATCCTTCTTCATACCCAGTCTGCCGACTGAATGTGACCATAATATGACATAAGATGGAAGTAAACGATAATCATTAGCAATAAGTAAGAGCATGAATAACTTGTGAAAATGCAGTATTCGCTCACTCTAATTACAATGCACATCTAAACTAATCACGAATAATAACGTATACTCTCGCACCCAATTTTTACCCGACGCCAAGCTCTGCTAAGCCGTCTTTCTATATGAGTCCGTTATGAAGTTTGTAGCCAAATATTTCCCTGAAATTATCATGAAGAGCCGCCCTGTACGTAAGCGCTTTCTGAAACAACTACAAATGAACGTACGAAACTTGGTCGCACGGAATGGCTTCAAAGCCGACGTACAAGGCCAGTGGGACAACCTATATGTAGGTATCAATAGCGAAGATCCAGCAATCCGTCGCGCCATGATCAACATACTGACTCATACCCCAGGCATCGCATTCTCCTACGAGATAGAAGAACACGACTTCGACACTATGGATGACGCTTACCAAATTATCAAAGCGGTTAATGGCCCTTCTCTCGCAGGAAAAACATTCTGCGTACGCGTAAAGCGCAGAGGCGACCACGAATACAACAGTAACGATGTTGAACGCTACATTGGCGGCGGCTTATTAAAAGAGACCGATGCCATTGGGGTGAAACTTAAAAACCCTGACATTACGGTGCAGGTCGAAATACGAGATCAACTCCTACTTGCCATTAAGCATCGCTTCGAAGGCATTGGTGGTTATCCTCTGGGTTCTCAGGGCGATACGCTTTCGCTTATTTCTGGCGGTTTTGACTCCAGTGTTGCCAGCTACATGATGATGAAGCGTGGCATCAAAACCCATTACTGCTTCTTTAATTTAGGCGGCAGTGCGCACGAAGTGGGCGTTAAACAAGTCGCTTATTATCTATGGGATAAATTTGGCGCATCTCACAAGGCACGATTCATAAGCGTACCTTTTGATGGCGTCGTTAAAGAGATTTTAGAAAACGTAGCCGATGGCCACATGGGTGTTGTGTTAAAACGCATGATGTACCGTGCAGCTGAACAAGTCGCCGACTCGATTAATCTAGAAACCTTCGTGACAGGAGAATCCATTGCTCAAGTCTCCAGTCAGACTCTGACCAACCTAGCAGTGATCGATAAAGTAACGGATAAGTTAGTATTACGCCCGCTTATTGTGATGGATAAGCCAGAAATCATTAACCTTGCGCGTCAAATCGGTACTGAAACCTTTGCCGCGACCATGCCAGAATATTGCGGCGTCATTTCCGTTAAGCCGACGACCGAAGCCAAGATGGCGAAAGTATTAGCCGAAGAAGCTAATTTTGACTTAGAAGTTCTCAATCAAGCGGTAAAAGATTCGACCCACGAATTTATTGGTAACTTGGTAAAAGAAGAGAATGATTCCCTAGAAGTTGCCTGTATTAGCCTACCATCACCAAGCGACATTATTGTTGATATTCGCCACCCAAATGAAGTGGAAGACGCACCACTAGAACTTAACCATAACGACATTATTAATATGCCGTTTTATGAGATTGGTACACGCAAGGAAGAGTTTAAGGAAGATCAAACGTATTTATTCTACTGCCAGAAAGGCACCATGAGTAAAATCCATGCACATCATCTGAATTCACAAGGTATGACGAACATTAAGGTCTATCTAGAAGAAAAGCCAAAGATGATTGATGATAAAGCTGAGAAAAGAGCACTTTGGGAAGCTAAGCAAGCGGCCGAACTGGAAACTGGTGCTACCGAGACAGAGAAAAAAGCCTAAAAAACATTCACCACGGAGGATACTCCGTGGTGAAATAATCGTTTATTAATACCTACAACGACTTCTGCCAGAACATAGCACCGCCCATTCCTGGGTCCAATTCATACCCTGCAAAACCAAATTTCACATAAGCATTCTGCGCCACTTTATTTCCCTGTAAAACTTCCAGTGTTATTTTGCAACAGTTTCGCTCTAGAGCAAGCTCTTCGACTCTATTTAACATTAACTGACTGAGCTGAAGCCCTCGGTAATCACTGATTACAACGATGTCATGAATATTAATTAATGGCCTAGCTTTAAAAGTAGAAAAACCCATAAAGCAGTTAATTAGACCCGCAGGTTTACCATCAACCAAGGCCAATACAGTGAATGCATTAGGCACTTTAGCCATTTCTGACACCAAGCTCTGCTTTACTGCTTCAGGAAGCGACTCACCGCCTCCCATTTTATCCATGGCATAAGCATTCATGAGATTAACGATCGCCGACCCGTGAAACTCATCGGTATAATTGGCTATTAGAATTTCTTGCATTACAACTGATACCCCAATTCAAAAATCAACGCAGGACCCGCTACTTCAACAAAGCCAGCATCAATATATTCTGCATCTAATAAGTTGCTGCCATTAAGCGCAACCGTTAAATTATCGTTTTGATAAGCTAAACGAAGATCAAGAATTTCATAATCTTCACTATCAAAACGGCTTTCGTATTTGTAGGTTGATAGCAGTGAATAATTATTGTAGAAATCAAAACCTGCTTGCAGCGCCGTTTGATTGGCTAGCTGACCGTCGGTATTTTTTAAAACGGCGTAATCAGTTTCAATAGATTGAATTAAACGAGTATGAGTCAGTTTTAATGCATTCATACCTAAGCGCATGGCTGAAAATGCAGAAGCATCAAACTCAACATCAAAGCCTTTGGTTTCGTTTTTGCCGTAATTTCGAGCGATGTGTGCAGAACCTGCTGTCACTTCAGATTGTGACTTAGTGAAATCAATTGCATCCTGCGTATCCTTATAGAAAATACTGGTAGTAATATTAATATCACTTGAATTTAATCGAACGCCTATCTCTGCACTGTCCGTTCTCTCAAGATCAAGCTCGGCTGAGCCTAAATCTCGGCCCGGCATATTTAAAAACAAATCATTCAGAGTTGGGGTTCTAACAGACTGCCCCGCATTGGCATAAACTTCAACATTCTCTGAAATAAGGGCATCAATACCAATGACAGGCAATACAAACTGCTCGTGACTGTCATAATCAACATAAGAAAGGTTACCCGTAAGACTAACATTCGCACCGATTGACTGCTTATAATTAATAAAAGCACTAGCAAAGTGTCGACCCTGACGGCCATCACGATTACTGTCCATGTTTTCTTGATTGTATTCTAACCCAGTCACCAATGAGCCACTGGTAAGCGTTAAACGAGACTGCAATGCTTCTGTCTCATGCTCACTTGCTGGAGATACAGGTGAGTATAAAAATGAATCAAAGTGATTGCGCCAATTTAAACTGGCCTCAATCTGACTGCCATTATCTAAGCGGTATTGATGAATACCATAACCATGGCGCTGAGATGTGCTTTCTCTAGATTGTGCATCGGTATCGACATAAAAACGATAAGCCCCAAAGTCTTTTTCAACATAACCGAAAGCAACCTGAGTCGTACTATTCACACCCTGATGAACAACGCGATAACTACCCTGCCCTTGGCGAGAATCCAATGCCTCATCACGCAAATACGTATCCGCCGCTGAGTGATACCCACTCAAAAACTGACTGTATGCGCCTTCAGTCTTCGCGAGACTTAGCGCATAGCGTTCATAATCATAACTACCACGCTGTATATTAACTTTTGCTTTGCGGCCAGACTCAGTAACAATCTCTTTACGACTGACAATGTTAATAACACCGCCATTTGAACTAGGACCGTATTGCGCTGCTCCAGGACCTTTAACAATTTCAATGCGTTCAATATCTTCAAAAGCGATGGGTAAATCAAAATTATGATGACCCGTTTGCGGATCATTCATCCGAACGCCATCTAACAAAACCAACGTCTGCTCATAAGTACTACCACGAATACCAACGTCAGCTTGAACTCCTGAAATACCACGTTTACGGACATCAATCCCTGACACATACTCAAGAGCATCTACCACGTTATTTACCGGCAACTTTTGCAAATCCGCTTGCTCAAGCACAGTGACATTAAATGCCGCTGCAGAGACAGGGTTTGCATACAATCTGCCACTAACAACTTGTGCGTCCAGCTCAAGGGACTCGTCATCAAATTCATCAGCCTGAACAGACGACAAAGAAAGTCCAGCACAAGAGATGGCAAGCGGTAATAATATTCGTACTGGTGTTTTCATAAACATAAAGTGGGTATCTTTCAGATTATAAATAATTGGGTAATACTAACATTTGAAAGCCGCACTTCGCAGCGACTCCCACTAAATAAAAGTAATTTAAACAGTTTCTCTAGCCGCAATGCGGGTCTTGTAAGATATGACAATTGAAAGCAATATCAAACCACCACCCACCGTCAGCCGAATAAAATCAGCTTCTTCCGAAAACAATACTATGGAAGCAATAACCGCCACTGGAATATAACCATTATTCATCACCGCCAAAGTCGCAGGAGACACCTGCTTGCTACCACTATTCCATAAGTAGAAACACAAGCCTGAAGCAATAACCCCTAAATACAGTAATACCAGAATTTGCTCATCGTTTATAACAACTTTTGCCCAATCAAGCTGTGGGAAACTGACCAGGCTGGCAAACAAGGCCGCGCCTAAATACATCCAGGCCATATTGCCGGCATTGCTGCCTTGATCTGCCCAGCGTTGATAATTCCATTGACCAATTGCAAACGCTACATTCGCAAGCTGTAAAATCAAAAAGCCAATGATGTACTCTTCTTGGCCTGGGGTTTTAAAAACGATAACCGCTGCCCCTGCGATACTTAATACGACGGCGACCATCGCCAGCGAAAGTTTTTTAACATCGCGGCTGTCTTTATCAAAAAGAGTATTTAAAGCAATCACATAGAAAGGCGTGAAAATAGTAAATACAGCGACCAAATAACCCGGTAAATACTGGTAAGACTGAATATATGCAAGATACATAATACCGAACTGCACAATTCCTAGCAGCATTAAACGCAAGCGCATTTTTTGCTGCGAGACTTTAAAAATAAACGGCATAAAACATAAAAAACATAAAATAAGCCGGATGCTCGCCACTAACCCGGAATCAAGGCCGGTAAGTTTTCCTTTAATTAAGCCAAAAGAAAACGCCCAAATAATCGATACTGCTACTAAGCGCCACATATCTTACTACCATCATCATTAAAAAAGTGCGCTTATCCTACCCAGTTATAGCCGAGTTAGCTACGCCATAGCGGATTACGCCTAAACTGTTGTGCGTGTTTTAAACTATTTGACCTGATAGAATTGGATAAATATTTATGGAGATCATCATGGCTCGTTTTATCAGTTTTAATATCAATGGCATTCGTGCCCGTCAGCACCAACTTGAAGCGATTAAAGAGCAACTTGATCCCGACGTTATGGGCTTACAAGAAACAAAAGCTCATGATGAAGTATTCCCCGTTGCCGATGTTGAATCTATTGGCTGGCACGTCGAATACTTCGGCCAAAAAAGTCACTACGGCGTTGCTTTAGTCTCGAAGAGTAAGCCTACGTTCGTTCAGAAAGGTTTTCCTAGCGATAGCGAAGACGACCAAAGACGCTTAATTCATTGCCGCTATGAAATAGATGGCAAGATAATCGATGTATTAAACGGATATTTCCCACAAGGTGAAAGTGAAACTCACGAAACTAAATTCCCCGCCAAGGCCAAATTCTATGTCGATTTAAATAATTATTTAGACAATGAATTAAAAGACGCTGAGAATATTTTAATAATGGGTGATATGAACATATCCCCTGAAGATACTGACATTGGTATTGGCGAGCCAAATCGCAAACGCTGGTTGAAAACCAAAAAGTGCTCTTTCTTACCCATCGAGCGCGAATGGTATCAAGCATTATTGTCTCGCAATTTAACCGATACCTATCGTAAGCACTACCCAACCAGTAATGATAAATTTAGCTGGTTTGATTATCGTTCAAAAGGCTTCGCTGATGAGCCTAAACGCGGCCTTCGCATTGACCATATTTTAACCACACCCGCATTAACAGCAGCCTGCACCACCGCCGATATTAGTTATGATATTCGCGGCATGGAAAAGCCATCTGATCATGCGCCAATCTGGTCGGATTTTGACCTTAAGCAGCTATAATTACAGCATTGTTGCTGTTGGAGCTTTTTATTTTAAGGTTCAAATTTAAAGCTCTGATTTAAGCGTTAGTTTTTGTGAACTTTGCTCTGCTAATTAAAGGAACAGGTGTTAAACTTACCGCCTAAATAATTGTCATATTCATGATTTTTAACAGCAGAAGGTAAATGTACACATGAGTTTAGAACTGTTATCCACCCTAGAAGCTAAGATTCAAACCACCCTTGAAACGATGGAACTATTGAACTTAGAAGTTGAAGAAGAAAAGCAGAGAAATGAAGCGTTGCAAGAAGAAAATTCTTCTGTAAAAGATGAAAATACTCAGTTAAAAGCTGAGATACAGGCATGGAATGAGAAAGTTGTGGGATTAGTAGAATTACTAAGAGAAGACAGCGCTCAAAATAACACTGGCGAATAAATAGTATTTTCTATCAGCTCAACCCTCTAAATTTGAGCTGATAGACTCCTTATAAACCTTAGCCCTTCAATAGCTCAAGCTGCTGCATATAATCCAACCAAGCCTTCGCACTGTTTGTTGAGCTAGGTTCTTCCAAGGCCTTAGAAAAATATACTTTCGCATTCTGATAGTCTTCCAACTCAAAATACGCATTGCCTTGCATCAACAAACTCAAGCCGACTTTTTTACCTACCAGCCCTAGCTCTCTCGCCTGAGTAAAACTCGTTATCGCGCCTTTATAATCAGATTCATCAAACTGTAGCTGAGCACTGCGATAATAAAGTTTCGCTGCTTCTTGCTTAGCTTTAATTAGATCACTTTCGTTTGATAAGTTATCAGCAGTTTGCAAAGCAAACTCAGCGGCATTAATAAAAGCCTCAACGGCCTGCTTGCGCTCACGACTTTGCAGCCAAGCCGAAGCCAGTAGCTTCCAATTATCTTCTGTAAGCTCTATTTTCTCCTGCTCAATGAGTTGCTGCAATATTCTTCCGGCTCGCTCAGGCACACCTTCAGTGATTAATAACTGAACCAGAATAATCAAACCATCTTCTTTAACTAAAATATTACGAACATTTGCCAACTGTAATACCTTCAGCGCATCTTTCGGTTTATTCAGTAGCTGATGCAAGGAAGCTTGCTGTAACCAATATTCTTCTTTTGTCTCGTTGATCACGATCAGCTGATCTAATACCTCGATGGCGTCTGTATATTGCTTTAGCTGATAATGAGCGGCCATCAACATCTGCAGCCAATTTTCTCTAGGCTGCTTCGAACGCGCTATACCTTGCTTTAGCCAAATAATGGCATTTTTAAAATCTTGCTTGAGCTGAAAAGATGAGCCTAGTGTGATGTAAGCCATGGAATTGGTAGACCCCATACTTTCCTTTTCCGCCGCTTCAATTCTTGCCTGTAAAACAGTAATGGCTTCTTTTATTTGACTGTCCGCTAAATAAAGCTGTGCCACATTGGTAGCGAGGGATACAGCTTGTACGGCTTTCATTGCCTCGAGATCTAAAGCTTTATTAAAATAAATCAATGCTTGCGAGCTATTTTCTTGTGCTAAAAATAATTGCGCATGAATTTGATAGGTTAAAGCTAAGCCAAAGCCTGGGCTTAGGTTTTCCTCTAAATCCTTTAAGCCTTCTTCCACTTCGGAAAATTTGTTTTCCGACAGCAGTGCTTGAATATCATTCAGTGATTGATACGTTTTAGGCGACAAAGATTGGTTAGCGGCGCTGGCATTAAAGGAGAAAAATACTAGCGAGCTAATCACACTAAAAATGAGTACGGCTATTTTTTTAGACACAATATCAGCCCTTATCCAAAGTATATTCAAGGGTTTGCGTCACCGTTTGCGGCTGTGGTTTGCCATCGATGATTTGCGGTTTGAATTTATATTTATACAAGGCGCGAATAGCCGAGCGTTCAAAAACACCGCGTGGTTTGGAATCAACAATTTCAACCGAATCTACCGTGCCTTGAACATTCACTTCCAGCCTAGCTTTGACATAACCTTCAATATTTCGACGCTTGGCTTTACTCGGGTACTGAGCCGGCATCCGCACTAAAGGAATAACATCGCCATCGCCAAATCCCATGCCGATCTGCGCATCGCCTAATAAACTTTTATTCGCCAAGGATAAGTCCGGAGTGATATTTGGCATACGCATCGCTATTTGCTTCATTGGCGTATTTTGCTGGGCCGTCTGCTCAGGAGGCATAGGTGGTTTTTTAGGTTTAGGCGGCTCTTTCTTTTCACGTTCTTTAACACGACTTTCGCTGTCTTGTTTTAAACGAATAAAATCAATAACCGTTTGCTCACCCTGATTATTATTCTGCGCGCCATCACTACTCACCATGCCACTCATTACTGCAAAGATGCTACCTGTGACAATGACAGAGCAAAGAAACGCTAAAATAAGTTTCATGTTAGCTTCCCGAAATTTCAGCGGAAATAGAGATATTGCTAACACCTGCAAGACGTACTTGATCCATCACTTTAACCAATAAACCGGTATTTGAGTATTCGTCCGCTTGAATTATGACCGCGCCTTGAGGGTTCTCAGCTTTTAATCGTTCAATATTGGCGCGCACCGCACGAACATCAATCGAACGACGATCAATCCAAATTTCACCATTGGGCCTGATGGCCACAAGGATATTACTGCCCTTCTGCTGCACGGCTGTTTCCGCACTCGGGCGACTCACGGTTACGCCTGATTCTTTAACAAACGAGGTAGTCACAATAAAGAAAATCAGCATAATAAAAACAATATCCAACATTGGAGTAATGTCGATATCACTGTCATCGCTTTCTGTCGCGGTATGTCGTCTTCTGCTCATAAAATTTTATCCATTGCCGCTACTCTGTAATCAAAATATCGGCTAATCGTTGATGGCCTTGCTGCGCTAATCGCTGAAAACGTGTTTTAAAATACAATCCCGTTAACGCAATTAATAACCCTGCCATGGTCGGTAACGTTGCTTTAGAAATTCCCGCAGCCATGGCTCGAGCGTTGCCCGTACCTGTAATGGCTAATACATCAAACACACTGATCATTCCTGTCACTGTGCCGAGTAAGCCTAACAAAGGGCAAATGGCAATTAATAAGGTAATAAAAGACAACCAGGTTTGAGTTTCTAATTTAAATTGGCTGATCATATAGCGGCGAATTTGGCGCGCTGTCCATGAACTGCGTTCACCTCTATCAGCCCAGTGTTGGCGATAATTTTTAATGCGACTGGGCATGGTGCGATAAAAAAACCATAGGCGTTCTAAAATCAACGTCCATAACATAACGCAGACAATTAGGATGCCATATAAAACCGGACCGCCACGATCAAGAAAATCAAATAGCCAAGCTAACATAATTAGTTATCTTTCTTCGTTAAACTGTTTCGTGCTTCCATCGCCGTCGCAATCAAACCCGCTGCTTGCTCATCAAGAATCTGCACCAAACGCTTACTCTGACTGCTCACTAGATTATGAGATAGTAATAACGGGATTGCTGCTACCAAACCCAATACTGTGGTAATAAGCGCTTGCGATATACCACCCGCCATCAGTTTCGGATCTCCGGTGCCGAAATTGGTAATCGCTTGGAATGTCGCGATCATCCCCGTTACTGTGCCCAACAAACCTAATAAAGGCGCAATGGCTGCAAACAACTTTATCATCGATTGCGCTTTTTCTAATTGCGGTACTTCTTTTAAAATCGCTTCGTCAATTTTAAGCTCTAGTGTTTCTAATTCTTGATGACTGCCTTCGAAGGCAGCTGCAGTCGCTAATACACGTCCGAGTGGATTATTAACATTGGGCTTATCCAAGTGTTTGATCTGGTTTTCTACTTTTTTACGAATAGAAAATAAGCTGGTTAAACGCCACGCTGCTAACAATAATCCAATAATGGCCAAACCAATAATGATGTAGCCAACCAACGCGCCCTGTTTGATGCGTCCCAATAAATCAGGATTGGATAAGACTAAGCCGAGCAATGCACCGCGAGTAGGATCGATTCCAAGTGCTTTGAATTCTCCTACATTTGCTTGCAAATAATCGCTGATTAAATCCGCTTGGTCAGGCTGACGCGCCATTGATATTAAGCGACCTGTTTCCTCATCAAAACGAAGATAGCCTTGATCGGTAATCGCATTAAAAGCGCCAATTCGAGTCACTAACTGTTTTGCTTCGCTACCATCGTTTTGCACGACCTGCGCTTTAAACTGGCTAATCTGCCCCGTTAATGTCATCTCTTCTTGCAGAGTTAACCACAGCGCTTGTAGTTCTTTAATATTCGGAAGTTCTTTCGCTTGTGAAAGCTTGTCTAAGTTTGCAGCACGATTTGGCTTTTCTGCACGCGTTAAACTGGTATGCAAGGTGCCGTTTAGATCATCTGCCACTTGGCGTACGACACCAAACATTTCACCGAGATTACCAATGCGCAAACGCAGTTGATCTTCTTTTTCAGCTAAACGTTTTTCATTCTTATCGAAGTTGGCTTTTAAATTATCGGCTTTGATTTGCTCAGCCTTTAGTTCTTTTTTCGCCTGATTCAATAATGCTGTTTGGTTTTGTTTATGTTGCTTAAACTGAGCTTCACGCTGCTTATTGATTTCAGTCTCTTGCAGCTGAAATTGCTTAACTTGCTGAAGTAAGCCTTCTAAACTTTGAGCCTTTGCTTGTTGAGTGTCAGCCGTTTTGACCCCTGCTGTTCTAGCCTCTTCGGCATAAGCATTAGGAAGAAAACTTAATGTCGCGGCGACCAAAATAGTAGAAACGGTTAGCACTTTTGATAATTTAAAGAATTTCATATTACAGGCCTCCTGTTAGATTAGCAGCCGGAGTAATAATCGGGAGCGTTAAAAGTTCAGGTGCCGCAGTTTGACGCGCAACATCCTGTGCTTTACGCACATCACGTAATAATGAAGTATCGAGTGGTAACCATTGTGCAGACGCTTTATCCCAAGCCCATGCACTATCACCGGCAAGGGTTAAGCGGTACAAGGCTGTACGACCAATGCGCAGATAATCATAAACAATATTGTCCACGGCTTTTTCACGGTAAGTTTCTAAAGTACGACCATATTCAACTTCTATTTGAAACGCTTCTAATACACGGCGGTATTTTTCAGACACAGTAATGTCAGCACGAGTCATAAGTTCACGTAATTTAGACAAGCGCGTCGCACGCTCTTTTTGTAAAAAAGGCAAATCAAGTTGATTGAATTGTTCTAATGAATCCAGCATCTGACTCATGAGCGGCAAAATACCTTGCTCGGTAAATTCGATATCACGAATTTGCTGGTCGATCTTGCTAATCTCAGCTTGCTGATTTTCGACAATGGCTGACATTTGCTTGTTATACAGTTTTAGCTGATCAATTTCGCCATTAGTCGCGCGATAATCCTGCAGCAATCCTTGATATGCATCGTCTAATGAATCGACTTTCTGCTGAGACTGGACAGCTTGATTTACATCGCTGGCTATCTCTGAACGCCCTTGATTCAACACTGTAGAATCGGCGTTTACCAAGTGGGTGCCAATCAATAGGCTGATACTAATAGCGAAAGTAGAGCTCGCTAATAATCCGTTTACTGCCTTCTGCCAAGACACGTTCATGAAAATCTTCCTGCTTAAAATATGAAAAGCCGTTTACTAGTTATTAGAATACGATTGCTATTATAAAATAGATCTATTCATAATCTAGAAACGGCTTAGGGTTAACTCTTATAAATAATAACGAGTATAAAGAATTAACATAACCAAACGTTGATGCGAATCATTCTAATCTAGAGTTCGATTGCATTCAATCCTAATTTCGCAGCAATATCACCCGTACCTTTTGGTGCTAGCACTGCTTTTTTACCTTCATTGCCTAATAAATAGGTTTCAATAACACGCTTCACGTCGGCTAAGGTCACTGCTAATAAACCTTGACGATAGGCGAGTCGACGCGCGGGGGTGCGTCCCGATTTTAACGCATGATGAATTAATTTCGCTTCACCCGCCGGTGAGCTAGGACGATCCATTGAACCAATAATCCCTAAAATAGACTGTTCGACTAGGCTTTCATCTTTAGCTTCATTGAGAATCCAATTTACCGACGCCTCAAAATCATCAAACGTGCCTTCTATACGAGGATCTCTATAAGAATAAAATTTAAAAATACCTAACGTTGAATCTTGACTTGCACCCGCACCATAAGCGCCGCCTTGCTCACGAATCGCCGTGTGTAAGAAACCGT
Source organism: Oleispira sp. (assembly GCA_047616865.1). Taxonomy (GTDB): domain Bacteria; phylum Pseudomonadota; class Gammaproteobacteria; order Pseudomonadales; family Oceanobacteraceae; genus Oleispira. Next base: position 19,652 of record JBLGBO010000012.1, read on the forward strand.
TACGAAGAATGCCTGCCGCAACTGACAAGGCTGGTGCATCCGCATGTAACTGGTTAACCGTTGAGAAAGCCATCGCGCAATAATTAACTTGGCTATCTACCATCCAGTAGTTGTGGGTGGCACTACTGGCTAATGTTTTTGCATCCGCAGAAGCGATAGTAAAAGGTGCTTCTGCATAATTTTGCTGCCAAGGAGAAACTGACTCCACATGTGCGGCCAGCTGTTCTTTATCTTGAATTAATAAAACTTCAGTTGGCTGTGAGATCACTTTTTGTTGCAGAGCCTGCAGCTCGGCCGCCAATTTAGTTACTTGATCCTTAGACGGCTGACCAAAACTCGATTTCAAGCGCTGTGTTAATGGCAAGCCTGAAATATCACTCATCATCGCCGCATGCTCGGTAACTTGAGCCGCTGCAATTTGCATCGCTAAACCATGACCATTACCCGTAATGCCTTGCAAACGACGTGCACTGATTTGTTCAGCAAGTTCACCGACTCTCTCAGCATCAGAAAAATCCCCTTGCAGCATAGTTTCGCGCATTAAATCGCTAAACTCTTGCTGGTTGCTGGCTAAAGCTTTACCCGAGAAGGTGTAATAAGCCAGCATCTCATTTTGCTGGTTATCATCACTCATGGCTTTTGGTTTGATGCTTGCGTAACTTGAGATACCACCACAATAAGCCGCTTGCTTTTGCTGCTGTTCTAAATAATCACCCTTCGCACCGACTTCAGTCCAGGTATAACCTAATAGAGGTAACAGCTGTAATTCTTGCGCATTCAGTGGCGGTAGATTAGTAATCAACTGCTGATACACAATGCCATTGGTACCTGTGCTATAACTAGTAATGTTACTCGCGGCTGCCGTTGATAAATTAGCCGCTTTACGAGTAACTTCATCATCGGGTTCTGGGTATTTAATTTCTGTAGGAATATCTTCAAGCCCTACGGAAGGCAATAAATCACTATCGTCTTCTTGCTCTTGGCGTGCCTTTAGCGCTAACGACTGCTTAATTATATTTTGTGCATCGTCATCACTTAGCCCTGCCTTCATTTTTGCTAACTTCGACTTTTCAATACGCAGTTCTTCAGCCCCTAATTCGCGATCAGGGCACAGAGACAAGCGAATAAAGTGACGATTGCTTAATAATAAATTTTTCACCAAGTTCTGTACGAACTCGGGGGCTTTAGAATCTTCTTTTAGCGCAGCAAGTGCCGGTTCAATATTAATCATGGCCACAGGATCACCATAATGCGTTGCTGCACTCATGCCGCTGAAGATCAACTGCATACCATAAGGATGGCTATCACCACCGACTTCGCGCTGATGAAATTCTAGCTGGTGCAGTACCGAATCAATTTCGTCTTGCTCAACGCCTTTTTCAGCAACGTCGTTTAATATTTCAAAAATAAGTTTTTCAAATTTTTCGGCATCGTTAACATTACTGCCTTCAATGCCGCACATGAAGCTCATTTCACGATTAGAATCTTCTAGACCACACATCGGAGATGGCGCTGAAGCAAACTCACATTTCTCCAGTGCTTTACGTAATGGAGAAGCGCTGTTATCCAGTAACAATGCCGATAATAGATGTGCTTCTAGCTGTTCTTTTAAATTTGCAGTCTCGCCCAACAACCAGGCGATAACGTGATGCGTCTTATCTTTCAGCTCTTCCACATTATCAGTTTCAATCGCATAAGATTCTTCAACGCGGATTGGCGCGGCTAAACGCTGCTCTAATGGCACCGCCCACTGCTGTTCTTGCTTATCGAATTTTGCCAGTGCTTGCTGGTCGAACTTCTCATGCATCTCTGCCACATCCATATCACCAAAGGTCATGAAAATCGCATTACTTGGATGATAATGGCTGGAGTAAAAAGACTTTAACTGCTCATACGATAAGTTGGTAATTTCAGACGGCTCACCACCACTATTATAATGATAGGTATTTGTCGGAAATAAATGCTTACTGATTTTTTGCCATAATTGGCTAACCGGAGAAGACATTGCCCCCTTCATTTCATTGAAAACCACGCCCTTGTAAACAAGGTCTGTTGCAGGGTCTTCCATTTTTTCAAATTCAACACGATGCCCTTCTTGGGCAAAATCAAGTTCATCTAAGCGAGCAAAGAAAACAGCATCTAAATAAACACTGAGTAGATTGTCGAAATCTTTATCATTTTGCGAAGCAAAAGGATATGCCGTCCAGTCGCTACTGGTCATTGCATTCATAAAGGTATTCAACGAGCGGCGCGTCATCATAAAGAAGGGGTCGCGCACCGGATATTTTTCACTACCGCACAAAGCGGTATGTTCAAGAATATGCGCCACACCAGTGCTGTCTTTTGGCATAGTACGCAGTGCAACCATAAATACTTTTTCTTGGTTGTCAGCGGCAAGGTGATAATGAACGGCACCGGTTTTGGTGTGCTGATAATGCTCAACGGTTAAATTAAGGGAGCTCACTTCTGTACTGCTGATAAATTCAAATGCAGATTTAACCTGAGTCATATATTGCTGTGCCTCTTTATGCTTGTGTTTGATGCTTCTGTAAAATTGTACATGCGCTTGATATTGTGTGCTTTATGGTAAAAGCTGTATATGAGAACAAGTATCTTTGTTACAGCCTTGATAATCAATGAGTCGTTGGAAATGAGTTCTAATTTTATGCCTTTATCGCCAAAAAACCTTAAAACCATCGCCGAACAGTTTCCGGTTAACGATCAATGCTTCTATTTAAACCATGCGGCGGTTGCACCTTGGCCAAGATGCACCCGTGATGCGGTACAGAAATTTGCCGAAGAGAACTGTCAAACGGGGGCTAAAGGTTATTTAACCTGGCTAAAAAAAGAACAAGAATTGCGGGTAAAGCTGGCAAAACTTATTGGCAGTAAAAATCAAGATTGCGTTGCGTTGGTTAAAAATACCTCAGAAGCATTATCCTTGGTCGCCTATGGTTTGGATTGGCAAGCGGGTGATGTCATTTTGATTAGTGATGACGAGTTTCCGTCCAATCGTATCGTTTGGGAATCTCTAGCGCAAAAATATGGTGCTATTGTTAAACAAGTTCATATATCTGCCCAAAACCCTGAAGCTGAAATACTCACTGCAATTAACACCTCATCAAATAAACCAAAATTAATTTCAGTCAGCGCGGTTCAATACGCTTCTGGCATAAAATTAGATCTCGCTAAGTTAGGCCAAGCCTGCAAAGAGAATGACGTTTTATTTTGTGTCGATGCCATCCAAGCCGTTGGTGCAATGGAATTTAAGTGTGACGAATGGGGTATTGATTTTGCCATGGCCGATGGCCATAAATGGATGCTAGGACCTGAAGGATTAGGGTTCTTCTTTGTTAAGCAGCAACACATACAGAAGCTAAATCTCTACCAATATGGTTGGCACATGATTGAGGGGGCTGGCGATTTTTCAATTAAAAACTGGCAGCCAGCCAATAACGCTCGCCGTTTTGAATGTGGCAGCCCTAACATGCTGGCCGGTTACGCATTAGAAGCCAGTACCGATTTATTATTGAATATTGGTCTTGATAATGTCGCCCACGCGATCGCATACAATCATGCTTATTTGGTGAATAAGCTACAGGAATTGGGAGCCGAAATACTATCACCACTGGACAGTAAAGTACGTGCCGGGATTGTTACGTTTAGATTTTCGGGAGTTGATTCTGCTTGGCTGTATCAGCAATTAATGGCGAAAGATGTGGTCTGCGCCAATCGCGGGGGAGGTGTCCGCTTTTCGCCGCACTTCCATACAACCAAAGCGTGTATGGACGCGGCCATTACTGTATTACGCTCATTACTATAAAAGTAGGCATAAGCAATGAGTGAACTTCACCCCTAGCGGTGGAGTTCTCCTGCTCGCTCTGGCTGATAAATAACTTCTTTAATCATCACTTAATACCCAATTCTTGGTTCGCTGTGCACTATCTAGAACGTATATTAGCCGTGTATATTGAATATGAAAGTGCTAGCAGCGCACAAATAGCTGCCGGAATGTACAAAGCATCAAACCTTAATGCTTTGAATCCATAAGCACCCAAAGCACCACCTGTAATAAACCCAAATATGATTAATAGAAATAAACAGGCCTTTCTATTATCAAACACTTCTCCTCGCAGTTTCGCCCCTAACATAATCCCTAAATCAGTAAATATCCCTGTTACATGAGTCGTCCGCACAACCGCCCCACTATAGGTAGTGACCAACGCATTTTGCAATCCGCATGCGGCAGATGCCAAGTAATGGCCATGCACGGAATCATTGGTCAGAAAAAAAACGGCCAATACAAGCAGCAGAGCTTCTAATACCAATAACGCACTGTAATTGCGCCCAAGCTTTAACGCGCCACTGCGTAAAAAGTACCCCGAAATGGCAGCCCCCAGCATAAAGCTTACTAAAATAAAAAGCAGATAGTAGGTATCTAATAAGGTTGAGTTAACAAGACCCGTTCCCAATAAAGTCGCCGTACCGGAAAGGTGTGAAATTGATTGATGTTTAAATCCCAACAAGCCAATAGCATTAATAAGCCCTGCAACGAAGGCCAATATGAATGAACCGTATTCCACCCAGCGGGGTAATCTAGAAATCAAGAGGATCCTCCATTATGCATGCAGTTGGCCAAGTTTGACCTGCTAACTAAAGCAAAGGTATACGCCGCTAAAAACTTAAGAAGGGATACAAGGTCAAACCGAGGATCGCCGCTAATCCTAGGAAAGTCAGCATAAACTGATTGGGATCTTGCTTGAATTTTACATACAACCCTTCGCTAATACTAAGCCCTTGTAGTTTAGCCCTGTCTTCTTGGGCGTTCTGGTAGCGGGCTTGCTGATATTCATCCAGCACAGCTTTTGCCGCAGTAAGCTGATCATCATCACTCAACCAGATAGCGGCTAAGCCAATACCCCAACGCCCGACTTCAGTTTCGTAAACAGCAAATTCATGAGTTTCGCAAAGCTGTCGTACATCTTGAATTTCATCATCAGGCACGCCGTGCAGGTTAAACAGTAATTTAGTCATAGTTTTATATTTTCACAAACGCATGTCATTCAAGTTGATTCCAAGTGGCAAGTCGGTCACTAATCTTGCCAGCTTTCTTGTTAATAAGGCATTCCGCCATTGTGTTTCTAACGCTTCTTTTAGCTTGGGTTTTAATTCTAACCCAGGCAGTTCAATCAGCAATGTATCCAGGTCTTGATATTGGGTCAGTAAATCGGTGGCTGTTTTAATACCAATGCCTTTAATGCCTGGCAAATAGTTGGTGGTATCTCCAGTCAAGGCTAATAAATCAACCAACTGACTGGCTTCAACACTATAACGTGCTCGCACTTCTTCTTCGTTAAAAAGCTGACGATCAAAATGATTGAGCACTTGTATACGCTGATCAACTAACTGAAAGAAGCCTTTATCGGTAGAAATAATAGTACTGCTTAAGCCATTGTACGCAGACTTAGCCGCTAGGCTGGCAATTACATCGTCTGCTTCCCAGTGTTGAAATTCAAAATAATAGAACCCAGCAGTTTTAAAGCCTTTTTTATATTGTGCTAACGCTTTATCCAAAGCTTCCGGCATCGGGCTACGGCCTAATTTATAGTCAGGCCAAACCGCATGTCGCCAAGTAGGTTCTTTGCGCTCAAAAATAATAGCGCAGTGCGTTGCCTCTAATCGCTTAGCATTATCGGCAATGGTATTAATGCAGCGATTCATGCACGCTTCTTCTTTATTATCATGCTCTGGCATCGCCGCGTACATACGGCGAATCAGATTCATGGCATCAATGATCAGTAAGTGCATGGTCTTTCTGTGCCTGCCAAAGTTGATAATAATGCCCTTCTTGGGCTAATAAATCGTTGTGTTTACCTTGCTCAACCACAATACCATCATCGACGACCACGATATTATCGGCATCGATGATGGTGGATAACCGGTGAGCAATGATCAAGCTGGTATGTCCTGCTGAGACGTCTCGAATCGCCTGATTAATGTTTTTCTCAGTACGTGAATCTAACGACGAGGTTGCTTCATCAAAGACCATAATCGCAGGGCGTTTCAATAGCATGCGAGCAATCGCCAGGCGTTGTTTTTCTCCCCCCGAAAGCTTCAAACCACGTTCCCCCACTACTGTTCCCAATCCATCCGGACACTGACTGATAAAATAATCGAGCTGCGCCATGGTGATTACTCGCGTAATTTCTTCATCACTGGCGCTAGGGGATGCGTATAAAATATTGTTTTTTAATGTGTCGTTAAATAGCACCGTATCTTGCGGTACAACCCCAATGTGCTCACGCAAGCTGGCCAGTGAAAACTCATAGACGGACTGATTATTAATTAAAATATCGCCGCCGGTTTTATCGTAAAAACGAAACAGTAACTTGGTTAAGGTTGATTTACCTGCGCCACTACTGCCGACAACGGCAACACGCTCACCAGCCTTAATTTTAAAGCTCAAGCCTTTCAATATGGGGCGTTCGGGCTGGTAGTTAAATTCTAGGTTTTTAAACTCTATGCAGGCTTGACTACTCACAAGAGATTGCTTACCTGAATCTTTAACACTCGACTCTTGCTTTAACAAACCTAACATTTGCTCGATACTGGCCAACGATGCTTTGACTTCACGGTAAACAAAACCGAGAAAGCTTAACGGTAAAAACAGCTGGAACATGAAGGCATTCATTAAGGTGAAGTCCCCCAGTGTCATGGTTCCTTGTATAACGTAATACGCCGACAAGCAAAGCATTAGAGTCATCGCAACACTGATAATGGTGGCTTGACCTGAGTTAAGTGCAAACAAGGTTAAACGATTTTTACGCCTTGCCTGCTCCCAGCGCCATAACGAATCGTCGTAGTCTTTGGCCTCACGCTCTTCGGCTGAAAAATATTTAACAGTTTCATAATTCAACAAACTATCAAGGGCGCGAGCATGGGTTTTTGAATCCATTTTATTGGCTTCGCGTACATACACTGTACGCCACTCGGTAACGCGTGCGGTATAAACAACATACGCGACTACCGCGACAAAAGTAATTAAAGCAAACCACGGTGGGTAGTTATAAAGCAGCAAACCGATCACTAGGCATAATTCAAAAATGGTGGGTAAGATATTGAAAATAACAAACCGCATTAAAAAACTAATACCGTTAGTTCCCCGCTCTATATCTCGCTGTAAAGCACCAGTTTGGCGTGATAGATGAAAATCCAAACTTAAATGATGCAAGTGACGAAAAACCTTTAACGCCATACGACGCATAGCCCGCTCGGTTACACGACCAAATAGAACATCGCGTATCTCGCCCAATAACACATTTAATAATCGTGCCGAACCATACGCAAGCAATAACCCCAACGGAAACCACATCCACATGTCTGCCGTCGAGATTGAAGCGTCTCCCTTTGTCGATAAGCCATCAACTAAATACTTCAGTAAAAAAGGAATGCACACACTGGCGAGCTTGGCTCCAACCAAACACAGCGCCGCCAGTAAAACGCGGCCTTTGTATTCCATTAAGTACGGCCACAGAGTTTTTAACCATGCGGTATTTTTTAAACTAACTTCCGGAGCATCGCTCCATTGTGAAGATCTCATGACAGGCCTTGTTCTTGCTGTGACTGCGACGTCAGCTTGGTTACACTGTGAAGATGAAAGATAAACTTTACCATAGCACGCGCCATTTACCTGAGTTAATCGAGCTGGAACAGTTAATTGAATCCGCCAAGGATCATATACGCCCAGCGATTATCGGCCAGATTGAACATAAAACAATCAAGCTGCCATTTTATCGGCTCGAGCTCGGATCTAATGAACCCATTGCACCAACGTTAGTTTTAGTCGGTGGTATTCATGGTATCGAGCGTATTGGCAGCCAAGTCATCTTAGCCTTTCTACAAACCCTAATTAAACGCTTAACCTGGGACCCATGGATCCATGAACAGCTGCAGCAAGTTCGCTTAGTGATTTATCCTATCGTTAATCCTGTCGGCATGTGGGACAACCAGCGTTGCAATGGTAACGGCGTTGATCTAATGCGTAATGCGCCGATAGAAGCAGATCAAAACCCTGCTTTTTTAGTCGGAGGTCATAGAATTAGTCGACATCTTCCTTGGTATCGCGGTAAAAAGAACGCCCCAATGGAAATGGAGGCGCAGCTGTTGATCAATGATGTTGCACGCACCCTAAAAGGCCAGCAGCATTGTATTAGTCTCGATTGCCATTCGGGCTTTGGCAGTCGTGATCGCATTTGGTTTCCTTACGCGCGCTCAAAGCAACCTTGGCCAAACATTGCAAACGCACTTGCTTTAACGAAATTATTTGAATCCACTTACAATCATCACGATTTCTATTTATTTGAGCCACAAGCCAATAGTTATACGACCCATGGCGACCTTTGGGATTATATGTTTGATGATTTTAGTCAATATAATCCCACTGGGCAGTATCTTCCACTGACCTTAGAAATGGGATCGTGGTTATGGGTTAAAAAAACACCGCGTCATTTATTTAATTATTCATCACTTTTCAATCCCATTTTACCCCATCGCCATACCCGAATTATGCGCCGTCATTTGACCTTTTTTGAGTTTTTGCTGTCTGCAGTAAGGTCAATGCCAAATTGGCAGTCCTCAGAAGCCGACTTTAATCCGCTTTACCATGCCGCTCTAGATCGCTGGTATCAAAACAATGGTTAATGTGGTCGTGAGCGGTTATTATGTCGGCGTTTTATTTGATTATTATATGAATCTTTAGGTTGTATCTATGCGTTTTAGTGTGACATCCAATACTTTATTAGCTCTTCTACTTTCTGTCTCAAGCATCAGTCAAGCGGATATTCAACTGGATGCCGGCTTTGCATCAGAGTATGTACGCGATGGAATAAAGCAAAGTAATGCAAAACCCGTATTGCAATTAAACGGCTTATACTCGTCTCAACTGGGCTTTTATGGTGGTGCATGGTTGTCTGGTGTCGAGCGTGGCTCTCCTGATAGTACCCGTTTTGAAATTGATGGTTTTGCTGGTTGGTATATTCCATTGACCTCTTTTTTAGCCGTTGACCTTGGTTTCACTCGCGCAACATTTGTCGGCGACGCACAAGCAAGCAAACAAGCCTACGGCGAAGGCTTTTTCAACCTACTATTAAATGATGAAACCACCTTGGGTTATCGCCTAGCCGATGATTACATGGGCATGGGCGAAACACTACAAACACTTGAACTTGCTCATACGGTTAATGCCGGTGAATTTGGGTTTGAATTTTCAACACGCCAATATCGTTATTTGAAAACAACTGAGGAGGCTAACTGGGGCAGCAAAAATCGTGACGATTATTTTCACTTCCGTATTGGTGTTGCCCGTAACTACTTTCAGCACAATATTGGCCTAGCACTTGAGAAAACCAACCTTTCTAGTCAGTTTGATGCTAGTACTCAAATTGTTTTCACTTATAGCCGAGCGTTTTCTTTTTAACTATTTTCATCCTATTTAATATTCTAAGAAACTTTCATTATGAATAATCAAGTAGTACGTCAGGACAACGATTCTCACTATTACTTTTTTATTCGCGGTTTGATTCGCAGCCAGTTTCACTGGTACAAATTTCCCGAGCACTTCGACCTTCTCGCCAAGCAACAAGCATCTAATAGCACATCGGTACTGCTCGATATTCCCGGCAATGGCAAACGCTTTCAACAAGCGACGCCTTTTTCTATTGCAGCAATGGCAGTGGATATTGAACACCAAATACAAGACTTTTTAGCGACCCACTCTGTTGCTTCAAATACTAAACTGCACCTTGTTGGCATATCTATGGGGGGTATGATTGCGGCCGAACTGACTTCCCAGATGGATATTGAATTTTCTAGTGTGCATATTATAAATTCAAGCTTTGCAAACCTTTCGCCTTTTTGGCAACGTATGCGACTGCCCGCAGTCGTTAACCTGATTACAAATATTTGGCGAACAGATACACGTGAAAGTGCGATTTTAAAATGGACATCTAACAATCCGCACTCTTTATCACATGCATCCGAATGGATTAAAGAAGCTGAAAAGCATCCACTTTCATTACGCAATGCCTTCGCGCAGCTCTGGGCCGCTTCGCATTATTTCGTGGGCAAAAAGACAAGTGACAATAGTTTTATTTATTGCAGTAAAGAAGATCGCTTAGTTGATTGGCGGTGTTCAGAGAAGCTCGCTCACCACTGGCAAACTCCATTAGAATCCGAGCCGACAGCGGGACACGACTTGCCATTAGATAATCCGGATTGGCTGGCAAAAAAAATCATATCAAACAGTCAAAATGTGAATTTTAATCCGCTAAGGCAATAGCGAATGATAAGTGGCAGCAGTATCAAGGTCTTCATTAAATATAATGACAGGATACAGCCCGTTGGCTAAATCAATTTCCTCATTCACCATGCGATTCGCAGGAAAGTACACCAACCCTTGCTCAGAAACCCCACCAGGAAATACCAGCAACTCTTCGTAAAAGCCCTGTAAAACTGAATTCTTGAAGATTAATATAGTATGATGGGGCTCATAATCATCCCCTTTCACACGCTCCATTCCCATAATAGTAAAATCGTGAAAACTACCAAAATAGTAAAATGCTAATACGTGATCGGCATGGCTATTTTTTAACAGACTCGGCTGGTTTTTGAATAAATAACGCTCAGTCCATTGCGGAGTGAGTTTGATTTCCGCAGCGCTATTCATACTGATAATTAAACTAAAGCTGAGCACTAAGATGCTATTAATTACACGAGCTTTAAATAGACCCTGCTTATTATCAGTCATCGCTATTCTCTACCGCCTAAGATCTAACAGCCTATAAAGGCTGTTCTAATTTTAGTTTTGTGCCTAAGTATTCTTCCAATGCTGGCAATTCAAAAGCATCGTCTTCTGATACTAATGCAATTGAGATGCCTTTGGTTCCTGCACGGCCGGTACGACCAATACGGTGAACATAATCTTCTGCATCATCAGGAAGGTTGTAGTTAAAGACATGCGATACGCCATCAACGTGGATACCACGTCCGGCCACATCAGTTGCAACCAGTAACGGTAGCGAACCATCACGAAAACGTTCCAATGTCTTGATGCGCTTTTGCTGATTAACTTCACCGGATAACAATCCAGCCACGAGCCCATGTTTATTCAATTTATCACACAAGTTACGAGTAATATCACGGCGATTAGCAAAGATAATGGCACGCTCAATTTTTTCATCGCGCAAATACTTGCACAAAACATTAAACTTTTCTGAACCCGCAACCATAAAGAATTTTTGATCGATGTTATCGGTAGCCACACTTTCTGGTTCAATCGTTACTTCAACTGGCTCATGAGTCCACTGGTCGATTAGACGACGGATTTGTTCAGTAAACGTTGCCGAGAAAAATAACGTCTGGCGATCACCTTTAGGGGGAGTTGCGCGTTCAATGCGACGAACATCAGGAATAAAGCCCATATCCAACATGCGATCGGCTTCATCCAATACCAATATATCTACTTCATCAAGATAAACATCCTGACTACCCATGAAATCGATTAAGCGACCTGGAGTTGCAACCAAAATATCGACAACATGATCGCGTAATTGACTACGCTGCTCTTCGTAATCCATGCCACCTACGATGGTAACAACCTTCAATCCAGTGTGCTCGGCAAGACCCCGTGCGTCTTTACCAATCTGCATAACTAACTCACGAGTCGGTGCAACGATCAGTGCGCGTGGCTCACTAGCAAAGCGCTCTTCCAAGGGCTGGGTCAGTAGACGATTAATCACGGCGGTCAAAAAGGCCGCTGATTTGCCCGTACCTGTTTGTGCTTGTCCTAAAATATCACGCCCTTTTAACGCAGCAGGTAGCGATTGCGCTTGAATGGGGGTGCAATACTGAAAGCCAGATTCTTGAATGCCACGCATCAAACTATCCGGTAGCTGCATATCATGGAAACGGGTTTGACCTTCTGCGGGCTCAACAACAAATTCTTCTAACTTCCAAGGTTTTGCTGGTGGCTTTTTTTGCGCCTGATGCTTTTGATTGCCTTTAGCGGACGGTTTAAAATCCGTCTTCTGGGCGGCTTTATGAGGCTTGCTTTCATGCTTACTGCGCTCATGAGGCTTGCTCTTATTGTCTTGAACTTTATTATCTTGATTTTTACTCGCGGAGCTTTTATTGCCAAGCCCCTTGCTGCCCTGACCTTTCTCTTTCGCACTGCCAGTGATTGCTGATATTATTTTTTTAAACAAAGTGTAACCTTTTGATTGTATCGTCTAGTGTGAACATAGTAGTGCGGTTGCTGAAGCGGGCAACTCTTCCGCGCCGATCAATTCATTTAGCTGAAACTGATCGCTGTCTAATAAAGTGTTGGGTTGATAATAATCCAATAGTGCTTGCTTTAATACGTCTGCGCGCTCTGGAAGGCCATTTAACAGGTAAATTTTCGCTTGTTTGACGACATTTTCAGCAAACGCTGCTCGTCCTGCCGCAATCGCTTGCGCTTCACCATTAAGATTGTCGGTACTGATGTTAAAACTGCGGCCACAGGCTTTGGTCAGAATCCACTCGATCGCTTGAGGTTTTACCTCAACTTGCTCAAACTCCCGTTGTTTTTCTGCGCTGCGCCCATCCGGCTCGTACCAATAACCAAAATCAACCAGCAACCGGCGCTCTTCCCCTGCAATGCACCAATGACTAATTTCATGCAGAGCACTGGCAAAAAAACCATGAGCAAATAAGATTCGGTGATGGGGATATTGTGAGTCTGCGGGTAAATAAATAGGTTCATCGTGACTATGAGCAAGGCATGTATTATTGCGCTCAATGAATAATTGATTGAAAATCTTAATTAATTGATCAGGATTGTAGTCATTCATGAAGTCGCTTCTATACTCAGCCATCTTTAACGTGCAAAATGCGCAGCTTACTGATAATTGACCGCTATGACAAATACCAAACCCAAAGCAAGTGCTGCCTTATCAAAGAAGCACTTTAAACAGCTCTGTGCCTTAACGGCGCCTATCTTGATCACCCAGCTAGCACAAATAGGCATGGCGACCATTGATACCATTATGTCTGGCCACGTTGGCACTGAAGATCTCGCCGCGATTGCGATTGGTTCAAGCCTATGGACACCGATTTTATTGTTTGTCGCTGGCGTTATGGTGGCCTTTACGCCTCAGGTTGCCAAGCTGGTGGGAGCAAATCAAACTGACAAAGTCGGTGAAATATTAGGCTCTGCGGTCAGCGTAGGAATTGTCCTTGGTTGTATTACGGGCTTATTGCTCTATTTCTTTGGCCCCATGCTGAGTTATTTATTACCCGATCCGCACAGTGCACTGCTAATGCGAGAATATGTACAAGCCGTCGCTTGGGGCTTGCCTGCCGCCGGTGGCTTTTTAGCCCTACGTTTTCACGCCGAGGCCTTAAATCAGCCCGGCTCTGTCACCCGCATTATGCTACTGGGATTGCTGCTGAATATTCCTGCCAACGGCTTATTTGTCTACGGTTGGCTTGGACTCGACCCCATGGGCGGCTCAGGCTGTGGTTATGGCACAACACTGGTATTCCACTTTTTATTCATTGCTCTGCTGATTGATTGCTATAAGCACAGACTGCCGGCGCATCAGCGCAAGCTGGCGACATTTATTTCAGTCAAGCGTGAATCCATTATTAGTCTGCTTGCTCTAGGCATCCCGATTGGCAGTGCTATCTTTTTTGAAGTCAGCTTTTTTTCTGTGATCGCACTGTTTCTAACCCCACTCGGTACTGAGGTGGTCGCTGGGCATCAAGTCGCAATCAATATGTCATCACTCACCTTCATGGTGCCTTTGAGCGTAGGCATGGCTATTACAGTAATGGTCAGTCAGCAGCTAGGTCGACAACAGGCCGATGAAGCCGCCAGCATTTCTTGGCTGGGAATGAGGGTTAATATATCTCTAGCATTCTTGAATGCGAGTATGATCATTCTATTAGCACCGTACATCGCTCAACTATATTCATCCGACCCTGCTGTTGTTAAAATTGGCGCTGCGTTATTAGTATTTGCCGCTATTTTTCAGATCAGCGACGCAATACAAATCGCGGCAGCAGGCGCTTTACGTGGTTATCAAGATACAATCATCGTGATGATCATTACGTTTTGCTCTTACTGGTTATGTGGCATCGGCTTAGGATATTTTTTAACCTTCGAAACCGCCGAACCACTAGGAGCGAAAGGTTTTTGGATAGGAATTATCGTCGGTTTAACAGCCGCAGCGATCATGTTGAGCTATCGTTTATATAGAGTGAGTCAGAAAGCGCTTAGCTAAAGCCGATTATCTGCCCTCTCTGCCCATCCAACAAATATCGTTAAGAAGGCTTGGTATTACTATTGATTAAGTCATCTCAATTTGGGCGAATACTGCTGAGTCCCTTAACGGCTATTCGCCGCCTTATTTTTTTAACAGGACTGCTAGTATGGCTTGGAGTTGGGGCCTTATCACTCTACGCCTACCAACTTCTCCAAGTCGTACCTGCGCAAGAATCCCTCACCTTCCCTCAGATTCGCAGTTACGCTGAAACGATCAACATAACCAATTCCATCAATTCGGTGCAGAATAACAAAGGCAATTGGACAGAGCTTAAGAATGTAAACCGAGATTTGTTATACGCGATTGTATTAAGCGAAGATGCTCAGTTTTTTCACCACGACGGTATTGATTACGATGCTCTGATTGCTGCCTTAGCCGAGAACATAAAGACTCATGAATGGCGCTTTGGGGCGAGCACCATCAGCCAACAAACAGCCAAAAATTTATATTTGACCAGCAGTAAAACGTTAAGCCGAAAACTGCAAGAGGTATTAATTACTTATCGCTTAGAAGATGCTCTATCGAAGAACGAAATTTTAGAAATATATTTCAACCTTGTTGAATTTGGCCCAGGACTCTATGGTATTGGGAACGCTTGCGCGTATTATTTCAATAAGCTTCCCGCTGATATTGATGCTGCTGAAGGTGCATACTTAGCTTTATTAATGCCTTCGCCACGAAAGTATCACTACACCCTTTTTCAGAATGATAATTGGTCACCTGCACTCATGAAGAAACATCAGCGGATATTGCGTGACATGCGCTTTAAAGAATTAATCAGCGCACGTCAGTATAAACGCTATCAAAAGTGGCGTTATGAAAAAGCCAATTACAATTAGACTGGCGCAGTTGCCAGAATAATACGAGAAACATCAACATTTATACGTATATTCGTTATGATGTCGCCCGCCTTACTTCGCCACCCTGATTGATATATTTTGGTTTATTGAGCATGCAAGAACATAATAAAACACTACCTAACGGGTTAATTATTGGCCTTTTCAGTCTTTGGATTGCCGCTACTTTGTTAGGCTTATGGTGGTTTCAGCAAGCCAACCTTAAAAACTTTATTTCAGCGGAGGACGATACCCGTTTTTATCAACCACAGGCCATCGAAGCCCTACTTGAACCCTATTTAAATCAACTACCACCGACACTTAAGAACCAACAGACACTGCTTCATTTCTGGCGCCCAGACTGCCTCTGCAATAAAGTGAGCCAGCGTCATTTCAGTCGTTTATTAAGCAGTTTCAATAACGAAGAATTACGCATTGTGATTATCGCTCACCCGATGAGCCGCGATGAAGAAATTAATGATTTACAACAACTCAACGGTGCCAGACTTGCGGTTATTCGCGCTGAAGATGATTTATTGCCGCTACCTTCAAGCCCTTCTTTAGCGCTAATAGATACCGATAATAAATTGGGCTATTTTGGCCCATATGGCTTTGGCGCGTTTTGCACAAGTAACGACGATGGCTTTTTAACCAGCATCGTTAATCGCATGGCCACTGACCAGCCGCTCAACACCTTTACCAATGTAATTGGCAAAGGTTGTTTTTGCAGTTGGTAATGTGACTAATTCAAATCACGACTACTTTTGCTTGCTTAATTGCTGAGCAAGCTGCAGCAAGTTTTTGACTAATAACCGCTCTCGCTCTTTATCATCGACGTTAGCTTTAGAAAAATAATGATTCTGCAACTGGTCAAACAAGCGTCTAATGGAATCGCTATATTGAGGGTATTGCTGCTGTAATCTCAGGCTGTAATCGGCTAAACCTTCGTTATCACGACGTTGAACTGTGGAAAGCGAAATTTTCTTATCAAACCTGCGTAAGGTTTTTACCAAGACAGATTCTGTAACATTTGGCTTGCGCCACAAAACAATAATTGCAATTGTAAAAAACAACACACAAAACAGCGTCGCTAAAGCATATAAACTTTTCTTTAAAAAGCCGCTACCAAACCATTCTTTTAATAAGTTGCCTTGCTTATTTTTATTAAAATTCAATACGGTTTTATGCCAATAATAATTCAATTGATCGAGCTGAAAACGCAAATCGTTTAACCAGGGTAAATGCGACAGCTTTAATAAAGAAAAATTATTACCCACCAAAAACTCGTCTTGTCCGCTCAGCGCTTGACGCAAGCCTTGGCTAATGCGATCTGGAGCCACTTGCGCAGTAGGGTCAACAGAGACCCAGCCTTGATTTTCCAGCCAAACCTCAACCCAGGCGTGCGCGTCGTATTGGCGCACTGTTATATGACCACTTTCAGGATTGAGCTCCCCGCCCTGATAACCTGCAACAACCCGAGCAGGAATATTCATCGAACGCATAAGAAACACAAAACTGCTGGAAAAATGTGCGCAAAAACCTGCACGTTTTTCGAACAAAAACTTATCAATATCATTTTCCAACATAATATCGGGCTTCAGTGTATAGCTAAAATTATTGCGCTGATAATGCTGCAGCGCATTCTGCATCCGCGCTGCATCACTGTCATATTGTAAAAATATTTGCTGAGCCAATAAGCGTGCTTTTGGATTACTCTGCCCTTCAATCGATGATGAAGGCAACTGCAAATTTTGCTGGCGGACAAAGGGACGTAATCCTTGCGGTGCAATTTTCAAGGTAGGTTGTGAACGTACAGCGTACTCTTTACGTTGGTGCAGTTTTGTTTTATGGACGATGCGATCATCTTCTGTCATGCCAATGCCACTTTCCATGGCCGCAACACCCCGTAAACCAAACAACCACTTTTTATCACTGGCTTCTTGGATAATACGATAATTAACGATACCCTCAGCATTCTCATCGGGCTGCCAACTTTTGGGATACCAATCGACCTGATCAAGTAAACCACTCATTGACCAGCGTGCTTTACCATTAACTTCTTGATAAGAATCCAGCACCAGTCCACGCCAGTACCACTGATCAGCACTTGGGGTGGGACCTTCAAATTTAACTCGAAAGACCAACTCATCCGAGTTGGATAAATCTGCAATATCCCCAGGGCTCATACTCTCTGACAATCCGGTTTTAGCTTTATTAGATTGCAGGTTTAATGACCACAGCGGCCCTAGACGAGGAAATAACAAAAACAAGACGAGCATAATGGGAAACGATAATAATAAAACCTGGCTACTTGTTTTTCCGGCGCGACGCACGTTTTGAGTCAACTGCTGATCAGAGTACAAAGTTTGATGTAATCCTACTAGAGCGGCTAATAACAGCCATACCGCAGCTAAACTGTAGAGCGCCGTAAACAACCCTTGCTCAAAAAGAAAATTAACAGCCAATAAAAACAGAGATATAAAAATGATGATATAGCCATCACGTTGGTTTTTAATTTCTAAAACTTTTAATAAGCTCGCAACCAAAATAAACGTAGTTGCACTTTCAAGATGGAATTTCCCTTTTGCAGAGACCAAAACGGCGGTTATCGCTAATACCACCACGACCACTTTCACCGCATTATTAGGGAAAGGCCAATAGCCCAGATGCATCATCCAGCGCCAGACAATAACACTAATAAAAACAAGCCCTGTCCATAAAGGCAGCTGCATTTGCAACGGTAGATAAACACTACTAATAGCCAATATTAGCCAAATAAGCGCACTGCGAGGAAAGTTGATAGCACTCATCGACTCGCCCCTTGATTGTCTAAGCCGAATAACGCGAGGTGTTTTAAACAGAGTTCACGATGCACATCACCCACATTAGGCTTAATTTCTAGCTGTGGTAATTTAATACCATAAGCACGGCCTTCTTGCTCAGCCTGCAACACCCAGCCAGTTAAATGTGATAATCGTTCTTCGATTCCCATACCTTGCAGGCTAAACCAGTCTAACCATTGCATACTGAGTTGTTGGTTATCGTATTCTTTGCTCAACAATCCTTTGCCTTTTGCTAAATATTTCCAAGCGATATGCTTTAAAGAGTCCCCTGTACGATAATTACGCAAGCCGATAAATTCATCATTGCCGATCGCTAAATTTGCGTCTGTAGGCATTTCATCACCTTCGCCTATGCTAGCGATAAATGGCGTCATAATAGGTTTTGGATAAACAATGCCAGGGGTTTTCAACCTCAGCCAAGTCCAGCTTTTATAGAAACCAAAAGGAAATCGAGTTTCAATGCGTAGCCTAGGGGTTTGCAAATAACCACGCTTAGGTAATTGCAACGGAATACGGATTTCTTTTTCGGCATTAGCCGCAACATCTGTGATAACAATTTGCGCAGACTGTTTGTTTGTTTTCTTGCTGTTCGCAACAGGCCAATGAATCATCAATCCTTGATGGTCTCTTTTTTTATCACTCAAACGAAGGGGAACTTCCACGAAGCTGCCACTGAATCCATTAATGCTTTGGCTGGTTTTAATGGTTAATCCAGATAAGTTTCTATAAGTAAATAACAGAGCACTCATCGCCACAGAAAACAACCAAAATGTTAGGCCGTATATTAAGCTATTCTGGTAGTTGATTGCCGTAATTAATAGCAACGCAAGCAGCGCAACAAAAGCCCAACCAACCGCTGCGGGCACAATAAAGATACTGCGCTGGGTTAGGGTAATTTCATTAGCGGCCGGAATTCGACGATCAAGCCAAGCTTGCCAGCGATGCTGTAAACCTTTTACGAAAGCCATGAATTAATTTAACACCGCAATGCGCTGTAATATTTGACTCGATACGCCATGCTCACCCTGCTGAGCGGCATCGGCTAATCGATGATCAATAACCGATGGTAATACAGCTTGCACATCTTCTGGAATTAAGTGCTCTCGGCCCTCTAATAACGCCCATGCTTTTGCCGCCCGTAATAATGCCAAGCCTCCACGCGGAGATAAACCGTAACTGTATCCACCCTCATAACGGGTAAAATGAATAATACGTTGAATGTATTCTAAAACAGTAGAAGACGCGTGCACCCCTGCTACTTTTTCTTGCAAATTTTTAAGTTCATCAAGTCCAATTACTTGCTTAAGCTGATCCGCAAGTTGACGACGATCGACACCGGTTAATAATTCCATTTCAGATTTAGCATCCGGATAACCAATACTGATACGCATTAAAAATCGATCAAGTTGTGACTCAGGTAGAGGAAAGGTACCTGATTGAGAAACCGGATTTTGCGTGGCGATAACAAAGAAAGGTGAAGGTAATTGACGTGTTTCCCCCTCTATCGTTACCTGCCCTTCTTCCATCGCCTCTAACAGCGCACTTTGAGCTTTTGGCGTAGCACGGTTAATTTCATCCGCTAATACCAGTTGGCTAAATATAGGTCCTGGGTGAAAACGAAACGTACCGTGTTGTTCGCCACTGATACTGGCTTCTTTTTCGAAGATACTGACCCCTAAAATATCTGCGGGCAGAATATCACTGGTAAATTGAATGCGGTTATAACTGAGGCCTAGAGCTTTAGCTAACGCATGGGATAACGTAGTTTTCCCCATGCCTGGCAAATCTTCTATTAACAAATGACCTTTAGCCAATAGGCAGGCAATGGCGAGTTTTATTTGCGGCTCTTTACCGAGAATGATGTTGTTTAGAGCATCTAAGATGTGTTTGATGGGCTTTTCTGGGGCAGAAGACATGAATATTGGCTCTTTGTAGATTCTAGTTGTAGATCCCACAACGGTAGCAAGGTTCCGCCTAAGAGAAAAGAAAAGAGCAAAAGAATCATTCACCACCGAGGCCGCCAGTGGTGAATATCTTTTTAGTTAATCGCCGCTAAACCTAAGGCAATATCTTTCTTAATATCATCAACCGACTCAAGGCCTACCGCGATACGCACCAAGCCATCACCAATCCCAGCTTTGGCTCTGTCTTCTGGCGTCAAACGGCTGTGTGTCGTCGATGCTGGATGGGTCACTGTCGTTTTGGTATCACCAAGATTAGCCGTAATTGAAATCATGCGTGTACCATCAATTAACTGCCAAGCTGCATCTTGACCACCTTGCACTTCAAAAGATAATACACCACCAAAACCTGACTGCTGCTTTTTAGCTAACTCATGTCCAGGATGATCTTCCAAACCGGCGTAGTTCACCCGAGTGATCTGAGGCTGCTGCTGCAACCAACGCGCTAACGCCATGGCATTCTCACTATGCGCCTTCATGCGCAGAGATAAAGTTTCTAAGCCCTTTAAAAAAACCCAAGCATTGAATGGACTAAGCGTTGGGCCTGCGGAACGTAATACGCCGATTACCGGCTCAATCAATTCTTTACTGCCCACGACGGCGCCACCTAGACAGCGACCTTGGCCATCAATGTATTTGGTGGCTGAGTGAACGATAAGATCAACACCAAACTTCAATGGCTTCTGTAATGCCGGTGTACAAAAGCAGTTGTCGACGACCAATAATGCATCATGCTTATGAGCAAGATCAGCCAGCGCTTGTAGATCAGCAACTTCACTCATCGGGTTAGAAGGAGATTCCAAAAACAGCATGCGTGTAGTCGAATCGATGGCAGCGGCCCACGCATTTAAATCAAGCAAATCGACATAGCGCACATCGATATTAAATTTGCGTACAAATTTTTCAAACAATACATTAGTACTGCCAAAGACGTTACGGGAAACGATGATACTGTCTCCTGCTTTCAAATGTGCAATGACTACGGAATAAATCGCTGCCATACCAGAGGCTGTAGCGGCGCAATCTTCTGCGCCTTCTAGCGCAGCTAGACGCTCTTCAAACGTGCGAACCGTTGGATTGGTGTAACGCGAATAAACATTTCCTTCCTCGTCACCAGAAAAACGGGCAGCGGCTTCAGCGGCTGAATTAAAGACATAACTACTGGTTGGATAAATGGCTTCGCTATGTTCACCATGAGCGCTGCGCACTTGACCAGCACGTACAGCTAAAGTATCAAAATCAGCATCTGTTAAATCAGATTGATAACGAAAATTTCTATCGGAAAATTTACCCATACTGATCTTTTT
The DNA here is from genome assembly GCA_047616865.1 of Oleispira sp. Lineage (GTDB taxonomy): Bacteria > Pseudomonadota > Gammaproteobacteria > Pseudomonadales > Oceanobacteraceae > Oleispira. The sequence continues at coordinate 40,962 of JBLGBO010000012.1, forward strand.
TAACCCTTTAAAAATTATATATGAGACGAAAAAACGGCCAGATAACTGGCCGCTGGTGGATCAATCTAGTCACTTAAAATAAGTTACTCTTGATCGTTATGCAAATCAATCGCGACATCTTCAGCAGAGTTAGCTGACGATTTAGAAGCATCACTACGAGCTACCTGTAGGCGTTCGAAATAAGCCTCATCGATATCACCCGTCACGTATTGAGCGTCAAATACTGAACAATCAAACTCTTGCACATCCGTGCTCGCGCCATTTAGGCAAGAACGCTGTAGATCTTCAAGATCTTGATAAATCAACCAGTCTGCACCAATAGCGGTTTCAATTTCAGCCACTGTACGGTCATGAGCAATTAATTCTTCAACCGCTGGCATATCAATACCATAAACATTCGGGTAACGAACTTCTGGAGCCGCAGAGGCAAAATATACATTCTTTGCACCGGCATCACGGGCCATTTCAATAATCTGATTACAGGTTGTACCGCGAACAATCGAATCATCGACCAATAACACATTTTTACCAGCAAACTCTAAAGCAATGGCATTGAGTTTTTGTTTTACCGATTTTTTACGCTGCTGCTGCCCTGGCATAATGAAGGTACGGCCAATATAGCGATTCTTCATAAAGCCTTCACGATACTTAACACCCAAACGGTTGGCTAACTGCAAAGCAGACGTTCGGCTGGTATCAGGAATTGGGATTACCACGTCAATATCATGATCTGGACGTTCTTTCATGATTTTGCCCGCTAGGTATTCACCCATTTTTAAGCGTGCTTTATAAACCGAGATACCATCCATGATGGAATCTGGGCGAGCGAAATAAACATGTTCGAAAATACAAGGGACTAGCTTTGGATCGTCAGCGCACTGCTGGCTAAAAAACTCACCTTCTTTGGTGATAACAACACATTCACCCGGTGCAATGTCACGCTCAAGCTTAAAACCTAAGCCATCTAGCGCAACGCTTTCAGAGGCGACCATGTATTCTTTACCCTGCTCGCTTTCACGCACACCATATACCGCAGGACGAATGCCGTTTGGGTCACGGAAGGCTACCAAGCCAAAGCCATTAATCATAGCAACGACAGAATACCCACCACGAATACGCTGGTGTACTCTAGCAACCGCTTTAAAGATAGATTCAGGAGTTGGTATAAGCTCGCCCTGCTTTTGCATTTCATGAGCAAAAACATTCAATAACACTTCTGAGTCAGAGGTTGTATTGATGTGACGTAGATCTTCTTTATACAGATGCTCTGCAACTTCGGCGGCATTGGTTAAGTTACCGTTGTGCGCCAGTGTTATGCCATAAGGGGAGTTTACATAGAATGGCTGAGCTTCCGCTGAACTTGAACTACCCGCTGTTGGGTAGCGAACGTGACCAATACCGATATGGCCGACAAGGCGTTTCATATGGCGAGTACGAAAAACGTCACTCACCAATCCGTTATCCTTGCGTAAAAATAACTTATCATTATGCCAAGTTACGATTCCGGCAGCATCTTGTCCACGGTGCTGAAGAATCGTCAGTGCATCATAAATGCTCTGATTGACATGTGACTTAGCAACTATACCCACTATTCCGCACATGCGTAATAAACCTCAAATTAAGCTATAAGTTATTTGTATATGACATCACATGATCAGTGGCTGTAGGCAAAATTTTTCTTGCCCAATCCGCTAATAATTCTAAGTGTGGCATGAGTGTCGAATCTTGCCACCATGGGTCTTTTGGCACTGCGGTATATTGCAGTCCATAAACAATGGCAACGAGAATGAGTAGGCCTCGAACAAAACCAAATACCATGCCGAAGACACGGTCGGTGCTCGAAAGTCCTGTAATTCGGATCATTTCAACAACAAGATGATTTATCATGGCACCAATAGTAACGGTACCTGCAAATAAGATAATAAAGGCAACAACCCAGCGGGCTGAAGGAGTGTCGATGTAATCGACTAATAAGGTTGCAAGATTGCCACTGAAAATTCGGGCAATAACAAATGCGGCTATCCAGCTTATTAAAGATAATGCTTCTTTAACAAAACCACGTCGTAAACTAAGGGCTGCGGAGATTACTAGAACCGCTAATATCGCCCAGTCAATACTCGTCATGGTGCTTCTCAACTCGTTGACTGCATAAGAAAGCGCGGATTCTAACAAAGCCGTGCTGCTATCGCTACTATTCCGGCGTATATTGCCTTAAACGAATGTCTTTAATGTCTGTTTCTTGGATTAATTCGGTTTTTAAGTGTTCAGCCTTGGCTCGCTGCAGCATAGGGCCAACGTAGACACGGTCGTAGGTGCCACTGCCATTCTTCAGAATATAAGCTTTATAGCCCTTGGTCCGCAATGAATCTCTCAACTCAATAGCATTCTGACTATTTTTAAACGCGCCTAGCTGTAATGTCCAAGCGATGACCGCACCTTGCTCTGTTAAACCGGCGCGCTCTCCTGCGATACGGGAATCTTTGGGATCATCTTGCAATACAAACTTAGGCTCTGGTGCCGTTATCTTTTCTTCAAAACTGCCCGTTGCTAAAGCATTCAGCTCAATGCGCACTCGACTACTTTGTTTTTCATCAACCCAACTAGGTGTATCGGGCTTATCAGGTATCAAGGTTTCGTCTTCTTCGGCTAAACGCTGACCTTTCAGCACGTTAGGTAAAACTAAAGCCAATACTAGTACAGTAACAACCGCACCTAAAATGCGTGCCTTAAGGTTGGTTTCCATTATTCAGTCACTCGCTTAATTCCTTTGCTTGCTTCATTACCAAACCGTCAATATTACTCAAGGCTTGCTCTGCAGCTGAGACTGTTAGGAAAGAGCCTATCACGAGAATCTCGTCATAATCCATTTGCAGACTGGCTATCATGGCATCTTTAACGGTGGCGTGACAGTTCAGTATTCTATCATCCGCTGAAGAGCCTATCCGAGTATGCAACGCTTCACTGCCTTGGCCACGATAGCCTTGCAGCCCAGCCAGCTGCCAGCAATCTATTTGCGGCAAAGCGGCAACCACCGCGGCTGGTTCTTTGTCGACCAGCATCGCGAGAACCGCGATTTTACACGACGATACCTGTTCAGCTAAAAAATCAGCGGCTTGGGCATTGTGAGCCACATCCAGAATAAACGTAATGGCACGACCATCATACTCACAAGCATAACGGCTTAAACGCCCCGCTACCTGAGTATTAGCAACCGCCTTTTTGATTCCATTATCATCGGGCAAGAGATTGAGAGCCTTTAACCCGACAATCGCACTGGCGATATTAAAATAAGGGATATGCCCGTAAGGAAGCAGAATTTTTGTCTCGTCCATCGATAGCAGCCAGCCAGCATCTTTAGCAACGATGGAAAAATCTTTACCTTGATATAAGGTATCAGCCCGAAGACCGTTAGCCGCATCAATAAAGCCTTGCGGGGCATTCATCTGCCCACAGATAAGGGGCTTATTTGCACGCGCGATTCCCGCTTTTTCCATACCGATTAGATCTAGGGTATCGCCTAGCCAATCTTGATGATCAAGCCCAACACTGGTGACAATGGCTAAATCAGTATCAACGATATTAACCGCATCCAAGCGCCCGCCTAAACCAACTTCCAATAACGCCACATCCACTTGCCACTGCTGAATTTGCCATAATGCAGCTAAAGTACCAAATTCAAAGTAGGTTAAAGGCGTATCGCCACGACCCTGCTCAATAGCCGTAAACGCAAGACACAACTCATCATCCGTCGATAAACGTGCGCTTGTGGCAGAGTCGCGACGATTAATACGCTCGTTATATTGGTGAATATGTGGGGAGTTATAACACGCGGACGTTAATCCTTTTTCAGCCAGCAACTGCCCCAAAAGAGCAGTTGTAGTGCCTTTACCATTCGTGCCACCGACCACAATGACGATAGGAGCTGGCTTGAATAGGCCTAGGGATTGTGCAACTTTCGTCACACGCCCTAGCCCCATCTCTATATCGGCAGGATGGATTGACTCAAGATGAGCCAACCATTGATCTTTGGTTGCGCCAACGATTTCCATTATTGAGCCGCTCTCACTATTAATTGGCAGCCATTATTAGTTAGCATCCATTGCTTTACGCATTTCGGATAAAACAGCCTTCACTTCAGTGATAGCCTTTGCTGGCTGATCAGCATTGGCGGCGATTTTATTCACCAAGGCAGAACCCACAATAACGCCGTCGGCAACCGTTGCAACGGCTGCGGCCGCTGCTCCGTTATTAATACCAAACCCCACACCTACAGGGATAGCAACACGGCTACGAATACGCTCAAGATTCTTACTTACATCAGCCACATCAATCTCAGCACTGCCCGTCACACCTTTAATGGAGACATAGTACACATAGCCGGAGCTGTACTTAGCAATTTCACTAATACGCGCATCGGTCGTTGTTGGGGCGATCAAATAGATAATATCCAAACCATGATCAGCAAAGATTTTTGCATTCTCACCGGACTCTTCTGGTGGCATATCCACCATTAGAACACCATCAATCCCTGCCGCTTGAGCCGCGTCTGCAAAAGCGACATAACCCATCGCCTCAACAGGGTTCAGATACCCCATTAACACAACCGGAGTCTTGGTATTAGTGGCACGAAACTCAGTTACCATGGAGATAACGTCACGCAATGACGTGTTGTGCAATAAAGCACGCTCACACGCCAATTGGATGATTGGGCCATCGGCCATCGGATCGGAAAAAGGCACACCCAATTCGATTAAGTCTGCACCTGCTTCAACCAGCCCATGCATCATATCAACAGTCACTGAAGGGTTAGGATCTCCCGCAGTTACGTAAGGGATTAATGCTTTTTTACCGTTTGCTTTTAATTCTGAAAATAAAGCAGCAATACGACTCATAATAATTTCCTCTACTTTATTTAAACGTTAAGGCCGTCAATGCCAGCAACCGTATGAATATCTTTATCGCCACGCCCAGATAAGTTAACAACAAGGACTTGATCAGGACGCATATCTTTTGCCATTTTCATTGCATGAGCAATGGCATGACTTGATTCCAACGCCGGCATAATACCTTCGATACGCGTTAAAATACGGAAAGCATCTAGCGCTTCTTCATCAGTCGCCGCAACGTATTCAGCACGACCAATATCTTTCAACCAAGAATGCTCAGGACCTACACCGGGGTAATCCAGGCCTGCAGAAACAGAATGAGTCCCCATAATCTGACCGTTTTCATCTTCCATCAAGTAAGTACGGTTACCGTGCAATACTCCAGGACGACCTTTGCATAAAGGCGCAGCGTGATCATCTCCACCTAAGCCTAAGCCACCGGCCTCAACACCGATCATGCGAACATCGCGCATATTCAGGTAAGGATAAAACATTCCAATCGCATTCGATCCGCCACCAATACAGGCAATTAGCGCATCAGGTTGACGACCAATCTGCGCATCACATTGGCGAATCGTTTCACGACCAATAATGCTTTGGAAATCACGCACTAACATAGGGTATGGATGAGGGCCTGCCGCAGTACCTAGGATGTAAAAAGTATCATCGACATTCGTTACCCAATGACGCATTGCATCGTTCATCGCATCTTTCAGTGTCTTGGTACCTGACTCGACCGAGATAACCTCTGCGCCCAATAATCTCATACGATATACGTTTAACTTTTGGCGCTCGATATCTGTCGAGCCCATAAATACCTTACACTCCATCCCTAAGCGAGCTGCAACTGTTGCTGTAGCTACACCATGCTGACCTGCGCCAGTTTCAGCAATAATTTTTTTCTTACCAGAATACTTAGCCAATAATGCTTGGCCAATTGTATTATTTATTTTGTGGGCGCCAGTATGGTTAAGATCTTCACGCTTCAAATAAATTTTAGCGCCACCACAATGCTTGGTAAGCTGCTCAGCAAAATACAAGGGTGATGGACGGCCAACATAATGTGCAAGATCGTTATCAAACTCTGCTTGAAAAGAAGGATCTTTAGACAGTTTACTGTATAACGCTTCTAGCTCATCAAGTGCTGCGCTTAACGTTTCAGATACAAAACGTCCGCCGAAAATACCAAAGTGCCCTTTCGCATCTGGCAATACTGGTAAGTCATTTTCATTTACTGAAGTGTTCTTATCGTTCGACATTGCGAACCTCGCTAATAAAATCTTTAATTTTTTGTCTATCTTTGATGCCCTTGCTGGCCTCGACACCCCCGCTTACATCTACGGCAAAAGGCTTCACTTGGTTCACGGCATCAGCAACATTATTTGCATTCAAGCCCCCGGCTAATACCCAAGGGATCGATAAATCGGGTATTAATCGCCAATCGAACGCCTGGCCAGTTCCGCCAGGCAAATTCTCCACATAAGCATCCAGCAATAAAGCTTTAGCATCCGGATACTGTTGTACTGCGCTATGAATATCTTCAGCGCTGCGTACACGAATAGCTTTCATATAAGGACGATTAAATTGACGACAGAATTCAGGACTTTCGTCGCCATGAAACTGCAATAAATCAAAACTGCAAATACTTAAAGCCCGAAAAATCTCTTCAGCGCTTTCATTAACGAAAAGTGCGACCGTGGTTACGAAAGCGGGTGCATGTTTGATTAGTAGAGCAGCCTGCTCCGCAGTAACGGCTCTTGGGCTAGGCGCATATAGCACAAAGCCCAGTGCGTCTGCACCTTCGGCTACGGCAGTTTGAACATCTTGATTACGGGTCAGCCCGCATATTTTGATTCGCACGTTACTCACAAGAGCATACTTTTTTAATAATTTTAAGGAGGTCGGATTCTAACAGAAATTTCACAAGCTGTGAAAATACCTTAATCAGCCATAGTTTAACGCTCTATAATTTTGAACGTTAAACTATTTCGCAAACCAAGGCTCAACAAAAACAGGCCCCCACGCTTGAGAGGGAACTGCAAACTCAACAGGGTATTCGACGCCGACAAAATATAGACCTGCCGACGGTGCAGTAACTCCACCCAGCGCTCTATCCTTTTGCGCCAATAAAGTACCACTCCACTCAATTGGCTTTCGCCCCATACCGATCGGCATTAGAACACCCGCAATGTTGCGAATCATGTGATACAGAAAGGCATTAGCTTGTACTTCAATCATAACAATATCGCCATAGCGACGAACTGAAATATCTTGAATGGTTCTTACTGGGCTTTTTGCTTGGCAATCTTTCGCACGATAAGAGGTGAAATCATGCTCGCCCAATAGCGACTGTGCCGCCTCATGCATTCTGTTCTCATCTAGCGGAAAGCGGCACCAGGTTAGCTGATCATGCATCAAGCCTTGCTTAATCTCTTTGTTAAAAATCAAGTATCGATAGCGACGGCTAGTAGCGCCAAAACGAGCATGGAATGATTGATCAATCTCACTGATCCAGCGTAAGGCAATACCATCAGGAAGATAGGTATTCACCCCCATCATCCAATTATGTGGTCGCCTAATAGCATGAGTATCAAAATGAATAACTTGGGTAGAAGCATGAACACCCGCATCGGTACGCCCAGCGCAAGTAACCGCAATAGGCTCATTGGCAACTCGGCTTAGAGCATCTTCCAGAGCCGCCTGAATAGTAGGCTCTGGATGATGCTTCTGCCGCTGCCAACCATGAAAATGAGCTCCATGGTATTCGACTATTGCGGCATTTCTTACGATTACTTTGTCTTGCGTATTAACGACTTCTTGACTGTCAATTTGCATGTTTAAACGTTTATTATCCAATACTATCCATCAATGCACGAGCATCATGCTTTTGTTGATCGCTACCTTCAGCGACAACTTCCTGCAATAACTCTTTAGCGCCGTCACTATCTTCCATGTCAAGATAGGCTCGGGCTAAATCAAGCTTAGTTGCACACTCATCCGTACCGGCTAAGAAATCAAATTCATCATCTGCAGCGGCTAACTGCTCAAGATCAATTTCCTGGCCTGACGTTGGTACAATAGCATCCGTTGCTATGTCAGTATCGTTATCCGTAGTGAAGTCTGGTAAATCTTCAAGCTCGTTCAAATCAAACTCTGAGCTGGCCTCAAAATCAGCAAAATCATCTACGGCAGCAATGTCTTCAACAACTGGCTCTTTCTCTGTAGAAAAGCCTTCTTCAGCAACCGGCAGCTCAGCTACTTCCGCTTCTGCGCCTACCGAAGTCAAATCATCTAACTCAGCCTCAAGCGACTGCAAATCATCACCTAGCGACTCAGTATCTAGCGCATCGCTTTCAAAACCTGTTTCATCGAGGTCAAAATCTAAATCAGGCAGACCTTCAATTTCATCCTCAGAATCAAGCAAGTCAGCCAATGCAGTAATTTCATCAGAAGCATCATCGGTAGCCATCGACGCTAGATCAATAACAGAGTCTTTACTGGAAGGTTTAATCTCCGAGTCAGTATTGGCCAAGTAGGATAACTCATCCAAATTGAAGTCTTCAGCAGAATCATCTTCTAGCAAGTCATCCAGCTCGTTCTCTTCAAACGTTAAGCTTTCACCCAACGATGCTAAATCGTCCTCACCTTCTAACGTTGGAATATTATCCAACTCATCAAAACCGTCTAACCCATCAATATCTGCATCCAGAACAGGAACATCTTCTAATGACTCTTCATCAGATAGATCATCCAGGGTCGGAATTGACTCTTCGCTATCAAGGTTAAACTCGATATCAAAATCGTCATCGACACTCAATACAGTGTCTACATTTACGGTATCAGTTCCAATAGCATCAGTGCTTAGTGTACTAAGATCCAACTCTGTTTCATCGAGCTCATCTAGAGAAGAAGCAAAATCACTGGCGGCATCATCAGAATCGGTCAGATCAAGCGCTGCGTCAAAGTCTATACCGCCAGCGAATTCATCATCAGAATCGGCCAATGCTTCCATATCGATGCCGATATCGGCATCTTCAGACAGCATCAACTCATCCATAATCTGCGTTTCATCTTCACCAGAAATAGGTGAGCTTAAACGACTGCGCATTGCTACGGCTTTTTCATTAGCTTCCAAATCCCCAATGGAATTCAGCTCAAGCTCTGTTTCTGCAAAAGAGGTGGCATCGTCAGTTTCCAAATACACTTCAAGCAGTTTCATGCGCAAGTCAATGCGGCTAGGCTCGAGATCAATGGAATTTTTCAACAGATCGGCGGCTTGATCAAAACGACCATACGCGATATAAATTTCTGCCTCACCAATAATGTCGGCCGTTTGAGCAACCGTATCGGTTGCTTCTACCCCATCAAGATCATCTTCATCAGAACCACCAATACCTTCTAAAAGATCATCATTCAGTTCGTGTTGATTAGCAGCGGATGCATCATTTTCGTCAAATTCAAAATTATCAAGTGATGAATCATCAAGCTCACTTTCTGTGAATTCGAAATTTTCATCAAATGCTGCTAATTCTGGATCTTCTATATCACCCTCTTTAGCGTCTCGGCGTTTTTTAATGCCTAGACCGATAAGAGCCAGTAATAATGCAAAGCCGCCAGCGATTCCGCCCATCAACGCAGGTTTAGCCATAAGCTCAGCGAAAAAACCCTTTGGCTTATAGCGATCTTCGGCTTGCTGTTGCATTTGAGCAGCAACTAACGCTGGATCTACTTCATCAACGGGAGCAACGTCTGCAACGACTTCTGTTTCAGGTTCTGAAGCAGGTTCCGCATAATTGAAATCTTCAACGGCAGATTCATCAGCAGTATTAACCTCGGCCGCTAACTCTGCATCAGCATCAGCCAAATCTTCAGTAATTGAGGTGCTTGCATCTTCAGGCAATACATCAACATTAGATTCTAACTGAGCTTCTTTTTGCAGCTCAAGTGATTGAATACTTGCTAGTTGATCGTCTTTTAAAGACACCAAACGCTGCAATGTTGCAATTTGCTCTTCTAAAGAAGCTAAACGTTCTTTTAGGTCGTTGTTTTCCAGAGTGCTAGTATCAAGAGTTTCCAAAGCGATCGCTAAATCATTTTGTATCTTTTCTTGACGACCATTCCCCGCAACACCACTTTCGATATCACCACTGGCGCCAGCAGACTCAGTAACTTGATTTGTCTTAGAAAGCAGTTTTAATTCACCGCCATCATTGAGCTGCTCAGCTTTATTGGTTTCCGCAGCATTAGCCGTTGCATCTATTTGAGCGCCAGCAGTTTTTAGCTCACGGTTCTGACGCATAACTTCATTAACAGCTTGACTGTCGTTACGCGCAGCCATTTGCTGCTGTGTTGGAATACGTAATATTTTATGTGTTTTTAAGCGGTTAATATTACCGTTAATAAAAGCACCTGGATTACTATCCTGAATCGCCAGCATCATTTGCTGTGGCGATACTTGACGATTGGGGCGCGTATTAATTGCAATTTCCCATAAAGTATCGTCTTTTTGTACTTTATAAGTGCCGGGCGCTGCCGCGTCACTTTGCCACGAACTAGCAGTACTTGCGGGAGTAACAGGAGTAGTCGCAACAGCTTGCGTTTCTACGCGCTGAGAAGACTGCTGTGCCGCTAATGGCTGAATAGTTTCATCAAATACTGGCGGATCAAGTAACAGTGTATATTCTCGCAATACACGCCCTGACGGCCAATTGACTTGAACTAAGAAATTCAAAAAAGGCTCAGTAACAGATTTGTCACTGGTTAAAACGATACGATTTCCTTTAATTTCGAAATCGATATCACTTAAAAAGAATACTTTCTCTACACCTGCACGGTCGAAATCTCCGTCAGAAGCTAAAGATGGCTTGATTTCCCACTCAGTAAGATCGTCAATATTGGTCAGCTCAATTTCTGCTTGTAGAGGCTGATTGAGTGTGGACTTTAATTCAAGCTCACCCATACCCAGTGCAAACACATTGGCGCTTAGACCAAGGGTGCTGGTGATCACTAGAGTACTTAAAAGCGTGCGCTTCATTCTCTGCTTCCTTGTTGTTATTAGGCTGCTTGATGCCGGTCTTGCAAACAATAAAACCAAATTAAGTTCATGAATCTTAAGTCCGTTTCAAATAAAACGTATAGATTCCTTTCATTAGTAGTCGTAAGTATCAATTATAAATGGAGTTTTCGCAATGTTTGAAAACTGAATTCTCGCGTTTCACGCGGCTTTCAGCCTATCTTTTGATCAGTTTCCAAAACTAAAGTGTGAGCTTATTCACAAAATGAAACATTATGACTCACAATGTCCAATGCTTCATTTTGCAAATTTCGCTTTTTTTACACACTATAAACTAGCATTTAGTCTTCTAAAACAATGCGTAACATACGACGTAGAGGCTCTGCTGCGCCCCACAAAAGTTGGTCACCAACAGAAAAAGCGTTCAAATAAGTAGGCCCCATATTCATCTTACGTAAACGACCAACAGGAACATTCAAAGTGCCTGTCACTGCCGTAGGCGTGAGGTCTTTAATAGTAGCTTCTTTAGTGTTCGGAACAACACCCGACCACTGGCTATGCTCGTTCAGCATGGCACTAATCTCGTCCATCGGCACATCTTGCTTAAGCTTAATGGTGAATGCTTGGCTATGACAACGCATTGAGCCGATACGTACGCAGTTACCATCTACTGGAATAATATCATTCCCCGTAGCCAGAATCTTATTCGTTTCCGCCTGCCCTTTCCATTCTTCTCGGCTCTGGCCATTTTCTAACTCAGAGTCGATATAAGGGATTAAGCTACCACCCAATGGTACGCCGAAATTAGTGGTATCCATCGTGCCGTTACGCTGAGTTTCAGCGACAATACGATCAATGTCTAAAATTGCACTGCGTGGATCAGCTAGCTTGTCAGCAACCGCTGAGTTCAATTGGCCCATCTGGGTCAATAATTCACGCATGTGCTTAGCACCGCCACCAGAAGCCGCCTGATAAGTTTGCGAGCTTAACCACTCGACCAACCCCTTTTCAAATAAACCGCCAAGGCCCATTAACATAAGTGAAACAGTACAGTTGCCACCCACGAAAGTTTTGGTGCCTTTATGCAGTGCATCTGTAATAACATTTTTGTTCACTGGATCTAATACGATCACAGCGTCATCAGCCATGCGCAAGCTTGATGCGGCGTCAATCCAATAACCTTTCCAACCATCAGCCATTAATTTTGGATAAACTTCCTTTGTATAATCACCACCTTGGCAAGTGATAATTACATCCATAGTTTTTAGTTCGCTAATATCGAACGCATCTTTAAGCGCAGGCGCTTCTTTACCGCCAAAAGCAGGAGCCGCTTGCCCTGCTTGTGAGGTAGTAAAATATACAGGATTGATATCAGCAAAGTCGCTCTCTGCTTCCATTCGTTGCATTAGCACAGAACCAACCATGCCACGCCAGCCTACTAAACCTACAGTTTTCATATTCTCTCCCAACCCATAGCGTTTTTTCAAACGCTAGGTAAATAAATTTGTTCGCTACTTACAAACGTACTTATTTAAAGCGCGTTTACGACGGCCGCACCCATTTCTGCAGTACTTACTTTTGTCATACCGTCAGAATAAATATCTGGAGTACGTAAGTTTTGATCCAACACGTCACTCACAGCTTTCTCAATCGCATCAGCCGCAGTATTTTCACCTAGCGAGTATCTTAACATCATTGCAGCAGAAAGGATGGTTGCCAGTGGGTTAGCGATGCCTTGACCAGCAATGTCAGGTGCACTGCCGTGGCAAGGTTCGTACATACCCTTGTTGTCTTTATCTAAAGACGCCGAAGGTAACATACCAATTGAACCCGTTAGCATTGCCGCTGCATCCGATAAAATGTCGCCAAACATATTGCCTGTTACCATTACGTCGAACTGCTTTGGTGCACGTACAAGCTGCATCGCTGCGTTATCAACGTACATGTGCGAAAGCTCTACTTCTGGATAGTCCTTCGCCATTTCAGTCATAATTTCACGCCACAATACCGTTACTTCAAGTACGTTAGCTTTATCAACGGAACACAGTTTACCACCCCGTTTTTTAGCCGCTTCAAAAGCGACCTTGCCGATGCGACGAATTTCAGACTCACGGTAAACGTAAGTATTATAACCTTCGCGCTCGCCATTTTCTAATGTACGAATGCCGCGTGGCTGACCAAAGTAAATGCCACCCGTTAGTTCGCGTACGATTAAGATGTCTAGACCTGATACAACCTCAGGCTTCAATGATGAAGCATCTGCAAGTTGAGGGTACAGAATTGCAGGGCGCAAGTTGCCAAACAATTCTAGACCAGAGCGAAGACCTAGCAGACCTTTCTCTGGACGCATTTCGCGATCTTCAAGCGCATCCCATTTAGGTCCGCCAACAGCACCTAAAAGAATAGCATCAGCGGCTTTGGCTTTTTCCATGGTTTCTGCAGGCAATGGGTGACCATTAGCATCATAACCAGCACCACCCACTAGACCATGATCAAACTCAAGGCCTAGGTTAAATTTTTTATTCACAGCAACCAATACATTTTCTGCTTCGGTTACGATTTCTGGACCAATACCGTCACCCGGTAAAATCAATACTTTCTTAGACATTTTAATTCCAACTTAACTATTTAATAATTTAACACTATGATTTTTAAAACAACCAAGGCGAAGATGCTTTGCGTATCACTTCATACGCAGTAATGTCGTCGGCATCTTGCAAGGTTAAGCCAATGTCGTCTAAACCGTTTAATAAGCAGTGCTTGCGGAACGCATCAACTTCAAATGGAATGCTATCGCCATTGGGTTTAATGATGTTTTGATTCTCTAAATCAATCGTCAATTCATAACCTTCAGTCGCCGTTACTTCTGCAAATAACCCATCAATAATAGTTTCCTCTAAAACGATCGGTAATAGACCATTTTTAAAACTGTTATTGAAAAAGATATCGGCATAGCTTGAGGCAATAATGACATTGAACCCAAAATCTTCTAATGCCCAAGGCGCATGCTCACGAGAGGAGCCACAGCCAAAATTCTCACGAGTAATTAAAACAGAGGCTCCTTTATAGCGCGGCTGATTTAATACGAAATCAGGATTTATTGGACGACCCGAATTATCTGCATCAGGCTGGCCTTCATCAAGGTAGCGTAACTCATCAAACAAGTTAGGGCCAAAACCACTGCGTTTGATTGATTTTAGAAACTGCTTCGGAATAATCATGTCCGTATCAATATTGGCACGATCCATTGGAGCGACAATACCGCTTTGCTTAACAAATGCTTTCATAATATCGCTCCTTATTTAACCAATTCAAACTGACGAACATCGACAAAATGACCCGCAATCGCTGCAGCCGCGGCCATTGCTGGACTGACCAAATGCGTACGACCGCCATAGCCCTGACGACCTTCAAAGTTACGATTAGAAGTAGATGCACAATGTTCACCACTACCCAATTTATCAGCGTTCATTGCCAAGCACATGGAGCAGCCTGGCTCGCGCCACTCGAAACCTGCCTCGATAAAGATTTTATCCAAGCCTTCTTTCTCAGCTTGCTCTTTTACCAAACCAGAACCAGGAACAACCAATGCCTGAATCACAGATTCAGCCACTTTATTACCCTTGGCAACGGCAGCCGCAGCACGTAGATCTTCAATGCGACTATTGGTACAAGAACCAATAAAAACACGATCAAGATTAATATCAGTAATTGCTTGGCCCGGGGTTAAACCCATGTACTCATAAGCACGCACAAAACCACTGCGCTCTACATCGTCTTTGGCATCCTCCAGTGTCGGCACAAAGCCGTCTACCGTGGTTACCATTTCAGGGGACGTGCCCCAAGTAACTTGTGGCTTGATATCGGCAGCGTTAACTTCAACAATTTCATCAAAAACAGCGTCATCATCAGAAACCAAATCAGCCCACTGCGCTAAAGCCATTTCCCAGTGATCGCCTTTGGGTGCAAAGTCGCGACCTTTAACGTATTTAGCGGTTAATTCATCAAAAGCAACCATTCCAACACGGGCACCTGCTTCGATTGCCATATTGCACATAGTCATACGACCTTCCATGCTCATGCTGCGAATCGCACTACCGCCAAACTCCATAGCACAACCATTACCACCGGCAGTACCGATCACACCTATCACATGCAAGACCACGTCTTTACCTGTAATGCCGTCACCTAAGGTACCTTCAACCTTGATTAACAGGTTTTTCATTTTACGCTGAATCAAACATTGAGTCGCTAATACGTGCTCAACCTCAGACGTGCCAATACCGTGAGCCAGTGCCGCAAATGCACCGTGTGTTGCTGTGTGAGAATCACCACAAACAACCGTCATACCAGGTAAAGTTGCGCCCTGTTCTGGGCCAACTACATGAACGATACCTTGACGTTTATCCATCATATCGAACTGAGTAATGCCAAACTCATTACAGTTGTCATCCAAAGTTTGAACTTGAATTTTAGACACCGGATCTTGAATGCCTTCAATGCCGACAGTACGCTCTGTCTTCGTTGTTGGTACATTATGATCTGGGGTTGCTAGGTTGGCGCTAAGTTTCCACGGCTTACGACCCGCAATACGAAGGCCTTCAAACGCTTGTGGCGAGGTTACTTCGTGTAATAACTGGCGATCGATGTAAATTAAAGCAGTGCCATCATCGCGTTGCTTGACCATGTGGGAATCCCACAATTTGTCATAAAGTGTTTTAGCCGTCATAGCGCTCTCTCATAGCTGTATGATTAATTTCAACAAGAAGCCTCTGTGTGCTTCTTTGATGCAGTTATCATACGAAATAATCACAAATAACTCCAATTCATATTTTTCATAAAGTGTATTACTATTAGGAATGCGTAAAATATATTTCACACCACTCATAAAGGTTGGAGAAATTCATATGGACATCCAAGCACTCACCGCCTTTATTTCGGTAGCCGAACAGCAATCATTTTCCCTCGCCGCCGAACAGCTTCACCTTACCCAACCTGCGGTCAGTAAACGTATTAAGGGACTAGAAGAACAGCTCAATAGTCCATTATTTGATCGTCATAATCGTAGCCTAAGTCTTACCGACACAGGCCATTCGCTGCTGCCAAGAGCCAAAGAAATTGTACAACTAGTCATTGATACCCAGCTGTCGATGCGCAATATGAATCATCAAGTAGAAGGCCGCCTGAAACTCGGCACCAGTCACCACATCGGCTTACACCGCTTACCGCCTTTTTTAAAATCCTTTGTTAGTCAATTCCCTCTGGCCGAGCTAAACCTTAGCTTCATGGGTTCCGAATCGGCCTATCAAGCGGTTGCACAAAGACAAGTCGAACTGGCACTGACCACTCTAGAAACCTCCAACACCAATAGCTCACCAGAAGGCATGATCAGTGAAGTACTGTGGCACGATAAAATGGTATTTGTCTGCGCTAAAGCACACCCTCTCAACCAGCTAAAGCATGTTCAACTACAAGATCTCAGTGAATACCCTGCCATTTTGCCAGAAGATAATACCTTTACTTTTAAACTGCTGGTGGAGAAATTTAAGCAACAAGATCTAACGCTACATACCCCAATGCCAACCAATTATTTAGAAACGATAAAAATGCTGGTTTCAGTTGGCTTAGGCTGGAGCTTACTACCCGAGTCGATGCTCGATAACGCAGATGAAATAGGACTCGCGGAGATACAAATTGATCAAATAACCCTCACTCGACCACTGGGATTTCTCTATTTACAAGGTCGAACCCTGTCAAATGCTGCAAAAGCTTTTATCGCGCTGATAAAGGCCTAGACTATTGATATAGAGCAACAATTTAGCGGCAGTCTGCTATACATTAGAATTATGTATATTAAAGACATATAACCAAGTATTTAAAGGAGCTTACCATGCTAGATATTAATCATATTCTTGTCGTTCTGGATAGTGATCACAATGAACAACCCGCCTTTGATCGCGCACTAGCACTTGCCAGCTCCGTTAAAGCCAGCATAACAATTCTAGGCAGTTGTTATGAAGCCTACTGCGAAGAAAGCTCATCACTTGAACTCGAGACAAAAAACAGAATAAAAACGGCTCTCATAAATAACTGTCAATTATGGATTGACTCTTTTGTCAGTGAAGCTAAAAAGAAGGGAATCGAAATTTCTACGGAAGTGCATTGGCAAAAAAACCTGCACAACGCCGTAATGGCATCAATGAATAAATCAGATTTTGATTTGGTCATTAAAGGCACTAAGCCGCACAGTATTGTCGATCGTATTTTTACACACAGCGATTGGAATTTATTACGCCACTGCCAAGCGCCAGTACTCTTGGTGAAATCATCAAAGCCTTGGGCAAATAACAGAATATTAGCTTCAATCGACGCAACCTCTCACGATGAGGGGCATAAACTTATCAATGAAAACATACTCGACTTTGCAGAACATTTAGCTGACCACCTAGCAACCGACCTCCACCTGGTTAACTCCTATCCGATGGTCGCACTCGCGTTTGCAATGGTACCCGAAGTGACTGCGCCAGATGACATTCAAAACTACATAACAAAACAGCATAAAGTTGAATGTGAATATTACGCGAAAAAATATAACATCAACGATGACCACATTCACATCACCGAAGGTGACCCTGATGATGTAGTTGAAATTATGGCAAAAGAAATTGAAGCTGACTTAGTAGTAATAGGCAGCGTTGCAAGAGAGGGTTTATCAGGGGTTTTATTAGGTAATACCGCTGAAAGAATTGTCGATCGAGTATCCTGTGATGTTTTGGTCATCAAACCTCTTGATGGCGTAAAACCTGATATCTCATAGACCCTAGAAGCACTGGCCTAATGCCAGACAAATAAAGGTGAGACTGCTCAACCGCAGCCTCACCCATATACACTAAGTAATCTCGTAACAGTAGTTCTCAGTATCACCCTCTAAACCGATGTGAATATTTTGAATATCAATACCTTCTGCCATTTTCTGTAAACACTCAGATGCCAAGCCCGGCAAAATGGAACGTGTAAGGATATTTTCTACATTACGTGCGCCCGTGTCGGGATCATTACAGCGACCGGCTAGATGCTCAACCAAGCTTTCATCAAAACTAAAACTCGCACCGTAGTGCTCAGCAACACGCTTTTCAATACGCTTAAGATTGATCTCTACAATCTTAGTTAGTACGTTTTTGCGTAATGGGTAGTAAGGCACGACCGTAGTACGACCTAGAAATGCAGGCCTGAAATATTCCAATAATTCCGGCCGAATTTGCTCCAAAAGATCGTCACTGTTGGGTAAATCACCTTCTGCACAGATATCTGATATTTGCCCCGAGCACGCATTAGAGGTCATAATCACAATGGTATTCTTAAAGTCTATGTCGCGCCCTTCACCATCTTTAATCGTGCCTTTATCAAATAAGTTATAAAACACGTCCTGAATACCAGGATGAGCTTTTTCCATTTCATCCAGCAGCACCACACTGTATGGATTGCGACGCACAGCTTCAGTTAACACACCGCCTTCGCCATAACCGACATAACCGGCAGAAGCACCGAGCAGCATGGATACTTTATGCTCTTCTTTAAACTCCGACATATTGATAGTAATAACGTTTTGCTCACCGCCGTATAAATAATCTGCCAGAGCCAATGCTGTTTCAGTTTTACCGGCTCCAGAAGTACCCACCATTAAGAATACACCGACAGGCTTGCGCGGATCGGTAAGACCTGTGCGCGAAGTTCTGACAGCTTGAGCAATCGCTTCCATGGCATGATCTTGACCAACAACACGCTCTGCTAAACGCTCACCGAGTTCGATGATATTGGTAATTTCATCACCCATCATGCGGCCCACCGGAATTCCCGTCCAATTACCAACAACTTCAGCAACCGCTTGCATATCAACATCGACATAAATCATCGGCTCCTCACCTTGCAAACTATGCAATTCGGCAATAAGGGCTTGAATCTTCCCTACCGCTTCACTGGCATCACGCGCGACATTGATTTTATCGATAATTTCTTTTTCCGCGGCCCACTGCTTCTCTAAGATGTCTAAACGCGCACTAGCGTCTTTAATTTGTTCAGCATAATCAGCAAGTTTTTCTTCACAGCCCCCTACCGCTTCCTGCTCCCCCTGCAACAAACCGATATTGGTTTCACACTGACTAATTTCACGACGTGCGCGCTCAACTGCAGCAGGCGTCGCACCTTGGCTTAATGCCACCCGAGCACAAGCCGTATCCAATAGGCTGACTGACTTATCCGGCAGCTGACGTGATGGGATATAACGCGCCGACAATTTAACACTCGCCTCAATAGCCTCATCCAAGATTCGAACCTGGTGATGATTCTCGAGACTTTTAGCAATACCCCGCATCATATCCGTTGCCACAGGGATGCTCGGTTCAGCAATATTAACAACCTGAAAACGACGCGTTAGCGCCGGATCTTTTTCAAAATATTTTTTATATTCAGCCCATGTGGTGGCTGCAATAGTACGAAACTCTCCTCGCGCCAGAGCGGGCTTCAATAAATTAGCCGCATCACCTTTGCCTTCCGCGCCGCCCGCGCCAATTAAAGTATGTGCTTCATCAATAAAAACAATGATCGGCTCTGGCGACTCTTTAACTTCTTTGATGACAGATTTAAGTCGGTTCTCAAACTCTCCCTTTACGCTCGCCCCCGCTTGTAGCAGCCCCATGTCCAATGACAAGACCTGAATCCCTTGCAAAGCAACAGGTACATCACCTTCAGCAATACGCTGAGCAAAACCTTCTACTACCGCCGTTTTACCCACTCCAGGTTCACCGGTTAAAATGGGGTTATTTTGGCGACGGCGCAATAAAATATCAATAAGCTGACGAACTTCATCATCACGCCCTAACACCGGGTCCATTTCCCCAGCTTGCGCGCGTTCCGTTAAATTTACGGTAAATTTATCCAGCGCTGGTGCAGCGCTCGGCCCACCCCGAGCTGATTGAGCCTGAGCAGAACCAGCACCCTCTCCAGCTTTCATCAAGGCCGACTCAGAAGTAGTGCCGATAACTTTTGGTGCAAAATCTTTAATCGAATCGGGTTTAATAACAGATAACTCAGGCACGGCTAAAATTAACTGCCCTCGAATACCATCATCTAATAAACAAGCAACCAACAAATGCCCGGAGCTGACAAAATCCTGAGCATATTCAACAGACGCGAGCATCCAAGATTGCGAAGCGAGACTGACCAAATTTGGAGATAACGCTGGTGGCCGAGTATTACCACCTCGAAGACTTTCTATGGTGGATGCTAATGATGCAATAACCTTATCGACTTCAACATCATATTGCTGAAGAATCTTTAACAGATCGGTATGAGGATGTTCAAGTATTTTTGCCAGCCAATGTTCAATTTCAACATTGTAATGCCCCATCGACATGGCTAATCCAGCAGCCCCTTCTAGTGAGTCACGTAAATTGGGGCTCAGCTTAGCAACAACATTTTGAATACTGACATTAAGCATCATCTTCTCTCTTAAGATTCATTTGCTAAGACAGTATCCAAAAGATATAGTAGAAGCAACTAAGAACTCAGTTCTTGCAAGCTTAAACATAACAAAAAATCATACGATTCGAAGTAATAAACCCAAGTGATTACTGACATATTAATTATTTAAATCACTGAAACTTATACTTTTTCATTAGTTCCATTTCAGGCGCTTATATTGGATTTACTGCATCGACTTAGCATTGCTTTATAGAGACCTGGTCATGAATTTCACGCTTGCTGTTTTATTAATTTCACTGTCAATATTCACAAACAGAATTTACGCCGAATCCTCCGTAGATTTTTTTGATAGCAAAGATTCTAGTCGTTACAACCTCGATCAAAAACCTACCGATAATAAACACAATAACCGCTTTGATAATCAACCAATCATAACCATTAAATCATTTGATCTATCCTCATTTCCAAACTTAAATGAATATGAAATTGATCAGGCTGATTTACAAAAAATTTGCAGTAATAGCCTAAAAGATAATAACAACCGATATACCATCGATCGACTGAATCAATTGACCAATGCACTAACAAATCATCTGAGAAAAAAAGGTCTAGTCCTTGCTCGCGCATACATCCCAGAGCAGAACATAGCCAATGAAACGGTGCGAATTTCACTTATCGAAGGCATTATTCAAACAATAAATTCAACTCAACTGATTAAAACCAAAAACTCTACTGAGCTTTATCACAATGACACATTAATTCGTCCTTTTCGTGGGCTGATTGATAAAGCAAGTTTTCGCCCAGAGCTTGAATCATCGATGATAAGGCTTTCACAATACCCAGGACTAAAAACACAAACTCAGTTTCAGCCTGGCAGCGAATCAGGTAAAACCATACTCAACATAAAAGTTATTGATCAAAAGAAATTTGAAGGTTATTTAACCTTTGATAATTTTGGCAGTGAGTACACCGGAGTCTACCGCGTATTAGCCAGCGGAAAAGTAAATAACATCACCGGCAATGCAGATCAACTCACACTGGGATTTATGGCCACACTAGATCCGACAAACTCTTACTTTGGCAGCTTTGACTACACACTCCCTTTAGAATCACACATCGCCTCCGACTCCTTTTTCTCGTTTATCAACCCAATTTTTCACCACGGATTATTATTGCAACTCGGATTACAGCAAAATAGTTATGCGA
Source organism: Oleispira sp. (assembly GCA_047616865.1). Lineage (GTDB taxonomy): Bacteria > Pseudomonadota > Gammaproteobacteria > Pseudomonadales > Oceanobacteraceae > Oleispira. The sequence continues at coordinate 62,547 of JBLGBO010000012.1, forward strand.
TTGGACAGGAGTTAGAAGCCCTCAATATTAAAGGCGAAGCTACGACGATTTATTACTCATTAAAAAAACCTTGGCTACTCAACAACTCAGTTCAATTTGACTCAAGCCTTAAACTCGATCTAAAAAAAGCCGTCAGTAAACAAAATGGCAACATACTTGCCGAAGATAAACTGACCGTTTTTAACTTAAACAATACTCTAAAATTCAGCGATCACTTCTATGATACGGCTAGCAATACAATCACATTCAACCTTCACAAAGGTCTAGAGAGCACGCTAGGCTCTATGAGTAATGATGACTCCAACAGTCGAATTAATCAGAATTTAGAATATGCCCAGCCTGATTTCACCAAGTATACTTTTGGGTTTAGCCGACTGCAGCAAATAGACAGTTTTCAAGTATTGGCTAAACTCAATTATCAACACTCAGATGATGCGTTATTAGCCTTAGAGCAAGTTGCTTTAGGCGGACCGTATGCCGTACGAGGCTATACCTCGGCTGATTACACCGCCGATAGCGCCTTTCAGACGACCATTGAATTAATCGGTAAGTCTTATGCTGAAAAGCTCTCTTTACCCATTGATCATTTAACCGCGGCTGTTTTTGTTGATTATGCCATTGGTTGGCGCAATGACGCACTCGCGAATGAAACCGACAGCAGCCATCTTTTTGCTGTTGGCTGGTACGCAGAATTTGTCAAGCAAGAAAAGTTTCAGACACGCTTACAAATGGGTTTCCCACTTTCTGATACTGAACCCGTTAACGGCAACAGCATTCAATTTTATCTCTCTGCACAGCGTAGGTTTTGATCATGAATAAAAATCTTCTATTGACCACCTGCTTACTATGCACCAGCCCGCTAATATCTCATGCAGCCCCTCAAAACGGGCTCACCATTAATGGTGAAGCCTCTATTCAAACTAACGGGGCTGCAACCACAATCAATCAATCGTCAATGAATGCAACGATAGAGTGGCAGAGCTTTAACGTCGGCAAAAATGAATCCGTTAACTTTATTCAACCCAGCACGACCTCAACAACATTAAACCGAATCTATGATCAAAACCCCAGTGAGATTTTGGGCAGTATTCAATCGAATGGGCGCGTCTTTTTAAGTAACCCTAATGGCTTTATTTTTTCTAATTCAAGTACGGTTAATACATCGGCATTTTTAGCGACCAGCTCAAGCATTACTAGTTTCAGTGAAGATCACGTAATGTTGGGGGATGGCGACCACGGAGCCATCATTAATAATGGCACCCTGTCCACATCTAATGACGGTTTCATTGCTTTATTCGCCCCCAATATTATCAATTCAGGGTCACTAACTAGCCCTAATGGAGAGATCGTTTTAAGCAATCGAAACCAAGGAACTCTCTTCCTAAGTGACATGGCAGGTATTGGCATTGCCTTGGATTCATTAGAATCCATCAACCCTATTGGTATCGAAAACTCTGGTACCTTAATGGCAACTGGCGGCCATATCCTACTGGACTCCGCCGCTTTGGATTCTAGTCTAAAAAGTGCGATCAATAATTCAGGTATTATCAATGTTTCGTCGATAGAGCAAGATGGTGGCAACATCCGACTTGTATCATCTGCCGGATCCATCACGCAAACAGGGACATTGCAGGCTGACGCTATCAATATCGGCAATGGCGGTGAAATCCGTTTGATAGCCAATCAGACCTTAATAAGCCAAGGGGAACTATCAGCTCAAGGTGGATTACTTAAAGGGGATGGTGGTTTCATCGAAACCTCAGGGCATGAGAGTATTGAATTGAATACTCGTACATTCACCCAGGCCACCAATGGACAAGCTGGACATTGGTTAATTGATCCTACCAACATCACTATCGGCGATGCCGCTGGTACAGATTTCACATCCGCTCAAATCATAACCAGCCTCAACAACAACGGTACATTATCACTACTGGCCGACCTTGAGATTGATATAAATGGAGGCCTTAATACAGGCACTCAGGCTGGAATACTTAATCTCGATGCCCCCACTATTAATGTCAACTCAGCCATTACGGGCAGTTCATTGGTATTAAACCTTGGCAGCACAATACGGCCATCAGACTCTGTAACGCTACTAGCCGATGTAGACGTATTGGGTTTAAGTATTACCAGCAATACCACAACTCTTGCAGCCGATATAATTAGTAATGGCGAAGTTTTATTCTCATCAAACCAATCATTAACCATCGATGGTTCGCGAAGTATTACGACGTCAGGTTCCAACAAGATCTCTCTCAATGGGGTCAGCATAAAAAGTAATGATGGTGATGGTACAAACAATAATGATCAGCTAACCCTTAATACCATTAATGGCATTATAGATTTAAGAAATATGACGATGTCATCCGTCGATAGACTCAATAGCTTTATCATAAACCGCACAACCGCAAATAGCGGGTCTAATGGTGATATTAATATTAGCGGCGATATCTACGCAGATGTATTCAGTATATTGAATACCAACGGCACATCGGGAGCAGAACAATTAATTCAGCTTGCTACGGATACTGATTTCTATAGCGACATATCAACCACGTTTACCAACAGCAAAATCAATGGCAATAGCAGTAATTTATCGCTGACCGGCAAAGACATAATACTCGACATCGTGGATGACATTGCCTCACTTACCATTAATGAAAGCTCTGCGTTATTAAGTACTGATACGACAAGCCTAACGCTCACTGATAATATCTCCACCAAGGGCTCCGGCATTGAAGTGAATCTTGCCAAAGGAGATATTCATATTAATAATGACCTATCACTAAGGGCATCCAATACCGGACACATGCTTTTAAACGCTGATATTACTAGCAGCTCCGACTTCGATTTAAGCCTGTCCGTTTCTGATAGTGACTTACAGGTACAAGCTATTTCCTCAATCGGCAACTTGATGATTGATAATGCCAGCAGCTTAACCACAATCAGTGGTGATATTGATATTTTAGGCACTATGTCAGCGGGCTCAACACCTTCCATAACCTTAGTCGGCAATAGGAATATCAATGCTAATAGCGGCATTGATTTTTCAAGTACTAAAATACTCAGCGCCAGCAACCTATCGTTAACCGCCTTAAATTCCGTTAACAGTAACCTTGCCAGTATTAGCATCTCAGATATAAACGCAGATACGTTAGAAATCGTCAGTTCAGAACTGGTTCTTAATGGTGATATTAGCACCAGCTTGACATCGACCAATAGCCTAGATTTATCTAACTCAGGCACCATCACCCTAGCGACAGATAGTGCTTTAAGCGGTAATTTGAACCTAAACAATTCAATATCAACAACTTCAATCAATTCTCAATCAGCAAGCAATACTCGCAGACTATCCATTACCTATGGCAGCCAAGACTTCATTCTTGGACTGGTTGGATACGACACACCTCTGCAATCGCTATCAATCACAGGGACTGGTAATTTAACGCTGGATACTGCAAGTACTACAGATGCAAGCCTCCCTATTCCGAAAACCGATGGCACCAGCGGCATTGGATTTTTTGGTGACATAGCATTGGTGCTCGATCAAGACTTAATCATAAATACAGCGGCGAGCAGCGGCGATATTAATCTGTCAGGTTTAGCCATCGACGGTGCCTTCGCATTGAATTTAACATCAGGTTTCGGCAATATTAGCTTAGGTGACATAGGTCTAATCACCCCCATCGCGAGTATCGCCACCGACACCGCGGGCATCATTAATTTGCACGGCAACATTATCAATACCGATTTAACTTTTGATTTTTCTTCTGCCTCGTCAATTTTATTAAACGATAATATAACCTTAGGCTCGAACGAGCTTCATTTAACAAGCGCCGATTTTGGTAATAATACGATCGATGGTAATTACGACCTAACCCTCTACACCAATAGTCTTTCTTGGGGGGCTATCGGCCAAGACATCGCTCTTCAAAATATCAATATTTACTCTTCTGACTTAGCACTATCAATCACAGAAGATATTAATCTTGCAGGGAATTTTAATCTTGAGGTCGCATCACTTTTACTATCAAGCAAGGTGATAACAACCGGTGGAAGTATCTCTGTCGATACCACAAGCAACATATCCATGTCTGCCAATAGCCAGTTTTCCTCAGCCAATGGTGATATTACTTTATTGTCACAAGCAGGCAATATTAATTTAGGACTATTGGAAGCACAAAACCAAATAAACGTGACAGCCCTAACGGGTACTATCACCAACGCTATCAATGATTTCAAATCCATTGACGACACGTCGATTAACATTGATGGACGATTAATTTCTCTAATATCAGGGGGCACAATAGGCAGTTCAGCGGCCAACCCTATTGTTATTAAAGCTGGCACAGGAAAGATAGAATTGTCTGCTGGAGGCAAGATTTACATCGCCAATATCGATAACTCAGCTATTTCGAGCAATAAAGTTTTCCTTGATAATGCCGCCCAGAGTCTCGTTGCGACAAATGATAGTTTACACCAACTGAATAGGTTTAACTTCCAGCCGATAAACTTAGAATATCAAGATGTCTTAGACCCCTCCTGGCAAAAGGAAAAAGACGAAGAAAGTGCTTTTACTACATCACCAAGAATTTATTACAGTAAGAAAGGGTGGCGCTTAGGGAACCCTCTTTAGGGTTAGGCTCAGAGTGGAGCAACGAACTTAATAATACCAAATATTCTGTTCATCATGACTATCGCTTGAGTAATCCCAAACCAAAACATCACCCTTACTAGCTGAATTAGTCACATAAAAATAATAACCCACATTACTTCTATTGTTAAAGACTTTGCCAGTGCCCTCGACTGCAACACTCCAACGATCCGAATTCGCTGGACTAACAGAAGCCGAAGAATCACTGCATGTTTCATAAGTGACTTCCTCACGATCTGAGAATGTCTTTGCCTGCAAACAGCCACCAGAATACGAGCGGACAAATCCAGAATTTGATTCTACCAACCATAATTGCTGAACTGAACCATTACAATCAGCTACCGTAATGTCACTGGATAAAGCATTCGTATGCTGCAGGCAATCTTCTGCTAGATCAGAATACTGAGTCGTAATGTTGATCCAGTCAGGCTGAGACTGCTTAACCTTAACCATATACACAGACTTAGCATCAAAATCAGTAGCACTCAGCGCCTCAGTCAAACCTGTTGCTAAATTAAGCGCGAATACCTTGGTGGTTGCACCGACACTATCCCCTTGGTAGCTGGAAGATAATAGGTAAGCGTCAGAAGATGGGATCGTGCCTCCTCGGATTAACCATTGTTGCACCATCCAATTCTCAGAAAAAGCATCCGGAGCTAAGTTAGCGACATCAACCAACCCTTTGGTTGTGAGCAACTGTAGCTCTTTTATCGTTGGCAAACGCCAATCCAGTTCTGCTACCATGGCAGACAAGCTCAGCTGCCAACTCGTTACCGGAGTGAATACTTTATCCGTATTATCCACCCAATAACCCTGCCATTGCAGAAATTGATCACCATGCTGTGTATAGCAGATATCACTTAACACCGCCCTAGTGTAAGTGTCAGATAGTGTTGACTGGCACGACGAGGTAACATCAGCATAAAGTTTGAGTGGAAGTAATAAACACAAAAAGAGAAAAATCTTCATTAATACCAACCTTATTTTGCCAACATGCGAATGTGCAATTCACTCGTATCAACCAGACACTGACTCGTACCGGTCAAATAACTAAAAGCATAGTGTCCGAGTGTTGCGCCATCACCATCAACATAACACGCCTGTGATGCCCAATAGGCCATAGATGTTAAGTCATTATGATTAAAAGGAGCAACATCAGAATTTAACCAATCTAGGTCAGCGATCGCGACCAGTTCATCAAGTTCAGGCATTAGCCACTCGGTTTTGCCACACAACGCCTGATTAACACTCGCTCTAGTCGCTGCATCATTAGTACCTCCACTCCAAGCCCAACTGACTTCAGCAGCAGAAACCTCCGGAATGACGGACGCGGATAAACCATAACGTGCCCAAACGTATCCGGTTGACCCCTGCGACACACACACATGCTCTTGCTCTAGAGTCGGATAACCTTCTGAGGTTAAAGGCACAAAACTTAGCTCGACGCGGTCAACCTCAACATCCTGCCCCGCTGGGCTACATAGCACATTATCGTAAGCCGCAAGATTGCCAGTAGCATCTAAGCACTGATCATTACCACTGTCGGCAAAGGCGTTAAAATCATCATTAGCGATAACGACTAAACCATCATCATCCAATCCTGTTGATTGCCCCATGCATTGAGCACTATTAATACAACGAGGATCAGAACTATCTGGAGCTACTGATATTGCGAACCATTCATGCGCTTCAACAACATCATCATTAACAAACTGGGTGATCAATGGATAAACTGAGCACCCAGCATTTCCGGTAACCGTCACTGTTGAAACCGATGCAAGAATATCATCCGCGACCGAGGCGTTAACAATCCTATCCGATATCACTGGCATTTTATGTCCTTGAGTCGAATAAGTAACATCCATTACCAGATCTCCCCCTTGCATGTTTTGTGAGCTTGCATTGCAAGCAATGAGATTCAATCGCTGCCCATCAATATCCGCTAGTTGATTCTCATCGATCATAATACTGGGACCCGCGGCGATAACAGATCCAGATGAAGTATGAGTCCCGTAATCTAAACTAAAAGTTAAAAAATCATCATTAGTTATAACAAAATCACTACTGGCGCTGGCAGGAGCTGCAATCGGCGCTGAGCCACTACTTGCGGTTAAGGATATTGAAAACGCTTCATCAAGTTCGATTATGTCATCACCAACAAAAGTAATGGTTTGCTCATTGGTTGCCGAAAGTGCTTCCGCAGTAATCGCAAGCGAACAAACACCCGATGCGTTGCATAATGTCCCGCCAATTGTGTAGTCAGAAGTGGCAGCAGCTGCCGCACCTAACTGACTACTAATACCGGTATTCAGTTGAAAGCTAACCTCACTGAATCCTTCAACGCGATAACCACTCCACTGCAATGAAACATTACCGTCAGCTTCATCAGCCCCGCCAGCGGCATAGCTAACCTCGACATAATCGTCATTTAGAATAGACAAACTAATATCTGAAATGGTCGCCGCACTAAAATACGGTTGAATGGCGGGAGGGATAGTGAAACCTACAGCAATAACTTCAGTAGGCTCTACGCTCGAATCATTTACTAAAGGAACATTTAACAGAACATTGCCACCCGCGATATCCGCTACCTCTCCATTTGTTCTAAGGCTAACGGTAGTTTGAGCTGTAAAATCATCAAAACCCGTCATATTGCATGTAGACGATGCGCTTAAATCATCACATGCCATTGCGATAGCAATATCAAAAGCAGGGACATTTTTAGCGACAGTCTCAGACCAAACAAAGGTAATATTGGCGGCTGCGGATTCCAGAACTGAAACATCAGCAACTGAAATGCTCAAGGTGTCGTCATTGGTGATGGTGCGGGTATGAGACGGCGTGCTGGCAAACTCAACATAATCCGTATCCGTACTGCCCAGCGTTAATGTCACATCCTCAGAAGGCTCAACCATCGCATCACCGACGATTTTGAAGTTCAAGGTTTCGCCAGTAGCGCCTGGCGCTGCTTTATCGGATCCCGTGGTAAACACAGAGACCGACTCACTGGCGGTAAAGTTAAAATCTTCTCCAACAACACAGCCACTAGCGGCGCAAGACGACGCCACAGTGATAGCAAGATCGGGCACGTTAGCGGCAATATCCTGATCCCAGCCCACTTTTATGCCGGCATCGGCGGTTGTGCTGCCTTCATTACCATTTGAGGTCGCCGTGGTGAAATACGGTGCGATCTTATCATCGTTATCAATGGTTACTGCGTGAGTTTTACTGCTGCTCACATCAACATAGTTGCTATCCACCAAGGTCAACGTCAGTGTTAATACTTCATCAGGCTCTACAACTTCGTCAGCGGTTAACAATAAACCGACATCAATGCCGCTGGCTCCAGGGCTGGCCAAATCACTGCCGGTGGTGAAGATGGAAAGCGACTTAGTGCTGCCTAAATTGCTGTCCGTGGCGGGGTCACAGCCATTTGCGACACAACTGGCATCAATAGAGAGATTCAGCGAAGATACGTTGGCGGCAATGTCTTGATCCCAGGTGACTTTCACTGGCGCGGCAGTTGTTCCTAAATCCCCTTCTACAACGGTACTGGTCGTGGCCACAAAATACGGAGTGACGCGATCATCGTTGGTAATGGTGAAAGCAAAACTGGGGTTCGCCGTGGTATCAATATAAGGGCTGGCGGCAGAAGACAGAGACAAGTTAACCACTTCGGAAGGCTCTACCAATGCATCACCTGTGATCGAAAGCCCGACGCTTTGCCCTGTTATTCCCGGTGATGATTTTTCAGTACCCGTGGTAAAAATCGTCAAACTTTCCGTCGCGCCGTAATTAATATCCTGAGCGAGGGTGCAGCCGCTGCTTGCACACGCGGATAATACTGAGACATCCAAAGTGGGTACGTTAGCCGCAATCACTTCATCCCAAGTAATTTTTACATTTGCGCTGGTTTGCCCCGACAAACCTTCATCCAAAGCGGCTGCTGACCCGATGAAATAGGGAGTGACCTTATCATCGTTGGTGATGGTGCGGGTATGAGACGGCGTGCTGGCAAACTCAACATAATCCGTATCCGTACTGCCCAGCGTTAATGTCACATCCTCAGAAGGCTCAACCATCGCATCACCGACGATTTTGAAGTTCAAGGTTTCGCCAGTAGCGCCTGGCGCTGCTTTATCGGATCCCGTGGTAAACACAGAGACCGACTCACTGGCGGTAAAGTTAAAATCTTCTCCAACAACACAGCCACTAGCGGCGCAAGACGACGCCACAGTGATAGCAAGATCGGGCACGTTAGCGGCAATATCCTGATCCCAGCCCACTTTTATGCCGGCATCGGCGGTTGTGCTGCCTTCATTACCATTTGAGGTCGCCGTGGTGAAATACGGTGCGATCTTATCATCGTTATCAATGGTTACTGCGTGAGTTTTACTGCTGCTCACATCAACATAGTTGCTATCCACCAAGGTCAACGTCAGTGTTAATACTTCATCAGGCTCTACAACTTCGTCAGCGGTTAACAATAAACCGACATCAATGCCGCTGGCTCCAGGGCTGGCCAAATCACTGCCGGTGGTGAAGATGGAAAGCGACTTAGTGCTGCCTAAATTGCTGTCCGTGGCGGGGTCACAGCCATTTGCGACACAACTGGCATCAATAGAGAGATTCAGCGAAGATACGTTGGCGGCAATGTCTTGATCCCAGGTGACTTTCACTGGCGCGGCAGTTGTTCCTAAATCCCCTTCTACAACGGTACTGGTCGTGGCCACAAAATACGGAGTGACGCGATCATCGTTGGTAATGGTGAAAGCAAAACTGGGGTTCGCCGTGGTATCAATATAAGGGCTGGCGGCAGAAGACAGAGACAAGTTAACCACTTCGGAAGGCTCTACCAATGCATCACCTGTGATCGAAAGCCCGACGCTTTGCCCTGTTATTCCCGGTGATGATTTTTCAGTACCCGTGGTAAAAATCGTCAAACTTTCCGTCGCGCCGTAATTAATATCCTGAGCGAGGGTGCAGCCGCTGCTTGCACACGCGGATAATACTGAGACATCCAAAGTGGGTACGTTAGCCGCAATCACTTCATCCCAAGTAATTTTTACATTTGCGCTGGTTTGCCCCGACAAACCTTCATCCAAAGCGGCTGCTGACCCGATGAAATAGGGAGTGACCTTATCATCGTTGGTGATGGTGCGGGTATGAGACGGCGTGCTGGCAAACTCAACATAATCCGTATCCGTACTGCCCAGCGTTAATGTCACATCCTCAGAAGGCTCAACCATCGCATCACCGACGATCTTGAAGTTCAAGGTTTCGCCAGTAGCGCCTGGCGCTGCTTTATCGGATCCCGTGGTAAACACAGAGACCGACTCACTGGCGGTAAAGTTAAAATCTTCTCCAACAACACAGCCACTAGCGACGCAAGACGACGCCACAGTGATAGCAAGATCGGGCACGTTGGCGGCAATATCCTGATCCCAGCCCACTTTTATGCCGGCATCGGCGGTTGTGCTGCCTTCGTTGCCAGTTGAGGTCGCGGTGATAAAGTACGGTGCGATCTTGTCATCATTAGTGATGGTATAGTTAATTGTAGGAAAAACATAACCAACTGAAGGAAAATAATGATTAGGCGTATTACTGTCCTTCACTAGTCCAATACTAATCGTTTCTGAAGGCTCCACAACCTCATCACCGCTAATATTAAAGGCTAACGAAGCACTGCCTAAAGAGGGCTGATTAATAAGGCTATACATCGATGTCAAAGTGTAATCTGAGCTTTCACAAGACGTATTAAGAGGATTATTAGATACACATGAGTCGGTGATTATAAAATTCAAATCATCGGTATTGTCTGCAATAACCTGACTACCCCAAGTCAATTTGACACCGACTGAGTCATTACCAGAATTAGTTTCTAAGCCATTCCCTGATGTCGTCAGATCATTGAATGTTATGACTGGGGAAATGACATCATCGTTATTTACCGTTAATCCGATATTAGAAATAACGTTACTTGCTAAATAGTCTGACAGAAACCCTGCATTATTATAGCTGATGGCTAAATCGACCAACTCATTAGGTTCAACCATTAAGTCGCCTACCACCTTGACGTCGAAATTACGAGAACCTGCGACTGTGCTACTACTACCGGAATGAATTATTACCGAGCTTGGCATACTGAGATCACCCGTATCAGCAATGCAGTGATTATTAGCCGCATTGTCACAGACTTCCGAAATAGACAAGGTAATCGGTGGCACATTACTGGCGATATCATTGGTCCATGAAGCCGATAAACCTAGATCAGTATTGACTGAATCTCCTTCACTAACCGCAGTGCCGTGACCATTAAAACTAATACCTAATACATCATCGTTTACAATACGGTATTCAAGACTTGGAAATGCCGATACGTCGGTGAAATAATGACTAGGGGTTGTACCTAACGCAATGGTTATAGTAACTAATTCATTAGGTTCGACTACATCATTATCTAAGATAGAAAAATTTAAATCCGCAACTTGCCCACTTGTTTTGTTAATCAATTGATAACCGGTGTCGTGAGAAATATCCGCTAACGTTAATGAATCACAATCCTTCACAGAGTAACTCGAGCCCGCTGCGTACTCAGCAACACAGATACTCTCAATAACAAAATCAATGTCAGTGACATTGCTGGAAATATTTTCAGTCCAGCCTAAAGTAATACCAATATTTGAAATAGATTCATTGCCACTCGCCGTGAATACATTACCTACTTGCGTTCCAGCAACAGACGTAAATCCAATCGTTGGCATAAAAGTATCATCATTATAAATGGTGAAATCCGTAGTCCAATTTGCCCACGCGGTTGAAAGTACTTCGCTAAATAAATTTTCATTTTCAAGACCAACTGTTAGCTGAACAATTTCATTCGGCTCAACAGAGGTATCACCAACAACTTTCACTCCCAAGTCCAATGGCGTAATTGTTGATAAAGTACTGGCCCCAAAAGTATGCACATTGATAAGCACTGGAGCCTGAATATCACCATCAATACTGCCAGATAGCGTATTGGTCACAATGCAGAAAGCATTATTTAATTCATCGCATGTTTCTGAAATAGAAAAATTTATAGTGGCAATATTTTGTGCTATTTCTTTATCCCATGAAACAGCGATGCCTGATGTTTGACTGCCTGTATCCTGTTCGAATTGACCTGGCGCAGTCGCTGCTGAAAAATTAAACGTTAATTTATCATCATTCAAAATATTGTAGCTAATATCTTGATTCGACCAGTTTGGAACATAGGTTTGTAAACTAATGGCATCGTTAAGGCTGATGGCTATTTTCACTATTTCGTCAGGTTCAACGACTTCATCGTTAACCAATAACTTAAGCCCTAAATCAATATTACCGGCATACGTCTGTGCTCCCTGAGTATGTACAAGGGTATTACTAATTTCAAAATCATTGGAAGTTGCACAGTCGTTTGTGGCTAATAATAAACATTGATCACTCAGTGCTAATTCGATATTAGGCACATCGCTAGCCACTTCGTTGCTTAGCGAAACCTGAAAGGGAAATTGAACGTCATTATTAATTAAATTGAGGGCGGTGAGATCGCTTTCTAAAACAGTGTCTGAAGTTTTGACTGCAATTGATAATGCTAATTGATCATCACTGTGAATAATGCCATTCACCGATGCACTGGTTGACGGGCTAGCAACGTCACTACACTCTGGCATTAAACCGAGCTGACAATAGCGCAAGCCTATTGGTAATCCAGCAGACGCGCCTAGACTAAGCGTTAATGTATAGCTCTCGCTTAATTCGACGATATGATCATCAGTTAAACTAACGTTAATCACCTGAGTTTCGTCATCGATTCCTTCTTCGAAAGTGATGGCTGACGCAGTGGCAGAATTAACATCAAGACTAATACCACCAAATTCAAAGCTTGCATCGGCCTTTTCAGCATCCAAGCTGGTTAATATCAAACCGGCTTCTAAACTAATATCGGCATTCATTTTTATTTGAAAGTCGGTAGTCCCTTCAGTTTCACTCACATCAAAACCGTATATATCTAAAAAGGCCTGGTCATCATTTACTGAAACTAAATTAATCGTATTGCTTCGACTTTCTTCGATACCAGCAATTTGACTCGCTAAAGTCGCTGACAATTCGATATATTCATCGCACTCCACTTGTTCATCATCAACAGATGTCGCATTAAGTGAAAAACGGGTAGCTGACTTTGAAAAAACTTGCTTACCGGCATTCGTAATCAAGAACTCTTCATCTGATAGTTCAGAGTCAGCACGCCAACCGCAAGATCCATTTAATACAACAGACCGAGTAACCGTTAACGCATAATCTTCTAATGCAGGTGCTCCTACACCATTACCATTATCAATAACTAGACCTAAACCAAGATCACCTTCTGAATCAAGCGGAATAGATTCCATAAATCGAACTACACCACCCACAAACGATTCTGCATTATCCGCTTGCCAGGTAATCTCGGGAATATCATCGTTTATTATTTTCACTTCAACAGCGTCACCAATTAAAGTGCCGTTACCATTTCTAAGTTCAATAAAAAAACTTTCATGCCCTTCGACTGATGTATCATCATTAATTTTGAAATCTATGGCGTAAGCACTATTTCCTGCTGGAGATACATTTCCATTCAATATAGTCAGCACCTTACTTTCAATTTCTGTCGACACGACAGCACTGACAAAATCATTCGAGTCAACCGGAGACGACACCTCACCATTATTTGGCAGTCTTAATATGTACTCAAATTCATAGTCGTAACCAACGGGGTCGGACATTTCAATATAAATATTATGTTCACCGAGCGATGCTGAACTTTCAGCATAAATCAACTCAGTACTACTGACTTCATCACCAAGCTCATTATTGTATTTCCGGTAGATGTTAAAAACGGGGGCTTCATTATCAGAAATATAAATTCTGCCACTGCCAAATTCAACACCGGCATCATTAGCAAGAATGAACTCAAGAATTTCGACATTCTCTAACGAAAGATCATCTAAGATAGAAAACTCCGCGACATAATCTATTTGCCCTGGAGTAATGGTAATTTGTGCTAAGCTTGTCTCAAAATCGGCATCAATTTTAGCGAGATCAGCAGTATTGCCTGTGCCAGAACCTCGATATTCAAGCAAGTAATAATTAAGCACAAATGGCTCAGTGAAGCCGCCATCATCATTGATGGAGAAAGGCATTTGATAAACTGTATTGGTGGTATTTTCTGCGACCAATAAAGATCGACCACGATTAACCTCAAAAGTAGGTGCACCGTTACCAGGAAAATCGTCTGTACGAATCACCCCTGCGACGGGTTCGGTTGTAATCCCAGCATAGCTGGCAGTCAGGTAAATAATTTCATCCGGTTCTATGTCTGCATCACCAAAAATTTCAACTTCAATTGTCTTTACCAGCTGACCCGAATAAAAAACGACATCAAAATCGACCGGAGTAAAATCATTAGCAGGATCTGCATAACCAACGCCCTCTTTATTGACCGTTAGAATTGAAACCGGAAACGGCGCAACGGTTTCTGCACTCAAAGTGATCGTAAATCTCAATACCTGATTACCAACATCACCCTCAGTAATTGATACAGAACTGACTGAAACAGTTGGAAAGTCATCATTGACTAAAGTACCAATAAAAGTAGACAGCTTATTATCATTAACATCTGTTAATAACACCCCCACCTTTTCATCCGCTTCAATTCGAGTATCGGAAAAAATAGGCAATATTATCGAATATGACTCTCCCTGTATCACACTCAGTGAGCCAGTTATTTCCTGATAGTCACTCTTGGCAACCGCATCAATGTCATAACTCGAATATTTAATAATACGCGTAGCATCTGCCGTAAAAGTAAATATTAGCGATGCAGTACCTTCATCCCCTTCATCCAAAAATACTTCTTGAGTAACTAAAGACTCAGAGACGAGTTCGGTATTACTGTCGGAAGCCCCCGCACTACCTGACCCTCCGCCGCACGCAATTAAAAACGAAGCAACTAATGATAAAAATAATAATTTATATTGTGAAAAAAAATTAATCATCTAACTAAACCATCGCTCAATAAGCAGATATATTAATTTTCAAGTATACGCCTTGTGCCTCTCAAAAGTCACGATTGTTGAAGCTTCAAGTTCATTCAAAAATCAAGTAATTATTTGTAATAAGAGCTTGACATAACACCTGATTTGGAAAGAAACTGAATAGGATTTCTCGATTCAATTGGAATATTATCGCAATGGATTTACAACACCCGCTACTGGCAATTGGATCAACAGCAATACAAGGTGAATCCCCATGCGGCATCAATGCGAAATATGAACCCAGTTTTGAAGCTTTAGAAGCTGAGCTTGCTAAACAAGAATCACTTAGTTCAGATACTGTCGATTGGAAAGAAGTAAAGGCTCTTGCAACAGACCTGCTACAGAACACGACAAAAGATTATTTAGTCGCCAGTTATTTGACTCATGCACTGACGATAACTGAAGGCTATACAGGTCTCCTGGTCGGCGTAAAAATTCTTGAATCTTTCACTGAAAACTTTTGGCAAGCATCATTCCCCCCCGCTAAACGTCTACGAGCCCGAAAGACTGCAATTGAATGGCTGGTTGAAAAAACAAGTCATTATATTGAAATATCCCCCCCAACCAATGCTGACAATGAAGTCATTATTGAATTAGCAAATAGCGTAAAAAATCTAGACCTTTCTCTCGCCGATAAAATGGAAGCTCAATCGCCCAGCATGGCAGAGCTTAACCGCAATTTGAAAAGGCTCAAGCAATCGGCTGAATTTGAATTGAAAGCGAATGTTGAGAAAGCTCCACCGCCAGTGGTTATTCCAGAACCAGCCCCGATAGCAGCACAAGAAGTAACGAACACTTTACTCCCTGAGACACCTGCACCAACTACGCTACAACCCGTAGAGCCTATTGCGGCAATATCAGCACCAGCATCGTCTACTCATAATCCTTCAAGTAATTCTGTCCCAATTAGTAATACAGCACTTGCGAATGACGCTGATGCAAAAAAACTTTACAAGCAAGTTCAAGATGCTCTTCGCCAGCTTGCCGAATTCCACGCTGAGCAAAAAACAGCTGATCCTAAGCGCTACCGATACTCCCGCGCCGCGCTATGGGACTCTCTAGAAAAGCTGCCACCCAACAAAGACAGTAAAACACAGCTCCCTAAACCCGCAGTGGATAAGTTTAAAAAGCTGCAAGAACTTTTCGAACAAGGGGACTTTATAGCGGTCCTCAACCAAGCAGAAAAAAGTGCTAGTAAAATGCCATACTGGTTTGACGGACAGCGCTTAATCGCCAACAGTCTTGCTGCGCTGGGAGGTGAATTTACCAAGGCCGCTGAAGCGCTCACTTTGGAACTGAAACAATTCCTAACTCGCCTGCCAAGCATTATTAATCTTTGCTATTCCGATGGCACCCCTTTTGCTGATGAGCAAACGTTACTTTGGATTAATACTCAAGTTCTTTGCGGCGATCAAGATGACTCATCTGGACAGCAGAATGACGAGATACACGAAGCGTTTTTAGAGGCGCAAAAGTTAGCATCCTCAGGAAAGTTAACCGAAGGGTTAGGTTTCCTAAAAAAAGTCTCAACGCAAAATTTACGCGATGACTTTCGGATAAAACTCGCCACTGCCGAATTAGTGTCGCAGTCAGGCCAAGCTAAGGTCGCTATTCCGTTATTAGAAAGATTAATAACGGAAACTAAAAGAATAAACGCTATTGATTGGGAGACAGACTTCACTATTAAGGCCTATAGTATTTTAGTCAAAGCGTATGAAAAATTAGAAGATGATGATGCTGCACAAAAGCAACAACAAAGAATGGATGCTTTTGACCAGCTTTGTTGGTTTGATCCCACTGCAGTTGCTGAATAACGATAACTAGGAGTTAAAGAATGGCTAACGGTAGCGTAGCACCCAAAGAACGAATTAATATTTCTTACAAATCAAGCACAGGTGGCGCCAGCGAAGATGTTGAGCTACCACTTAAAATGCTGATTGTTGATGATTTTACAGGCAAAGAAAATGACGAAGTCATTGAAGATCGTGAGCCGGTAAATGTTAATAAAGATAATTTTAATGACGTTATCAAAAGCCACAACTTAACTATGAATTTTAGCGTACCGAATCGCCTTGAAGAAAATTCTGATGAAGATATCAATATTGATTTAAAAATCAGTAGCATGAAAGACTTTTCTCCTTCTCAGATTGCAGAACAAACCCCTGAACTTGCTAGCCTGATGGAGTTGCGTCGCGCACTCCAAGCTTTGAAAGGCCCACTTGGTAATGTCCCTGCCTTTCGTAAAACAATTCAAGCAATTCTAGAAAATGACGAAACTCGTGCGCAAGTAATGCAAGAGTTAGGGCTGGTTAAGGAATAATTATGAGTACTTCAAGCGAAAAACAAACAGAGTCAGCACAAGAAACCACAGGGCTATCACTGCTAGATCAAGTGATGCAAGAAACCCGAATCCAGCCTGGAGATGATGGCTTTGATACGGCACGCAGAGGTGTTGAGGCATTCATCACTGATTTGCTAGCGAGTAACAAAAAAGTAGATAAGGTCGAAAAGAAACTTGTCGATGATATGATCAGCGCAATCGACAAAAAAATTGGCGGTCAGTTGGATGAAATTATTCATTGCGAAGAGTTCAAAAAAATTGAGTCCTCATGGCGTGGTTTAAATTTTTTAGTGAACCGCACAGATTTCAAGCAAAATATTCAACTTGAAATGATCAGTACGTCAAAGATGGAGTTAATCGAAGATTTTGAAGATGCTCCCGACGTTACTCGCTCAGGCTTGTATAAGCATGTGTACTCTGCTGAATACGGTCAGTTCGGTGGTAAGCCTTATGGTGCTATCATTTCTGGTTTTGCCTTAAACCCAACATCTCAAGACTTAAAGCTAATGCAAGACGTCGCGGCAGTAAGCGCAATGTCTCACGCGCCCTTTATCGCTTCTGCAGGCCCAAAATTCTTTGGCCTAGACAGCTTCCAAGGCATGCCAGCTCTGAAGGATCTTGAATCTATTTTTGAAGGCCCTCAATATGCAAAATGGCAGAGTTTCCGTGAATCGGATGATGCCCGAAATGTTGCTCTAACCGTTCCTCGCTTCATGTTGCGCTCACCTTATGGTGAAGATAATGTGGTAAAAGAGTTTAATTACCAAGAAGGCATCGAGCAAGATTTTGAAAAACTTTGCTGGGGTAATTCATCTTATGCATTTGCAAGCAACATGGCACGTAGCTTTGCAGAATTCCGCTGGTGTCCGAACGTAATTGGACCACAAAGCGGTGGTGAGGTTTTAGACCTACCCGTTTATAAATATCAAGAAAATGGTGAGACCAAAATCTACAGCGCCTCCGAAGTCATGCTGTCTGACCGCCAAGAATTTGAATTAGCTGAACAAGGCTTTATTGGTTTAGTTGCTCGAAAAGGAACCGATAACGCGACCTTCTTCTCGGCCAACACTTGCCAAAAACCAAAATTCTTTGGTAATACCCCCGAAGGCAAGCAAGCGGAAACAAATTACAAACTAGGCACTGAATTACCTTATTTGTTCATGATTGACCGCTTAGCTCATTATATCAAAGTCATCCAGCGCGAACACATAGGTAGCTGGAAGACACGTAATGATTTAGACCGTGAACTTAACCAATGGGTTCGTCAGTATGTTGCTGACCAGGATAATCCACCACCAGAAGTTCGCAGCCGTAAGCCATTGCGTGAAGCTCAAATCATCGTTAGTGATGATGAAGGCAACCCAGGTTTCTACCGTGTAGAAATGAATGTTAGACCTCATTTTAAATACATGGGTTCTAGCTTCACCCTTTCCTTAGCCGGAAAATTAGATAAAGAATAGTCAGTGTTAGCAGATGATATTTAATCATCTGCTTTCATTTTCTCATGTTGCATTTTAATTAAATAATCAGGAGATAATATATGGCCATCCCAGCATATATGGAGATTGAAGGACAAAACCAAGGTGACATCAGCTCTGGAGCTTTAAGTGAAGATTCAGTAGGCACAGCGACCCAAGAGGGTCACGAAGATCAAATCATGGTTCAGGCTTTCTCTCACCACGTACCTCGTGGTACTAATGAACAAAGCGGTCAGATCACCAGCATGCCTGCGATGAAGCCGATGAAGATCACCAAAATGATCGACAAAGCCTCTCCTCTTCTGCATAACGCTTTGACTTCTGGCGAGCAATTGACGATTACTGTTAACTGGTATCGTATTTCTGCTAGCGGTGAAGAAGAGCTTTATTATGTAATGGAACTTGAAAACGCAGTATTAGTTGATATCGAAACTATCCTACCGAGCATTGGCGATCCTACTCAGGCTCATCTGTCTCACCAGGAAATTTTGTACATCAACCCAGGTGCTATCACCTGGACCCACGAAGCGGCTGGCACCGAAGGTAGCTATCGCTTTGGTGCTTCTGCAGGCTAGTAAGCCACTAAGAAGTCGAGCCCGCAGATTTGCGGGCTCTTTGTTACTCTGATCAGGCATATTGACGTGCATAATATTTTCGTCCTTTTTTTATCTTTATTTTTAACGGCTTGCGCTAGCAAAACAACGTTTGAAGTCGCTCCAGAAGACTGGGCATATCAAGAACGAGCTATTCACATTCATGCCTCTGCACCCGCTGACTTAAACGTCATCAGTGGTCGTCCACACTCACTGGCCATCGGTATTTTTCAGATGAATGACCCCAATACATTCCGGGGATTATCTGAAACAAAAGAAGGTGCCGTTCAACTATTAAATAAGGGGCGTATTGACGATACCATCGCACAGTTTTCGCGGTCAATCATGCACCCAGGCAGTGAAAAAGTTTCAGTTTTTAGTCGCGCACAAGGTGCCCAATACGTCGGCATCATTTCAGGCTATTTTGGTTTAAATACCGAACTTGACGTTAAAATTTATCCCATACCGGTTAAACCCGCTAAACGTGGTTTCGTCGATGTAATGCTTTCTAGCTTGGGCCTGATTGCGGATGAGGCCAAAGCAGTTCCAGACAATTTATACATCGACATCTCTCTCGGTCGAAAGAGTACTCGTGAATTTCGAATTCTAGACAAAGATGAAACCAACCTATTTTAAGTTGGTTTCCAAAAATTATTATCATTGGGGGTAAGCGTGGCTACAATTAAGCCTGTATTTTGGCGTCAGGGGATGTTTTTACAGCCTCAGCATTTTCAGCAAAGTGAACTGCATCAAGCCAATCAAGCGAACTTAGTTCGAGAATATTCTCACCCTTGGTTTTGGGGTTTTATTTCATACTCGATGGCTAAGTTATCTTTACAGCAACGAATTGTAGAGCTTGATCAAGCTGAGATCGTCTTTCAAGATGGTACTCATGTGATTCTCGGCCAAAATGCTTATATCCAAAGTAGGCAACTAGACAATATAACCATTGATCCTGAAGTGCCTCTGAATGTGTACATTAGCTTGCGCAAAATGAGCAGCCTAGAATCAAACGTGACCGTAATTCAAGACGCCACCGAAACATCAAGTGTGCAGACACGTTATTTTACGCAAGCTTCACCACACACAGTAGATGATATTTATTCTGACGGGCCAAAAGCAGAACTCCAAACGCTTACCCATAAACTGGGCATCGTATTCGAACATGAACGTGATGCTTATGCTGATTATTTACTCATCCCTGTTGCTAAAATTGCTCTTGAAGGTGAAAACCTTGTTTTCCCAAGTGAGTTTTTACCCCCTTTAATCACTCTAGCAGGCACTCCCGAAGTGCAACGTTTGATAAAGGAGTTGCGCGACGAACTTACCGGTCGTGCGATCCAGCTAAGCAGTAATAACAGCGCCAGTCAGCAATCCGGCAGCTTCGACCCAAATTTACTGCGTTACCGTATAGGTTTACAAACCTTATCGCGATACGTGCCAAGATTGTTTCACATTACAGAAACGCCCAATATCCACCCTTGGGATGTGTATGGCACTTTGCGTGAACTGGTCGGTGAAATCAGCACATTCACCCAAGAGGTAAATTTCTTAGGCGAAAATAAAAAAGGTGAGCGTTTATTACCTGCATACCAACATACTAACCTTGGTGAATGCTTTAATTCAGCCCGCAACCTAATTAGCCAATTGATGAATGAAATATCGGTTGGTCCACAGTTCTTAGTAGAACTGGATTATGACGGTAAATATTTCAGTACCGAAATCCCTTCCGAATTTTTCGAACAGCAGGTCGATTTTTACCTGATTCTTAATACTGAACAGTCTTGGGATGATCACTCACAATCCTTCTTAACCACTGCAAAACTTGCAGACAGCAGTACAGTTGAGGTTCTAGCTGAACGCTCTTTGCCCGGAGTCGGTCTTTATCATATGCCGTCCCCTCCTGCTGGCTTACCTAAAAAAGCCTTTGCCAATTACGCACGCATTGATATTCATGATGATAAGTGGCAACAAATACAAAGTAAGCAGAACTTAGCCCTAATGTGGGATGAAGCTCCAAGCGATTTAAAAGTAGAGCTTGTTATTTTACGCAAATAATTTATGGATTGAGTAATGCGGTTAGTTGATTTTTATATAGATGTACTGTTAACAGCGCGACAACTCGTGCCGATGTTAACAGCAGAATCAGAGCAGGATATTAATGACGTTAAAAACTCATTAACCCAGCTAATGGATAAGTCACGGGAAAATATCATTGCTAAAGGCTTAAGTGAAAATCAAGCTTTTAGCGCCTTATTTCCGATCGTTTCTTATGTTGATGAGATGATTTTAACCTCTGCGTGGTGTAACAAATCAAAGTGGCAGCAGTTTTCACTGCAACGCCATTACTTTGATACCACCAATGCTGGGCGTGAATTCTTTGAACGCTTAAATAAATTAAACCGCGAAGGTGAAGACCGCAGCATTCGTGAAGTTTTTCTATTATGTTTAGGTTTGGGCTATAAAGGTCAATACTTTATGCCTGATGATCGCCCCAAGTTGGCTGAAATTCGTATTTTCAATTTGGATCTATTACTACCTGAGGATGCAAATCAAACGTTAGAGAAAACACAGTTGTTTGAACAGGCGTACCAAGAGACGATACGTGAAGGTCGCCAAGCAACTTCAAGAACAAACCTTATCCCCTTTTTTACAGCGGTTCCCATTTTGGTAATTTTAGGCGTTTTTGTTTTTTATGCCCTTCAGATTAATGACTGGCTTGCTCAGATTATGGGATTGGTGAAATAATCATGAGAACTTTTTTCCGTATATTAGCTTGGACATTCATCCTGTTATTAATTGCAGGCGTGGTGCTAAGTGCTACCTATCTATTAGAACGCCCGATGATCGAAGGCGTTTATGCCCTCATTGGTATTTTCTCAATTTGGTTTGCCATCGTCATCATTCGCAAAACCATTATTCGTTACCGTGCTAAATCTCAAGTTAAAAACTTGCTTAATAGCGACAATCCAAACGACCAGAAAAACGATTTGGGTATGTCTCCTAGCGAACTTAAAAAGTCGCTATCGGGGCGATGGAACCAAACAATCAGAGCACTAAAGCGATCACAGTTGAAATTCCAAGGCGACCCACTATACGTTCTTCCTTGGTATATGATCTTTGGCCGACCTACTTCTGGAAAAAGCACCAGTTTACGCAATGCCAAACTGTTACTGCCCTCAATTGACTTGTCCAGTAAAGAAGAAGGCTCAACGCTTAATCTAGAGTGGTGGTTGCACGAAGAAGGCATCATTATTGATACTGCGGGACGCTATGCAGTACCCGACAACCTAGAACGAGATCGTAAAGAGTGGAATCAAATTCTCTCTATGCTGTCACGACATAAACAAAAAGAGCCACTTAACGGCTTAGTATTAGTCGTTGCAGCAGACCGCTTATTACATTGCAATGAAGATGAATTGTTAGAAGAAGGCCGCCAGGTACGTAATAGCATTAACCGCATGATGGAAAAACTTGAAGTTAAAGTTCCAGTTTATCTAATGGTGACCAAATCCGATTTAATTCCAGGCTTTGCTGAGTGGGCACAATACATTCCTGATGAATTAAAAAATCAAGCCATGGGGTATTTGAATGAGTCTGAATCGAGTGATTATGACGCAATTGCCGATGTCGCCTTAGATAGCGTTCTAGATCGATTAAAAGAAGTTCGCTTGTTGATGATGGAGCAAACTGACTCCCCGAGTGATGCGCTATTAACACTGCCGCAAAACATGGAAGGCTTACGCTCTGGTCTGCATACGTTTATTCGCACAGCCCTGCAAGGTAACGCGTACCAAGAAGCCCCCCGCTTTCGTGGCTTATACTTTAGCTCTAGTATCCATACAGAAAATGGAGGTACTGTTCGGGATGGCATGTTCCTACATGACTTCTTCACCAAAATCCTGCCTCCGGATCGTGGCTTATTAGTTAGTTTACCGAGTGCCGTTCGTTTCCGTCGAGCAATACGCAAATACGCCTTGGGTATTAGTGGTGCATTAACTTTTGTTTCTGCTGTTGGCCTTACCGCTCTCTACAACCAAGACAGTGCTTTCTTGTCAGAAATTGAGACTAATTTCGCGGGCACCATGATTAATGTCAGTGATGAATCCCAAACACCTTCCATGCGCTTAGATACAGCTCATCGTCTAAAGTCCATGATCGAGTCACTGCAGGCCTACAAAGCTCAAGAATACATCCCATGGTCCACCTTACTTTCGGGTGGTAATCAAGTTGAGGCTCTAAAACAAAAATACATTGAGTATGTGCAAAATTTAATTATTTTGGACTATGACACGTCTATTAAGTCAACCATTGATGAACTAGAAGAAAAAAATACCAGCGTTCTAGCAGGTGGATTAGTTCGTCGAATTAATATTTTACAGAAACGCTTAAAACCTGAATCTGAATTCGAGATTCAACCCATCGGTAATGATTACATTCTTGTTCAAGACCATTCTGTTGGTGATGAAGAATCCATATTATTCAGCGATATTTATATAAGCTATGTTGATTGGAGTCAGTCGTTGATTGGCTTAGATGAAGAGAAGAAACGCCTACAGGCGGCACTGTTGCATTTAATTAAACAGAATCACGGCGACTATTCTTGGATTATTCAATGGGCCAATAGCCAAGGCTTCGATCCTATTCTATTGAAGACCTTCTGGGGTGGCAGCATTAAGCTGGTTGATGCGCCTGAAATCAGTTCCGCTTATACCCTTGATGGCTATGAATTCATCCAAGAGTTTTTGGCTGAATTCCAAATGGCGAATACAGATGACAAACAACTGAGTGACATTCAACAGGATTTCAACCAGTACTATCAACGTCAATACATCAATGCTTGGACAGACTTTGCTGAACGCTTTGATGAAGGTAAATCGAAACAGCGTGATCGGAAAGAGTGGACCGTATTATTGGACCGAATGGCAACTGCTGATAACCCTTACTTCACGTTACTGCAAACTATGTATGATCAGCTGGAACCTTTTTCTGATGTTGACTATCAATCAAAAGATAAAATAGCCTTCTTCACTGAAATTCAGTCTTATTCTATTTCCGATGGCCGTAAGGGCAAGGGTGGCGGCAAGCTGCTGAAGAAAGCCTTAGGTAAATTAGGCAAGGTCGGTAAGTTGGCGAAAAAAGGCATGAAAGCCCATAAGAAAGCGACTAAAGGCAGTGGTTCCGGCGACGATGATAGTGGTGTTTTAGAAGAAGCTGTTAAAGCAGCAGATGCCTATAAGCAGGCCTTAGCTGAAGTAGCATTTAAAGCAGATTCGCGCTCACAGTCGCTAGCAACGATAACGACATTATTTCAAACACCCGATGCCCCAGAAGCTGGCAATGGACCTTTAGCCTCCGCTTGGGTATCGGTTAAAGAGCTGCAAGCATTAATCGGCAAGCCCATTTCTACCACCCGCTTGTTCTGGAAACTTTACATGGGCCCCATTTATGCGGCTTACGATTATATGCAAAAAGAAAGTAGCTGTGCTATTCAAGATCGCTGGGAAGACAATGTTCTAGCCTCTATCGATGGCGTCGCGAAAAATAACTTAGGAAACCTGCTTGTCGGTGACGGTGGTATTTTATGGAATTTTCTAGATACCGAAGTAGCCCCTTTTGTTAAAAAACAATTCAAAAAGGGCTATGTTCGCGCCAATATTGAACAGCGTAGCCTAGGGCTCACTGAAACCTTCTTAAACGTTCTGAATCAATCTGCAGCCGGTGCTTTCGTAGTGGGTAATCAGTTCACTGTTTCTATGAACGCCCTTCCTTCTGGAGCCAACACTGATGCCAAGGTTTCACCCTATGCAACCTTCATCGACTTACACTGCAGCGATGGTACGCAGACCATGGCCAATTATAACTACCCGACGCAGCACGATTTCAATTGGTCGTTAGAGACCTGTGGTGATACCACTTTACGTATTGAAATTGGCCAACTCACGTTACTAAAAGAATACTTGGGAGTTAAAGGCTTCGGTAAATTTTTGCTTGATTTCCAAGATGGCCGTCGCATCTTTACCGTTGATGATTTCCCTAATCAAAAAGCTCAACTCGTCAATAATGGCGTTCGCTATATTGATATTAGTTATGAAATTAATGGCCAGCGCCCAGTCATTCAGATGCTGGATACCGTGCCGCTTGAATTGCCCCAACAAGCCGCGTATTGCTGGTAAGGTTGAACTATGAATAAGCAAGCTGTTACAGAAAGGATCAATCTAACATTTCAAGATAACCAGAAGAATGAGGTTGAACTGCCTTTTCGAATTCTGGTGCTATCCAATATAACGGCCGACGAACGTGCTGAGGATTTAGTTGAACATGTCGTATTAAAAATCGATGCGAATATCACTGACATTTTGGGACGCCAAAATATCAGTGTAAAACTGAGCCTCAACAACTATTTGAGACCCCATATTGATGAGGCCTTAATGGTAAATTATTCATTAAACAACCTCGATGATTTTTCCCCTGAAAATTTAATACGAGGAATCCCTGAATTACGCCAAGCACTTAAAATGCATTCCATGCTGAGTGATGAAAACGTTAAATCAGCGATATTGACTAACTTGCTCTCTGAATTTGGGTTTACCGATCAAGTTAATTTAGATAATAGTGATAAGCTCATAATTCAAGCTGAAATGGCGACACGTATCAGCCAGCAATTGGATAGCATTATTCAGCATGACCGCTTTGTCACCTTAGAAACCAGTTGGCGCTCGCTCGATTTTCTACAGCAACACGTTAATACTAAAGAAAATACTGAAATAGTGGTTATCAACACCTCTAAAAACGGATTATTAGAAGACTTTGAAGACTCCCCTGACATTACTCAATCATCCCTGTATCAGACAGTTTACAGTGCTGAGTTTGGCCAATTTGGCGGACGCCCTTATGGCTTGATGCTGGGGGATTTTGAGTTCAAATCGACGGCTCATGACATGGCTTTGTTGCAACAACTCGCCAAATTAGGCGCAATGGCTCACTGCCCTATAATCAGCGCCGCAGATGCGTCTTTTTTTGGTATTGACGACTACAAAGACTTTTCACGCATTCGCGACATTGATGCGCATTTCGAGCAACCTATGTACGCAAAATGGAACAGTTTTCGTCACAACCCAGATAGTCAGTATGTCAGCTTAACACTGCCTAGATTTCTGCTACGCCCGAGTCATAGCCATCACAGTTCAGAGTTTGGCTATGAAGAAGCTGATCGTGGAATCAAAGGTGGGCTATGGGGTAATTCAGCCTATGCCTTAGTCACCCGTTTTTGTAATAGTTTTGCCAATTACCGCTGGTTTGTAAATGTGACCGGTGATGAATATGGCATTATTGATGACCTTAAGGTGCAAGCAGGACATGGTGCAGTACGCAGTCATATACCAACAGAAGTTATGATCTCTGATCGCTCAGAACCCGACTTGGTACAAAACGGGTTCACGCCATTGACACTGCATAAGGCCAGTCAAAAAGCCGGTTTTTTTGCTGCTCCGTCCTGTCGAAAAGAAGATGTCTTTCCAGCCAATGCAGACGGTCGTCAACAAGCCTTAAATCAAAGGCTCGAAATTCAGCTACCTTATATGTTAATCAGTTGTCGTTTTTCTCAATATATTAAAATTATGCAACGAGAAAATATTGGCTCTTGGCAAACCCGCTCACAGCTAGACCAGGCCTTAAGCGGTTGGTTAAAACAATATGTATCAGACATGGACAATCCCGCTCCAAGCGTTAGAGCGAGACGCCCACTAAGAAATGCGCGCGTCACTGTCCGAGAAGTTGAAGGCAAATCTGGCTGGTTCCTTGTTGCCATGTCTTTAACCCCTCACTTCAAGTATATGGGTCTTCCATTTACACTCACTGAACGTAGTAAACTAGAGAAAGCTTAAAAGGAGACTTTTCATGGCACTACCAGGATACATGACCATAGTTGCAGAGAACCAAGGCAGTATTGAAGGTGAATGCGATCTAGAAGGACGCGAAGGTGCACTCGTTGTTCAAGCAATTCAACACAGTGTTAAATTGCCAACAGATCAGCGCGGCCTGCCTAATGGACGCCGTGTGCATATGCCGATCACTATTTTGAAAGAGCTGGATCGCACCAGCCCGATGCTTTATCAAGCATTAAGTGAAGGTGAGTTATTAAGCCAAGTCGTAATTGACTGGTATCGCATTGATAGTGCTGGAATGGAAGAACTTTATTACCGACAAAGCCTAAAGAATGCTCAAATCACCGCGATTGAATTTATTGTCGAAAATGAAACCGATCTGGCCAACAGTAAGCTTGGCCATATGGAAAAGGTTTCATTAATTTATGACAGCATTACTTGGAGCCATGAAGCAGATGGCATTGAGTTTGAAGATGATTTTGGGGCCGACCAATAATGGCCAATGAACGATTATTAAAACGCTTGGGAATGTGGCAGCAAGGAAAAAAGCCCAGTCCTGATGCATTTGACCTTGTCGATTCAATCATTATTGACCTAACCAAACTGCTTAATAGCCAGCGCGGTAATGTCTTAATCGATGAAGAGATGGGGTTAAGTGACTTACGCAGTCTTTTTAATGGTCATGGTGCTCCTGATTTAGAAGCACTTGAACAGCAATTATTATTTCAAATTACAGAATTTGAACCAAGAGTTGTCAGCCCTTCGCTTTCGTATAACGAAGAAAGTAGCGGTTTTGGTGAGTTAGTTTGGCGTTTAAATGGCAATACTTTAAGCGAGACAAACTCTCAAGACCTAGCCGCCAATATAAAAATCGACATTAATGGAAAAGTGCGTATTTCATCAGCACTTTAAACTAGAAAGACGTTATGAAAACTGAAAGCTATCAAGCCGAGTTACAGAATCTTAAAGATAATGCTAGGGAATTTTCTCGTAAATATCCTGCCTTAGCGCCCCATCTCGCAGGTGCTAGCAGCGACCCAGATGTCGAACGCATCTTACAAGGTACTGCTTTCCTAAGCGCCGGGATTCAAGAGCGATTAGACACAGACTTTCCTGAGTTTGCACAATCCATACTCAGATTGGTGGCACCAGACTATCTTAAAGAAATTCCTGCGACGACTATTATTGAGTTTAAACCTCGTAACATCTTAAATAATGTCATCACAATTAATGAAGGCGCAAAGCTAGATTCACAAAAGGTGGCAGGCATAAGCTGTCGTTTCCATAGCAGCACTGAGGTTAAGATTTATCCTCTCACCATCAATTCTTGCGAACTAAACCAAACCAGTCAACGCTCTGAACTCGACATCATCATAAACAATACCAGCCTAGCAAACTCAGAGGTAAATCTTTCAGAATTGCCTCTTCATATTGCGGGAGACTATACTGATGCTAGTGAGATCTATTATTTACTGACCAATAAACTTGAATCGATATCAATCGTTCAAGGGCAGCAAGTGACTGAACTCGTCGATGCCAAAATCACACCAATGGGCTGGAATAAAGATTTCAATCTACTAGAAAATCACAAAACAAGTCTTCATAGCTATCGTCGCCTACAAGAATATTTTATTAATAAATATAAATTCTTATTTGTTAATCTATCAGGTTTAAATGACAAGGTGGCACTGCCTAAAGCATTTAAACTACGATTTAAATTCAGTAAAAACACTCATGGCCTGCAAGTAAATAAAAACAGTTTTAAATTATTTTGCACTCCAGCCATTAATTTATTTGAGACGGATGCTGAACCAATTCCGCTGACACATAAACAAAGCGACCTCCGATTAAACCCCATTAGAAACAGTAATAACCAGCTTACAATCCACTCATTATTAAGTGTGAATGGCCAAAATCGACGCTCAACAGAAAAGAACACTTACATTGATTTTTCTCTCGCCGCTAAAGAGCAATCTAGCCACCCGGTATACGAGTTAATTCAAAAGTATATGGGGCCTCAAGAAGTCGACAGTATTTTACGCATCAGTTTTCCTAGTGGATATGAACTGCCGATGCGCGAAGTACTGACTGCTAAACTGCGTTGTTCAAATGGAATGATTACTCAACAGTTGAAGCTCGGGGATATAAACGTTAATACCCCAGATGTTCCCGATCTTGTGAGTTTTAGTAATGTTTCAGCTATTAGTGAGTACATTGCCCCCATCACTGACGGTAATATTCTGTGGAAATTACTAGCACATTTAACCGTAAATTATCTCCCCATTGCCGACCTAGACAATCTTAAAACCTTATTGAATTTATACAACCCGACAGAAAAAAGTGATGCAAAAGATCACGCCGCCAATAAGAAACGCATAACCTCATTAAAACAGATGAGAAACCTGCCCTCTCAACGGTTATACCGTGGCTACCTTATTCGTGGGCAAAGCATCGAGTTAGATGTTGATAGCACAGGTTTCACAAGCACTGGAGACTTGTACTTGTTTGGCGAGTTGATTTATAGCGTCATTAAGCAATTTGCCGACATCAATAGTTTTGTAGAATTAAACATTAATAATCTAAATAACGGAGAGCAGCTGACATGGCAGCCCAGCTTACAGAATCGTTAAAAATTATTGAAAACGATATTATTGAAAATGGGTCAAGCTATGATTTTTTTCAAGCCTACCGCTTGCTGCAAAACATCAACGATACTTACCCTATTACCGCCAGAAGGCCGGAGCGAAAAATCGATGTGCGCCCAGAGCTTGGGCTGGGCTATGCCGAATCAGACATCAGTGAGGTTAAGCTATTAGATAAACAGCGAGGCTATGAAGTTGTTTCTCAACTTGCCGGACTTTACGGCGTCGCATCTCCTCTTCCTGATTTTTATACAGAAGAATTATTGGATAACGAATGGGATGATCTAGATGCTCCACGCGAATTCTTAGATTTATTGCACAAACAGTTATTTCCAAAATTATACAGTGCTTGGCGTTTATACAAATTAAATTTTAACGCAATAGAAAAAGAAGAGTCGAGCTATTGGCAGCTATTATATAGTTTATTAGGCGATGCCGATGATAATACCGACGAGTCAATTAAGAAATTAAAGCTTCGTTACTTTAATTTATTCTCGAATAAAGAAAGGTCGACCGATGGCCTATTAGTGATCATCAAAGATTTGTTAGATCTAGATCAGGCGCAGATTGAAGAATTCTGCCAGCAAACGGTAAAGATCCCGCAAAATTTACTTTGCCAATTAGGCCAGCACAACCACCAATTAGGTGAAGCACATATTGGTTGCGAGATTTGGGATCAAAACCATGGAATTAAAATTAAAACGGGTAATATTTCAGAGATTCAATATTTGGCTTTAGTAGGAGACAAAATTAAATTTAATCAACTAATCAGCTTAGTTAAATCCTACATCCGTAAACCGCTTCAAGTTAACATCGAATTCGATGTCATCCCAAACCAGCAACAAGTTCAATTAGGGGAAATGTGGAATCAATTAGGTATCACTAGTCATTTGGCCAATGAAAACCCTGAACAAACCAAGCGTATAACCCTTAATATCTGCTAATACTCGAAAGACATTAGCTCATCATATTTGAGCTAATGCCTATTTCGTTCATACTATTTATTAGCTTTTTCTTTATATTTCTCTAAGATTTCACTATACCCGCCCTCATTCACCACATTTGTATAGCCAAGACCTTCTAAAGCTCGCAACGCTTTATCAGCTCGTCCACCACTGCGACAATACAAATGAATCTCAGCATTTTTATCCTGAATTATGGCCGCAATTTTTTCTACAATGTCACCATGAGGAATGTTAACCGACCCCTCTAAGTGCCCCATGCTGTGTTCAACAGCCGTACGTACATCAATCCAATATGTGGATTCAGCTTGAACATGAAACCCACATAACATAACCCATAACATCAGTAATTTTTTCATCATGCTCTCAATGGCAAATGCCAAAAATGAATGTATTTATAATAATATAATTACAACATATAACTCAAATGGAATATTTACAAGCATAAAAAAACGCCAGCAGTTACCTGCCAGCGCTCTTAATGACCCATACTCGATACCGATAAAGACTTAACTCACATCAATCATCTGCACTGAACCATCTTCCATCACCTCTGCAATCTGGCCACCAGGTTCTTCCATCATTAGCAGAACCAGAAAACCAACCACTGCCGTAACGGCAATAACAGAGAAGAACATAGAATAATCAACAAATGACAATACGGTTAAATACACCACTGCACCAACGTTGCCATAAGCACCAGTCATACCGGCGATCTGCCCAGTTAAGCGACGCTTAATTAAAGGAACAACTGCAAAGACAGCACCCTCACCTGCTTGAACAAAGAAAGAGCAGGCCATCACAGTAACAACAGCCAACCATAGCGGCCAACTGCTATCAACCAATGACATAGCAAAATAACCCGCTGCTAGACCTGCTGTTAGAATCAATAGCGTTGGTTTACGACCAAATCTATCAGAGATCCAACCACCACCTGGGCGCGACATTAAATTCATAAATGCATAAGCAGAAGCAACCATACCGGCATAAACGGGGCTTAGTTCAAACGTTTCTGAGAAAAATAATGGCAACATAGAAATGACCGCTAATTCAGAACCAAAGGTAGCAAAATACAAAACATTCAGCACCGCAACTTGCTTAAACTTATAACGATGTAATTCCGGAACAGGCTCTTTAAAAATGTTCTTATTCACCGCCCATACATGCTTCATTTCATAAGCAAATAATACGACTAAGCCAACATACGCAAGATTAGCAATTAACTCGCTGTACATTTCTACACCGGCAGGCGACAACTTCCAATTCAATAACGCTAACGCCGCATACATCGGCAGTTTCATAATGATTAATAAATAGAAATCACCTTTACTCGTTACTTCCAGTGCGCCAATATTTTTAGGTTTGAAATACGTAGAACCTTTAGGCGTATCAGTTACATTCATATAAAAAATAAAACCAAATACAAAACTGACTAAGCCCGTGATACCAACGGCATATCTCCAACCGTCTTCACCACCAAATGCTAATGCAATAACGGGTAACGTAAACGCAGCCGCGGCAGAACCAAAATTCCCCCATCCACCATAAATACCTTCAGCTGTTCCTAGCTCTTTTGCTGGGAACCATTCGCTAACTAAGCGAATACCAATCACAAAGCCAGCACCAATAAAGCCCAACATAAAACGTGCAATCGCCGCTTGTGCAAAGCTATCAGCCAAAGCAAACATAAAGCAAGGAATGGAGCAGACAATCAGCAACGCTGAATAAACAATTCTAGGACCATAGCGATCGGTTAGCATGCCAATAATGACCCGCGCTGGAATGGTTAACGCTACGTTTAAAATCAATAACGTTTTAATTTGTGATGATTCCAAACCCAAACTATTGGCAATCGCCATCAATAGCGGAGCATGGTTAAACCAGACAAAGAAGGTAATAAAAAAAGCCATCCAACTCATGTGCAAGGTTTTCATCTTGCCCGTAAAATTGAATATATTGAATTTTTCAGTCGACATAAAATATTCTCTATAATTTTTAAACAATTACCACCAGTCAATAAACACATGACCAGTGGATTTATATTTTGGAACGCAACGAGTTAAGCGAGCAACTGAACCTGACCAGCTTCAACACGAACTTGATAGGTTTTTAATGCTGCTGAATCATCCTCCAAGCATTCACCTGTTTTCAAATCAAAGTGTTGCTTATAAAGAGGAGAGGCAACTACCAAGGTCTCACCGATTGAACCTATGATGCCGCGGGACATTACATTGGCCTTACCAAATGGATCAAAGTTAGACAAGGCATAAAGTTCATTTGCCAATGCCGGTTTAAAAATTGCAACCTGCTCGCCGCCATGCAATGCACATAAACCGGTATCCGCGGTTAAATCAGATTCGCTACAAACGGTAATCCACTGCGCTGAATTTAAATTGTCAGTTGTCATAATAATTTTCCTTTTCTTACGTTCAGATAGCCGTTATTTAGATGTTACTGAGTCAAGAGATACCAATTCAATACGTTCAGCTTCTGTTGCTGGACGACGCTGACCACGCTCGCGAACATAAGCTAATGCGTTATCTTTCTCATCACTATTAATAAAATGCTGGAAGCGTTTAAGTTTTTCTGGACTTTCAATAGTCGTTTTCCATTCGCACTGATAAGTACCAACAACCGTCGTCATCTCGTTATCGAGATCAGCACCAATATTTAACTTATCATCCATCACCACTTCACGCAGATAATCTAGACCACCTTCTAAGTTTTCCATCCAAACTGACGTACGCTGTAAACGGTCTGCAGTACGAACGTAAAACATCAATACGCGATCGATGTAACGCATTAACGTTTCATCATCTAGATCGGTCGCGAATAAGTCAGCATGACGCGGACGCATACCTCCATTACCACACACATAAAGATTCCAACCGCCTTCCGTTGCGATAACACCAATATCTTTACTCTGGGCTTCAGCACATTCACGCGTACAACCCGACACACCGAACTTAATTTTATGAGGAGAGCGCAAGCCTTTATAACGATCTTCAAGAGCCAGTGCCATCGACACAGAATCGAGAACACCATAACGACACCAAGTACTACCCACGCACGACTTTACGGTTCGTAATGACTTGCCATAGGCATGACCTGTTTCAAAACCAGCATCTACTAATATTTTCCAAATGGCCGGTAGCTCATGTAACTGAGCGCCGAATAAATCGATACGCTGACCACCGGTAATCTTGGTATACAGGTCAAAATCTTTAGCAACCTGCCCTAAAACAATTAACTTCTCAGGAGTAATTTCACCCGCAGCAATACGAGGAACAATTGAATACGTTCCGTCTTTTTGCATATTACCGAGATAAACATCGTTGGTATCTTGTAAACCTATATGCTCATCTTTCAAAATATATTCGTTACTAAAAGACGCTAAGATACTACCAACCGTTGGCTTACAGATTTCACAACCATGACCTTTACCATGACTTGATAAAAGTGTTTGGAAATTTTTAATGCCTTTAATTCGAACAATATCGGCCAGCTCTGCTCGTGTATACGCAAAGTGTTCACACAAATCGTTATTCACTTCCACGCCCAGTGATAACAATTCAGCATCCATAACCTGCTTGGTTAAAGCGGCACAACCACCACAACCCGTGCTAGCTTTGGTCGCTTCTTTAATATCACCCATGTTGCAACAGCCACCTTGAACTGCGGCTGAAATTTGACCTTTCGAGACATCGAAACAAGAACAAATAGTCGCAGTCTCTGGCAATGCATCAACACCTAAGCCAACACTAGCTGCACCATCGAGATTTGGAAGAATTAAACCTTCTGGATTTTGAGGTAAATCCATATCGTTTAATTTAACTTGCAATAAATTGCTAAACGCATCAGCTTCACCGACGAGCACAGCCCCTAATAATTTTTTACCATCAGCGGATACGATTAAACGCTTATACACCTGATTAATATCATCTTGGTAAACATAGCTTAAGCAACCTGGTGTATTACCCTGCGCATCGCCAATTGAAGCAACATCAACACCCAGCAATTTAAGCTTGGTGCTCATATCAGCGCCTTTAAACTCTAACCCTTTACCATTGCCAGCAGCCGCCTTGATATGATCAAAAGCCACTTTCGCCATATTGTAGCCTGGCGCAACTAGACCGTAGATCATGCCACCCCATAGGGCACACTCACCAATCGCGTAGATATCATCACTCGACGTTTGACAGTTATCATTAATTTGAATACCGCCACGCTCACCGATTTTTAAATCAAACTGACGGGCTAACTCATCCTGTGGTCGAATACCTGCAGAGAACAAAATCATATCGGTTTCTAAAAACGTACCATCAGCAAAGTTCATGCGATAACGGCAAGTTTCACCAGCAACAATCTCAGTGGTATTTTTACCGGTATGAACTTCAACACCCAACGCTTCGACTTTCGTACGCAATAATGCGCCACCGGCTTCATCAAGCTGCACAGCCATTAAACGTGGTGCAAATTCAACCACATGAGTCTTAACCCCTGCTTGCTTAACAGCGTTTGCAGCCTCAAGGCCTAATAGGCCACCACCCACAACAACACCGACTTTACTGGCCGCTGCTGAGGCCGAAATTGCTTCTAGATCTTCAATAGTACGATAGACCAAGCAATGCTCTTGATCTTTACCAGGAATAGGAGGAACGAAAGGATAAGAACCCGTTGCTAGTACTAATTTGTCATAAGATTCTTTACGACCGTTGGCCGTGACTACGAACTTCTCTTCACTATTAATCTCAACAACCTTGTCGTTAAGAATATAGTTGATGCCCTTCTCTTGATAATAACCTTCTGTGGTTAGCGCAAGATCTTCTGCTGTAGAACCCGAAAAATACTTACTTAGCTGCACACGATCGTAAGCTAAACGAGGTTCTTCCGAAAAGGTGATGATTTCATACTGATCTGCAGTGTCTGAAGTCGCCACAGTATCAATAAAGTTATGGCCTACCATGCCATTACCAACAACAATTATACGGGTCTTATTCATAGTAGATCTCTCTAATCCTAGGTTATCTTATAATCGCCTCGTTCCGTGATACCCCTCATTCTAGAGGGTTGCCGCATCATGACATGGCGTAATTTACCTAGGTACTGCAACAGTAATGCCAACTTGCAAAAACTGCTCTACAGGTACTATATATGCTCACAAAACGTGCAAGGATATGCCATTCCGCCCTACAAACCAGCTCACTCACCACCAACATGCGCCATGGGGGTGCACTCCCATTATTACTGCGCACCAGCCAAGGGCGAAATAGGCCAAATATAAGAATAAAGCAAAAATACGCACCATTTTTACCAACCCAAAGCCCTCATGCCTGTTATAGTGTCAGTCTTTACAGTGATACATTATTAGAATTCACATGAGCATTCGGTCAGAACAAAAAGAAAAAACGCGCCAGTCGATTATTAGCGCCGCGTTAAAACTCAGCGAAGAGAGAGGCTTTCCAGCTCTTAGCCTTAGAGAAGTAACTCGCGAGGCTGAGATAGCACCGGCGACTTTCTATCGCCATTTTAAAGATATGGAAGAATTAGGGCTCGTATTAGTAGACAAGGTTGCTCAAACATTGCGACAGCTGATGCGAAAAGCACGACAACGAATTAAAGCTAACGGCAGCGTCATTGAAACATCCGTTATCACACAGCTTGAATTCAGCCAACAAAACCCAGAACTGTTTCGCTTGCTGACCAGTGGCCTTACCGGTGGCCCACTCATCTTTCGCGAAGCACTGCAAAAAGAAAAACAATTTTTTATTGATGAGCTTCACGAAGACTTAAGCAGTGATACGCGCTTAGGGAATATTCCTCTGGCAGCAGAAGTCATGGTAAACCAAGTGCTCGTTGCCAGTATTGAAGCGATTGATAAAGAGCCAGAAGAACTAATATTGATTCAGCAACGATTAATTACCCAGCTGCGCATGATATTACTGGGCAGTATGGCGCAGAAAAAAACAAACGACACTACGGCGTAATATTTACTAGTAATTAATCTCTAACGAGTCATGATTAAGGCCACAAGAGAAATACCCCCTTATTGAAGTTCCCACTTCACTAGATCATGCCCACACTGGGCATACATAATATGTGTCTGCTATTTACTTGGAACCTTACCTTCTGATCTATTAGGCAGCACACATAAAAATAAAATGAGTAAAAATATGAAAAAGGTTACAGTGCATGGAGAGTAAAAAATATATTCTTGAGAGAATTTGTATTTTCGCCGAGAAAGATTTTAATCCAACGATTGATCAAGATGTAGTACAACTTTTACGAGACAAATTTAATATTTACCTACCTCAACGATCAGCTCTAAATGAGTCTTTGGAATCAACGGCAAGTTCTCATGAGATCATCGAATTGATTTTAAAATATCGTAATTTTAGCAATTAAAAGAATGCCTATAGCAACACAGAGGCTGAAGCACGTAGATCCTTGGACCACCAAGCTCATGCCAGACGATCTTTCCTGCCCAACTAATTCGCCCATCAGCACATTATGAGATAATGCAAACCTTCACACAGATATTCGAAAAATCTCATAATTACACCAGACAGCACCTTAGATACTGCGACTCCTTCTACTAGCAATACCTTGAATCGTCGATTTACCACCCACATCACAAGCTACCCTCCCCCACTCTGGCCAAATTGCCGTAACGAATCCTATTAATTGGGCAAAACAATCCAAAGAGGAAGCCAGAATTACTATGAGTAGTAGCGCCTAATATCAACAATTTAGAACTATGGCTATACATACAGTTGATTTTTGATACTGGGTCATTTCAATGCTCATTTGCACGGAAATATTTGTAATATTTGCGCGTTTATCTGGAACAATTCAGTAAAATGTAGCAAAATCAGTACATTATCAATATAAGCCCTGACATAACGAGACCCCTCGTTATTTAGGCAAATGCGCATGCGCGTATTTCTGGAGCTTGGAAATGGATTTCAAAAATTACCGAGTTAAATCAATCAGTTGCCGTGAAGTTTCTAAAAGTCACTTCCGTGCAAACGCGTATGCGCATGATTAAAATGTTAGCTTTCAGTGCGAGTAGAAATCATGGATCAATCATTAACGGATCGTGAAATACTAGACGCTATCCGAGACAACGATTTAGATGTGCTTAAGCGAACATGTATTGATCTGAGCTATAACCATGAAAACTGGAAGTTCGCCCAAGAAATTTGTGCTCAGCTTAGTCAGCATAATGATCCATCAATTAGGCAAAGTGCTTTTTATGGGTTATCCATGAGTGTCATGCGCAATTTGAAGGCTGAGAAAAACCTACTTAAGCCCGTGTTGCTTAAAGGGCTCTCAGACCAAGATCCGGATGTCAAAATGGCTGCGGAAACTGCCATCCAGGATATTAATGGCTGGCTTAAATGGAATATTGGTGGTGCACAAAAAAGAAAGGCGCAAGAGAAACGCTATTATGCTAAAAAAGCTAACAAGTAGCTGCACCTGACAAATATTGCTACGCGCGTTTTTGTGTATGTCGCGTAGCTCCATTTTACACAAAAAGCACTCTCCTCAATATTCGCAGGTGAGCTAGGCGTTAGATTTTAAGGAAAGATATGGACATCTCTACAAGGAAAAACTCATTAATTTCGGGTGTACCTCTGGGATTAACTATTTCATGGTTAAATTCACGTCCCGAA
Source organism: Oleispira sp. (assembly GCA_047616865.1). GTDB lineage: Bacteria > Pseudomonadota > Gammaproteobacteria > Pseudomonadales > Oceanobacteraceae > Oleispira. The sequence goes on from JBLGBO010000012.1 coordinate 100,879, forward strand.
AATTTCTATGAGTTATCTTTTTTTTCTGAAGGATTGTGCTCATTTATAGTAATCAGCTACTTCATACTTTCCTCAATATTTATAGTTATAGTTATAGGTGTTACGAGTATTAGAAATCGTATGAATACATCGACTCAAGAATTATTCACAAGCCCTCTTGGCCTTTTGAATACTCAGTTAAAAGTGTTTACTGCTGACTCTATAAAAATGGTAATGTATTTTTTCGGCGCTTTGCTAGGAGGCTTGCTTTGGGTTCTTATTGCATAAAATATAACAAAAAGTTGGTGTTCACCCCTGCGGGGCTGGGACGGTTAAACTTCGCTCGTTCCTCGCTACGTTTCACCGCCCCACAACAAAAGCGTTACATACCTTAGGGAATATCGTGCCAAGCCAAAAGGAAATATGTATAAAATTTGAAGCTATACCTTCTCCATGCAGCAGCACGGAAAAGCTTGGTATTGCTATTGAAACAATTGGTAAGCTTCCAATTAACGGCTTGCGGCACAACCCAGAGAATGGCACTTGTGGTTGGTATATCTGGTGCGGTGAAGAAATGCCGGATGAGGAAGGTTTTTTCAAGCCACTACACGTAAACCATATTGCAGAGTATCTGCCTGAAGTAGAGCAATATCTATCACTTCCTCCAGGCTATAGGTTTTTAATCGCTGGCGAGCATGAGGATGTATGGCATGATTCATCACTTGTCGGCATGTAACAAGTTGCTCAAACTCGTTCCGGGCGCAAAAAACGCGCCCTCCACTGGACAGCCTACACTGCGTTTCGGCTGCCGTTTAGCAAAGCGTTACACAACAAAAAGAGAAAGATGAGTCTACCTAGAAGAAATTTGGGCTTTGAAATTCTTCTCGATGCGTTGAGAAGAGAGTCACCTGAAAAAGTAACAAACATTGTTAAAAGCGATGTTTCATTGTTGAAGCAAACAAACTCTATTGGCGAGAACGCTCTAACATGGTGTGCACTAGAACTGATGTATGACCAAGTTGAATTATTGCGTTCGTTGGGCAGCCCAATACAAGAGCAAGCTTTATCAGAAGCAATTCAACACGGGAATTCAGATATGGTTAATCTGCTTCTAGAGCTTGGTGGCAACATATCAGAATATTCGGCTGAGCAATCAATTAGAATTGCCAAAGGTTTTGATTCAGGTGACAGGATATTACATATAATGAAATCACATTTAAGTGCATACGGCATCAATGTGTAACAAGTCAAGGCACTGGAGGCTATCGCGCCTGTGCTTGAGGCGTTACACGTTATTTATCTAGTTGAGAAATTTGAACAATGGAATGGTTCGCAATCAGAAGTGTGTACAAGTTTGGAGAAACTTCTTCGGGAAAGAAGATTTTTGAAGAAAGAGTTGTATGTTTTGAAGCTAAAGATCTGGAGTTGGCTCATAAGAAAGCTGAGAAAGAAGCTGAGAACTACGCCGCAGATAATGAATTTGACGTACATGATGAGCAAGTAGGCTATAGGCAGGATGGAGATAATCTCATTGATGGATAGTAAGCGCCTAACCAAGCACCTCCTTCAATAATTTTCGTGTGGCCATATCATACATCTCACATAATTTGAGGTGAAAACTATGAAACGCACAAAACAACAATGGCTTGAATTGATTCAAACTCA
>JBLGBO010000013.1:0-99265 GCA_047616865.1 Oleispira sp.
GTCAACCGCTTTTGGTAAATTAGCGACAAAAGAATGAAATGAATTCAAAAACCATCAAAACTGCTTAGTTATCGTACGAATTCTGGCTAGGAACTAGAGGATAGTTGGGATTTGAGTAGATTCAAGGCGATTCCGATAAAGATTGATGAATTTCAAAAGCAGGTATTTAGGGTGAAAATAAGTATCTATATAGACGCTCATTTATCTAATAAAGACTTATACGCTTTTGGTATCCTGAAAAACGCCGTAATTCGGTACCTTTTCACGCGTCGCATTAGGTTGTTCGTTTCTGGGGACGCCGTAAATACGCCGCTGCGCTCTCCCTGTAGGCTCGTATTCCGCTTCCCTGCGGAATGACGCCCCGACAACGAACAACCTAATGCACCGCCACGGACACCTAAGTAGGCTTTAAGTAGGTTTATTATTCTAAATAAACACGGCTTATCATTTACCGATAAGCTGCGTTGCCATAAAGAGAAAGGCTTTTTCAGATTTCTAAAGCAGAAGTGATTTGCGGTGAGTGATGGAGATTAATTTTGTAGGACGTCTAAAAGAGGGATCTTTTAGCGAGCTTACAGGGAGCGCTAGCGCCGTGAATACCTGGAGCGGCTGGTACCTTGCAGCGCTCCGTACAAAATTCAATCTCCATCGCGAACGCAAGCAAATTGCGAGCAGAAAACCAAAGGCCCAGAATAAACCCACAAGCAGCGTTTCAACCAAAACCAAAAGTCACAAACAAAAAAGGCGCTAACCGTTTCCAGTTAGCGCCTTTTTTAGATCAGATGATCAATCAGAGATTACGCTTCTTGCGCAACACCCTTCATGGTCAACTTGATACGACCCTTAGGATCAACGTCTAATACATTAACGTTAACCTCTTGGCCTTCTTTCAAGTAATCAGCAACGTTCTCTACACGCTCTTCAGAGATCTGAGAGATGTGAACCAAACCGTCTTTACCTGGGATAATGTTAACGAAAGCGCCGAAATCAGCTAGCTTCATAACTTTACCACGGTAGATCTTGCCAACTTCAGCTTCAGCCGTAATGCCTTCGATCATTGCTTTAGCAGCATCAGATGCTTCTTTACCAGCCGCGAAGATCTTGATGTTACCGCTATCATCGATATCGATGTCTGCGCCAGTCTGCTCAGTGATTGAACGGATAGTCGCGCCGCCTTTACCAATAACGTCACGGATCTTATCAGGATCGATCTTGATCGTGCTCATAGTCGGAGCGTTATCAGCCATCTCAGCAGCAGGAGTCGCAATACAAGCATTCATAGACGCAAGAATCGTCATACGAGCTGTGTTTGCTTTCTGCAATGCGATATCCATAATCTCTTCAGTGATACCTTGAATCTTGATATCCATCTGTAGAGCAGTAATACCTTGATCAGTACCAGCTACTTTAAAGTCCATGTCGCCTAAGTGATCTTCATCACCCAAGATATCAGTCAATACAGCAAAACCATTGTCTTCTTTGATAAGACCCATTGCAATACCTGCAACTGGAGCTTTCATCGGTACGCCAGCTGCCATCAATGCCATAGAAGCACCACAAACAGAAGCCATAGAAGAAGAACCGTTAGATTCTGTAATTTCAGATACTACACGAATTGAATAAGGGAAATCTTCGTGCTTAGGCATCATCGCTTGGATACCACGACGGGCTAAACGACCGTGACCAATTTCGCGACGACCAACACCGCCCATACGTCCAGCTTCACCAACAGAATATGGAGGGAAGTTGTACTGGAACATAAATGGATCTTCAGTACGGCCGAACAACGTATCAACCATCTGAGCATCACGACCAGAACCTAGCGTAGCAGTAACGATTGCTTGAGTTTCACCACGAGTGAACAAAGCAGAACCGTGAACATTACCTAGAACGCCCGTTTCAACAGTAATCGCACGAACAGTATCGTTATCACGACCATCGATACGAGGCTCACCAGCAACAGAGCGCTGACGAACAATATTCTTTTGGATCTTAGAAATCATACCAGCAATATCGTCTGCAGACGGCTTGCCTTCTTCTTCACCACACAAAGCTTCAACAGCAGCTTTCTTAGCGGCGTCGATTTTGCCATAACGTTCCATCTTATCCGTCGTAAGATATGCGTCACCAATAGCAGCACCGGCTTGAGCACTAACAGCATCAAATAATGCCGTATCAAACTCAGGAGCAGTCCATTCCCATACTGGTGTATTAACAGTCGCAGCAAATTCAGCTACAGCAGTAACAACACACTGGTATTCTTGGTGAGCGAATAATACAGCGCCCAACATTTCATCTTCAGTCAGCTCATCTGCTTCAGATTCAACCATCAATACAGCGTCGTTAGTACCCGCAACAACCATATCCAATAATGAATTTTCTAAAACTTCATAGCTTGGGTTTAATACGTAGCCTTTCTCTTCATTGAAAGCAACACGGGCTGCGCCGATTGGTCCACTGAAAGGAATACCAGAAATTGAGATAGCAGCAGAAGTACCGATCATGGCTGCGATATCTGGATCAACGTTCTTGTCTGCAGAAATCACAGTACAAACAACCTGAACTTCGCTCATGTAACCCTTAGGGAATAATGGACGAATTGGACGGTCAATAAGACGAGAAGTCAGAGTTTCTTTTTCAGAAGGACGACCTTCACGCTTCAGGTAACCACCAGGGATACGACCTGCAGCATAAGTCTTTTCAATGTAGTGAACAGACAGTGGGAAAAAGTCTTGTCCTGGCTTAGTCGATTTAGCACCAACCACTGTGGTCAATACTTGAGTCTTACCAATAGTAACTAAAACAGCACCAGAAGCCTGACGTGCAATACGACCAGTTTCTAGCGTTACAGTATCTTCACCAAACTGAAACGTTTTGGTAATCGCTGTAGGAATAATGCTCATTCTTCAATCCTTAAATGACTGCTCTGCTAGCACTTCTAAGCATTGGCCCTTTTCGCATCCCTACCGTGAGGGGCTGAAAGGCAAATGGTTAGAAGTAGCTAAGAACTGACAGTACAGTGTTTATTAAATAGTTAAGTAAATATTTTATTCGAGATAAAAAAATAGAAGCCCTAAAAAGGGCTTCTATCAAGGACTACATCTTAACGACGTAGACCTAAACGCTTGATCAAAGAAGTGTAACGAGTTGCGTCTTTACCCTTCAAGTAATCCAACAATTTACGACGCTGGTTTACCATGCGAATCAAACCACGACGAGAGTGGTGATCTTTATGATTCACTTTAAAGTGATCCTGTAAACCAACAATGTTGTGAGTCAACAAAGCAACTTGGACTTCTGGAGAACCAGTATCGCCTTCAGCAGTTTGGTATTCAGCAACGATTGCCGCTTTATTTTCAGCAGTTAATGCCATGATCATATCTCCATAATATGCGGTTAAATCGGCCACACATCTCCACCGTGCATATTAACAGTAGGATGCTGCGCGAACGGCTTAATTCAAAAGAAGTAAGAAGCTCACACTAGCCAGAAATCGTTTAAAACGAATATTTTTAAGTTTACTCGCTTGGCAAGTCAACCTGAAAAACACGTTTTGGTATCAATGTGCCGTTGTCAGTAATGTCACCAACGCCAACAAAGACAACTCCATCAGGAGTATTAACCCATAATTGTACTTGAGGCGTCAGCGGGAAGCTAGTTTTGACTCTCTGCCCGTGTAAAATTTTGTGACCCTCAGCCAAGGTTAGCTCAATTTTAGCCCAATCAGGAATAGCTTCAGCCGAATGAATCAACATCTCATCCATCACCGCATGACGCTCTGCGACAACTGGGTAGTCATCTTCAAGATCCAATAAGGTTTGGTACTCGATAAACTGCGCTTCAGAAAACGGTCCAGCCTTATTTCGATGCAACATACTGACATATGCACCACAACCCAGCTCATTACCAATGTCTTCTACCAAGCTTCGAATATAGGTACCCTTAGAGCACACGACTTCAAGATCAATTTCACCAACATCCTGACGAATTTCTAAAACCCGTAAAGAGTGAATAGTGACTTGGCGCTGTTTTAATGCCTTTAAATCCAGTTCAACACCTTGGCGCGCCAACTCATACAAAGGTCGACCCTCATGCTTAAGCGCAGAATACATAGGAGGAACTTGGGTAATTAAACCACGGAAGTTTTGCAGAATTGTTTCAATTGCAGCCGCATCAAACTCAGGCACTGGCTTTACTGAAAGAATCTCGCCATCCTGATCTCCCGTCGAGCGTATCTCGCCCAACTTGCAGGTCGTGATATAACCCTTGGTCGCTTCAAGAAGAATCTGAGAAAACTTAGTGGCATCCCCAAAACACAAAGGAAGTACACCACTAGCCATAGGGTCAAGCGCCCCGGTATGACCTGCTTTTTTGGCACCTAAAAGCCACTTTATCTTCTGTAAAACTTGATTTGAAGAAAGGCCCAAAGGTTTATTGAGCACTATAATACCGCTTATATCGCGACCTTTTTTTACACGTGCCATACTTCTATTTCTACTCTTACTTGCGACTAATCGCGACTGCTATTCACTATCTTCAGCAGGCTTACCCGCACGTGCTACATCTTCAGCAACAACCTTATTGATCAAGTTTGTCATGTGATGACCACGCAATAGTGACTCATCGTAATGGAAACGCAGCAAAGGCGTAATACGAGTTGTCATTTGGCGAGATAACTCTCCACGCAAGAAACCAGCAGCATCATTTAAAACTTTGCTCGCTTGCTTTTGGATTGCCGCTTCATCAGCCTCATCACTATCACCTTTAGCACCCATTACAGTGAAATAGATGTCAGCATAACCAAGGTCTTTAGCAACCTTAACAGCATTAAGTGTCACCATGCCTAAGCGTGGATCTTTCATATCAAATTGAATTAATTGCGCTAGATCTCGACGGATCTGTTCGCCTAAGCGCGTAGTACGGCTAAAATCTTTTGGCATTATGTCGCCCCTAAATATCTTTTATACAACCAATTATACAACCAGCACACAGGCTTAATAATATAACCAGCATAGCGAAAAAACGCCGCATAAAGCGGCGTTTTTCGGATTAGCAAGTTGGCTAACTTAATAGCCCGCTAACTAAAGTGTACGTGCGATTTCATTCACAATATACACTTCGATCTGGTCACCAGCGCGAACATCTTGATAGTTCTTAACACCGATACCACATTCCATACCTTGGCGAACTTCTTGAACGTCATCTTTAAAGCGACGTAGAGATTCCAATTCACCTTCATAGATAACCGTATTCTCACGAAGTACACGGATTCTCTTATTACGGTGAATAACACCATCAGTCACCATAGAACCAGCGATTAGACCAAACTTAGGCGACTTAAATACTTCACGTACTTCAGCAACACCCAAGATCTCTTCACGTAATTCAGGAGCCAATAGGCCAGACATAGCCGCTTTAATATCATCGATCAGATCATAGATAATGCTGTAGTAGCGTAAATCTAATCCATTACCTTCGATAACTCGTTTCGCTGATGCATCTGCACGAACGTTAAAGCCGAAGATAACCGCTTCAGAAGCCAAGGCCAATGTTGCATCTGTTTCAGATATACCACCAACACCAGAAGATACGATATTAACTTTCACTTCATCGGTACCAAGACCTTGAAGAGAAGCAATCAATGCCTCTAGAGAACCACGAACATCTGTCTTAAGCACGATGTTCAAGTTCGATTGCTCACTGCCACCCATGTTATTAAACAAGGCATCCAGTTTCGCTTTCTGCTGTAGTTGCTGAATACCTTCTTTACGCTTAGATTCACGGTGCTCAGCTACTTCGCGTGCTTTCTTCTCACTTTCAACAACGATGAAAGCTGCGCCAGCATCAGGCGTACCGTTAAGACCTAAGATCTCAACAGGAATAGAAGGACCTGCAGATTCTGTTGGCTTACCATTCTCGTCCAATAATGCACGAGCACGGCCATAACAAGTACCCGCAAGAACGATGTCGCCTTTCTTAAGCGTACCATTCTGTACAAGTAAAGTAGCTACTGGACCACGGCCTTTATCAAGACGAGATTCAACAACAACACCTTGACCAGGACCATTAATCACGGCTTTCAGTTCAAGCAATTCAGCTTGTAATAAAACAGCGTCTAATAATTCAGTAACACCTTCACCGGTATGTGCAGATACTGGCATGAAAGGAACATCGCCGCCCCAATCTTCTGGAATCACATCACACGCAGACAGTTCGTTTTTAACACGATCTACATCAGCGCCTTCTTTATCCATCTTGTTAATAGCAACAACGATAGGAACGCCAGCCGCTTTCGCGTGCTGTACAGCTTCTTTCGTCTGAGGCATTACACCATCATCAGCAGCAACAACTAAGATAACAACATCTGTACACTGAGCACCACGAGAACGCATTGAAGTAAACGCTGCGTGTCCTGGTGTATCTAAGAACGAGATCATGCCATGATCTGTATCTACGTGATAAGCACCAATATGCTGTGTAATACCACCGGCTTCGCCAGTCGCTACACGACTTGAACGAATATAATCCAGTAGTGAAGTCTTACCATGGTCAACGTGGCCCATTACGGTCACAACTGGCGCACGAGACTCTTCATCAGCGTCATAAGTTACAGATTCAAATACGTCTTCTTCAAGCGCGTTATCTGAAATCAACTTAGTTACTTTGTGACCCATTTCTTCAACAACAAGTGTTGCAGTATCTTGGTCCAAAGTTTGGTTAATGGTGGCCATTACGCCCATACCCATCAACGCTTTAATTACGTCACCGGCTTTAATTGCCATCTTAGCGGCAAGATCACCCGCTGTAATTGCTTCTGGCAATTCAACTTGGTGAATAACAGGAGCCGTTGGCTTAGTAAACGAATGCTCGTTATCTGCTTGTGCTTGTGCAGTACGCGCTGCTTTACCTTTAAGCTTCTTACGACGACCACGTTGATTCGCTGAACCATCTTCAGTACGGAACTGACGAGGAGCACCTGAACGTGGAGCACCTGGAGCACCTGAACGAGGAGCACCTGGTGCGCCTGAACGTGGAGCTGCTGCTGGAGCACCTGGAGCGCGCTTCTTATTACGATCAGCACCGTCACGTTGTGTCGCTGCTTCTGCTGTTGCTTGCTTCTGAGCTAGCTCTTCCTTAGTAGGAGGAACAGTCTTCGCAGCAGCGGTAGCCGTTGGCTTTTTGTTACGTGCATCACGCGCTACTGGCTTAGCACTTAGCTTAGGCTTAGCGCCTGCTTTAGGCTTAGCCGCTGCGGTTGCTTTAGGCTTAGCTTCAGCTTTAGGCTTAGCCGCAACTTTTGCTTTCGCTGCAACACGAGCAGTAGAGCTTACGCCACCACGGGCTTTTGCTTCAGACTGAGATTTCTGAGAAATCTTATGCTTAGCAGCTGGCTTAATCTTTTTCGCTTCTGCGGCGGCTTTCGCTTTCGCGGCGGCCTGAGCGGCTGCAGCTGCATCAAGTGCGGCGGCGGCGGCTTTTGCTGCGGCAGTTGCTTCTTCAGCGGCTTTCTTAGTTTCAGCGGCTACGGCTTTATCAGCCTTAACTGCAGTCACTTTTTCTTCCACGGCTGCTGCAACTACTTCTGCATCTGGCTTAACAAACGTACGCTTTTTACGAACTTCAACAGCAACATCTTTCTTGCCGCCTTGACCCGTTTTCAACGTAGTCGTTGTTTTACGCTTAAGACTAATCTTTTTCGGCTCTGCTTCAGCAGCGTCACCGTGATTTTTCTTCAAGTGGCCTAATAAGGCCTCTTTTTGCTCAGCACTTACCGCATCATTTGCGTTAGTCTGAGGTAAGCCCGCTTCTTTCATTTGTGATAGTAGACGATCGGAATCGGTCCCTACCACATCAGCGAACTCTTGAACTGTTGTATCGGTCATGCATCTCTCCTAGGCCGAGTGAATCTATTACTCAGTGCCTTCAAACCAAGGCTTACGAGCGGTCATAATTAACTCGGCCGCTTTTTCTTCTGTCATGCCTTCGATGTCAATAATATCGTCGATGGCTTGCTCTGCTAGATCTTCCATTGTGCAAATACCCTGGCTTGCCAATACAAGAGCAAGATGTTTATCCATACCCTCCATGGTTAGCAAGTCTTCAGCGGGCTCTGCTTCTTCCAATTTTTCTTCGGAAGCAATCGCTAGTGTCAAAATCACATCTTTCGCACGATTTTGAAGCTCAGTAGCAATTTCTTCATCAAGGCCATCAATGGCGATCATTTCAGCAATTGGTACATAAGCAACTTCTTCTAGCGTGGTGAAACCTTCTTCAACCAATAATTCTGCGAAGTCTTCATCGATATCCAGTTGTTGGGTAAATTCATCAATGATGCTACCCGATTCCTGGTTCTGCTTTTCTGCAGCAGCAGCTTCAGTCATTACGTTGATTTCCCAGCCAGTAAGCTCAGAAGCCAAACGCACATTCTGTCCACCACGACCAATCGCTTGCGCTAAATTGTCTGCGGCGACTGCGACATCCATCGAGTTAGAGTCTTCATCTACGATGATAGAGCTAACTTCAGCTGGAGCCATGGCATTGATAACAAGTTGTGCTGGGTTATCATCCCAAAGCACTATATCAATACGCTCGTTACCACCTAATTCATTTGTTACCGCCTGCACACGAGAACCACGCATACCCACACAAGCTCCAACAGGATCCATGCGGCCATCATTAGTTTTCACAGCAATCTTGGCACGAGAACCGGGATCACGAGCAGCACCTTTAATTTCAATTACTTCTTCAGCAATTTCAGGCACTTCAATGCGGAACAACTCAATGATCATCGCTGGCACAGTTCGGCTCAGCATCAATTGAGGTCCACGATTTTCTGGGCGAATACAATCTAAAACAGCTCGTACACGATCACCCATACGGACAATTTCACGACCAATAAGCTGATCTTTTGGCAATAAGCCTTCAGCGTTATTACCCAAATCTACAATCACGTTATCGCGAGTTACTTTCTTAACGCTGCCGCTAACAAGCTCGCCAACACGATCTTCATATTGCTCAACCACCATTGCGCGTTCAGCTTCACGTACTTTCTGTACAATGATCTGCTTCGCAGCTTGGGCACCAATACGACCAAAACCGACATTGTCGACTTCAGTTTCATAGACGTCACCCGGCTTCAAGTTTTCATCGATCTCTAACGCTTCTTCAAGAGTTAGCTCATCGCCTAAGCCAGGTACTACATCATTGCTTACAACTAACCAACTACGGAAAGTCACATAATCACCGGTACGGCGATCAATATTTACAGTAATAGTTGCTTCTTCGTCTTCGTAACGTTTTTTCGTCGCCGCTGCTAATGCGAATTCAATCGCATCGAAAATAATCTCTTTATCAACGCCTTTTTCGTTTGAAACCGCTTCCGCGACCAGAAGTATTTCTTTACTCATTCCTAGCCTCGCTCTCTGCCTTAGTCCTTGAATTGGGGAATAACGTGTGCTTTTTCGATCATATCGATAGGCAGTAAGTATTCATGCTGGTCAACCCGCACAACGACATCCTGATCTTCGATATTGATAATGACACCCTTAAACTTACGACGACCATCAAATGGCATACGTAAACGGATATCAGCCCACTCGTTAATGTATTTTCTAAACTGTTCCAGAGTAAACAACGGGCGATCCATACCCGGTGATGACACTTCCAGGGTATATTCCTGACTAATAGGATCTTCGACGTCCATGATCGCACTCACCTGTCGGCTGACAGAGGCACAATCATCAACGCTTACACCGTTCTCATTATCGATGTAGATGCGTAAAACAGAGTGCTTGCCTTGAGCGGAATACTCTAAACCCCATAGGGATAAGCCCATCGCTTCAATCGCCGGAGCAATCATTTCACGTAATTCTTCTTCTTTACTAGCCAAGCTTAGTAACCTTTATGTTGTACGTTTCATTAAAAATCTGCATTTTTCAAACGCCAGAAACAAAAATTGGGCAACATGTGCCCAGTCCGCGTAACGCTTTGCAGACAAGAAAACCAAATCGCACAACGCGGTCATTAGCTTTCTCTATTCGGCGTCATTACTAAAAATGACGCCTAACAAAAAGCCCCTAACGAGGGGCTTCTTGCTTTGCTTTTCTAATCTGCGGCAATTATATGCCTGATCGACTAAAAAAGCGAATTGGTGCGGATGGGGAGACTCGAACTCCCACGGGCGTAAGCCCACCACCCCCTCAAGGTGGCGTGTCTACCAATTTCACCACATCCGCGAAACTACTCTTTACTGCTTATTCTGCTGGCATTTCTAGTACCGGCACATCATCAATTGATACATCCACATCAGGAGCATCGGTCGCAGGTGCGTATTCTTCCACAATAGGGGCGTCTTGCTCAAGAACTTCTGTCATTTCTTGCATTGGAACGCCAATATCATTAATACCTTTTGCTTTATTACTAGCAACAACGGCAAGAACCATAGAGGTAACAAAGAATACAGCCGCAAAAATTGCAGTCATACGGCTTAAGAAATTACCTGAACCCTGACCACCAAATACCGTTTGTGATGAACCACCACCAAACGAAGCACCGGCATCAGCGCCTTTACCTTGCTGGATCATTACTAGACCAATAACACCAAAGGCTAATAAGATATGTACTACTAGGGTAATCTTTTCCATTTTATTCTCTACCTAATTACTGATACCAACATTACGCCGGATTGCAGATTCCTAAAAACTCTTCAGCTTGCAGCGATGCACCGCCCACCAAGCCACCATCTATATCCTGCTGTGCAAACAATTCTTTCGCATTGCTCGCTTTTACACTGCCACCATAAAGAACATGGCTATTCAGTGCTAACTCTTCATCTTTCGAAGCCAATAAGCTTCGAATAAATGCATGCACTTGCTGCGCCTGCTCTGGAGAAGCTGTTTTACCAGTTCCAATTGCCCAGACCGGCTCATAAGCAAATACACATTTTGCTAACTGCTGAACACTTAAACCATTCAACACCGCATTAATTTGTTGTTCGATTACAGCTTCAGTCTTATCCGCTTCGCGTTCCGCGAGCGTTTCACCAATACAAACATAAGGTGTTAGACCGGCGTTTAAAGCCGCTGCAGTTTTTGCTAATACATCCGCATCCGTTTCAGCATAGAGCGTGCGACGCTCAGAATGCCCAACCAATACAGCTTCACAACCACAATCGACTATCATACTGGCAGACACTTCACCGGTATACGCACCACTGTCGTGAGGGTTCAAATTTTGACCACCCACCTTAACAGCACTGTCCTGTAATTTATCAACTGCCGCCATAAGGTACGGAGCCGGAGGAAATACAACGACGTCAGCGTGCTGCGGAGCATTTTCTACAATACCGGCCAACAACTCATTCAACATGACCTTGCTGGCATTCATTTTCCAGTTACCAGCCACCAATAGACGACGCATAATCAACTCACGATATAAAACAGGGCGAGATAGTAGCGAAGATAGCCACCTGACTCAAGAGGTAGATGGCTATAATCGCAATTAAGATATAATTTTCTCTACAATCTCTGCTAATTGCTGTGCTTTCTTTGCGACTAACTTACCATCTTCACCCTCGACCATCACCCTTACAACAGGCTCTGTACCCGATGGACGTAAGAGAACACGACCACGTCCAGCCAGTTCAGCTTCCACTTCTGCTGCGGCCGCTTGAATTGTTTTATCTTTTGCCACGTCGATATCTTTATTACGGCGCACATTGATCATGGTCTGTGGGCATTTAATCATGCCAGACTTAAGCTCATTCAAGCTTTTGCCTGAATCTTGCAGAGCCATCATGATTTGCAGCGCTGCAACCACACCATCACCCGTTGATGTCGAATCCAAACATAAAAGATGCCCAGAAGATTCACCGCCAAAACGCCAATTATGCTCTTTCAATTGTTGCATAACATAGCGATCACCGACATTGGCGCGCACAAAATCAATTTTCTCTTTTTTCAGAGCCAGCTCTAAACCAAGATTACTCATTAAAGTACCGACGACACCACCGCCAAGCCGCTTACGACTGCGAGCATGCATTGCCATGATATAAAGTAGCTCGTCACCATCAACGATCTCGCCTTTTTCATCGACCATAATTACGCGATCACCATCACCATCAAAACCTATACCTAAGTCAGCACGGGTCTCAATTACTTTTTGCTGCAACTGCTTTGGCGAGGTAGAGCCGATATCTTTATTAATATTCAGGCCATCTGGGCTCGTGCCAATAGCAATAACTTCCGCTCCCAGCTCAACAAACACTGCTGGGGCTATCTGATAGGTCGCACCATGAGCACAATCTAAAACGATGCGCTTACCTTTGAGCTTTAAACGACGCACAGTACTTTTACAAAACTCAATATAACGGCCAGCCGCATCATTAATACGAAATGCCTTACCCAACTGATCAGAGGAAACCGTCGTCATTGGCTCATCAAGATATTTCTCAATTTCCAGTTCAATGGCATCATCAAGTTTGGTGCCATCAGCAGAAAAGAACTTGATGCCATTGTCGTGATAAGCATTATGCGAAGCACTAATAACAATACCTGCATCCGCATGAAACGTTCGTGTAAGGTAAGCAATACCTGGTGTAGGCATCGGCCCTAACAAACCGCTATCAACCCCTGCAGCGGTTAAGCCAGCTTCTAAAGCCGACTCAAACATGTATCCAGAAATACGGGTATCTTTGCCAATTAAGATTTTACTTTTACCCTGCTGAGCAAATACCTTACCGGCCGCCCAACCCAGCTTCATCACAAATTCAGGGGTAATAGGATACGTACCAACTTCACCACGGATACCATCTGTACCAAAATATTTTTTACTAATACTCATATTATTCAATCCTTGCTAAATTCTTTTGTCGCTGCAACCACTTGCAGTGCATCAAAGGTGGCCGCTACATCGTGTACTCGTATAATTGCACTGCCTTTCATAGCAGCAATAACCGCTGCTGCTATGCTTCCATAAAGCCGTTGATCTGCTGGCCTATCTTGCAAAGCCTTATTTTGTAAAACCTTGCCTATCATAGTCTTTCTTGAAATCCCGACCAAGAGTGGCAAGCCAAATTGATGAAAACTTTCTAACTCGTTCAGCAATTGGAAGTTATGCTCAAGAGTTTTACCGAAGCCAAACCCCGGATCCAACAATAGACGAGACCGTGCAATACCAACACCCGCACAAGCCTTTACTCGCTCGGCCAAAAATTCATGAATATCGTTAACAACATCATCGTAACTTGGCGCCTGCTGCATATTATCGGGCTGCCCTTGCATATGCATCAGGCAAATCGGCAGATCAGTCGCTGCTGCTGCCGCGAGAGCACCTTCACGCTGCAAAGCCCGCACATCGTTAATCAAGCCGGCGCCAGCTTCTGCTGACTGAGTAATCACTGCCGGAGTACTAGTATCAACTGAGATTATGGTTTCTAAGTTTTTATGAATAGCTTCCACTACCGGCACAACTCGATCGAGCTCTTGCTGCAATGAAACCTTGGCTGCCCCCGGACGAGTAGATTCTCCACCCACATCAATCAAGGTTGCACCCTGTTTGATCATTTCCTCTGCGTGGAACAACGCTTTATCGAGATTATTGTAAGTGCCACCGTCAGAAAAAGAATCCGGCGTGACATTCAAAATCCCCATGATGTTACAACGACTTAAATCCAACTGCTGTAGCGCGCCATGGCGAGAGCCACAGGCTAATAATGTATTTTTCATGCTAATTAAGATTCATTACTTAGTACTTAGAAAACACCTTAAGAAACGTCATAAATGGACGCAATCCATAAGGGGCCCAATAAAAAGAGCGCCATAAAAAAACGGGCCGTAGCCCGTTATTTTAATCGATTAATCACCCAGCCTACACGTCAACTTTGTCGGCTGGGGTATCATCATCACTTTGCTCACCTAAATCCGTCTCTTCAACAGGAGACGTGGGCGAACCACCGTTCTTATCATCCCAAGAAGCGGGCAAACGAACCGGCTGGCGATTCATTAAGTCTGCTACTTGATTCGAATCAATCGTTTCATATTCCATCAATGCTTCTTTCATTGATTCTAAGATGTCGCGATTCTCTTCTAAGATCTTTTCAGCTCGAGCATAACACTCTTCAGTAATGCGCTTGATTTCTTGATCAATTAAACGCGACGTCTCATTCGATACATGGCGTGA
The DNA here is from genome assembly GCA_047616865.1 of Oleispira sp. Lineage (GTDB taxonomy): Bacteria > Pseudomonadota > Gammaproteobacteria > Pseudomonadales > Oceanobacteraceae > Oleispira. Next base: position 14,179 of record JBLGBO010000013.1, read on the forward strand.
ACCAATACCGTCTGAATCACGAGAATCATAATCCAATGGCCCCAACGCATCCGACAAACCATAGTTAACAACCATGCCACGAGCATAATGTGTCGCTGCTTTAATATCTGAAGATGCTCCGGTACTAACCCCATCTTTACCGTACAACATTTCCTCAGCGATTCGCCCACCATAAGCAGTTGCAATCATGCCCAATATTTTTCTACGACTAGAGCTAATACTATCAGCTTCTGGCAAAAAGAAAGTCACACCTAAGGCCCTGCCACGAGGAATAATGGTAACCTTATGAACTGGATCATGCTCTTCAGATAAGCAGCCAACAATGGCGTGCCCTGCTTCATGATAGGCCGTACATTCTTTTTCTTTCTCGGACATAATCATGGTCTTGCGCTCAGCGCCCATCATAATTTTGTCTTTAGCTTTTTCAAATTCTTCCATCGTCACCAAGCTTTTCATCGAGCGGGCAGTGAAAAGAGCCGACTCGTTGACTAGATTGGCTAAATCAGCGCCAGAGAAGCCTGGCGTTCCGCGAGCGATAACCGATGCCTTCACATCATCAGCAATCGGTACTTTACGCATATGAACCTTCAAGATCTGTTCACGACCACGTACGTCAGGCAAACCAACAACAACCTGGCGATCAAAACGACCCGGACGTAACAAGGCTTTATCCAATACATCCGAACGGTTAGTCGCTGCAATAACGATCACACCATCATTCGCTTCAAAACCATCCATTTCAACCAACAACTGGTTCAATGTCTGCTCACGCTCATCGTTACCACCACCATGACCGCCGCCGCGATGACGACCTACCGCATCAATTTCATCAATAAAGATGATGCACGGTGCTTGTTTCTTAGCTTGTTCAAACATGTCACGTACACGAGACGCACCCACACCCACAAACATTTCTACGAAATCTGAACCCGAGATAGAGAAGAAAGGTACCTTAGCTTCACCAGCAATGGCCTTCGCTAATAAGGTTTTACCTGTTCCTGGAGGTCCTTCTAAAAGAACACCGCGAGGAATTCGCCCACCTAGACGCTGGTATTTACCCGGATCAACTAAGAAGTCGACCAGTTCTTTAACATCTTCTTTCGCTTCGTCACAACCCGCAACATCATCAAACGTTGTCTTAATTTGGTCATCACTTAATAGCTTGGCTTTACTCTTGCCGAACGACATCGGGCCGCCCTTTCCACCGCCACCACCTTGCATCTGGCGCATGAAAAACATAAAGACCGCAATAATCACCAAAATGGGGAAAGAAGCGACTAATAACTGAGTCCAAATACTCTGCTGCTCAGGCTTTTTACCTTCGACCTGCACGTTATTATTCAACAAATCGTCGATCAATTTATCGTCATAAGCCGGCAATATAGAAGTGAAACTTTCACCATTGCCCAAAACGCCTTCGATATTCTGACCGGCAATGCTGACACGCTCGACTTGGCCGCTGCGTACACTGCTAATGAATTCGGAATACTTGAGCTCTTTGGCTTGGCTGACATTTTGAAAATTATTAAAAACCGTCATCAATACCGCAGCGATGATGGCCCAAAGCACTAAATTCTTTGCCATGACAGGCATACCTCTAATTTTATATGTAGCGTAAGTCTTGTAGCTTACGCAGCTTTTAATCTGATCTCTACTACATGTACGGTGTTAATAGAGAATCAGAGGTCATTTATACCTTTCTTTACTCTACTAACTACTCTAGCAAAAGATTAACTAACCTTTATAACCTTTTGCCACTAAATACACTTCACGAGAGCGTGCTCGAGAAGAATCTGGCTTACGGGTCACTACTTTTTGGAACGATGAGCGCATATCTTTTAGATATTCATCAAAGCCTTCCCCATGGAAAACCTTAGCCGCATAACTACCACCAGGCTTGAGAACCTGACGCGCCATATCCAGCGCAAGCTCAACCAAATACATAGCACTTGGTTGATCCACCGCACTCATTCCACTCATATTGGGGGCCATGTCGGAAATTACAAGGTCCACCTGACGATCACCAATAATAGTCATTAACTCATCAAAGACGGCTTCTTCAGTGAAATCACCCTGTAAAAAAGTCACGCCAGCAATACCATCCATCGGTAAAATATCAGATGCTACGACCATCCCATGATCACCTACTCGCTGCACCGCGACTTGCGACCAGCCGCCAGGAGCCGAACCAAGATCAAGTACCGTCATACCTGGCTTAATTAATTTATCTTTATCATCAATTTCCATTAATTTGTAACAAGCGCGAGAACGATAGCCCTCTTCTTTCGCTTTCATCACATAATGATCATTAAAATGCTCATCCATCCAATCATTACTCGACTTTGAACGCGCCATATTTATATTTTCTCAATTGGTTTTCTACAGATTACCGCTTTAAGCGGCAAATTCGAATTTATTGCTATATAATCAGAGTTTACCACTTAATTAAGTTAGGCAAGCGAATCTGATGGCAATTTCTGCTGAACAAAAGAAAGCAATGCGCTCTATTGGCCATAATCTGAACCCAGTTGTGACCATAGCCGGTAATGGTTTATCGGAAACAGTATTGGAAGAATTAAACCGTGCTCTAGATGATCACGAGTTAATTAAAGTAAGAATCTCTATAGGTGAACGCGATATGCGCGCTCAGGCTATTGACGATATAGTAAAAGAAACCGGTTCTGAATTGATTCAAAAAATAGGCAAGGTTGCCTTAATCGTACGTCGCAACCCGAAAGCTCATCCTAAGCTTTCTAATTTATCTTAGTATATTGCTAAGATAAATTAGCGCCGGACACCATGCTGGCGCTACTCCCTCCCCCTTCTTTAACGACTATCTATCGACAGCCTTTCCCTACGGGAAAAACAATATTTTCATAAAAACGAATATTAGTGCTCATATAGCGCCAGTCGCACAAGACCCACCCAGATAGTTTTGATAGCATAGAGCATATAATTACAGTTCAAATCAGCTAGGTTACAGCATCATGTCTCAGTTCGTTATTTCCGGTACAGGCTTATTCATCCCACCTCATTCGATCAGCAACGAAGAGCTGGTAATTGCCTTTAATCAATACGTAGAAAAATTCAACGACCAGCATGCTGCTGAAATCGAAGCCGGTGATGTAGAAGCTTTAGTAGGCTCTAGCCCAGAATTTATCGAAAAAGCCTCAGGCATCAAATCCCGCTACGCGATGTATAAAGACGGCATCATAAACCCCGATATTATGCACCCAACATTCCCAATGACTGAGGAAGGTAAAACGCCTGAAATGGTTACCATGGGAATCGCGGCAGCGAAACAAGCAATGGCTGAGGCAGGCAAGACTGCTGAAGATATTGATCTAGTAGTGGTATCAAGCACATTTCGCCAGCGTGACTACCCAGGAATATCAGTTGAAATTCAACGTGACCTAGGCATTAAAGGCAGCGCTTATGATATGGGCATCGCCTGCTCATCGGCTACTTTCGGCATGATTAACGCTTATGCAGCCTTAGCAGCAGGCATAGCCAAGTGCGTATTATTTGTTAATCCAGAATTCACCACACCGGGTTTAAACTTCAAAAATCGCGATAGTCACTTTATTTTTGGTGATGTGGCCACTGCCGCCATTTTAGAACCTGAATCGAGCTGTACCAGCGATAGTGCTTTCCGCATTATTGGCACTAAACAGATGACTCAATATTCTGACAACATTCGCAGCGATGCGTCCTATGCCGACTATTGCTTTGATGATTTACCTGAAGGTCGCCCTTTCTTTCAGCAGCAAGGCCGCAAAGTCTTTAAAGAACTACTGCCATTAATTGTAACGTTCATTTCCGAGCAACTTGAAGAAAGTGGCATGCAAGCCGAAGAGCTAAAACGCATGTGGTTGCATCAAGCCAACATCAACATGAATAACTTTGCCGCCAAAAAGCTACTAGGGCGCTTACCGACACTCGAAGAAGCCCCAGTAGTACTGGATGAATTTGCCAATACCGCCTCTTCAGGCTCAGTGATCGCATTCCACAAATACAAAGAAGACTTCAAATCTGGCGACAAGGGGCTAATTTGCTCATTTGGTGCTGGTTATTCCATTGGCAGTCTGATGGTTGAGAAAGTATAATAAAACACCAAACGCTTGCTTTTTAAGGTTTAGACCTTATAAAGTGAGCATTGAATCATTGTAATTTGAGAGATCAATAATACTCCATGAGCGAAGAGCGACTGAGTAGCCAATCTAAAACTTGGCTAGACAAGCTATCAACCTTGTTTTCCGACGATCCTAACGACCGTCAAGATCTAAAAGAAATACTACGAGAAGCCGCTGAGCGCAACGTAGTAGATACCGAAACACTTTCTATTCTAGAAGGTGCCTTGCAAGTTTCTGATATGCAAGTACGTGACATCATGGTGCCACGCTCCCAGATGGTCTGCATCAAGGCCGATGAGTCTCTCAAGGAATTTCTTCCCTCTATTATCGAATCTGCTCACTCGCGTTTCCCTGTATTGGGCGAAGATCAAGATGAAGTGCTTGGGGTATTATTAGCCAAAGATTTATTGCCGCTTATCCTCAATGAAAATCTTGAAGACTTTAACATTAAAGATCTTTTACGCGCCGCAGCCTTTGTCCCTGAAAGCAAACGTCTTAATATCCTATTGAAAGAGTTTCGTGCAACCCGCAATCACATGGCCATCGTCGCCGATGAGTTTGGCGGTATTGCAGGTATAGTGACTATTGAAGATGTTTTAGAACAAATTGTGGGCGAGATCGAAGACGAGCATGATCAAGAAGATGATGATAGCTTCATTAAAGTTCTCGATAACGATGTGCGTATGGTTAAAGCACTCACTCCGATCGAAGATTTTAATCAGCACTTCGATACCAAATTTGACGATAAAGAATTTGATACCATCGGTGGTATCGTTGTTCAACATTTTGGTCGCGTACCTGAATGTGATGAAGCAATTACCATCAATGAGTGGCGCTTCAAAGTTGTTAACGGCACAGGGCGACGCATTAATTTAATGGAAGTTACCCCCATTGATTAGTTTTGCTTGGTAAAAAATGAATGATCGAAAAAGAAAGCCTAGTGCTTTCTTTTTTGCTTTCTACCTCAAGGATTTATATGTTGCTGCTACAAAAACTTTGCGCCCAGCCGCGCTTAATCGCTTTATTTTCTGGGTTAATTTTCCCTTTTGCCATCGCGCCTTTCTTTCTCTGGCCCATCGTCATCGTTTCACTTATGGGCTTACTGTTTAGTTTGCACAATAGCTCGGCGAAAGAAGCGGCTATTCGCACTTGGTTTTTTGGCTTGGGTAAGTTCTCTGTCGGCGTCTCTTGGATTTATGTCAGCATGCATGATCATGGTGGCACCCCGGCAATATTAGCGATATTAATGGTCGGTTTATTTGCTGCTTTTTTAGCCACATTTCCTGCCCTATTCTTATATTTCTTCCAGCGTTTTTATAACCAAGATACCAGCAAACCGATCATTTCTATGCTCGCCTTCGCCGCCTTATGGTTTGCTTATGAATGGTTTCGCAGCTGGTTTATGACAGGCTTCCCTTGGCTCTTTGCCGGTGATGCACAACTGCATACCTGGCTTAATGGTTGGGCACCTATTTTAAGTGTTTATGGTCTATCATTTTTTACAGCACTCACTGCCGCAGCTATTTATTACAGCTTACGTAACAAGCAAGCCAACTACTTAGCTTTTCTAATCGTCTGGCCGATCGGGTTTTTATTGCAGAGTATTAGCTGGACAGAAGTCACAAACGATTTAACAGTGAGTGCCGTACAAGGCAATATTGCACAAGAAGTTAAATGGCTACCCGAACAGCGCAGCCCTACTATTAATGCCTACTTAGAACAAACTCGCCAGCACTGGGACAGTGACCTAGTCCTATGGCCAGAAACAGCAGTAACTGTTTTAAAGGATCAGTTCCAAACTTACCTTGATACCATTAACCAAGAAGCCATTAATAACAAAACAACATTGATTACCGGCATCCCTTTTCGCTATACCCAAGGGCCATTTCAAGGTGAATTTCATAATAGTATTTTAGCCATCGGTATGGGCGAAGGCTTATATCACAAACAGAAGCTGGTTCCCTTTGGTGAGTATATTCCACTAGAACAGGTTATCCGTGGCCTACTGCCCTTCTTCGACTTGCCTATGTCGAGCTTTAAACAAGGTGATAAAAATCAAGCATTATTAAAAGTAGAAAAAGATGAGCAGCTTTTTTTAATTGCGCCTTTCATCTGCTACGAAATTGTATACCCAGAATTTGTTGCCGATATGGCAAAAGAATCAGACATGCTAATCACCATCAGCAATGATGCTTGGTTTGGTGATTCTCTAGGCCCTAAGCAACACATGGCGATTGCACAAATGCGAGCTCTAGAAACTCAGCGCTACTTGTTACGTTCGACTAATACAGGGATTACCGCTCTAGTGAACCACAAAGGTAAAATCGTTAAGCAACTACCAACCCAGCAAAGAGCAACACTTACCGCGATTGCACAAACTCGCCAAGGCTCCACGCCTTTTATGATGTTTGGTTTATGGCCGTTATTTATACTGACAATATTGATTTTTGTAATGGGCTATTACCACAGGAAGTCATAACCGAATTAATCGCTGTACTTAAAAATTAGCTGTTGTTTTTTAGCAACTCAACATTTTCTGTTGGCAACGGCTCTTTCGCTGGACTCTTTTTCATAATATCGTCTAGATCCATAATGTTTTTCCCATTATGTAACGGAGAAGAAATCAGACACGGTCCCGCCGGTAAGGCTAATAAATAATCTTTCAGTGGCTGTGTTGTTTTATTGATATATTCAACATACTGACGTGTCATTTCATCCATATCTAAAATGCCACTTGCGATGCGCATCATCATCCCAACCAACCAATCAAGATGCGCCTTTACATCAATCAGCTCATAGCTTTTTTCGGTCAGGGCCTGGCGTATTTGTCGCGAACTGCCACCTGCTGCCTGCAAAAATATATTACCTGTAGACGCTAACAGCGTATCCACCAGCTCTACATCTAATTTTGCCAACTCACGGTAATTATCACCGTTCTGCACACCCTGATACATTTTATGCACAATACCAAGAATCCTTCCTTGCGAATCTTCCGCACTTTTCACGACCGACATTTTAATAGCTGAAGGAATCGCGTGATTAAATATCTCTAAACCCGCCAATAAAAAATCACCGCCTAATTCTAGCTCGTCTATTTGGTACAAATTACCCAAAAAGTCCAAGCCGCCATCGACCTTATAATCAAGTACTTTAATACCAGAACCTTGCAACGTATTCACAACATTCATTCGAGTTAGCGTTCTTAATGCCATGCGTAAAGAAGTACGATCGACACCTAAATATTCTGCAAGCTGACGCTCAGGTGGTAACTTATCACCTGGTACAAGCTTACCAATAAAAACGAAAGCAATTAATAAATCTGTAATTTGATCTGGAAGTGTTTTGACTGACATGTTTTTTATTATCGTAATTATTATAAAGGTAAGAACTGTGTAAAGATTATCACTATAGCACCCGCTTTAGTAAAAACTCCACAACTGTTTTGGACTATCCAATCACTTGCTTTAGTGATTTTTGATTAGACCACAGTTGTTTTTTGGTATCTCAAAAAAATAGAATTACATTAAATGATAATTACAAAAGACAGGCAGTTTAACCACCTGTGTGAGACATGAACCTTAAAATTTGAACTTCTTCAGCCAAATCAAAATTATGTTTTTCGGGCTTTAATTGTAATGCAGACACTAATTTTTTTCTTAATCCTTCATCAGAACAACCATCGCGAATAATGGTACGTAAGTCCTGACTGTTTTCATTTCCTAAACATAATAATAAACGTCCGACAGCCGTAATCCTTACTCGATTACAAGCGCTGCAAAAATTATTAGTATGAGGAGAAATAAAACCGATCTTACTTTTATACCCTTCTATCGTAGAATAAACAGCAGGACCGCCAGTTTTATAATTCGACGATAATAGAGCATATTTCTCTTCTATCTTTTGCTTAATATCAGCACTGGCTAGAAAAGTAACACTGCGGTCGTAACCGACCTCCCCTAATGGCATTTCTTCGATAAAGGAAATATCTAACTCGTTTTCCACAGCAAAGTCAGTCAACGGCACAATTTCATCATCATTCATGCCGCGCATGATCACAGCATTTAACTTAATACTTTCGAAGGCATATTTCTTAGCTTCGGCTATGCCATCAAGCACAGCTTGCAATCGGTCACGTCGCGTAAGCTTTTTAAAACGCTCAGCTTTTAGAGTATCCAAACTAATATTTAAACGCGACAAACCCGCGTCAAATAGAGGCTTAGCATATTGTGTCAACAAGGTACCATTCGTCGTCATCACGACTTCTTCAATACCTTCTATCGCTTTAATGCTAGCCACCAGTTCAGGCAGTCGTTTACGCATTAGCGGCTCACCACCAGTTAAGCGAATCTTTGTCACGCCTAACTGAGCAAAGCTGGTTGCCAAGCGAACTATTTCCTCAAACGACAAAATGTCTTGGCGAGGTAAAAATTCAACATCTTCACTCATACAATAGCTGCAGCGTAAATCGCAGCGGTCGGTGACAGAGATGCGTAAATATTCTATGGTGCGCCCAAAAGGGTCTATTAGCTGTTTCATACTTATATTCTATGGCAGCAAACCGCGAGTAGCCAGCACATCGCGTTAATATTCATTTTACAGTCAGTAACAGCAAGCGATTAAACTCACATTTACTCACCATATAGTCAAGCTAGCTAAGGCATGTTCGCAACGTAGGCGGCAACATCGCGTAATTGCTGTTTGTTCATTTTTTCCACAATAATCGCCATAGGGGAATTATCCCGTCGATGATCTCCACCAGCAAAACCATTTAACGTTTTTTCTAAATAGATGAAAGGCTGGCCAGCAATACGTGGGTAACTACCATTGCCGTGACCATCTTTTTGATGGCAGGTAAAACATAAACCGTTATAAATTTGCTCGCCTTTTGCATTACTGGCTGCATCACTAACAGTAGGCTGAGACCGACGCTTGACCGGCATCCGAGAAAAATAGAGAGCAATATTAACTCGCTCTTGCTTAGTTATATGTTTCGCTAAGCGACTCATTACGTAATCTTTGCGCTCACCACTAGCAAAAAGCTCAAATTGATTAAACAGATAGGCGGGGTTTTGACTGGCTAAATTAGGGATATAATTGCGCACGCTATTACCATCCTTACCATGGCAATTACCACACAATAACGCTCTATCCTCACCCTCTGCTAATGCAACCTTCAGCAAATGCTCATCATTTTGCAGCAAAGCCATCTGGGCAAGTAAGCTTTCGGTTTCAGTTAATTCAGCATAACTTCCTACAGAAAAAACTAAACCACCGAACAACAAAGAAATATAACAGGCTAATTTACACATACTCACTCAGTACTGATAATTGAAATAACAACATTTCGTGCAGTATCAGTGAATACAAATAATTATCAAATAGCTTGGGCTTGTGGCCAATACTAATTCACAAAAACATGACTTAAGTCTATAAATTGATTAACTATTAGCTCTAATGCTTGAGTTAAAAGAATAAGCAGACATTAACGAAGTACGGGTTAACGGCTTATGCAATATACGAACTTGAGCAGCAATATCCGGTGCCAGTTTTTGCCCAACCCAATGCGCCCAAATAATGCGAGTATTATTAGAGTCCGCTAATTCTAGAGTTTTTGAACAAAGATTCTGATTTAATGCGCCATCGACCAATACAAATGCATAGTCTTCAACTGCCGATAGAAGCGGTTGAGAACCCGCCAAAACATCAACATGCTCCGCTCCCAGCTCATCAGTGATCCACTGCTTGAATAATACCGAATCGGTATAAACACATAAGCGCCCACCCGCAGGAAGGGTCATAGATTTAACAAAAGATTCACCAACGGCCTTTGTCTGAACAAAAAATCGAAAGGTAGAACCGCTTTCATCAGAATGATGCAGCGACAATTCGCCTTGCATCATATGGCAAATCTGTTGCGATATTGGCAGCCCAAGGCCGGTACCCCCGTGTTCTCGCTTATAAGAATTATCAACCTGCTGAAACGTTTCAAAAATACGCTTCCTAGCGGCTTCAGGAATCCCCATACCCGTATCCTTAACTTGTCCTTGCAAGCGGCCATTTTGCCAACCAATAACAACGTTAATACCACCGGTGTAGGTAAATTTAATCGCATTACCAATCAAGTTGATCAATACTTTTCTTAAATTCACAGGATCAATTTCAATTTCAGCAGGCATACCATCAGCAAACGTTAACATCAAATCTAAACGCTTTTCCGCCACTTGCGCGGTAAACATAGTCACAATGCCATTAAAGAACTCTTCAGTATTAATCGTCTCTAACTGTACTTTCAAACCACCCGCTTCGATCGCCGCAACATCTAATATTTGATTAACCGTATCCAGCAATACCTGAGCACTCAAGTTGCACATATCAATGTACTCTTCTTGCTCTTCGGTCGTATGGGTATCGAGCAATAACTGATTCATACCTAAAATACCGTTAATCGGTGTTCTCAGCTCATGACTCATATTCGATAAAAATTGCCCCTTAATCTCATTAGCCTCATTCGCGTTATGAGTGGCTTCTTTCAACTCAGCTTCTAAGATCAACGCCTGAGCAATATCGGCCTTCAGTTTTTTATTCAGCTTCACTAGCTCGGTGTTCATTTCGACATAAGTGCTGCGATACGCCAAAATCAAAGGAATCGCGATGGCTAATAACACGATACTCATACCGACCATTGATAGCACGGCATGCTTTAGCGAATTCTCAATAACCGTAATATCCATGTCGGCCGCCGCGACATAAGGCATTCCTCCAGGCGAGGTCATTGGCATCAAAATCGTTCTAAACAAACCCCAACTATCACCTGCCGTCACATAAATCGGCTCTTTCGCGGTCATCGCGTCAAAATATTCGGGGGCGCCTTCTGGATAGCCGGTCCAGTAGGTCACTACCTGATTATTTTTAATATCGTCGTCGGTATAATTACAAGCGGTAAAAAATATCTTGCCGTCGACCATGACGTAACTATAAAGATACGTTAAGTCACCGCTACTGGCGTGCAGAGTCATTAACTCTAAATTATGTTGGTCTTGCTCATGATTGATGGCTTTTGGAGTACGGGCAATATCATGAAAGTTTTCAGGTAAAATAATCGGAATGTTACTCGCGGCCGCTAATAAACGCTGGTCGATATCGGCTAAAAAACGCTCTCTTTCTTGAAGATAACTGATAGAAGCAATGAGAATCACACCAAAGATATATACTAATATCGCGCCAGCAAAACGGTTAATCCTACACTTCACCCTAAAGTCCCACCCTGCTAAGCAATAAATAATCAGTAACTCACGCTGAATTCAAATAATACCTAATATAAATGATTAAGCCATGCTAAACGATAATTTTAAAAATAAGTCTAGCATGGTTATATGCACTATTATTCATCCTGCACTATTATTCATCCTGCACTATTATTCATCCTGCACTATAACTCTCTTCACCCAGCCTTCTTCTCTCCAGATTAACAATATTATCCGCGCTCATCACAAGGCTACCCGCCACCTTCTGCTTAGGGTAAACTGACGCCCTTATTCGAACCCTGAATTACAAGATTATTACTATGTCTCAGTCGTCTCATACCAGTGCCCCCATGTTAGAAAGCTATCAGCCAAAAGAAATCGAAGGCAAGCTGCAACAACACTGGGAACAAAACCAAGTTTTCAAAGCGGTCCATGATGCTAGCAGAGAGAAATTCTACTGCCTATCCATGTTCCCATACCCAAGTGGACGACTGCACATGGGTCACGTGCGTAACTATACAATTGGTGACGTAGTCTCTCGCTACCAGCGTATGCAAGGCAAAAACGTCATGCAGCCAATGGGCTGGGATGCGTTTGGTCTGCCTGCAGAAAATGCGGCGATTAAGCACAAAACGGCTCCGGCAAAGTGGACAAAAGAAAACGTCGCCTACATGAAGACCCAGCTTAAGAGCTTGGGCTTTGGTTATGACTGGGACCGTGAATTCGCTACCTGTGATCCTGAGTACTATCGCTGGGAACAATGGTTCTTCACTCAGCTTGTCGAAAAAGACATGGCGTACAAAAAAGTATCTGCGGTTAACTGGTGCCCGAATGACCAAACCGTATTAGCCAACGAACAAGTGATCGATGGCTGCTGCTGGCGCTGTGATAGCCCTGTGGTGAAAAAAGAAATCCCACAATGGTTCATTCGCATCACTGCCTATGCCGAAGAGTTATTGAACGATCTTGATCAGTTGGATGAATGGCCAGAGCAAGTAAAAGCCATGCAGAAAAACTGGATCGGTCGCTCTGAAGGCGTAGAAATGCGCTTTGCATTGAAAGATTCCAGCGAAGAATTAGAAATCTATACCACTCGCCCCGATACTTTAATGGGTGTGACCTATGTTGCCGTAGCCGCAGGCCACCCATTAGCAGCACAAGCCGCTGCAGACAATGGCGGCAATACTGAGATTCAAGCGTTCATCGAAGAATGCAAAAAATCCAGCACCGCTGAAGCCGATGTGGCGACGATTGAGAAAAAAGGCGTCGATACGGGCATTAAAGCCATTCACCCGGTGACCGGTGATGAAGTCCCTGTTTGGATCGCCAACTTCGTCTTAATGGATTATGGCACAGGCGCAGTCATGGCCGTTCCTGCACACGATCAACGTGACTGGGAATTTGCCACCAAATACGATCTAGACATCCAGCAAGTTATCGCACCTAAGCCAAAGAAGGGCGAAACGGAAAGTCCTGCCATCGATTTATCCGAAGGTGCTTATACCGAAAAAGGTGTCTTGGTTAACTCAGGTGAATTCAATGGTTTGCCAACCAACAAAGCTTTCAAAACCATCGCTCATTGGTTAACCACCAACGGCAAAGGCGAAATCAAGGTTAACTACCGTTTGCGTGACTGGGGCGTCAGCCGTCAGCGTTACTGGGGTAGCCCAATTCCAATGATCCAGAAGCAAGATGGTTCATCGGTAACAACACCAGCTGACATGCTGCCTGTTATTCTACCGACTGACGTGGTGATGGATGGCATTAACTCGCCAATCAAGAACAACCCAGAATTTTCCGATATCGAACTCGATGGCGAACCTGCATTCCGTGAAACTGATACCTTCGATACCTTTATGGAATCATCTTGGTATTACGCACGTTACTGCTCTCCACAAAGCCATGACAAAATGCTGGAGCCAGAAGAAGCAAATTATTGGCTGCCTGTGGATCAATACATTGGTGGTATTGAACACGCGATCTTGCACCTTCTATACGCGCGTTTCTTCCACAAGCTATTACGTGATGCTGGCCTGGTTGAAAGTGATGAGCCGTTCAAAAGCTTATTATGCCAAGGCATGGTATTAGCCGATGCCTATTTCTATACCACCGAAAATGGCGCTAAAGAGTGGGTTAACCCGGCCGATGTGACCACTGAACGTGATGAGAAAGGCGGAGTTGCACGCATTATCGAAACTGCGACTGGCCGAGAGCTGCAGTTCTCTGGCATGAGCAAGATGTCGAAGTCGAAGAATAACGGCGTCGACCCACAAGCCGCCATCGACCTTTATGGTGCTGATACGGTGCGTTTATATACCATGTTCGCCGCGCCACCAGAGCAAACGCTGGAATGGTCTGATGCGGGTGTACAGGGTGCGAAGAAATTCCTTGAGCGTCTATGGCGTTTAAGCTTCGAGCTGACTTCTGGTGAGACCGAAGCGCTTAACCTAGAAACGCTAGATAAAGAGCAAAAAGCAGCGCGTCGTAAAACACACGAAACCATCGCGAAAGTGACTATCGATATGGGCCAGCGTCAGACTTACAACACCGCCATTGCTGCCATTATGGAATTGTTGAATACACTGAACAAGCTCGACAAAAACAATCAGCAAAGCCGTGCCGTAGCCCGTGAAGGTGTAGAAGCCATTATCTTGATGCTTTCTCCTATCACCCCACACATCACCAGCGAATTATGGGGAGCTTTTGGTCATAACGATTCCGTACTGGATGCTCAGTGGCCAACCGTTGATGAAGCTGCCTTGGTTAAAGACAGCATCGAAATGGTGGTACAGGTGAATGGTAAGGTTCGCGCCAAACTTGAGTTACCGGCTAATGTCAGCAAAGAAGAGGCAGAAGCCATTGCTCGCGCTGATGAGACCGTAATTAAGTTTGTCGGTGATAGCACAATCCGTAAAGTGATTGTGATTCCTGGCAAGCTTGTAAACATTGTTGCTAACTAGATTGCTGATAACGAGATTATCGCTAACAAAGACCTAGCAAAATAAGAGTATTGAATAGAATGAAGCAGCTGCTGATCGCCCTAATGATATTAACCACCACCGCATGTGGCTGGCAATTGCGTGGTATAACGCAACTACCTGCCAGCGTTCAGGTTATGACACTAGAAAGCCAAGCGAACAATCGCTTTACGCAAAGGCTAAAGCAGCAGCTTACTTTCAATGGTGTGGTATTCCCCAGTGATGCCAGTGCCAATGTTCGTTTATTCATTGCTCCTATTAGTATTGAGCGACTCACACTATCGGTGAATAGCCGTGGCCAAGCCGCTGAATACGAACTGAATGCAGAGCTGAAAGTCCGTCTTATTCAACTTGAAGAAGGCACGGATACCGAATGGAATATCACAGGTCGCCGCACCTTCAGCAATGACATTAATAGCGTCATCGCCACTCAAAGCGAAGAGAAAACTCAACGCCAAGAGCTAGAAAACGACTTAATACGTAAGTTAATGAATCGCCTTAAAAAAGCACAGCTAAAATAGCCTGTTAACCAGAGCAATAGCCAAGATAGGAATTTTAGATGAAATTAAAAACGGAACAGCTAGGCGCACACTTACAAAAGCAACTAGCCCCTTTTTACATCATCTCAGGTGACGAGCCGCTATTAGTTCAAGAAACTTGCGACCAGATTCGCCATGCCAGTAAGAAACACGGCATAGAAGAACGAGAACTGCTACACGCCGAGGCAGGATTTGATTGGACAGACCTACTCGATCAGGTCAATGCAATGTCACTCTTCGCCAGCCGTCGCTTAATCGAAGTACGCATTCCTAACGGCAAGCCCAGTGATAAAGGCAAAGCCTTATTAGAAGTCACCGCCAATCCAAACCCAGACAATGTTGTATTAATTGTTACCCCCCGCTTAGATGCCGCTACTCAAAAAACCAAATGGTTTAAAGCGCTCGAAGCCGCTGGGGTATTTATCGCCATATGGCCCATCGACCGCAATCAACTGCCCGGCTGGCTACAACGTCGCATCCAAGCCGCAGGCATGAGCGCTAGCCAAGACGCCGTCGCACTCTTTGCTCAGCGTATTGAAGGCAATCTACTTGCTGGCGTTCAAGAAATTGAAAAAATGCGCATGATGGGCACTCAGCAAATCAGTGTCGAGCTTATTGAAGAAGCCACCGCCGACAGTGCTCGCTATGATGCGTTTACCTTCGCCGACAGCTGCTTATTAGGTAATGTGGGGGACGCGATGCGAATATTAAGCCATCTTCAAGCCGAAGGACATGAAGCCATCATGATATTAGGGGCTTTGGTGCGCAAAATTCGTCAATTAATAAGCCTGCAAGCTTATGGCCCACAGCGCTTAACAGAAGGCTTCAAATCACAAAACATCTGGCCCAAACAACAGCCTCCTTTCAAGTCGGCACTGGGTCGTTTAAAACAAACTGAATTATTTGAATGCTTACAAACCGCCGAACAGACAGACCGCGCTATCAAAGGCGATGGTAACGATCCGTGGCTTTTGTTAAGTCGTTTAACTGAACTGTTAACAGGTGTAAGAATGCTTGCTAGTTAACATCTAAAACGCTAGGCTCATCACAGTATTTAGCAAAAGATTCAATAATAATAACAACTTGGAGATCTGATTACTTTTTCATCAGGTAATAAGAGACCGTTAAAAAATTTAGTTTATTGGTTTACTCTTTAGTAATTGATCTACCATAAATACTAAGTACCAACATTAGAGTTAGAGGTGCATTTATGGGCTTTGCTGCAAATCAACAAAAGAACGCTGACTTAGTTTGGGATCTGAACAAGATCAACAAACATCAACAAGCGATGGACTTCGTAAAGAAGTTTGAAAATAAGCTGTGCGTATTTTCCAACGCCGTCGAACAGCTATACACTAATTACAGCATTTTCTTTCCAGAAGACGCCGGTCGTCAAATGGTTATCTTGCCCGACCCTTACGCCTTCCATGATACCTTCCATCACCTCAAAGATAATGCCGTACAAGCTACGGGTTTGCACATTATTCCGGGTAACCTGATTGGCAAACAAGGCTTGTATCTTGTTATCTCTCACAAAGATAAAAACGTACGCTCTGTGCCCATTCCTTTCCAAGAAGGTATGCGCCAAATTCTACGCCGCAGCCATTCAGACGATCCTTTCTTACCTGTGCTGATGAAAGGTGATCTGCGTGAATTTAACGATCAACTCCCTTGCTTGCATTTACACCGTTTACGCTTAAGCAAACTTGATTCGCTTTCTGAATTAGAGCGCAGTGGTATTAAGTCCGTTATTACCGACAAACTAATGAAACTATACCAAGAGTCGTCTGCACTTAATTTATAAGCTCCGTAGCCCTGAGCTTATAAACCCTCTCTTTTTTCTTCCCATTTTAATGCTCGAATAACAACCAACCTAATTAAAGCCTGATAACATCACCACTAGAGCAGCTTACCCCAACCTTATCCCATGTTTTATCCACAGAAACTGGGTATAAGTGAACAGTCACTCTATTTATCTAATATGAACCCTAGAAAATTCCTCTGATTGAATAATCCCCTGTAAGTGTTTGAATATCAGACACTTGTTGAATATTGATTGCAAATCAAACAATTTAAAACAAGCGTATGAAACTAGCGCCTCAGAGACAAGTACCCCAAGGCTATCCCTATACTTATCCACAGAAATAGTGGGTAACTATAAAGCGCTATTGAAATATAAAGTAAGCTATCGGAAGTTATCCCCGTCCCCTATACTGAGAACCGCCTATTTATTCACAGTACACATCATAAGATCACTAATGCCATGAGCAGCCCAACTTCTTCAATTATCTACTCCGTTGATAATGCGTGCGAGAAACAGCTACGCGATCACGAACTGCCAACGACCATAGAAGGCTTCTTAATCGTTACCGAAAGTTTTAGCTATCTGGTTGATGATATCGACTGGGATCAAGGCAATGGCAAGCAGCCCTCTATTTTATTATTGGATACAAGCCTCGCCGATAGGCTAGCGGAACATGAAGAACTGATGGAGTGCTTTGGTGGCGTATCCCTCTACCAAGAATGGGTAGAAGTGACTGGCTTATTACGAGAGTCTGGCATTGGCGCTTTTGAGCGCCAACTTTATCGCATCGATGCCTTACAAGTATTAACTGAAAACGATGACGAATCAGTTAATCACATAGCGATTAGCTTGTCTTAGCAATCGCTCCTATTAGACATTTTTAGCGCTAAGCATCGTTCGTTTTTGGCATAAAACGCTGCATATGAAAAATACCAAAGACCATGATTAGCGCAGCATCTTTTACTGGATTCTCACTTTTTGCTTTCAGGGCAAACCAGAAGAAAGCTGTCTCCAGTAAATGAGCACCCGCAATAACCAACGCAGCAAGGGGTAAATACGACAGTAAGCCCGGCCACTGCATAATGTAACTTGCCAAAGCCAGCAACCAAAAAACAACCGTGGCGGCCTTATTCATTGTTATCCACATAATAAAAATCTCTTAATTTATTGATTAAATTCAAGTGTCCGGCATTATTCCTTGCCCGCCCGTTATTGCATAGGTGCAAATTAGCCAATCTGATTGCAAAGGGGTAGAATGCTGGCAATTATGAAGCAACATTTTGCTTGAAGTTTAGGCTTGAGGTTTTACCATGACGAATAACACAGAAAATACCACGCATTTTGGTTACAAGGACGTCCCAACGGCAGAAAAGCAAGCCATGGTGGCTGATGTTTTCCATTCTGTTGCGGCCAAATATGATGTGATGAATGACTTAATGTCATTCGGTATACACCGTTTATGGAAACGTTTCACCATCGACATGTCCGGTGTTCGTCCTAGCAACAAGGTTCTCGATCTAGCTGGCGGTACTGGCGACCTAACCAAAAAGTTCAGCAAGATTGTTGGTCCATCAGGCAAGGTTGTATTAGCTGATATCAACTCTTCAATGCTAGAAGTGGGTCGCGAACGCTTAACCAATGAAGGCTACGTCGGCAACATTGAATACGTTCAAGCTAACGCCCAATACTTACCGTTTGAAGACAATACATTCGATGTTATTACCATCGCCTTTGGCTTGCGTAACGTCACCGATAAAGATGAAGCATTACGCTCCATGTTTCGCGTATTAAAGCCGGGCGGCCGTTTATTGGTATTAGAGTTCTCGCAAACCAAGAATCCTTTATTGAAAAAAGCCTACGATTTATATTCTTTCACCGCCCTGCCATTCATGGGCAAGCTAGTGACCAACGATTCAGAATCGTATAAATACCTAGCAGAATCAATCCGTATGCACCCAGACCAAGAGACCTTAAAAGGTATGATGCAAGACGCCGGTTTTAACCGCGTTAGCTATCACAATATGACGGGCGGCATGGTTGCCCTGCATCGTGGCATCAAAGTCTAGGTTCATCCCACACTATGATCAGTCCAAGCATCGATAGCGCTCTGTGCGCGAGTATAGAAGCCAGCTTAAATGCTCTGCTCAAACACGACCCTGCGCTGCTAACCGCGCTGGCTAAGTTTGACGGCAAACGTATTCGCATCCAAAGCGATGATTGGCTTATTCTCGTCGTCACTATTCAAGCACATGGTTTTCACTTAAGTTTACGCGATGAAGATGCATGTGATACCACCATCTTTGGCAGCATCAGTGAATTAATGACTGTCGCTTTGGCAACGGACAAAGCTGATGCGTTAATGAATGGTGATGTTGATATCAGCGGCAGCAGCGCACTGGTATTGGATCTAGCAAAAATTGTGCAACAGCTGGATATCGATTGGGAAGCTCTTATCAGCCCAATGACTGGCGGCCTAGTCGCTCATCAAATCGGCAAAGGCTTTCGCAGCTTGATCAAATGGGGTAGAGACAGCGGTCAAACCCTCGCCACCAGCAGCAAAGAATATCTAGAAGACGAAGTTCAGCTCTTGCTACCAAAGCCATTGGCAGAACATTTTGGCCAGCAAGTGAATGATCTTCGCCTCGCGACCGATCGCGCCGAAGCGCGCCTTGAACAGATCAAACAGCTAATCAACAAACGTAATTTATCTAAACAACAAGGATCTTAAGCTGTGGCTAATTTTTGGCGTCTGTGGAAAATTCTCTACGTATTTACGCGCTACCGCTTAGACGACCTGCTTCCTATCAAGCAATTCCCCTTGTCATTGCGCATCGCACTTTGGTTAGCCCCTTGGCGCCTAGCCCCCGTTCCCAAAAAATTATCTCGTGGTGAGCGTTTACGCCTAGCCTTAGAAGCGCTCGGCCCTATCTTCGTTAAGTTCGGCCAAATATTATCAACCCGCCCAGATCTGATTCCCGACGATATTGTGAATGAGCTGGTGAAGTTGCAAGATGACGTGCCGCCCTTTTCCAGTAAAGAAGCCGTCGACCTGATCGAATCTCAACTCGGCGAAAGTGTTGATACGTTATTTGCCAAGTTCGATGCCATTCCCATGGCCTCAGCATCAATCGCCCAAGTACATCCTGCCACCTTGCACGACGGCACTGAAGTCGTGGTTAAAGTAGTACGCCCTGGCATTAATAAAACCATCGATCGCGACATGATTTTGCTCGATCAAATGGCGCATTTAGTGGAAAAATACTCTGCCGAAGGCCGTCGTTTAAAGCCCGTAGAAGTGGTCGAAGATTACAGCCATACCATACACGCCGAATTGAACTTAGCGATCGAAGCCTCTAACGCCACGCAGCTAAGACGTAACTTCGAAGGCTCAGATCTTATTTATGTACCTGAAGTCTATTGGGATTTTACCCGTACCAGCGTTATGGTCAGCGAACGTATTTACGGCATTCCTGTCGCCGACATTGCACAGCTAAAAGCGCAAAATACCAATATGAAAGTCTTGGCCGAACGTGGGGTAGAGATCTTCTTCACCCAAGTCTTCCGTGATAGTTTCTTCCACGCTGACATGCACCCTGGTAATATTTTTGTCGCACATGGCAGCCCCGAGAAACCCAAATACATTGCCATCGACTGCGGTATTGTCGGCACCCTAAATGAACAAGATCAGAATTATTTAGCGCGCAACCTATTAGCCTTTTTTAACCAAGACTATTACCAAGTTGCACAGCTGCACATCGACAGCGGCTGGGTTCCGTCCAATACAAAAGTACACGAGTTAGAATCCGCGATTCGCAGTGTCTGTGAACCTATTTTTGAAAAACCGATTGCTGAAATTTCTTTTGGCCAAGTCTTACTGCAGCTATTCAGCGTGGCCCGCCGCTTCGATATGGAAGTGCAGCCGCAATTGGTCTTATTGCAAAAAACGTTATTGAATATCGAAGGGCTCGGTCGCCAGCTTTATCCACAATTGGATTTATGGAATACCGCCAAACCCTATATGGAACGTTGGATCAAAGAACGCTTTGGCCCGAAAGGCGCCATGCGAGAACTGAAACGCCAACTGCCTAACTGGATTGAAAAAGGCCCACAAATTCCGGGCTTAATTCATAGCAGCTTAAGCAAACTGAGTCAGATCGATACCAGCCAAGCACAAATTGCACAACAAATTTCATTGCTTAGCCAAGAAGTCATTAAGCAGAGAAAGCAGAGCCGCCAACAGAAGTTAGCACTCACCACCATGGCATCTGGCGGTATACTTTGGTGGCAATCTGCAGCCTTAGCAATGCCTGAAACCCTAGGCATATCCTTGGCCGCCTTCGGCGCAATCTGGTTGTTAATAAAAGGCTAGCGAGCCAATAACTGAGCAAAGGCTGATTTCATAATCAGCCAGCTAATCGCCAATTCGCTTTTAATGAACCCCCTCACCTTCAATAGACCATCATCCCTCTCTGACTGACTGCGATGATAAAAAATATGGGCTGATGCGTGCGGCAAATCTGCTTGATCGTCATAACGGTTACCCGGTACAAAAGCGAATTTCAAACCAGGGAATAAGGTCATTGTGGCAAAAATTGGTTGTTGGCATTGATTACACAGACCACGTTTTAACAATAAACCAGGGCGCTGATATTCGACATGCTCGCTTTTAGTGAGCTTGGCATCCTTCGCCCACATAACAGTCACATCGGAGAACGGCTGCTGATAAAGCGTCTGGCAAATCGTGCAGTGGCAGTGGAAGCGTAACATGGGGGGTTTAGTCACCTTCACTTGAGTTTGCCCACACTCACAGCGGCAAGATAATTCTTGTTTATCAATCATACAGTTCTCATTGTCAGTGACATTGTTAGAGTGCAATCAAAAGCATGATCACTTCGACGGTTATTATTATCTCCATCATAGATTAAGACACTACTCACATAAGCTACGATTGCAAGCGCATAACCTGCGTTCAACAGTACCCTCAAGAGTCAGATTAAGGTAAGCTTCGGGCATATTTTCACCAAGATAAGATACCTTCCATGAACAACTGGCTGGATGAAATCAAATGGGACAGCGATGGCTTAGTGCCTGCGATTGCCCAAGATTACCAAACAGGTCGCATTTTAATGATGGCCTGGATGAATCGTGAAGCGTTAAACCTCACGATCAAAGAGAACCGAGCGATCTATTACTCCCGCTCACGCCAGCAATTATGGCGCAAAGGTGAATCATCAGGGCATGTGCAAAAACTGCATGAGACCCGCTTAGACTGTGATGCTGATGTGATTGTGCTGCAAGTTGAACAGATTGGTGGTATTGCGTGCCATACAGGGCGTGAAAGCTGCTTCTATCGGGTGCATAATGGTGATTCAGATCAAGGTGAGTGGCAATCTGTTGATCCAGTATTGAAAGATCCAAAAGATATTTATTAATTTCCTTTATTATTAAGAGCTTAGTATGAGCGAGTCAGTAGACAATACATCGGTTTTTGAGACGCTAGGAAATATCCTAGAAGAACGTAAAGGCGCTGCCGCAGACAGCTCCTATGTTGCTAGCCTTTATAATAAGGGCTTAAACAAGATTTTAGAAAAAGTCGGTGAAGAAGCAACGGAAACCATCATTGCCGCGAAAGACGCTGAACGCAGTGGTGATAATTCAGACGTGATCTACGAAACCGCTGACTTGTGGTTTCATAGTTTAGTGGCTTTGGCTCAACTGGGCGAACGTCCAGAGGCGGTAGTCGAAGAACTGAAACGTCGCTTTGGCTTATCCGGCTTAGAAGAAAAAGCCTCTCGTCAGCCTAAATAAAGCGGCGAGATAAATTAAGGAATTGGAACATGACTGATTGTTTATTTTGCAAGATAGTCGCGGGGGATATTCCTTCGCAAACCGTCTTTGAAGATGATGACTTTTTAGCCTTTCGTGATATATCACCCAAGGCAGATACCCATCTTCTACTGATTCCAAAGAAGCACATTGTTAATCTAGATGATTTACAGCCAGAAGACGCTGCACTGATGGGCAAAATGATGCTCACCGTGCCTAAGCTGGCGCAACAGGAAAACTTAGAAGGCTATCGCACCATTACCAATACCGGTGCCAAAGGCGGCCAAGAAGTTTTCCACATGCATTTCCATATTCTAGGCGGCTCCAAGCTACCTGGTTTTTAAAACACTTATAATAAATAGAGGTAAGTATCATGTTAGGTGGTATTAGTATTTGGCAGTTATTGATCGTATTCGTTATCGTAATCTTAGTCTTCGGCACTAAGAAACTGCGTAATTTGGGTGGCGACTTAGGTGGCGCGGTTAAAGGCTTTAAAAATGCCATTAGCGAAGATCCTAAAAAAGCGGAAGAAGAAAAAGCTGCTGATCTTCAGCAATCACTTGCTCTTGATGAAAAAGATGCAACGTTTGACAGCGCGGCTGAAAAGCAAAGTGCTGAAAAACAAAAAGACCAAGACAAGAAATAATTCGGAGCACATTAGGTGTTTGATATTGGTTTTTTAGAGTTAATGGTCGTCGGCATTCTGGGTCTATTAGTTTTAGGCCCTGAACGACTGCCCGTCGCTGCGCGTACCGTTGGTTTATTCATCGGTAAAATTCGCCGCACCATGAGTAATATTCAAGACGATTTAGAACGCCAAGTGCGTACTGACGAGTTAAAAGAAAAGCTCAAAGACCCCTATGCAACCTTTCTCGATGAAGAAGAAAGTGCAGCAAAAGATAATCTAGTAGAAAATGCCTTAGCCAAAAGCGCTGTAAAAGAAGACAGT
This sequence comes from Oleispira sp., assembly GCA_047616865.1. Taxonomy (GTDB): domain Bacteria; phylum Pseudomonadota; class Gammaproteobacteria; order Pseudomonadales; family Oceanobacteraceae; genus Oleispira. Next base: position 37,652 of record JBLGBO010000013.1, read on the forward strand.
GAAAAAACAGACAGCAGCAAAAAATAAGACTCGAGCAACATGACCGAACCAACAGAACAACCTGCGGCAGCAGAACAACCCCTGATGACACACTTAATTGAGCTACGTAATCGACTGCTCAAAATAGTGCTTTCGGTCTTACTCATTTTCTTAGGGCTGTTTTATTTTGCTAACGACCTTTACTTAATTTTAGTAGAACCGCTTTCATCGATCTTACCAGCCGATGGCAGTATGGTAGCCACTGGGGTTGCGTCACCCTTTTTAGTTCCCTTTAAACTTACCATCGTGCTCGCTATCTTTTTATCGGTGCCTTTTATCTTGCATCAAATTTGGTCATTCATTGCCCCAGGTTTGTACCAGCATGAAAAGAAATTCGCCATTCCTCTGTTGCTCTCAAGCATCCTCTTGTTCTACGCAGGTATTTCGTTTGCGTATTACGTGGTATTGCCACTAGCGTTCTCGTTCTTTACTTCGGTTGGCCCAGAAGGCGTAACCTTAATGCCCGACATCGATAACATCCTCAACTTTATTTTGAAAATGTTCTTCGCTTTTGGTATTGCTTTTGAAATCCCCATTGCAACCTTCCTAATGGTGCTAATGGGCTTTACTACCGTGCAAAGCCTTAGTGCTAAGCGCCCTTATGTATTTTTGGGCTGCTTTGTTGTCGGTATGTTTGTTACCCCTCCCGATGTCATCTCACAAACCATTTTAGCGGTGCCTATGTGGATGTTGTTTGAAGTCGGTATTTTGTTTGCACGTTTAATTAAAAAGCCTATCGAGCAAGAAGATAGTCAATTTCACGATGAGAATAGCATTGGTTAATTCTTCTTTTTAACTAAACTAGAATTACATCCTTGCTAGCAAAAACTAGCGTAAAAAAGAGAGGCCACATGCTACCTAAACGCACCGTTTTCTCTCAATTTCTGAGATTTTCCTGTCTTTTTTCTCTGTTAATTTCATTGACTGCTCCCGCCTTATCTTTGGCAGATGAAGAAGATGAAGAAGATGAAGATGCCTTCTCTGATCGTGAATACACCGATACTCGCCCCTTTTTCAGCATAGAAGCACTGCTTGGCGGCGAAACCTTAGAGCAGATACAGTTTGATAATGGTGAAACCGATAGCATTCGCGCCGGATCTGGGGTCTACATCGCACTGGGTGTCGCGCACCTGATGTTTGAAAAAAGAATGGATATTGGTATTAAAGCCGGTTATTTATTCGACCTCATCACCGCAAAAGCCGATGATGGCAGCGAAAGTGTATTGTCTTTCACCCGTAAACCGATCGACATTTTTAGCCATTATTGGGCTGGTCGCCACTGCTTTGGTGGTGGTTTAACCGTTCATTTAGACCCTGTTTTTACCAGCCGAGAAACTACAGATAACGCTAAATATGAAAATGCTTATGGCGCTTATGCCGAATACCTATTCCACTTCACTGGCACCGGCAGCGCATTGGGCATTAAGTATCTCAGTATTAACTATAAGAACAAAGAAACCGAACACAGCAGCGATGGCAGCGCTTGGGGCATCACCTTCAGCCAGTTATTTTAATGCTTTCCGTTTCAACTCGGCGCTGATTTAATCTCGCAGCAATGGTATATTGTGCGCAAAATAGACAAGCGAATTGCACCCATGGCAACTGACAATCTAATTAGTAAAATAAAAAATCGTGAAAGCGGCATCGTTCTTTACGGCATTACGCCGCCTAAAAAAGGCACCAGTGAAGAAAAAATCATCGAAATTTCTGCTCGTCAGGTAGAGCGCCTGCAAGACCTGAGTGTTGATGGCTTAGTGCTGTATGATATTCAAGACGAAAAATCCCGTACCGAAGAAGAACGTCCTTTTCCATTTATGGAAACTTTGGATTGCTATGACTATAGCCAGCAGCATTTAACCGACCTAAAGATTCCTAAAATCATCTACCGTGCGGTTGGAAAATATTCCGAAACAGAGCTGACAGAGTTTTTAACTCAAGCTGATCCACAAGAAAATTTATCCATTTTTGTTGGCGCCGCATCTAAGTCGCAAGAAGTCACTCTATCGATCAGTGATGCGTATAAGATTAAAGCGCAAACTCAGAGTGATGTATTATTGGGCGGTGTAGTGATTCCTGAGCGCCACCAATCAAAAGGTGACGAACACTTACGGGTATTTGATAAGATTGCACAAGGTTGTAGCTTTTTTGTCTCTCAAGGCGTTTACGACGTTAATGCCTCAAAAAACTTTCTCTCCGACTATTATTATTACGGCAAAGAAAACAACATCCCACTCGTACCCATTCTATTTACTCTTACTCCTTGCGGATCGGCCAAAACACTGCAATTTATGAAGTGGTTAGGCATTAGTATTCCAAAGTGGTTAGAAAATGATTTGATTCACTCTAATGATATTTTGCAGCGTTCGGTTGATGTGTCGGAACAAAGCTACCGCGAGCTAAAAGCGTTTGCCGATGAAAAAGGCATTCCTGTGGGCTGCAATATCGAAAGTGTTGCCATTCGCAAAGTAGAAGTTGATGCTTCCATTGAATTATTAGAAAGAGTGAGTCATTAATATTTAATCGCCAATTACTAGAGAACGATCAATCGGCTGCTCTTATGGCAAGGGCAGCCCATGCAATTCAAATACTTTTTTCTCAGCCCGCTTAGTTAACTTATCCAGCTCACCAGAAGCCTTCATTTCACGTATGATACGATCAACCTTTTCAACTAGATGGGCGTTCTTTTTATGGACATAATGATATAAAGGCCAGACCGATAAAGGTTTAACCCGATGTTCAATATTAGCAATCTGGTATTTCTCGATCACAAATAAACCATCACCCGTATGAGTAAGCGCGACATTATCTCGATTCTTATCTAACGCCTTTAGCATGCTTTCAGTATCGTCATAATCATAAACATTCGTTAAGCCCGCAGTAATATTATTAGTATGTTTCACCCCCCGAACTTTCAGCACTGAATACTTAGCAAGATCCTCTACTGAATTGACCACAATACCACTGCCTTTTTTATAAAAGACCATGGTAGCTAAATTGTAATAGGGGGTTGGCACACGAAGGACCTGAGGATGATCACGACCATAAGATTCAATGCGCATAATTTCACCATCCATACGGCCACTGACTGTTTCTAGTATCGCTCGATTTCCAGGCATATGGGTGATTGATATATCAATGCCAAGATTTTTGTATATTTGTGAAACGATGATTTGGCCAACTTGCTGCTCATAGAGACCTGAAATAGAGACAAAGTGGTATTCCTCAGCCCTGCTGGGCTGATTTAACAATACGCTAACGATAAATATATAAGCAGAAAATGAAATTCGGAAAATCATTAATACTTCTCTAGCAATAAATCTGACCTAGAGAAGTATAGACGATTCCTACTTATTCATTAGATTTACCCCATTGCGGCAAAGGTTTTAGCCAGCTGTTGAGGATGCTCTAAAAAAGTAGCGTACATTTGCTTAGCAAAATCATCGGGGAAAACTTCCAGCTGCCCTTGTGAAAGTGCAATAAACGCTTTCTCAGACACACTGACGGGTGCTGGCTTATCCATTTCCATACCGGCCGCCATACGCGTATCCGTAGGTCCAGGGTAGATACACATAACAGCAATATCGTCTTTCAGCAGATCCGCACGCAAACCTTCAGAGTAAGAATGCATCGCCGCTTTACTAATCGAATAAGTACCAATCGATGGAAAATTGCTAATGCCGGCGATGGACGAGATATTAATAATAGCGCCCTGTTGCGCTAGTTTAAGCTTTGGAATTAACAAACTGGTCAGCTGCATAGGGCCAAATAAATTCACCTCCATTTCTTGGCGGGCAAATTCAGTCGCATCCAGCGCACTGCTTAAAGCAGGATCAATAATACCGGCATTATTAACCAAGATATCCAGCGCAGGGATCTGCTCTGCCAGAGCCTGAATCTGCTCAACTTGAGTCACATCCAGCTGCACCGCCTGCACCACATCAGGGTTTAGAGCAACCACAGCCGTTAGACTGCTTATATCACGGGCGGCAGCATAAATTTTACTCGCTCCCCCATTGAGTAAGGTCTGCACAAAGCCTTCACCAATACCGCGGTTAGCACCCGTGACTAGCGCTACTTTTCCATTAAGTTCAAATGACATATGAAATTCTCTTTCTTGTGATAGTTAAACGATGAAGAGATTATGTTTTAAAACAGTTACTTTGATAATACGTTAAAATCGCATAGTATTTATACGCTGAGCGTATGAATTAAACGATAAAATGGACAGATCTCAATGGAAGACGGACACCTACTCGCTTCGATGCAAGCCTTTATCAACGTGGTCGAAAGTGGCAGTTTTTCTGAAAGCGCCCGTCGCCTTGGCTTATCCCAGCCTTCTGTTTCCCGTCAGGTCAATACACTAGAATCGCAACTGGGTGTAAGGCTGCTACAACGAACAACCCGCAGCCTCAGCCTTACGGAAGCTGGCCAAATTTATTATGAAAAAGCCAAACACATCCAAAGAGCCGTTACCGAGGCAAGCCAAGCAATAAGCGGCTTTAAAGATTCGCCTTCAGGCTTATTAAGAATCAGCGTTCCACATACTTGGGCGGAAGCCAAAATTGTCCCTCATCTGGGTGAGTTTCTAAGCCTCTATCCTGAAATAAAACTGGAAATTCAATGCAATGATCATATTCAAGATATGGTTGAAGAGCGCTTGGATTTAGTCATACGCGTTGGCCGCGCCAATGATAGTTCTTACATCGCTATTCCGTTCAGCAAGGTAAAAATTATATTGTGTGCAAGCCCAAGATATTTTGAACAACAAGGCCGCCCAAAAACAATCGCCGACCTCAATAATCACAACTTCATTACTTATGATAAATTCAACAAGCTCGTATTAAGCAAAGAAGGTGATCAACAAGAGATCCCCATGCAAGGACCTCTCAGCATGAACACCGTTGCTGGAATAATCAGTGCTGCCAAACAAGGCATAGGATTAATTGCCGTGCCTGATCTTTTATTGAATAAAGACCTAAAGCAAAATTTGTTAATTCAGATCATGTCTGATTATCACATCGACATAAAAGGCCTAGCCGTAGAGCAAGCCTTTGCCATGTATTCCAGTCGTAAACAGATGCCCGCTAAAGTACGTGCGTTTTTAGACTTTTATAAGGTAAAATTTAACCATTAACAGCATCAAAAATATTTAGCGCCATCTCATCTAGCATGGCATAACGTTTTCGATACATGGCACGTTTCTTAGTTTTAATCTCAGACATTTCTTTTCTCGCCCTAAGTAACGGCAGATTGAACCAATCGCCAGCTTCTTTCTGAGCACCGACTTCCAACCAGAAGCCATCGTAATCAAATCCAATCGTATGCCTCCAAGGTAGGTGAACCGCATGCTTTTTACGGTAACTATGGTGTGAATCGGCAACGCAATAAATCGCAGTACAACCTAGGCTGCGACAAAGATCTTGCAGCGCCGTCATAATAAAAGAATTCGGACGTAAGCCATGCATCAATTTTTGCACAGACTTGGTTGCTTTCCCCATGTTTTTTAGCGAGTGTCCTTGCACACAGCCCACCCAGCAAACCCATTTATTTGCTTCAACTTCTTCAAATGAAAAAGCAACAGAAACAAGCCGCCCACCGAATTGTTCGCACTCTAGCGAAAGAACAACCTCCCCCTCTTTTCTAAACTGATCATTGTAACCCAATACCAGTGAAGCAATGTTTTCTTCATCCAGTGGGAAATGAGCTAATACCGCGTTTTTATTTTCATTCACTAACTGAGAAAAAACAGCTTGCTTACTTTTCATAAAGCGGTAGCTATCAAAAATAACTTTCAGCTTTTTTTCTTTACTCCAGCGTGTAGAAATATAGGTTCTAAAAGGTTTAATATAAAGACGTGGACGCAGTTTGAAAATAAAGGAATACTCAGCAGCAACCAGTGTATCGAACCAAGTTAAGCTAAATTTATAATTGAAAAACACATGATAAACGGCTTTCCACTGCTGTTTTCTTCGGTAGCTTGGACCTTTATTTTGATAACCAATTTTAGCAAGATCCCAACCCTGAAGCAGAGCTGCGATGAAAGGAATACTTTTAATAAACTGAGAAAAACGCTCTGTGCGTAGGTCAACGTGGGCATGTATCATGATCAATTCCGGCATATTAAGCCATCAATTCATAACGATATAGGTATAAATTGATGGATCTCTTTTTGCGAGAATATTAACAAATCTAGCTGAACCTAAGCTGAACGATCTTTATCCATCTCTTCTTTTAATGCAGCTTCCAAATTCATAAACAATTCCCGAACATGACTAATATGACCTTCATCCTCTCGAGATTTTAACCAGGCATGATACAACTCACCTTTATGCTTAGCTTCGGTGGCAAGAAAAACACGACCCTGCTGATTGGCTTGAGCGCTTTGCATTCCCATGTCGACTAATGCTTGCTTCCCCATTTCTAGCGCGGAATGATAGGTCTCCGAAATCACATAATCAGCACCCAATTTTTCTAACTCATAGCCTTGGCCGCGATCAAAAGCACGGACCAATATTTTCACCTGCGGATAAGTCATTTTTACATGACGCACTAAATCCTTAGCACGCTCTGGTTGATCAATAGCAATCACCAACAACTTCGCTTCCTCGATACCCGCGGTATGTAATAAATCTGGCTGAGTCGCATCACCAAAATAACTTTTAACATTAATACTACGCATTAATTCAATACGCGAAGCCTGATAATCCAATACCGTGGTGGTAATATCATTAGAAACTAATAGGCGATTAACGATTTGACCAAAGCGTCCTGAGCCCGCAATAATCACACTGCCCTGCTGATCAATTTCATCCGCTTGCTGTTCGTTCTCGGTGACGGCAAAGCGCGGTAATATCACTTTTTCAAACAGTATAAATAGGCCTGGGGTTAGGAACATAGAAAGCGCGACAGGCAGCGATAATAACTGCATCAGCTCGGTCGGCAGAACACTCTGTTGATGAGCAAAACTTAAGAGCACAAATCCAAATTCACCTGCTTGTGCCAGACTCAAGGCAAATAACCAACGGTCACTACCCGAGATATTAAATACTCTCGCCAAACCATAAAGCACCAAGGCTTTTATCGACATCAAGCCCAAAGTAATTGCGCCAATGATCAGAGCGTTATCAGATAAAATTGCAAAATTAATTCCAGCGCCTACCGTAATAAAAAACAGACCTAATAACAGTCCTTTAAAAGGCTCAATATTGCTTTCTAATTCGTGGCGAAACTCGCTGTTTGCCAATACCACACCGGCTAAAAATGTACCCAGCGCAGGGCTTAAGTCTACCAAACTCATTAATGCAGCAATGCCAATCACCAATAACAGCGCGGTGGTGGTAAACATCTCACGTAAACCCGACGCCGCAATATAACGAAATAAAGGGCGAGATAAAAAGTGTCCACCGATCACAACAAAAGCAATTGCCGCGATGACCGCAAGACCATAAGCCCAGCGAGGTAAATGAGCCACCAAAGAATAGTTTTCATGCTGATTGGCAGAACCCGCTAATGCTTGGCTTTGCTCAACTAACTCAGGAATTGCCAGCATAGGGATAAAAGCCAACATAGGAATAACAGCAATGTCCTGAAACAGCAAGACACTAAAGGCATTACGAGCGCCGTCTGTTTTGGTCAAAGTTTTTTCATTAAACGTTTGCAAGACAATAGCAGTAGAAGACAGCGCGAAGATAAAACCAATGGTCAATGACACCCCAAACGGCAGAGAAAATGCTAGCGCAAGTGCTGTTATTAACGCGGTCGTCAGTCCGACTTGTAAGCCACCTAAACCCATTAATCGGTGACGCATAGCCCAAAGCGCCTTGGGTTCAAGCTCCATGCCGACTAAAAATAACATCATCACCACACCAAACTCGGCAAAGTGTTGAATCGTGGATGTCTCGCTGCCAACCAAACCGAGCACAGGCCCAATCAAGACGCCCGCCATGAGGTAACCCAATACTGAGCCTAACCCTAAGCGTTTTGCTAAAGGCACCATAATGACCGCGGCCGCTAAATAGATAAAAGCTTGTAAAAAGTAACCTGTCATTTTTCACCTGAGTGCATATTGAATGATTCGAATATTATTGCCCTGCCAGAATATCCATAGGATGCAGCGCAGCCGTATATTCTAATGCATGACGATATAAATAATAGTCGATTATCAGTACTGAATATAACCAAGCAAACTCATGATCGGTATTGCCACAGCCCCCACTCCGACCAATAGCCGCACATACGCGACAACGTGAATCCCTGGGTGGATAACATTAATACTCGGATCCTCCGGTTTATAATGCACTAACAAAGACGGCATGTTTTTTACTTCTGCCACCTTTATCTGGGCTTTTTCTTTCGATGTATAACTTGAACTAAAATCGTATTCTGTTCCCTCATACTCCTGACCGTTAATAACAAACGAACATGTTAATGAGGGAGCATATGACATACTCCCTCGTGTACTAGAGTGAGATAATAGACCTGCACTTTTTAGCTGAGCATTAACTTGTGGCCAATGAAAACTCTGTCGACCTTCTTGTAGAGTGATAACCCCGGTAATAAATATAAACACTCCCAAGATAATCGTCATCGACCATCCCGCAGTATCAAGCCATGCATATTCTGTGAACATAGAAGCAGGAGCAACAACCATGAAGATAACAAGAAAAAGGGTGGCGTAATGACTACGCCCCGTTGCGATGGCTATAAATTTTTCGAACATAAATACGAATCCACACTTTATTTTAATTTTTTTCGAATGCGGCTAAGAGCTATCGGGGTAATACCAATATGTGAAGCGATCATTTTAAGCGGTAATTTATCACCCAACTGACGATTTTCAGCTAGAAAATTTAAATATCGCTGCTCAGCGGTTTGCTGAACAAAAGCATATTCTCGCTCTTCTTTTTTAATAAACAAATTCTCTAATAGCGAATTGTAAGCCATCATAAATCCTGGTTTATCTTTCATTGTTGCAAAAAAATACGACCAATCAAACTCAAGACATAACACATCATCTAATACCTCAATACTAAACAGCGCTTTAGTCTTGCGAGTCATTGCCCGAGTCGAGCCGGCGATGCCTGGAGCACTCGCGAATGACTGAGTAAATTCTTTACCATCTTCTGATAAGCTCAAATAACGCACAGAGCCTTTTATTAAAAAATAAATTTTAGGTGCAAGCTGACCTTGATTAATGATGAACTGTCCGGACTTATAGTGTTTCAGCTCGCCATTGAGACCCAGTTTGCTGAAGTCATCCAGATCGATACGGGTATTATCACCACTAAAATAGGCAATAAAATCTTGTAGCTGGTCTTGTATATTCACGGCATTACTTTCTGCTCTTTAGAGATTAGATACAATGCCAGAAGTGTGATTAATATACCAGATAGGCTATTAATCAACTGTGGTCCGACGACTAATCCCTGTGGAATCACAACGAGTATAGGTATTAAATATGTAAAGGCTAGCAAATGATTAGGCCCAACTTTTTGTACTAGGTACTGCTGTAAAAAGAAAGTCGCCATAGTCGTAAATACCGTTAAATAAATAAGAATTTTCCAAAATTTAGCATTATCCCAAGCAACTTTATCCAGCTCCCCTAATAGCAACATTAACGGTAATAACATTAAGCTGCCTAAGCTCATGATATAAAAGGAGCCTTGTAGTGGCGGTACACCCGCACCCCATTTTTTAACCAATACCACATGCACTGACAAACTTAGACTGGCCAATAAAAATATTCCATCACCCATAGACCAAGTCAATAAGTCAGTATCATTTTTATTAAACGCGAGTAATACCCAGACTGCCCCGATGGTGCCCAATAAGAAACCTAACAATTTAGTTTTTGATGTCTTTAACCTCAATCCAAAATACGTAAGGAAAACACTCAACAATGGCACTAACGTATAAATCACCGACGTTCTCATGGCAGTCGTCGTTTTCAATGCTTCGAATAAGCCTACAAAAAATAGAACTAAAAATAAGCTAATTAAACTGTATTGAAAATAAACTGTCTGATTGCCTTTAAATTCAGTGTTAGACGATTTATAACGAGCAAACACTAAAGGCAGCATCATAATACTGGCTAATACAAACCGTAACCCCGTAATAGCGATCGAATTAGCATAAGGAATCAATTCGGCAGATACTACAAAAGAAGAAGCCATTAGACTCACCCAAAGTAGTAAAAGAGCATTATTGGCAAGAAGACTATTTGAAGGTCTATGACTAGGGAAAAAGGACTTCATTTTAACATACCTTAAATTAAGTCCTTCGAAACAAATTTTGAGAATAAAAATTCTGCAATAGCAAAATCTAAATCCAGTTCAAAATCATCAACAAGTATTGTATGTAAATGCTGGGCACTCGCGATAGCTGTGTTAACAGTAGCACCATCAATAATACGAAATAGCTCGCCATTTCTTAACGATAGTATGTCGTCATAAAATTTACGACAAACCACCATATTGTTGACAAATGCGGCATCAGGGCTCTTGTGTGAATAAAAATGCGCAGGTAAGCATTCGGCTTCGCTATAATGATGTAGATTAAAGGTATACAAGGTAAAAAACACATCATCTTTGAATACTTGATAACAATAATCTTTTTTTGAATTTTGAACAATTCGATAAACTGCATCACCTTGATTTTGCTCTAATCCAAGCTCTAACTTTACCGGTAGGCGAGCACCAAAATGTCCAAAACCTGCATCCACAATATAATCATCACCCTCGAAGTTAAGTAAGGTTATCCGATGTGTTCTTGCAACATCAACATCACGATTATAAATCACTTTGGCCATTAAAAGCCTAACCTCAAAGCCGAGTTCTGACAGAACATTAAGCACTAATTTGTTATGTTCAAAGCAATAACCACCTCGTTGTCTCTCTACTATTTTATTAAAAATCACATCAATATCTAAAGAGATATCTTGACCCAGAACAACCGCTAAACTATTAAAACTGTAACGCGCAATATGTTTGCTCTGCAATTCGTTAAGAAACTCAATATCTACTGAGGGTGTCAACTCTAAGTCGGTTAGATAGGCATTAACCATAGTCTGAAGCGTTAGGCTGTTCGTCATTGTCATATTCCATTAATAATCTATGCTGCTCACTATAACTGAACACAGACTCACTGTAATAAACCTAGGTTTAGTTCAGCGAATAAATAATTTTTGTAGAATAAACTTGGGTTAATTCATTAAGAAAATTCGACACATAAAATTTAGTCCTGACAAGTTAACCAACCATAGATTGAGACAAAGGATTAATATGATGAAAATTACTGTATTTGGTGCCGCTGGTAACGCAGGAAGTAAAATAGTATCTGAAGCACTTGTAAGAGGCCATGAAGTGACTGCCGTAGTAAGAAACAAAGCACGTTTTGGCGAACTGCCTGATGAAACGAAAAAATATCAAGGAGATGCCAGCCACATAGCAGATGTTATTACGCTAAGTAAAGGCCAAGATATTGTCATCGCAGCGACTCGCCCCGCAGAAGGGCAAGAGAAAGCATTGATCACGATCAGCCAATCATTATTAGCAGGTCTAGCAAAAACACAGACTCGTTTAATCGCAGTGGGTGGAGCAGGAAGTCTAAATGTTGCCGATAACAAAGGTACTTTGGTCGTTGATGATCTTCGTTATGTTTCACCTGCTTGGTGCGACATTGCCGTCGCCTGTGTCGAGCAATATGAAATATATAAAGCGAATACATCCACGCAATGGACTTACTTAAGCCCACCTGCGATGTTATTACCAGGGGAAAGAACGGCCACATTTCGCTTAGGGAATGATCAACTTTTAGTTGATGCACAAGGGCAATCAACAATTTCTTATGAAGATCTCGCCGTCGCACTGTTGGATGAAGCTGAGCAAAACAATTATCCTCAGCAGCGCTTTACGTTAGCGTATTAGTATAAGTGCCATCTATATGATAGTTCCAATAACTATCATATAGATGGCACTATTTTATATTCGACTAATCAAGGTATTTAATTGCCAGACCTTGTAAATTATCAGAACGATACTCTCGTGAGGTGTGAGAACTGTCTTCACCCGCAGCGATATTCAGCAGTAATAATACACCATCAGTCTCTTTACGTACCCTACGTCCTTTGCGTATATCTATAACGGCATCTGCCCCTACAGATTTTGCTTTACGGCGTAGCTCTTTAACTAAATCATCAGTTTTAGAATACTCTCCCCCTAAAACTTCAATATATGAAATCTGTTCATATTTTTTATTACCATTATACGAACCAAAAAACAGCTCGACATAATTTGTTGCTGCATAATATTGGTTGCCCACGGCGATACTCTCAGATCGCGTTGAGCCACCCGAGGTGCAGCCTGACATTAGCAAGGTAGTTAGTAGTAAAACAAATACTGTTTTCATCGTTAATTAGTCGTCCTTATTTTATTTTTATAGTACTAAGTCATTCTTATCGTTTAATTATTTCTTCCATAATTCTATATCGGGAAGATTGCTTGCCACCTCTAAAAAATCCGAATACTGAGTTAATACGTCCACGACAACTGCCAGTGGTTCAGACCATATTTCAGGCAAGTCAGTTTCGCCTTCACTAATAATAGGAAAATCGAGCTGTTCTTTAGGAGGGCAAAAGTCAGCATTCGTTCCTTCTTTATTTCCTCTCGCATCAATACGATACCAACCGTGGTCTTTGAGATAAACAGCATTAAGGCCATGCAAGCAGTACGGTTGTCGATCACCACTAATGGTTAAGCGTTGATAACACAGTCCTGCTGGAATTTTATTTGCGCGTAATAACGCCGCTAATAAATGACTTTTGGCATAACAATAGCCACTACCTTGCTCTAGAACATCAGATGCTTTACACGTCACAGGATTAATCTGGTAATCCCAGCTGTGCTTAATTTCATCACGTACAAATTCAAAACAGGCTTTTGCAATAGCGTCTTCTGAACTGAGACCTTCTGATAAGCTCAGGGCTTTTTCAAGTACCGCAGGCTGCTGCCAATCGATATAGTCTGTTGATGCTAAATAATTTTTCACACTACGGATTCCTAAATAATAAAATTAGCATTTTTCAAACGCTAAAGTACTCTTCACATATTCATATTCAAGTAGACCAAAGCATTTAAGATCATGAAACATGCCTTTCCAATAGCCACTTTCACGCCTTAAACCTTCTTCCTTAAAACCCAGTTTACGCAAGAGTGATTCAGAGGCATCATTTCCAGGGATCGTATCGGCCTGTATTCTGTTCAATTTACCACACGGTAATAAACCAGAAAAAGCTGCAGTTAAAATCTCCGAAACAGCTTCAGAAGCATAACCATATCCCCAAAAATCAGGATGTAGATCATAACCTATGTCCGCACTTTTCATCTTTGGGCTCCAAGTATTGAAACCACAAGTACCCATTAAACGGTTCGATTCTTTAAGACGAATTCCCCAGCGCACACCGGTATTATCGATATAGCGTGAATTGAAAAAGTTAATCAAAGAGAGTGCTTGTGATGTTTGCGTAAGCGCGCCCAAATCATAATACTCAATAACCTTGTCATTTGAAAAAAGCGTAAAAATGTCTTTGGTATCATCTTCTGTAAGTCTTACAAGTTTCAAACGAGATGTATTAAATTCTGGAAACTGCATATATTAGTCCTTTAATATACTTATTAAACACTGACGGTATAGGTTAGATCTCTCACTTCACAGCCCGTCATACCTCGAAAACCCCAGCAATGAGCAGGTTGTTCTTTTACAATAATTTCAATATCTACCGGAGCAATATTAAGCTTACGTTCAATTTGCTGAAACAGCTCTTTGATCAATGCTTTAATGGTTTCTTTTTTTCGCCCTTCCATCATATTAATTTCAATAACGGTATAGGCATCACTACGACCACCAGGGTAGTAGAAATCTTCTTTATCCATTGGCATAAAACGATGAGCACGTTTATCTTCTGGTAATCCTAATACGGTGACTAAGCAGCCATGAATAACATTCGACATATCTGCCTTAATCGGATTAAGGTTCTCTTTAATTCCATATATAACGATCATGTGTCTTCCTTTTCAATATTAATTCGAAATAAAATATATAACTTTCGATAGGTATAAACGTAATCCGTGGGATTATCATTGAGTTAAAAAATATTAAATAATCTAATGAAATAGCAGTGGTTTTGACTACCTTTTCAGCTAATTCGATGCGGTAATCTTTACTGATTGTATAAACAGAAAACCATATCACATGTCACAATATATTCAAAAATATTGAAGACTACTCTTCATGCCAATATGAGCTTGGGATTTCATTCGATTTATCAGGAAAGAAGGGGTTTGGGATATCAATAACTAAGCGTTGCTCAAGTTTAGCTTTTTCAGAAGAACGTTTAATTAAAGGGTGATTATAAAAGAATTCTTGATAACTACCATCTTCATAACCTTTTTGAAAACCGGCATTCAACATATCAGCAAGTTTTGTATTATTTGGATTGATAAAAAATAATACCGCTGACTTATATTTCAGTAATATATGCTCCTCAACAATCAGACTTGGCATTGTTTTTTTCTTATCAATCAGTTCTGAATAAGCTTCTAGCACACCTCTGGGAAAATAATATCGACTACTCGAATTCAAATTGGAAAAAATATCGTCATAGACATATTCCTGTTGAACTAAACCCACGGCTTCCAGTATTTCTTTTTCAGCCCAACCAAAACTTACAAGGCCAAAGAACTGTTTTAAATCATCAACACTCTTAACCTGATCATAATCGTCGATATATTTTTTATTAATAATAAGAACTCTTAGACCCGCAAATCCTCGAGTAATAGGGAAGCGGATTGGTAATAACTGATCTTCCAATATATTTGTCGTTCCAGCATACAAAATATCCAACTCGCCTCTCTGAACAAGCGCCACTTTCCGAGCTTGAGAAGAGACTGAATGATGAGTATCAACTAGATGATAGTCAGCCCCTGATTTATCTAACACCCAAATCAAGGCATCCATATAAAAATTATTTGCACGAGAATCACTGACTTTAATGCCAATAGACCAAGAAGGAACTGAAAAAGATAATAATGCGGTAAACACTAGAGCAAGGCGTATCATCATAGCCACCCATTAACAAAACAAGTGTTCATATTATAGACAACATATCCAATAATCGCCTCAGTGCTTGTGGCATTTGTTTACGTGATCGGTACACACCATAGATGCCCAACTCAATAGGCTGATAGTCAGGTAATATTTCAACCAGCTCGCCAGAATCCAAATAAGGCTGAGCATCACCACGAGGTTGATAACTAATCCCCATATTATTAAGTGCTGCCCTCAGTAAAATTTCAGAATCTGAGGCAACCAAACGACCACTCACAGCTTGAGCGATGGGCTCATCACCCTGCATAAAGCGCCACAAGCCATGGCGGCCAAAATAAGAATAAATCAAACATTCATGCTGCTGCAGTTCTTCTAAAGACTGAGGCGTACCACGCAACTTTAAATAGTCTCGCGAGGCACATAAAACCGAACGGCAAGTCCCTACCCGCTTAGCAATGAGATTAGGATCTAAATCAGCACTGATGCGCAACGCCAAATCAATGCGCTGCTCAATCAAATCCACCGTCGCATTGCTTACTTGCAACTCGATGGTGACATCAGGGTAACGCTGATAATAAGTTTTCAACACCGGTAGCAAAACGTGCTCGGCGGCATAACCCGCGCACGCTATTCGTAAATGCCCTGTCACAGCCTCTGCTAGGCCTTCTTCATCTTCTATTCCACCCACGACTAAAGGAATATCATCGGCAATACTGACAAGCTGGCGGCAATGCTCAAGCACCGCTTCACCTGGCGTGGTTAAACTCAATCGCCGTGTCGATCGATGCAAGAGCCGCGCATTAGCCCAGCCCTCAATCTCAGTCAGATATCGAGTCACCATAGAACGAGACATGTCCAAACTTTCCGCTGCCGCAATCATGCTGCCACGCTCGACTATCTCGATGAATACTCGCGCTGATTGAACTCTATCCACACTCTCTCCCTTTATTTCAGAACATCTCACCAACATGTTCGATTTACGCAACAAACTCTCTCTAATAATACGGTTTTTCGACCGATAACTGTAATTTATAGTGTAGGCATCATTTAATAAGTCAGACCAAAGGTAATCATCATGATTAAAAAGTTACTCACCCTCGGGGCAACCCTAGTCGCCTCCATAGGCATTACCGCTTGCTCCGGCCTGCAATCAAAATCAGCGACTGAGCTGGATCTACACGTGTATAACCCACAAGGGCAATCACTTTTCCCAGTCACTTCAACCCTTATTACAGGTCCAACTGAAGCCATATTGGTCGATGCACAATTTCAAAAAAACGACGCTGAAAACTTAGTGAACATGATTCGCGCCAGCGGCAAACAACTCACCACCATCTACATCAGTCATGCTGACCCTGATTATTACTTCGGCCTTGATGTACTAACCGCAGCATTCCCCAATGCTCAAATAGTCGCAACACCGGCAACAGTTGCAAAAATAGCCAAAACGATGAAGGGCAAGCAAATATATTGGGGACCCATTTTAAAAGATAATGCACCCAAAAAACTAATTTTACCGCAAGCACTAACCAGTAATGAATTAACCATCGACGGAAATCCGATACAGATCATCGGCTTTAATGGTCACGACCCAGATCATACTTTCGTATGGATTCCATCAGAAAAAACAGTGCTTGGCGGTGTCGTATTATCTGAAAATATGCACATATGGATGGCTGATAATAAAACCACCGAATCCCGAAACAAATGGATTAAAACCTTAGACATGATGACAGCACTGGATCCACAACGTGTCATTGCAGGTCATTTTATTGGCGATACAAAAGCCGATACGCGCATCATTGAATTTACCAAAACGTATATTCAAAACTTCGAGCAAGCGACAAATGAAAGCATTAACGCCGCTCAGCTGACTGAAAAAATGAAAGCGCTTTATCCAAAAGACTTAAATGCAGACTCTTTAGAATTTAGCGCAAAAGTTGTGAAAGGTGATATTCAATGGCCGCAGTAAGCCGTTACTAACCCCCAACAGGCTGAAATATGTTGCGTATAAAAATCCACAGGTGCCACGATAGACATTGCGGCTGATTTAGAGCCTGCAATGAATACGATTACATTAAATCACCTACAAAGGATTTACTCTTATTTTTGATCTCTTCCAGAGATAAAAGTTCTTTCGCTTTATTAATGGAAGATTCAAAATTTTCGAATTTAGCGAGGATTTCTCGCCCTTCTTTTGATTTCTTTAAAAAGACAACCCACTCGACTTCATCGGCATAGGAATACGCATAAGAAGCGCCTAATCTAGACATAAATACTTTATCGGTTAGGAAATTAAGTGCTTTACCTGACTCTCTATTTTTTAAGTGCTCTTTCGTTTCCGCAATTAACTCTTTTTCTTTATCAGAGATCAGTTCACTACTTAGCAGCTTATCCAAAGAGATGTTGGCACGCTCGATGTCTTCTTTTTTAATGTAAAGGTAACTTTCAGCTAACCAAACTAGTTCATTATCAATACCGAGTTGATTAAAATCCTTAAGGGCCAATTCAACATCTTCTGGTGCCTTCACCATCAAATCATCACTCTCAGATTGCTGCCTAGACCAACCTCTCATTAAATAAGATGTCGCCCGTAATAATAATTTAACTTGTTGCTCGGCAGTAAAGCCATCAATAAGGTGTCTATTCGCTAGATCCTCGACTGACGAAGCCAAACTAAACTTATCTTTGTTCAGCTCGGCAATGCTGTTGGTGAATGATTGATCGGCAAGGTAAAACCATTCATTTCTAAAACCATCAACACCTTTATGTAAATAGGCCATGGATCTGAAATCAGACGTTTTAATGTCATCAACATTAACTCTCTCTAACTCATACGTTTTCCAAGAGTTAAAAAGTGTTCTCGCCTCCATAACCAAAGCGAAAGCCCAGTGATCTAAAGAGTTGTTCCAAGGATTTGGGAGTTGTAGTTCTTCACCAGAAGTAATACGTTTTCCATGAGAAATCACTTCCATAAACGTCGGGTAATCATCTTCATCCATATGCTCTGTTTTGTCTTTCATATGATAGATTTCTTTTGAAAACTCGAACATATGAGTAACAGAAAATGTATAAGGATCAGCGGATTCACGATCGAACAATAACCGAGTATCGAAAACTTTTCTTAAGTGAGGGCCTAAACCAAGCTCTTCAGCCTGACGATTATTAATCGCAGTAAAGTTGATGACCTCGGTCTCTTCCGTCAGAGGTAATGAACGCAGTGAAATTTTTCCAGCCTTCCAGTAAGCAACAAATACGCTATCAAGAGCATCTTTCTGATCTTCCAAATCGGTCTCTAGACTTGACTGACTTGATAAAAAACCAAAACCAGAAGTGAAAAGCACAATGAACGAGATGATTAAAATCCGTAATCTCATGTAATATCCTTATTATTTTCAATAATTATTAGAGATATCCAAATATCCCTTTAATCAACTGATTTTATAATCTTTCATGGCGCAATAAAATATAAATTAATACCAGCAATGGAATATTCTTTGTTAATGGACCAAAGGGATGCAACCAAAAATTCGCATCGATCACCGTCAGCAATAGTGAATAGACAACAACGACCCAGAATTGGATTAAATAGCAGAGAGCTAAGCGCTTTCCTAACAACAACCAAAGAGCGATAATTGCATCTAATAGACTTCCCGAATAAAGGCAAAAATCGGCCAAATATCCAGTAATACCACCACCAGCCAATATATCAAGACCTTCTTCTCGGGCAAAAAATGCTGACGTAATCGCAGTAAACAACCATAAAAAAGCAAGGCTGAATCTTGCAGCCAATATCATATTATTACTAAGCACAGAATGATTCACAGCAACATGCCTTACACTACCGCTAATGGTTTAAAAACCATTAACCAAAAGATAATCAAAATTGAAATAAACGCAGGAATACCTAATACCGTCCAAAGTCGCATTAATGATATGAAGTTAGGATCAAGCACCCCTGTGCTTAACGCAATGTTAGCCAGATATTTTAGTCGATACTGAATAAACACAACGGGTATCCAGCAAGCGCCGATAAAAATAAACAAAGCAATCACCCATAAAAACCAAGTTGAGGTAAACGAATACCCTAACTTCAACATTAATAGCACCCCACTGACTAGCTGTATAACAACCGCGGGCGCGGTAAATAACCAATCCGCTAATACAACATGTCGAGCGGTTATCGCTATCGCTGCTACGTTTGCAGTACGACTGGCCATAAACATGAAAAAAGCGATGCCTGCGCCAGTCCCCATAAGTACCACAGCACTTAATATATGAATCATTTTTAATAGCAGATAATTATCCATGTTCTACCTCGGTATAATGATAAATACCCAACGGCAGAGCTTCTTCATCAAACTCTTGTAACGTGTACATTCCTAAACAAGGAGAAGCGCCTCGGGCATCAATACTGCCTGCTATTAATTTCTTCGCTAATATAATCGCTGATAGCGTCGGTATATACGGACCAATACCCTTTTCAGCAACCAATATCCATTTAACAGCTTTCGGTTTGTTATTCTCATCAAAGCCTTTTAGATTAATCTGCATGCCGCCCGTATCAGTACCTAAGCGTTTGAATATTTCACTAGCGTTAAAGATAAGCCGTGTAAAAATAGACCAGTCTTTAATCAAACCGATTTTTGCAAGTAAGGCCATGAACACCATTCCTAGATGTAACAAAGGTAACTCTAAGCCCGCTTGGAAACTGACTGTTTTAACCCCTTTATAGCGTTTTGGCAGTAACTCCAAATCAGGAATATCAATATTGGCTAACCAACGCCTACCAATAACTTTTCCAAAATTTAATCTGCGTGCAGACATCCAGCCATAACGCTTGATCCACTGACCATCATTTAAAACGTTAAAGGGATGCCCTGTATAAGAAAGAATACCACGCACAGTTGCCTCGCCACGTTCCGCTTGATTACCAGGCGCAATCGCAAAATCTATTTCTTCTAAGCTCGAAAACTGTTTAATAAGCTGATCAATCACCGTTGAAGAAAGCCCAGGCACTGAACTCGCGCCCGATACAATCAGAACATCTTTGTCTTTAGCCTGATCATTTAGATTCGTAATATCACACACAAATCGGCGATCATCCGCGAGATCGATATAATGACTTCTAATATCAATACAGGCCTTAGCTACGCAATAATCCTGCCCTTGAAAAGGACCGCCTGTATGAATAACAAGATCGGGGGCTAGCGTTTTAAGCTGATATAAAAATGATGAGGAATGTATATCTATTGCTATTGCGCTTAATTCGGCCAAAGCCCCCTTTTCAGATAACGCTTCACACAAAGCCTCTGCTTTCTTAATGCTACGCCCAGCGATAACAATCGTAATCCCTTTGATTGCAGATAAGCTTTCAGAAATACGCTTACCAAAATTCCCGTATCCTCCTAGGATTAAAACCTTGCGTACCGCCATAATTTGATAACTCGGTTATTAATGAATATTATCAGTCACGGACTAATCTTTTTTATCAATCGTTACTTCAATCGTTTTGCTATCACCGGCAAACCATTTCTGCACATACAAAGAACCGACGATAGGAGCCGTACCTTCATCAGGAACTTCTTTATAGCGCACGCTGTTTTTGGTTTCTTTTTCGTACTCAAACTTCACAATTTTCTTTGTCATTTCATGCTTCCATTAAATTATTATGTATGCGATGTATTCAAAGTAATAGTATCGCAATCTTTATGACCATCATAGGCAGCTGTAGAAACGATAGGAATTATTACTCAACCCTGTATTATCGGATTTTAGCTAAAGATTAAAAATACAAGCAGGTAGTTTTCATGTGGTTGAATGATGAACAAATAACCGATACGGCAATAAGCGCATATCAAGAGTCTTTATTGAGCGCATGCCCCAACCATATCGTGATTGATAACTTGTTCGATTCTACAAAACTCGATGACGTAGTTAGTATTCTGCAACAACCGCAAAACTGGCAAACCCAACGCCATACTTACTCCGCTTTATACGTCGATAATAAACAGTGGCAAAAAGCCAGTAATGCGCAACGCTTTGTACAGCGCGATGTTTGGCAGCGTGAAAACTCCTACTCAAATACAGACAGCTCTCATACTCACAACCTCGTGGATTTTAATTCAAAAGCCGCTGATGATTTCTTATCATTTCTACGCGGAGATACATTCATGTCGCTCGTATCCAGAATTTTCCAAGTACCCCTAACCGACATAAATGTAGCTGAGCCTGAGGTTAATACGAATTTTTTCCGCTTAAGTGCTGACGACTTTGTTGAACAACATGCTGATGACTCCCCTGGTAGAGAGGTGTGCATGTTGCTGTATTTGAATAAAGAATGGCGCCATAATGCTGGCGGAGAACTGGTGTTTATCGGTAGCAATAATGAACACATTAGCATTGCGCCGCTATATAACCGCTGCGTCTTATTTAATCCTTCGTCGAAGGGTTCTGAACACTGGGTGAAAAAGCTAAACGCAGAATATACCGATCAACATCGCTATAATGTCACTAGCTGGTATTGGTCTGAGTAGTCATTATTTTATTCAAAAAAAAAGCCCGATACTCACGCATCGGGCTTTAAGGCCATTTCAACGGGTGTATTAATTACACCTTGTCTAGCGCACTTTTTAATTCACTCGGTTTCATTGGAATTTTACGTAAACGCACACCCACAGCTTGAAAAATTGCATTGGCAATTGCAGGCGCTACTGGCGTGACGGCGGGCTCACCTAATCCGGAAGGCGGCAGTTTGCTCGGAATAAACTCAATCTGAACATCTGGCGTTTGACCCAAACGCAATGGCGTATAGGTATCAAAGTTTGAATCTTTATACTGGCCATTCAACAACTCTGTACCTTCATACAGCGCCATCGATAAACCCCATAATGCCGCTCCCTGACACTGAGCTTCCGCACCATTCGGATCAACAATAATACCGGCGTCGACCGCAATAACCAGTTTCTGAACATTCACCAGACCGTTGGCCTTGTCGACATTCACCTGTACCGCACACGATACCCACGTTGGCATATCACGCTCCTGCCCAAACGTAGACGCAATACCAAGCCCCGTATCTTTGGCTTGTGGTGTACCCCAACCAATCATGTCGGCGGCTTTTTGAAGTACCACTGCCTGACGCGCGGCGCCACCCTCTGCAACCGGCGTGCTGCCTGCATTTCGACCTTCGGCAATCAGCATATCGAGCCTGAACTGCAATGAATCTTTACCCGCATGATGCGCCGCTTCATCCATAAAGCTTTCAACCGCCCACCCCGTCCAGCCCGGTCCTACTGAACGTAAAAAACCGGGTCTGAAAGTATCCATGGCAAGATCGTTCGACACCGCGCGTACTTTTTGTGCGCCGACGCTGTACCAGTGATCAGCCCCTGTAATTGAAAACGGATCAAACGGTTCGCCATTCGTTCCTTTTGGCATAAAGCTGGGCGCTAATGCTTGGGTTGGCCAACCGGCTGTGGCGTGGTGCTCCATGGCAATGACTGATTTTTTGTCGTCAAAGGCCATTTTTAATTGCTGAACCGATGCCGAGCGCGCGCTATCAAACAACATGTCTTGCGGACGCATCATCACCATTTTGACCGGTTTTCCGCCTAATGCTTTAGAGGTTAGCGCAGCAGGAATGGTGTAATCGCCGTTCAATCTACGGCCAAAACCGCCGCCTAACATATAGCTACGAATAACAATATTGGCGACATCTTCCCCTAATGCCGTCGCCAGCACCGGTAGCGTGAGTGACTGCCACTGACAACCTGAATGCACCTCCCATATACCGTCTGGATTTTTGAAGACCAAGGCATTAAGCGGTTCCATTTGCGCATGCAATACCGTGCTGGTGATATATTCTTCTGCAATAGTGCTGCTGGCGTTGGCAAAAACGGGTTCCGTTTTATCATTACCCGTATCTAAAATACCGCCTTTGCTTTGATCACTCAGTAATTTTTTACCATGAGCAATAATATCGGCTTCAGACACATTGGCGGTTTTACCGGCATCCCACGTGACCTTAACCAATTTTGAAGCTTTTTGCGCCGCCGTAAAATTACTGGCAATCACCATTAACCAACCCGGTACGCTGCCACTGGCATCCTCTAGCACAATAGTTTGCTGATAACCTTTTACCGCCTTTGCCGCTGAGTCATCAAACTTAACCACTTTAGAGCCATAACGAGTCGGCGGTAAAATAGGATTGGCGTACACCATGCCATCCACTTTCGCATCGATACCGTAAATCGCTTTTCCGTCGATTTTATTAGCAATATCAAGTGACGTTACTTGCTTACCAACCAGCTTAAGATCGGCATTGGGCTTAAGCGGCAGGGCTTTCAGTTCTTCTTCAGTAAACTGACGTGTTAAGCCTAGTATGACGAGTTCACCGTACGACAGCTCACCTTTACGTGAGGTAATTTTACCATTACTGGCTTTACAGTCTTTTGGCGCAATGCCCCATTTTTTAGCGGCGGCTTCAATTAATGCCGTTCGACCCGCAGCACCGGCTTGACGATAGACAGGCCAACTTTGCGAAATAGACCAGCTACCGCCGGTGACCATATGGCCCCAGCGTGGATCACTATCAACATGGATAATTTCAATATCATCCCAAGAAGCTTCTAACTCATCCGCAAGAATTCGCGCAATCGCCGTACCCACATGCTGCCCCATTTCTGAGCGCATAATGTTAACTTTAATTTTTCCGCCTTCGTCGATGGAATACCACAATGACGGCTCGTAAAGATCGCCTTCACTCGGACGTATCTTACCGTCTACGCTGGCAGGATCCATGGCCGCCATCAAGTGACGAGGAAAACCAAAGCTGACACCGACCGCCGTCATTGAAATTAAAAAGCCACGACGGGTAATACCCGCCGATCCACGTTTAGGCAGTCTGCTCATCATTGCTCTCCTTAGTTACATTTGCGGCTTCATGAATCGCGCTACGAATACGCACGTAGGTCATACAGCGGCATAAATTCCCAGCCATCACCGCGTCGATGTCTTTGTCTGACGGATTAGGAATATCTTTTAATAACGCCGCGGCTTGCATAATTTGCCCCGACTGGCAGTAACCACATTGTGGTACTTGCAGCTTTTGCCAAGATACTTGCAATGGATGATCGCCCTTTTCTGAAAGGCCTTCAATGGTGGTAATTTCTGCGCCTTCAACTGACGATATCGGCGTAATGCATGAACGGGTTGCACGTCCGCCAACATGCACAGTACAAGCACCACAGGTGCCAATACCGCAACCAAACTTGGTACCTGTCATGTCTAATTCATCACGAATGACCCACAGCAGAGGCGTATCACTCTCTACATCGGCAGCCACCGGCTGACCATTTAAAATAAATTTTGCCATTGCTACTTCTCCTGTGAATTACTGTTCAAATCGAGGTTGATTACGAATCTCACCGACCTGCTGTTGCAGCTTCGGCCAAGCGCTCTGCCCTGCCGATTGACGCAAATAAGCCGCTATTGCGCTGATGTCTTCATCACTTAACGCATCGCGGAATCCAGGCATAACCACACCGCTGATTCCTTGGTCACTGCGCACACCATCCAGAATGACGTTAATCAAGTTAGTCGGCACATCAAGATGCGTCGCTGAACCAATTGTAATTAATGGACGGCCTTTCACGAGTTCATCACTGCTGTAGTGACATGCTTGGCATGCAGTCGCATATAAACGCGCACCTTCATTAATTCGTTGATCTGGTTGCTGATGCTGCGCCGCTAGCGCAGCCTCTAGATTGCCACTTGATTCAGATTCATCCACGGTATCAGCACCGGAAAAATCAGCAAAATACGCGCTAATCGCTTGCACATCAATGTCTGGCAGAGCGGATAAACCTTTGTGCATTACCGGAGCCATCGGACCTGCGGCACTGCCATGCAAAGGCGAGTTTCCTGTCGTTAGATATTCGTAAAAATGTTGCTTACGCCACGGAATCGGTGAGCTGCTGGTTGACGTTAATGACGGCGCTATCCAGCCATCAATCGGTGCGCCTTGGTACATCTGCAAGTATATTTCACCCCCAAGCGCATTACGTGGTGTATGGCATGCGCCGCAGTGAGCAATACCTTCAGCAAGATAAGCACCACGATTCCATTCGCCTGATTTATTTTTGTTAACTTCAAATGCATTGGTATCAGCAAATAACAATTTCCAACCCGCTTGCAGCGAGCGGACATTAAGAGGAAATGGAATACCGTTTTCTTTTTTCACCTGCTTAACTGCAGGCACCGACGTCATGATGTAAGCATAAATAGCGCGAATATCTTCATCGGTCATTTTATTGAAATGTTCATAAGGAAACGCGGGTAATAGATGGCTACCATCACGACTGATACCTGTGCGCATCGCTCGGCTAAACACGGCTTCTGACCAACTACCAATACCGGTTTCGAAATCTGGAGTAATATTGCTCGAATAAATAGTGCCAAACTCAGTATGCATTTCATAATTACCCGCATAAGGCGCACCACCAGGTGGGGTATGGCAGGTATCACAATAGCCAGCAGCTGCAAGCGTTTTACCTTGTTCGATAATTTGTGGGGAGTAGTCAGTAGTAGAGGGAAGTGTAATAGGATCTATTGCCGGATTCCAAGCGAAAAAACTGAATAAGCCTAGTCCGACAATACCAGCGCCACATACGCCATAAACGATGCGTTTTAGCATAGTACATTGCCTTATTTTCAAATAAAAAATGGGAGAGCAGGGAATATCTCATCTAAGATTCCCCGGTCGGCGTTGTATTATTGTTTTGATTGGTCGAATTTAATCCTATGCAAGGAAAGATCCTTTGTCCAGCGGTGATACTGACTCAAATATTATTAAGCGTTTTAAGTCTTAGCAGCAGCATCCATTTAGCGCATTCCCTTCGGGATCGGAGTATTGTGACTAAAGCTATTTGAGTGGGTCAGTTTATACCGCGCCATCATCTTGCATCTTTTGTTGTTATTAATGTAAAAGGGAGCTTCTCATGCAACTACTGACACCTGCTGGTCAAAATATTGTTAACGATTTGGCACAACGCTATAACCTAAGCCAAGATGCCGTCATGTGTATGCTAACGGCCGTTAATAACGGCCGCGGCAGTATGGCGCAATTTAATTGCCGAGAGCTGGGTGGATCAGGACAGTGGATGCGAGGCGGCATGACTATGGTTGGGGATATGTTCAACTATAGTCTGAAAAATACAGTCAACAATCTGTGCGCAGAATTATCCAATGCACTGGTCAATACACAAATGTTTCCAGTGATACCTGCTGGCACACCCAACAGCAACCAATGGTGGCCGACCAATTTAGGCAGCCCTTTTAGCAGTGGCGCACAAAACAATATTCGCTATGCGGTATTCCCTAACAGACTGGCCATACAACTAGACGGACAAGTGACGGTATACAATACGCTCGATAATAATATTAGTGGTGTCAGCCAGCAGCAAGGTGGTAATACGACGCTCACCTTTAGCAGTCAATACGGCACGATTGCAGTGAATACTTTGCCTATCATCTCGGGCCCAGGCATGCCGATGCAAAAACAAACCAACTTTGCACAATCTGCACCGGTATCAAATCAATTTGCTCAGCCTGCTAACAATATGGGGAATTCGAATAGTAATATGGGAAATTCGACTAACCCATCGTCTAGCGATGACATCATTCTATTAATTGAAAAGATTGCCAAACTGCACCAAGCTGGCGCATTGACGGATGACGAATTCAATAGCAAAAAAATCGAACTGCTTAGTCGTATTTAATCAGAAAAATGCTAGATCCCTCTCTAGCATTCACTCACCCAAACACCAACATCAAGCTGTGATTCAGCCGAACCCGCGTAAGACCCAGAGATAGGTGGAACCGCTTCCGCCAAACGCGATACCGCGACGGGTATATGATCGGTCCCAACAATGTCGCCAATCGTAGGGTCAAAGCCCTTCCAACCGCCACCCGGTAAATAAACCTCAGCCCAAGCATGAGTCGATCCAACTTGGCTCGACATCAACGGCGCATACAAATAGCCACTAACAAAACGCGAGGCAAGGCCCAAGCACTTTACGGCCTCCATAAACAGTAAGGCAAAATCACGACAAGAACCTGAGCCCAACGACAGTGTTTCTTTAACCGATTGAACCCCTGGCTCTTCCCTCACTTTATACACCAAGGTGTTATAAATAGTTTCAGTCAGCCGCTGCAATAAGGTATAGGTTTGAATCTGCTCGTGTGATTTCCATACGTTAAAGATCCAGTTATTCAACAGCTCTCGAGTCTCTTGATCAGGCAATACCCGATAAGGAGACAACAAAAACTGATCAGCCTCGTCATAACTAAAAGGATAGTTAATCGCATAATCCGCCACAATGAAATCCAAGGGAGATTCATTATATTGCTGAATGATCACCTCACTTTCAACGGTAAGCTGTTGCGCGGGCCGAGTAAAATTAGCAACCGCAACAGAATTACCTTCAACATCGCGATGCCAATAGACTTTCGCACTGGGAGTAATTTTTAGCTCAAAAGACTCAATACGAAGGTCATGGCCTTCACGAGGACGCAAAAGCAATTCATGCGCCCCAAGTGTCACTGTGTTGGTATAATTGTAATAAGTACGATGAATAATTTTATAACGTTTCATAATGACTCTGGATAGCGCTGAACTCAGTGACAGTCACCATATTACTTAAGATGGATACTCTGCCAACCTTGTTTCTGCTTTTGGTGGAGTGTTCATTTTCAACATCAAAGGTTATGAATCGTCCCTATGCCTTTTTGATAACTCGAATCACGAACAGCAACAAAGCAGTCCCGACGGTTGCTGTAATAATTGAACCGATTAGCCCACCTGCGGATATGCCTAGAAAGTTAAAAACAGAGCCCCCCAATACCGCACCAATGACACCGATTACAATATTGCCAAACAGTCCAAAGCCGCGACCTTTCATCAAGGTTCCAGCCAACCAGCCCGCGAATGCACCAATGCCTAAGAAAATTACTAATTCTGTAATATTCATAAATTCACCTTTAATTAATTGTTCGCTCAAACAGCTGTTTTCCTAAACTCACTAGGACTCATACCACACCAGCCTTTAAATGCTTTAGTAAAATTACTGGCATCACTATACCCCAACTCTCCAGCAATAAACTCCACTGAGCGCTGAGTATCTTTTAATAATTTCGCCGCTTTATGATGCAAGGTTTCATCTTTAATACCTCGAAAGCTTTGGCCTTCTGCTTTTAGTTTTCGCTTTAACGTTGCCGAAGAAATATTCAGCGTTGCAGCAATACTATCAATCGTTGGCAAGCTGCCATCGGCATGTTTAAAGGCTAGCGCAACCGTATGACTCATTCGAGTATCTTGAGTCATCGACTTCAGTTCATCCTCACACACTTCTTGTGCCATCGAGACAATCGCTTGGTCGAATAACGGTAATAAATCATCGACCAGTAGCGGCGGCCAAATCAACACACAGCGCGATGAAGCGAATTGTATTTTCGCACCGACCGCCAACTCATCAAGGTCGACAGTATCGTGTAATAAGGGCTGGCCCTGCCAAACATCAGGTTTAATGGGTAACTCAATACGGGTTTTTATTTCGTCGGCGGAAAATACCATTTGGCGAATAATTAATTCAATACTCGTGAGGTACGCCAATATTAAGAAATAGACATCATCACTGCTTTTTACTTCTAGGTCTATAAATAAACGGCGGCTTTCAGTATCTCGCTCACGGCGCACACTGAACAATTCCACACGGGTACTCATATAAGTGGTCACTGCGCTCGCAGCATCATTCGTCGTACGGCTATGACGCGCAGCTATACCTAAAGCGCCATGTTTAGACAGCGTCATACGCTTACCGTACGCAACCGCTAATGACATATCAGGCTGCTGTTTTCTAAAATTGGCCACGACGGTTAGAAAGGATTTTTCACCCACAGAAATACCTGGGCGAATAACGATACTGGCATCGAGTTGGCTATCCAGTAATAAATCACTTTGCTTTAACCCTAGCTCAGTCCCAAATTCCAATAGCAATATTAAATAGTCTGAAGAGATCGTAAGATCCCCCTCCCCTACTTTAACCTGAGTATGCTCATCCATTGGCTGAATCCAAATATGACATATATGCTGATCCTAAACGTCTGACCTGAAACATTAACCTAAAAAACATTGATCTAAAAAGACCTAAAATTGCTTCTAATTCACCTACAGTAACCTAATACTCTGTGCCATAGTGAATGCATAATAATAAAAGAGACAAGAACTATGACCAAGCCAAACACAAGTGTAATCGATGGTGCTATAAAACCACGCCGTATGCAATTCAATACAGCCGACATGAATATGGCCCAATTTGCTATCGAAAAAAACTCACTCATCAGTACCTTTTTTTATTCGCTATCGGCGATGTTTCCTGAGGGCGAGCGTTTTTTTATACACGCTGTTCGCCATTATCAAAAGTCGGTTACCGACCCTAAAGTACTGGCTGATATTAAAGGTTTTATTGGACAGGAAGCGCATCATGGTCGTTGCCATGAAGAATTGAATGACGCCATCGAAAAGCTTGGCATTCCTATGTCGATGGTCTCAGACAACATGACAGCACGTATCTGCATGCTAAAGAATCGCTTTGGCCCAGCACGTCAGTTAGCGTTAACGGTCGCGATGGAACATTTCACCGCTAGCCTAGCCGAATTTATTTTGGAAAATCCTGAAGTACTAGACGAAGCACCAGAAACCTTCCGCAAAATGATGCTCTGGCACTCAGTTGAAGAAATTGAACATAAAGCTGTCGCTTTTGATCTCTTTCGCCTACAAGTAAACAATGAATGGATGCGCCGCCGCGTGATGGTGATTGCGATGGTGTCATTATTCACTCGCATCTCACTTTTCCAAGTACGCATGCTGTGGAAAACAAAACACATGCCGAGTATTGCAGAATGGCTAGGCGCCACACGATTCTTCTGGGGTAAAAAAGGTATTCTAAGAGCCAATGTTAGTGGCATGAAGAAATTCTTTAAGCGTGACTTTCACCCTAACGACATTGATCAGTCAGCCTTGATTGACGACTGGGAAAAACGATTCCCAGACGTAGCCGCACAAGAGGTGTGATAGCAATAGTTAGATCTATGCTCACTTGTTATGTAAAAGTGAGCTAGACTCATGTCTTCTTCCGCGTTCTAATCTTATTACCGCTCGCATAAAGCTCAAGTATTTTGATGCAATACTCGCACTTCTCTCTGAGGGAATGGAATCTCAAAGCCATTTTCTTGTAATGCTTCTAGAATCATCAACATAAGGTCACCGCCTACACGGTTCTTACCATCGTCAATACCTTCCATCCAAAACTCAACAAACATATTAATGCCCGAATCACCAAAGCTATCAATTTCGCAATCTGGGCGCTCTTCCAAAGGCACCGCATCACCGCTGAATACTTGTGGATGACTCGACACAACGACCTTAATAATTTCAACTAGCTTTCGAATATCGGAATGATAGGCTACCGAAAAGTCTACTCGATAGCGCTGGCTCTTATCTTTATGTGTCCAGTTTATAAACGTCCCGACAATGAACTTCTCATTTGGCACAACAATGTCTTTACCATCAAATGTTTCAAGCGTCGTGGCACGCATGCTCAGCTCTCGAACAGTGCCCTTACTGCCATCTTCCAGCTCAATATAATCGCCAATAGAAACAGAACGATCTAATAGAATAATAAAACCCGATATAAAGTTCGAAGCAATCGCCTGTAAGCCCAAGCCAATACCGACACCAATAGCACCACCAAAAACAGCCAAAGCTGTTAGGTTAATGCCCATTACTTGCAATAATAGCAATGCAATTAACGTAAAAGTGCCTATCTCGAATAACTTAGCAGCCACTTCTCGAGTGCGAAGATCAAGCTTCTCTTGCTTACGAATGATCTCACCACCGGTCTTATTAGTAGCGCGACCTAGCCAGAATAAAAGCGAACCAAATATGGTGACTCTAGCAATACCATAAGCAGAGATTTCAATATTGCCGACATTTAACGATATGGATTCTAAAATTTCTATCAAACCCACCAACACATCCAATAAATGCAAAAACAGTATCGGCATACCGACCCATCGAAGTACCGTAGTAATAAACTGATTAGAAACAAAATCTCGAATAATTGAATTGAAAATAAACAAGATACCTAACGTAAGTGCCGTCTTGTTAATCCATAAATGACTAGCTGTTTCGCCACTCATCTCTATCGAAATTTTTAGGATTAATACCGCCAATACCGGCGCTATATAATTGCCTAGCTTACTAATAATCTTTTTATGCAGCGAGAAGTGATTCTCCGATACATGAGAGATATTGAAAAACGGCACATACTTACGAATGCGATTAGAAACTACAATGGAAAGCCCATAGATAATTAGAATTAAACCTAACTGTATATAGGTCTCAGGTTGAGAGAACTCTGCCTGAACACTTGCATTAAATTGCCCAAATGAGCTGACTAATTGATCAAATATCACTGTTTAAACCTTTAATTCGTGCCATTTTCAAGAAATGAAAGACTGGTCAAAATATACTTAGATTCACAATTATAGTCCAATACAGAATATCCCACCGACCCAAAAAGATGTTTAACCTTCGGTTCAAATGGGAGAATAACTAACAACTCATATCATGATTATAAAAACACCATCTTTATTCATACTACAATTCAGCTGGTTTAAATCTATGCGGGTACCTGGACCAGCGCGCAGCAATACCTATGTCATAACCATAGGTGAGGACAATTTGAATTGAATCTTTAGTTATTGCTTCAGGGTAATTTTCAATAATCATAGTAGCGAATTGTCGCGCTAGCTCAACATCATCTATATTATTATTTTCAAGAAAGACCTGACTACTGACATAATTCGTTGTTTTTGTGCCCTGCTTAGTCGAAGTAGTGGTTGCGGTTTTTTTTGATATCGTTGCGTAAGCAACATCAGGTCTATTTGAGAGTAACACTTGAGTTTTTCGCATCTCATTAAAATTTTCGCTAGCAAGCAAAGAAGCTGTGAAAGCCGGTAATACTCCTGTAAAAACATATAATACAGCAACAACGAATATGTGAATATTCCAAACTTTTTTGCACTCTTTCTTTTCAACATTTATATTCACTACATAAGTTCCAACAACCAAGTCATGCAACGATTGGCGAGTTACTCTATTAAAAATATACAAATAGAATATTGAAAGCATTCCCCCAAAAATAATTAAAGATAATGGATACATTAGAAACGAAGATATCGCCTCATCTGAAAATTGCGCACCGTTTAGAGAAAATGGCAGTGCTAGAATAAAATAACGTAATACAGATTTTCCCACGTGAATAGGAGAGTTATTAGAGTCAACCACTCTCAACTTTAAAAGCTTCTTGCCTATTGTTTGCCCCCCTGTAATTGAGCTATTCATAATACCAAAATATATCAGAGCAATAGAAAAACCAACCAAACGGCCATATCCGCCCAGCTGCACAAAAATGCTTTCAAAAAATAACCCCAGCACCATACCTACGATACCTAATATTAGAGTATCGACCACTAGCGCCCCAATTCTTCGCCAGAAGCCCGAAATCCATTCCTGCTCTACATTTTCAGTCATTCTATCCCTTTATACAGCTAAGGCTGCTAAATCATTATTTTTGTCGATTGCACATTATAATTGCTGCTGAGCATTTATTAATAAACGTCATCTTCACTATAAACGCTAACGATAAGATCACCATTGGCGTCTTCAGCAACTAAGAACGTAATCGGTTTGCAACATACTTGGCAATCTTCGATATATTCCTGATCCAAGTCACTGGCATCAAGCAGCACTTCCAGCGACTCACCACAATAAGGACACGCTATCGTTTTTTCAGTTAATTGATTCATGTTCTACAATACTCCCAATCGCTTATTGTTACCCAGATAGCCAGTTAATGCACTAGTGATTACAGATGACGATGACATAGCAACTCCTATTTTCAACAGAGTAGAATTGAATACGGCAGCCGAGGCTGCCGTATTGTTTATTATTTTTAGCTGTCTTACTCATTCAGTATTAGTTTACCCGATCGATACTCTCTATATAACGAATGCCTGGCTGCCCCATATAAGCATCTCTTTTACCCGAGATAATGACCTGCGCGCCAATAATAGAAGGATTAAGTTGTGGATTAAACTGATCTCGAAACTCAGATTCCAGTTTCACATTCATCTGTTTATTGCTGTCATTTATATCCTGCAATAACAAACCATAAATGCCATTAACCGCTTCAACAACAAAGCCCGAAACGACTAACGCCGTACCTGTTGCTACTGCTAGCGCCTCACTAACAGAGCTGTAGTTATTAACTTCGCCTTCTCCAGCAGCATCCACCAATCCCAGGTCAATAATTTCACTCAAGTCACGAACACCGGGTTGCGACATATAGTCGTTGCGAATGCCTGTAACACGAATTTTATGCTGTAAAATCGCAGGGTTTAGCTGCGGATTAAATTGCGCGCGCTGACTACTTTCTAATTTCACATTGATACTAATATTGGCATCATTGATATCACTCAGCAGCAATGCATAAATGCCATTAAGTTCATCACTGACAATACCTTCTAAAATCACATCACTGCCATTATCCAGACTTAACGCTTGGCTCACACCAATTGCACTCGCAACAATCTCGATAGCGGAAACATCACGTACACCTGGCTGAGACATATAATCATTCTTAACTCCT
This sequence comes from Oleispira sp., assembly GCA_047616865.1. Classification (GTDB taxonomy): domain Bacteria; phylum Pseudomonadota; class Gammaproteobacteria; order Pseudomonadales; family Oceanobacteraceae; genus Oleispira. The sequence continues at coordinate 71,566 of JBLGBO010000013.1, forward strand.
GTAACTAATAGTGTTTCACCGATAATGGCAGGGTTAAGCTGTGGATTAAATTCATCTCTAAACTGACTATCCAATTTAATAAAAATAAAATCATCTACGGCTTGCAGGTCATTTAATTTTAAACCGTAAATACCATTAACCGCTTCCGTAACCGTACCCACTAATTGCAATCCTGTTCCATTAGTGATCGTTAGCGCTTCGGTAACACTCAATGATATTGTCGGCGGATCTGTTGGATCTGGATCTACAGGAGAGCCACCATCCCCACTCACTGATAAACGTGCAGCATATGCACCATTGGCAAAGGTCGAAGGATCATTAGGGTTGTAGCCATTACTTGGTGTACTCCATGGATTACCATTATCAGGGTCATCCATTTCCGTCGCGGCTTTGGCATTGGGGGTTAATTCACCCGCAGTATGACCATTATTATTATCAAAAGCGGTATAGCTTTCTGGCGTTGCTAACCAGTTAATAATATTTACACTCAACGTCGCGGCATCACCAGGATCGGTCCAACCAGGATAGGTTTTCTTCGTTGAACCACTGTCTTGGCGACGGTATTTAGGAGTCGCATCTTCTACGGGAGAAGAATCACCGATAAAAGCCGCTTTACCCAAACCTGCTTTTGCAATGGCAACATACGGCCCTTCATCGCGGCCACCAAAATATAAGCCAGCATCAACAGCATGCCCCCAAGCCGTCGCATTATCTTGTGCTGATAAGTACACCAACCCTTTCGCTTTGCTGGAGTCGGTAATGGCCAAGGTTGCACCACCCGCCATCAAGATCGGCCCGACGCCTTGAGTAACGCCTTCAGCATGAACTGGCGCGGTAATATCACTCACGCCCGCTTTATAATCCACAGCGTTGAAACGGAATCGAATGCCAAAATTTTGCGCTAACCAACCCTGACCATTTCCCGGATTACGCAAGTCACCGTATTCACCCGCATAATTATATTTGGCTAACGTAGATCGGTTATAACCATTGAATACTTCGGTTGAGTCCCAAGTATTTAAATTACGATCGGCGTTATAATGGTCACCCACAAAATAGATGCCTTTACCGGCAGCAACAAATTGCTCTAGTGCTTGATACTCACTTATTTTAAAAGGACGATTACTTTCTGCTAAGACCAAAACATCAGCATGCTGAATCGCCGAATAAGTAATAATGGCTTCATTATTTTGTGAATTATTTGAAGTATTCAGATCATCGGCATAAAGAATCAAACCGTCGTTATTAAAATCGATACCTCGGTACTCTTCTACTCGATAGCCTTCAGCAACCAATGCATCAGCAAAGTCTGAAAAACCGCCATCAATCACCCAATCGGCATTACCTTCAGTACCACCGTGGGACACATCAAACAGGACCGTTTTACCATTACTGCTTTGCGCAGTGGGCACCTTAACCGGTACGTTGGCATTCCATTCGTAATCAGCCGCATAAGAAAAACCAGTCAGGCTAATCAGCCCTAATCCCAATACGGTTAATGCATTCTTTTTAACGTTCATTTTCATGACCTTTCAAGAGAGTTAACTGCAGCTCTAAGTTAAAAGGTACTAATGACACTGCCGTTACTTTTCCATGACGTTGCAGTGACATTAGCGTGATTTTATGATGACGGTAAGCTACAAAGAATACCCTAGGTTTAAACGATAAATACCATAACCATCCGCATTCATCTGAGAGTAAGTCAGTGCTGGATTTTGTCCAGCAAACGTCTGCGCAGCATCTTTGCTCGAGCCATTAAACAATACCGTCGTATTCGCTAATGGCGTGAACGACCAATTATTATCCGCCGAAGGATCAAAACCCGTTTCTGGGTTTTCCTCAGTACTAAAAATCAAATAATCGGCAACCGTCTGACGGTTTTCATTCGGCGCATCGATGACAATTTTTTCACTGTTAATACTAGGAAAGTTACCACCACCAGAAGCGCGATAATTATTGGAAACAACTAAGAATTCTTGAGTTAGATTAATAGCTTCCCCTTGATAGGTTAAATTTTTAATACGGCTATTATTAACATCCACCAAGTTACCTGATTTGTCATAGCGCGCTGCTTGGCTAACATCAATTTCATAGTCGATGCCATCAATGACATCAAAATTATAACTTGGAAAATCGTTATTAATGAGTTCAACATCTTGGCTACCCACAGCAATGGTATTAAATTGTCCTGCTGACATTTCTAACCACTGTTTAACCTCTGCACCGTTAAGCTTAAGCACTTTTAGCGTATTAGGGTAAATATACAAATCAGCGACATTGCCATAAGACACATCACCTGCGGTTAGATCAGTAAAATCATCAGAGCCACCACGACCGGCTCTAAAAGGTGCACCTACAGACAAGATCGGTAAGTCTTCTAATGCAGTCCCTTGCACAATCGTTTGCACATACCAAGTTTGCGCATCCGTCACTACCTGAATAGAAGGGTCATCTTGTACCAATGCAAAGAAGCTATTAATCGGCTGCGATATTTTGGCAAAAGGCTCACTCACCCAAGTATTAACTAACTCATGATCATGCTGAACGGCTTCTGCAATGCCTGCATGCGACTCGACTAAAGACGTTACCGAGCGATCAGGGTTCGATTGAGAAATAGGTTTAAGAATTGATTCACTATCAACCACCGACCAAACATCATCCGCACTTTTCTCTAAAGTTAAATCAATATAGCCCAAGTATTTACCCCAATACCCTGGCATAACCGCAGCCACACCATTAATCGTTCCCTTCACATTATCCACGCCCGCTAAGCCATCGTAGCTACTATGGCCAGGGAAATTGCGATGCGCGTGGCCAAACATAATCGCATCAATACCAGCCACTTGTGATAAATAAAAGCTCGCATTTTCATCATCGCCTAAACGCTCACTGGTCACCAAACCAGAATGTGGAATAGCAATAATAATATCCGCCCCCTCCGCTTTCATTTGCGGAACATAGCGCTTGGCCATATCAACAATGTCCTTCGCTTTTACCCGAGTTTCTAAATTGCTCTTATCCCACTGCATCACCTGTGGTGGCACAAAACCAATGTAGCCAATGGTTAGCTGATGCGTATTGCCATCAACATCTAATACATTTTTTTGTTGAATCAAATAAGGCGAGAAATAAGGAATGTCGTTGCTATCGTCAGTATCATGATCATCGAAGAAAACGTTTGCCGAGGTATAAGGGAAGTTTGCATCATCAATAGCCTGCTTCAAGAATGGTAAGCCAAAATTGAACTCATGGTTGCCAATATTCGCCGCATCATAATCGAGAAGATTCATCGCTTTATAAATCGGGTGAACATCGTTTTCTTCTAGCCCCTTCACTTTAGCGACATAGTCACCCAATGGACTGCCTTGCAATAAATCACCGTTATCAACCAGCACACTGTTCTTCACTTCGGCGCGTGCGGCCTTAATTAAACTCGCCGTTTTTACCAAGCCTACAGAGTCATCAGGTGCACCACGATAATAATTATAATTCATGATATTGGCGTGCAGATCGGTAGTTTCCATCACACGCAAAACAACCTGACTGGTTGTTATCACTGGGCCTTGATCAACGGCTTTAATTTTAGTGTCAGATTTGTTATCGCCACCACAAGCGCTAAGGCCCATGACAATTGAAGAATACAATGCTATTTTTTGCAGCGAGCTACTAAGTGAGTTACTAGAAATTATCATTAGGTTTCCTGTCCGTTTGGTTATCTAAACAGGATGCTAGTAGGTAACTATGACAAACAGGTTAAAGCTTCAATAGCATCCATTAGCACACTAGGTAACTTACGGTATGCCAACACGACGGAGCGGGTGATGGGGGTGTCGAGTGTAATAGCGATGTACTTTAAATCATCATCTTTTTTCATATACGATTCAGGTATGACAGCTACACCCAAACCGAGTTTAACCAAACCTTGAATTTGTAAATCGTGAATGGCTTTTCCTTGGTAAGTTATCGATATTTTGTTTTCATTCAGCAGTCGCTCGAATGCCTTACGATTGGTGCAATAAGGCCGCTGGATAAACGCCAACCCATTAAATGATTGCAACGTGATTGAACTCTCATTTGCTAATAGATGGTCATTACGCACCACCAGTTTATAGTTTTCTTGATTGAGAATTTTAAACTGAAACTGCGATGATAAAAGCTGTTCATCCATGATAGCCAGCTGTGCTTGCTCAGCAGTATCCACAATAGACAATTCAATATTAGGTGAAGCATTTTTTATTGCTAAAATAATGTCACTATACTGCTCAATATTAATATCTGGCTGTATATAAAGATGCAGCTCGATTTTGCTATTAGGCGTGAACGCAGCTTCTAAATGTTGATTCTGCAACAACAGATCAGTAGCAAGCTTATAGAGCTTATGTCCTTCTGCTGTAGCTTTAATGCCCTGCTTACTTCTCTCAAATAATAAAATACCCAAGCTACTTTCTAATGACTTGATAGCATGGGTAATTGACGGCTGTGAAATAAAACATCTTGATGCCGCCGCCGTGATAGAACCTTCTTCATAGGCAGCAACAAAATAATGGAGTGGTTTAACTTCTATCATATAAACAGCCTATGGATTGAAAATAAAAAGCATATTATACCTATAGATAAATATTGGCTAGTCTACTGATACTCAAAAAACAGCTAACCATTAGGTATCTAATTATGTTCGAACGTCACAGTAATATCGTCATTCATAATCTACTAAACAAATTTGAAAAAGGTGATATGGCCCTATTGGAACTGATAGCAGAAGATATCGATTTCCGTATTGACCACTATAAAGATGATGCTGATACACGCTGGCAGCAGTGCCAAAGCAAAGAAGGGTTCATTAATGTACTCACTCGCCTAGGTGCTGAAATATTTCCTAAAGGAACAGCAATTAATGAGTTAACCTCAGAAGAGCTAGGTTGCGGGTGGTACTTAACCACATTTGATCAATCGTTTTGGTATGGTTTAGTCGAAAAAGATGTGAAGAGCAGAACCTATATTATTTCTCACGAATTGAATGGTCAGATAGATTATTTTCGTGAGAATGTGACCACGCTGCAATATTAAAAAAATCGATTTCGATAAATTTAATATTGCCATACTAGAGTAGATTTTCCTTAGAAGACCTTCCTTAGAAGACTAAGGTTAAAGCAATGGTTAGCATAGTAAGCCCAACAACAAACTCTAATACGTTCCAGGCTTTCGGATTCCGGAAGACTGGAGCCAATAACCGAGCACCAAAGCCCAAGCTAAAAAAGAAGATAAAGGACGCCAATACAGCCCCCAGCGCAAACTCTAACTGCCGACCTTCGTACTGAGTTGAAATGCTCCCCAACAGCACAACGGTATCTAAATAAACATGCGGATTTAACCAAGTGAACGCGAGACTAATACCCACAACCTTTAAAGCAGAATCGTAAACCTCAGCTTCAGGCTCTAAGCCACGACTTTCACTAAAGGCTGATTTAAAGCTCAAAATCGAATACACCAGAAGAAAAGCAGCACCGCCATAACGAGCATACGTTTCGATAAGAGGGTATTCGTTAACAACAACACCAAAACCCGCAATACCCAATGAAATTAAAATAGCATCCGACAGTGCACATAGAGTACAAACTAATAATACATGTTGCTTCTTGATGCCCTGCTTTAAAACAAAAGCATTCTGCGAACCGATGGCAAGAATAAGGGATAAGCTAAGAGAAAATCCGGCGAAGAAGGTAGTCATAAGTAAAACCTCATAATATTCATACAATCGTATATCCCGAAATCATATGATCCAAATAGCCTCTACAATGTAGCAGGAGGCGGAGCGGAGCTTGAGTAATGTAGTCAGTCTAATTCATCAGGCAACTAACTGTAATAAAACGATATAAAATTAATCATTTATTTAAAAACATCGTATTTAGCCAGCGAATATCTTCTGGTCCCAAGCGAGCTTCCTGATGAAGCTTCGAATTATAAAAAGCTTCTTGATAAACATGGCAAATTGCTTTCTCCGTTAATAGTCGCCATCGCTCATGTTCAATTTCTGGAATGCTTCCTACAGCCAAATTAGGGTCCACTAAAGGGTCATGCTCTTCTTCGTTTGTTCTCAGCGCAAGCTCTAGTTCTTGTAAGATCGGATTAATGACACGTAAAGTACTCAAATGCTCAAAATCTTTTGTAATACTGTCTTGAGCTTCTTTAACATCGTTATCAAGCTTAAACTGACCTAACTTCTTACCAGCAGGACGTAACCCAAACTTATTGACCATACTCGCAAAACCAGGCAATAGCGCCTTGGCTGCTATCCCAGCGCCTACTAGCGGATTAAACACAGCAGCAATGCCACCAACAGCTAACATACCGTAAGTAAGTTTTTTATCTAAAGCATCAATATCATTTGCTAAAGTTTCTAGAGTATTTAATTCATTTTTATTTGATTCAAAAACTAGCTCTTTAGCACTCCCATGCATATATTCTTTCAATTCATTTTCTGAATGATTATTAGGAAAATGAAATATCCTTCTTTTAGGAAGGGTATTCACATCCGGGACTCCTACAGGAAGACAGCGCATGGTATGCATTGCGAAATGATACTCAGAAAGATAATAAGGAATAAAGAAATAGTGTTTTTCATCATACTCTACCCCTTTATACCTGCCAGATTGCTCTCGTGATGAAAATACAGGCAAGCCATTTATTGTATCTTTTACGAAGGTTAATCCTTTATCAAAAAAATCTTTCATCTTCCATCACTAATTTATTAATATTTAACGAACAGCATGCTTTTCATATTTCAGACTAATTTGTCTAACTGATGTCACTACACTCTACTTAGAAGCGCCACTAATTCGCTCTACAATCCCGCTGCTTTCAGCCACTTAGCCAAGAGCCTAGCACCAAAGCCCGGAGGTAAACTATGCACTGACTGCAATGTTTCAATGAATAGGGTCGAATCAGCAAAATAATTGGGAAAGGCTTCTTTTAGATTACCAACAGATGCGATATTAACTAACGCCGATACCAATGTCGGATTTTTAGCGGACTCTTTTTCAGCCGCCAAATATTGTGTCGTCGCTTCTTTCGATTCTCTTTCAGAAAAAAGAAAGACTTCACCGGTATTCGAAATAGTATCAATTTTTATTAAGCAGTATGCATGTTCATGGCTTGATATATTTTCGTCGATAAAGTTTAGCGTCACCCTAAAAGCATTAAATCGCTTATAAATGTTTAACTTCGAAATCAGTCTCGCTAGTTGAACTTGGCTATCATCAAAATTTTGTGGCGTGCCTTCGATATTTGCGAATTCATCACCGGCATATTTAAAAAAGTCTTTCCAATCTTGTTGTCCGATATTCGACTTTAAGGTTTGCTTGGTAAATAAATCAACAATCTCAACAGACGTTGCCCACGCATGCTGTAGTTTAGTTCGAACCTGAATTTCTACTTGATAACTTTTACTATCAGCCGCACTCACATGTTTACCAATTAAATGAACACCTCGATATCCATCAGGCTTAGGATTATCGATATAATTTGTCTCTTTTAGCTGATAAATCAACTTTAGATTCTTACGTACTTTCGTAACATACTTAGGTGATTTAACGATAGCCCTACAACCAGCAATATCTTGCATGCGGTCTAAGTTCATCTTGGGATTACGTCTAAGCTTGGTAATAATTGAGGGCGTTCTTTTTAGACGGCTAACGACAATAGATTCATCATCAATTTTTTTAGATATAACGGCTAACTGACGTGACAAATTATTCAAAACATCAATATGGCTAGATCTCCAGATCGACAAAATATCCATGCACTCTTTATATCGATCTTGGTCAGTATTAAAGATATTTTCAATCAGCAGTGATTTCCCAGCTTTTTGGACACCTGATTTTGTATACTGTATGTTGCCTTCTAATTCATTTTTCATGAAACTATTACTCTAATTTTTTTCGCGCTTAAATCGACTACTTCACTACCGTAAAATAGTCTTTAATCCAACCGTACACAGTATCACTCGTCACATCAGCAGACACTACTTCTTTATAATCATCACCAGGGTCTTGATCGATAAAGATAAATTGATAGCGCATAATACCTGGATGTAAATCGTGTAATACAACCAGAATACGTTTATTAGTGGCTAAGCAGTCGATGGTCAGTACATCCGCAGGAATACCCATCTTACGCATCCCCTGCATAACACCGATCACCGGATTGATATCGGTAAAATCTAGCTGGATCTTTTCATGGGCTTGGCTGGCAATATCAGACAGAGATAATAAGGCGGGGTTGGCATTCATGGGGCATTCTTCTTTGGATCAGGGTAAAAGCATTACAATATCATGAATAGTGAAGTTCTAAAGCTCTCTTTATAAAAGAGCTTTTTTCCTCGACGTTCAACCTTATCAATCTATAAATGGCGTTAGCTAGCAGCTACGGTTGCTTATCAAAGACCGCTACACCTTCTGGTACCTGATACCAACTCAGTTTTTCACATACCCAAATATGTGCCGTTGGATTAAATAGAGCATCATTCGCTAGACTAATAGGCTTCAGCTTCAATTTTACGGTGGATAAGTCATCAGGGTTAAAGTGATAGATTCGGTTACCACATGCCACTATTAAATTCTTTATGTCATATGCGCGTAGTCTAAAAATTTGCATTCGTTATAAACTCATCAACCTCCTCTACTTCTTCGATCTATAAAGATCGAGTATAAAGATAGAAGCTGATTCCTTTAGCATTAAAGTTTGACTCATGAACAAACCCTAGCTTTGAATATAATTTTTGAGCTGCAATCATCGAACTTTGAGTCCAAAGAATTATTTTATTATACTCCTCACGCTGTGCTTGAAGAATAAGTTCGCTAATCAATCGATGACCTAAATTATTATTTCTATAGTCTTTCTTAACAGCAAGAAGATGGACTTCCACTTCATCTTCTTTTGCTAATTTTCGAGCACTAGACGTCGGCGGAACCATTATAACCAATCCTGCCAAACTCTGTTGTATAACATTAGAGGCGGTTATGATTTTACCTCTTGAACGAATTGCGGCAGCCTCAAACATAGTTACTGCTTGCTCTGCGTCTACATAGCCTTCGCCCACATAAACTTCTGTTAGCAACTCTGATAATTCAGTATCAGAATAATCTAAACAGTCTGTTGCTTCAATTTTGAAATCCATTTCAATGCCTTGATAAAGAGAGGTTTTTGTTATGTTGATTTATTGGCCAATGCACTGGCCGCCGCTAAATACATACTGCCAACGATTTTGTTTGCTAGCTTACTACTTGCTAGGCGACTTTTTAGCGCTAATGCCGCAAGACTGTATGAACTATAAACCGAAAAAGATATAACCATGGCAGATAATGAAAGTATTACAGCTTGCTCAGTATAAGCATACTCAGTACTCAAAAATAATGGATAAACCATGAAACTAGCGAATAATGCTTTTGGATTTGTTAAAGAAACAAACATTGCCGAAAGATACATTTTTAGCTTTGAAATTTCTTTGGGCGCAACCACTATTATTGAAGGCTTAGAAATAAATGATTTATACGCTAACCACAACAAATAAAGCACCCCGAGCCATTTTAGTATACTTAAAGCTAGTGAGTACTCTTGAATGATTAACCCTATTCCAGAAAATATAAAAAGAGCATGTAAGCCGGTAGCTGACATAAAACCCAAAGGCACCACAAGAGAACTTATTACACCAAACTTTAAAGATTGCCCTACAGCGAATGCCGAATTTGGCCCAGGCAAAACTAAGATTGAACCAAAAGTTATAATAAAGAGCACTAATGTCGTTAAGTCCATAATCTAAACTTCTCTAAAATCATACATCCATCCCTATTTTTAATACCACAAACACTATATTAACATGCACGCTTGTCAATTCGACAACCCGCTTAACTCATTATAACTTCCCGACTTAGCCATACCTACATCCCGCACCACAGCTGCAGCATTGCCTTTCGCTTAACAAGATTTTAACGTTCAACTAGGTTGTGTTACCTATTTTTTGATTTCCAACCGGGGTCGATGTCCTACTTATTATTTTCGCTGCTAGTCTTTATATTCGCAATACTCACACAAAATACAGGAACTATTATGCTCAGATTAGAAACCAGCAAGATCAAACATTTAAATAAGAAAGCCGCCTCTTACTTTCTTGTGTTATTCAGTTTGGCATTATCACTTAACGCCTATGCAGGACCCGTTAGAGTATCCATCGGCCAAGGCCTGAATCATCAACCGTACACAACTGGTATGATGAATATTAATCTTAATAATTCCGACGGTTTACTTTTCATAGCCAGTGGATATCAATCCGCATTTGCCGATCGATACAGCTATACACAAAGTGACTTTGTGCCAGCTGCTCAAGCATCTTCCGCTCTTAGCCCTATTTATGTCGACGACATTGTTACAACGGGTGATTTCTTAGGTACCGGGCAAGATCAAATATTGGCGGCTAATCCTAACAACCACTATCGCTTGTTAACACGAGGAATTAGCAATACCTATGACAATGCGTTTGTACGATCAGATGGCGATATAGATGTTAATGACAAGCTTTTAACGGGTGATTTTACAGGCAATGGAAGAGATGAAGTTTTATTGATAAAAGCCAATGGTAGTTACCATACTATGCAATACAATAATGCACCAGGTGCAGACATTAATGATGGTAATTTCGACATACTTGAATCGGGTACATCGCCTTTGTATTGGTGGAATTTATCATACAATGACCAATACCATATTGGTGATTTTAATGGTGATGGCAAAGATGACCTGATGGCGCTTAATCCAAATGGTTGGATGCATGTAATGACGTTCTCTAATGGTCATTGGGAATATTATTCTGGTATTAGTAACGGTGATATAGGGCCTGCGCCTATCGATGTAAACAATCAATACGTGGTTGGAGACTTTGACGCTGATGGCCAAGATGAGTTATTCATAATGAATGACTATACAGATGAAACTGATCTAGTGAAATTGGTCAACGGACAGTGGATAGCGGTCAATAACAATAATGGAAGTTATAACGGGAAAATTGGTTTTGGCAGCAGTGCTTGGACAATGAATGGTAACGATAGAATTTTTGCAGGCCAGTTTATTAATCCATACCTTCAATCGATTAACGACCGAGATATGCTCTTAATATTGAATACAACCACCTCTTTATATTCAATATATTATTTTGATTAAAACATACGAATTACTGTAGCGAATAGATTAACAAGGACTAAAACCGAGCCAATAATATTGGCTCGTTTTAGTAATTGATACCAAATCTATTGAGAGAAAATAACTCTCGCGCCCGTTGTTAAATCAACGGCAATAATGGCATCACGATATGTCTCAATCACTAACGCTCGATTATGTCTCGGATCATAAACAACACTGCTCGTTCCAAAGGTAAATAATGAGTTAGCACCGCTCCCTGATGCTAATTGAGTACGAATACCACTGGTTAAATCGGCGGCATTTACCGTATTCTTCCACCAGTCAACTAAGATAATTCGATTATTTTCTGGGTCTATGGCGATGCCTAATGGCTTTTGAAATCCATCAATACCTTCAACCGAAGTAGCGCTATCGACCAGTACGGTACGCACTCCTGTATTTAGATCTACAGCAATCACTGAGTTTCGATTTAAATCGGCGACTAATGCTCGATTACCCACGATATCAATCGTTAAATCACTTTGACTAGAAAGTTCAATGTCACTGGTAATGGATGCATTAGATAAAATCGTACGGGCGCCGTTAGCCAAACTTACCGCAACCAGATTAGCCCCATCTAAAACCAAAGCTCTATTATTAGCGGCATCTAAACCAATGTATCGTGGGCTGGATAAATCAAACGTGCTACTGCCTACTTCAACCGTATTATCGGAGAGTAATGTACGCGCACCGGTATCGAGTGCTACGGCGATAATTGCTTTTTTACTAGAGTCGATAACCAGCAAACGATTATTGTCGGCATCCAATACAATCCCTTTTACGGTAACAAAATCAATATTGCTCGCTGCTACAGAGGTTGTATTGTTTGAAAGTATGGTTCTTGCACCGGTATCTAAATCAAGAGTGATGATGGCTGCTCTATCGATATCACTTACATACGCCACATTAGCAGCAGAGTTGATTTCGATATCAAAAGGATTATCTAAAGATAAAGTATTATCGGGGGTGACACCGGTTGGTACGATCACGCTTTCTGCTGTCGTTAAATCCACGTCAACAATTTCTAAAATACTGCTGGCGAAGGAATCGCTTTCTAGAACATAAGCATGCGAATTGGTCGGATTAAACACCACGTCGCGAAAGTCTTTATCAACAATGGTATTGGTAACGCCTGCAAAACTCATTTCAACTAGGCCATCATATCGATTAACCAACAATACTCGGCTATTTACGGTGTCTAAGTCCAATCGGTAATACTGCTTAGCAAAAGTACCGGTTATTGTTCCCATAATGGTTCGTGCACCCGTATCCAAGTCCACCGCAATAACAGCACCTGGACCACTATCAAGTACAAGCATCCGATTATTGGCCACATCAAGAACCATATCCCTAACTTCTCTAAAAGCATTCACTCTATTAGGAACTTGTGCACTAGAGATGATACGACGAGTGCCATTGAGGCTATCAACTTCGATAAGTGAACCGCGCCCAAAGTCGAGCACTAGAAAACGATTATTCGCATCATCTAATACCAGAGCAACCGGAGAGATAAACGTATTATTTGCATCGGCTGCACTGTTATCAGCAATCGTGGTGCGAGCGCCAGTTGCCAAGTTGACTTCAATAACACTGCTTGCACTCCAGTCAGTGATATACGCAACCCCTTCAGCAAGATTCAATACCATACCCTGAGTATCACCAAACTCGGTATCACTAATGTCAGTTGCAATACTACTATCAGAGATAACCTCACTGGTGCCATTGCCTATATCAAACTTTACTAAACTTTGACCGCGCCTTACCGCGTAGACATGATTATTTCCCGCATCGAAGCCAAGGCTATATATACCACTCTGAGAATCGTCTATTTTTGTACGGACACCGGTATTGACATCAACACCGATTAAAGCAAAGTCTGAAACTAAAACCCGCTCATTCACGGCATCGTATGCCATGTTTTTCGGCGAACTAAAATCGACATCGCTAACATAGGTATTATCAGAAACAAGCGTGCGTGTACCATCAGTTAAATCAATTTTAATAATTTGCTTGGCATTACGTGTACTAACAAAAACTCGATTATTGGCAGCGTCATAAGCGATACCATAGAGGCCGCTTAAACTGACATTACTGGTATCCGAAGCAATCCTGCTGCTGGCTAACGTAGTGGATACGCCGGTATTAATATCAACACTAACAACCGTGCTATGGGTTGTCGCTAATAACCGATTATTGGCTGCATCAAACAGAAGACTAAGAACACCTGGCGTCGATAACACAGTACGATTGCCATTGGTTAAATTCATCTCAACAATGCCTTTTTGGCCATCGCCGATATAAAGGGTGTTATTAGCAGCATCTATTGCTAAATCATACAACATATTAGAAAGCGTGCCTTCAGGCTCAGCAATGCTGTCTTGACTAATAATAGTGCGAGCACCGGTAGTGAGATTTACTTCCTTTATAGTACTTAAATCATCCTGACCATCTAATACAATCATTCGATTATTAGTTCGGTCATACTGCATGCCAGCAACTGAATCTAAGCTATTAATACTATCGACAGCATCTATTCTTTTCGTTAAACCATTTGTACCTTCAACTGAAATTAATTGATTGTTTTCAATCACAAAGAATCGATTGCCTTCATTATCCAGGGTTAAATGATTAATCTTATCGGCCAGCGGAGCGCTGCGAATTTCTACCGACTGCATAGAGCTGTCAGATTGAAAATCGGTTGTCGTGGCCGTTAACGTATTGAAACCTGCACTTAACTCAGTAACTTCTGCTGTCCAAGTTGCAAAGCCATCATCGCTGATTGCTTCCACACCATTTACGGTAACCGATTGAATACCACTAGCGTCGGTAGAAGAACCTCTAACCACAACACTGTTGCTAGACGTCATAGATTTTTCGGGCGGAAATGCAATCACGGTGATAGGTGGAACGGTTGGAATTGCAGGTACAGCTAGCACGTTAGAAATGACGCTAATACCGGTTAAATCTCCAGTAATAGCCACAGGAGTTATTACAAATCGAATCGCTTTACCCGTATCGGCAACTGTTAGAATATAACTCGATGCGTTCGCACCGTTAATGACATCGTTATCTCGAAACCAACGAATTTCGCTTTGCCCTTCAACATCACTTTCGATATCAAAATACGAGTAACTTGCCAGCAAGGTATCACCCACAACAGCAGTGTCGCCGTTTGTGTCGGTAAGGATTACGTTACTAACAATAGGCGCGTCGTTAGGGATCCCAGGAATTGCGATAATAATATCAGAAGTGCTTGCAATACCTATTAATGTACCCGCTGCTGCCTTTGGTGTGACTTCAAATCGAATGGCTTTATCAGCATCGTCAGCGGTTAGAATGTAACTCAATTGGGTAGCGCCGTTAATCACATCATTATTGCGCAACCAACGAATGGCGCTTACGCTTTCAGCATCATTTTCAACATCGGCATACGTATAGCTTGCGACTAAGGTATCACCCACAACAGCATTGTCGCCGTTAGTATCGGTAAGGGTAATGTTGCTAACAGTAGGTGCTTGGTTAATGGCGGCTGACTTTACGATCACAATATTAGAGGTCGATGCAGTGCCTATTAATGTACCCGTTACTGCCTGTGGAGTGACTTCAAATCGAATGGCTTTATCAGCATCGTCAGCGGTTAGAATGTAACTCAATTGAGTTGCGCCGTTAATCACATCATTATTACGCAACCAACGAAAAGCGCTTAGCCCTTCAACATCATTTTCAACATCAGAATACGTGTAGCTCGCGATTAACGTATCACCAACAATGACAGTATCGCCGTTAGTATCAGTAAGGATGATATTACTAACAGTCGGTGCTTGGTTAGCATCAGGGGCTGGGTCAATGGATACCGATCGTACATTAATAACATTGGAGGTTGCTGCAATACCGATCAGTTCACCTGCCACTGCCTTTGGAGTAATTTCAAATTTAATGCTATTGCCAGCATCAGCATCCACCAAGGTATAACTCAGTGCGGCTGCACCGTTAATGACAACATCATTTCGAAACCAGCGTATGACACTTTGGCCTTCGGCATCATTTTCTACATCGGCATACGTATAACTCGCCAATAAAATATCACCCACAATGACAGCATCGCCGTTGGTATCCGTAAGGGTAATATTGCTGACAGTAGGTGCTTGATTAGTATCAGGGGTTTGGTCAATCGGTGTAGACACTACATTAAGAACATTGGAGGTTGCTACAGCCCCCACCAACGTACCTGTTTCTGCCTTTGGGGTAACTTCAAATCGAATGGTTTTATCGGCATCCGCGTCAACTAAGGTATAGCTCATTTCGGTTGCGCTACTAATAATTACATCATTTCGTAACCAACGTATGGCGCTTTCACCTTCTGCATCACTTTCAAAATCGGCATAGATGTAATTCGCTAATAAAGTATCACCGACAACGGCATTTTCGCCGTTTGTGTCAGTAATGACGACATTTACCACGATAGGAGCAATATTATTATCTGCTGCATCACTGGCACCACAAGCTTGCAGTAACACTAGCGAGACTAACAAAATTAACGACTTGGCCACTCTGGCGAAGACACCACTTTTCTCAGAAAAAATCATTCAAAATATCCTTTTTTAATAGACGATTTACGTGCAAAAAAAATGGTTTATTTCATGCACAAAATTATTGCGCGCATTTTATACTCTTCTAAGGATAAATACTGATATTTGTATATTATATGAGAACTGACACAGGTTATTATTGTCCGTTTCAGCTGTAGTAGGATGTCGAAATTTTTATTTGAGTAGAGAGAATGAATTGTGCATATCATCTCTTGCAGGCGCAAACTTGCCAAAGAAACGCATCAACAACCCCATTCTTAATTTGAACATTTTCATACATATCTATACTTTAAATGCTATCAACATCTAGATTAAGAGAAAGCTTTCTTTCGATGTCCGAAGATACATTATTCTCTTACTGATCATTGTAGTTCCATAAATAGGAACTTCGGGGCTAGGGCAAACTTTCTTGCACGACGTGTGCTATAGTGCATCCAAACCAACCTCAACAGGCACTAACTTTGAGTATTGCCTGCCATTAATACTTAATTCAATGATGACTAAAAAACAAATCTATAACATTTACTTTTTAATCAATCCTGATATGCATCTGTTAGATATGGCCGGTCCCTCTCAAGCATTTCACGAGGCCAATTACCGCGAACAATTATTTAACTTACACTATGTAAGCTTTGCTCCTACAATCACAAGCTGGCAAGGTTTGCAATTAACGGCTCTTAGCATCCCCCCTAAAAAACTGCCCGATAATTCAATCGTAATTGTTTGTGCTAGCAAATATGAAAATGATATTTTTGATGATTCTTTTTCTAATAAAAGCATTACTTGGCTACAGCAGGTTTCTAAAACCGACGCTTTAATCATTGGGGTATGCACTGGTACGTTTCTATTGGGAAAGGCAGGTATTTTAAATGGCCTAGAATGCACCACCCATCATACACTTACTAAAAAACTGGCCGAACTTTACCCCAAAGCTCAAGTAAAAGAAGATTGTATCTACGTGCAATCAGGAAGCATCTACACCACCGCCGGAGTTACTTCTGGCATAGATTTATGTTTAAAAATCATTGAATTATTAATCGACACTCAATGTAGCATAAGAGTAGCAAGAGAATTAGTGGTACATAGACGACGCATGGCCAATGATCCACAGTTCTCCACACATCTAAGTTGTCGCAACCATATAAGTCCTATTATTCACTCCGTGCAGGATTATGTATCGAATCATTTGAATGAGAAATTCACCATTACTGATATCTGTAAAATATTTAATATTTCTCCCCGCCATTTACAACGATTATTCAAAGAACACACTAATATAACCCTGCGGGATTACATCACCAGTTTAAGGTTAGCAGAAGCCAAATCCTTACTAGAAAATAGCAAAACAATCGAAGAAGCAGCTTATCAGGCTGGGTTTGCTCAGCCAGCCTCCCTTAGAGAAGCCTGGAAAAAACACTACGGTAACTTACCCAGCTCAAACATAATTTCACAAATATAAATCAAATAATATTCATAAATAAAAACTGATTAGCGATCAATAAATATAGCCACTTCAAAGAAGCGACCTGATAACATAAAATTATTACTCTGTATGAAATTTAAAACTGAACTAGATTTAACAATGTATTAGAACACAGTTTTTCTTCACAGGTTTGACACTCACCTTGGTAATTCAAGCCCATGTATTACTTAAGTAAGATAATTCATGATCCCCATCACTTTACGGTAATTTTTGAGAGTGAGAATCAAATTTCATATCGGAGGATTCAGGCTTTTGAAACAACCAATGCAATATCAAACCGGCGATTACTGATGCAAAACAAAAACTACTGACCCCCAAAGTGACTAATTCATAACTATGGGTCAGATCAAAAGCGATCCCCCCAAGCCAAATGGTCGCAAATACAGCGATCTGATGAACCAAAAATAAGAAACCAAACATCTTTCCTTTTATTTTTTCGCCGTATATTTGTAGGCAAATAAGTGAAGTAATGATCACCGTGCCCATATAGGTAAGACCGAACAAAATGGAGAAGCTAAGGAAGTTAACTAAGGTGCTGCTATTTAATATAAGCAACAAAGACAAGCCTCTTACAGCATATAAGGCCACTAATAATAAGGCCGGCTTACTGAAACGCAGCATCCAACCGACTAAAAATGCACCTAATAACTCTGCTGCCCCCAATGAACTTAACGTAGATGCCAAAATTTGAGTGCCCGAATCAACACCCGCTAATCTGCCTTGTATAAGTGGCACCAAGTGCACATCGATATAGGCCATGGAAACCCCACAGCCAGCAAAGGAAATGGCCAATAACTGAAAAGGTGCTTTGGCTAATTCTTGGATTAAAGAAGATTCTTCCGTCACCACGTCCTCTGAACATTCAGTATTAGGCTTATGCGGAAAAACATGACTCAGCCAAACAACACAAGGAATCACCAAGAATAAAAACGCTACCGAAATACCAAAACTAATTTGGTTCCAGCTCATAAATGCGTTTAACCAAACCCACAGTGGAGATAACACCATGAAGCCGATGGCTGTGCCATTAGTAATGGCAGCAAACGCCATACCTTTATTTTGTTCGCTAAATATTTGATCAATTAGCAACCCTAAAGGAACAAAAGTCATAGCGGCAAAAGCATAAGCCGCCATAAAGCCATACAAGATCAAAAACAACCAGTAGCTTTGTGTCATTGCCAAAGCTAAAAAAACAAAACAGGCAACTACAGCGCCTGACAAAATAGTATTGGCAGCACCGTATCGGTCGCACACCCAACCTACAACGGGTGATACCAGTCCAATGGATAAACCAAACATGGCACCCGTCAATGCAAAAGTACCTCGCCCCATTCCAAAGGAATTCGCTAGATCCAAAAAATAAACTTGGTAGCTGCCCTTTATGGCCGAAGCCAAAAAGGTCACTAACATGCCTACTCCTATAGCAATGGCTAATTGTTGTCGGCTAAAGATCATTTTAAGCTGTTTCCTTCTCTAACTCGTAAGTGTTTATTACAAATCCATGAAGCGTATGTTACCCAGCAAAATACTATTTAGAAGTATGAAAAGCGACAAAATCAACTATGATATACGCCTAAATCAACATAAATTTTTCATAAAGAAATATTGAATGTGAAAGTGGTTCTTAAGAAACACAATGCAACATCCAATTTTCTAGTTGAAATGAAACCAAAATAAAAATCAAAAAACTACAAAGTCAAAGTTATTTTTCCAACAGCCTCACCCGACTCAAATCGAGCATGTGCTTTAGCAACATCCCAAATACTAAAATTACTGTCGTCAAGAATGGGAGTGATTTTTCCAGAATCAACCAGCTCTGCGACTGTTGTCAAAATACGACCATGAGAAGCATGATTAACGCCATGGCATAACGGAATCAACATCAACACACCATGAAACGACAAACTTTTTAACGCGACTTGCAGCGTATCTTCTATCGGCAAAGTCGTTGCCACATGGCCATTGAATTTTACTGCTTCAAAAGACTTCTGAATGTTATCTCCTGCAACCGTATCCAATACTTTATCAAAGCCTAAGCCACCCGTATAAGCCTGCACATAATCAGCAACCGACTCTGTAGAATAATCCACTAAATGATCAGCGCCCAAAGTGTTAGCTAATTTACTATTTCTAGCGCCATGAGTTGCCGTCACCGTGGCGCCCAATGCTTTCGCCAACTGAATTGCTATATGACCCACACCGCCCGTCGCACCATGAATAAGAACGTGATCAGCCTCCTTTACGTTCATCTTTTCTACCAAAGCTTCATACGCCGTGATGGCCACCAAAGGTAATGCTGCCGCTTGGCGCATACTCAACGTGGCTGGCTTCTTCGCCATTAAACGAGCATCAACCAACATAAATTCAGCCAAAGCTCCGTCTGTGCCATTCACACCTCCCGCCATCCCATAAACCTCATCACCCACAACAAAGTCCGTAATTCCCTCACCGACCTCAGTCACGATGCCCGCTACATCACCATGCAATACCTCAGGCAAATTAGCCGACCAAGGCAACTCAATAGAGCGCAACATAACATCCAATGGATTCACACTGCTCGCTTTCACCTCAACCACCAAATGCCCTGGCTTTGCCACCGGCTTAGCTTTTTCGGCTAGCTGAAATACATCACTATTACCAAGGCCTTTAATCACCATAGCTTTCATCATTACGGTCATACTGCTTGTTGTACTGTTTGTCATATTAGTCGTCATTGCTTTGCACCTAATGTTTGTTATATCGAATAAGTGAAGCCATCTTAAAAGATGTGATATAAGCAACCAACACGACTACAAACAAACCACCTTTGCCTTTTAGGCAAATTAACGCTAACGTTTAGCCCTAAACTTAATATATAAGTCTGATATACCTAAATCCTGCGAGACCTTTATGAGCTCACTTAATCGCTTACTGTATTTCAATTGCGTGGTCGAAACCGGCAGCATCTCAGAAGCGAGCCGAGTCTTCGACGTACAACCTTCCTCCATCTCTCGACAGCTCTCTGCGTTAGAACAAGAGCTAGGCGTGCGTTTATTAAATAAAACAACTCGGAATATTGGGTTAACAGAAGCCGGACAAAAATATTACGATTATTCTCAGCGCATCGTTGCCGAATTTGATCTGGCAAAAAGAGCCGTTAACGATCTGCAAGAAAATCCAAAGGGGAAATTAAAAGTCAGTATGACCGTTGGCTTTGGTGAAAGCATTATCCTGCCATTGATGTCAGAGTTTATGGCGCTGTACCCAAATATAGAACTCGAGCTTGAACTAACCGAGCGTGTGGTAGATTTAGTAGAAGAAAATATCGATGTCGCCATACGCAGTGGACGCCTGCCTGACTCCACCTTGATTGCCAAACATTTAGCCGATAATAATTTTCTACTGTGTGCCAGCCCACAATATTTAGCGACGAATAAAACACCTCAACAACCTGAAGATCTGGTTCATCATCAATGCATTCGCTACAGTTATACGCGCTGGAAAGATTGGTACTTAATGACTGGTGAAAAAACGAAGTTGGATCTTAACAATGGCATTTCAATCAATTCGGTTAATGGCCAAAAGCAATTGGTGTTAAATAATACCGGCCTGGCTTTAATGCCGCTGTGGGCGATTAAAAACGAACTGGCAAAAGGCGCACTCATTCATGTGATGCCTGAATATGTATTCAGCCCCTATGAAGAGATCAGTTCAACGTATGCTATCTATTTAAAACGCGACATGATCTCTAGAAAGGCACGGGTATTCTTAGATTTTATTGGTGAGAGAATTAATTGACAATAAAACCCTTAAAGTTTTAAGTTGGTCTTCCACGACTCTCAAATTGTATTCACCCGCTTCGTTTTCATCTGTGTATAAATTACCTTCATATTTAAACGTTGATCACCTATGCGAGAAAATACGTTCTCATCTTTATTTATATCAATGACATTTTCAGGCTATTAAGAATACGCAATGCGTTTTTTAATATCGTCCAACTGATCAACGTAAGTACGAACGATATCGATTTCTTCCTCAAGAATTAATAACTTTTCAGCATAACTAAAAGCTAATTTAGACAATCGAATGGCGGCCTTGGTCATATCTTCATCACCCATACTCGACAGCGCAATCAACGCTTTTTGCAGGCTGATGCTCACCGCTAAAGAACTAGCACTATCTCGAGCAATGGCAGTGAACGCGTCATTCAATAAATCATCAATCGACAAATCTGCCAGTGCAACTCGATCATATAAGGGCTTATCTGATCCTCGCCCTGCCGCTTCATTTTCTTGGCACACACCTGACCATTTAGAAAGCATTCGCACTAGAGAACCAATAATATTAATCGCTGTACCAGGATCATTCACCGCAGAAGACAATGCTCTACTGGCAATCTCAGACATAACAACCATCCCGAATCGGGGATCTGACTCAAATGTTCTTTCTGGGCCAATTACGAAAGCAGCCTTAATTTCATCAATGCACGTACATTTATTAGAAGCATCTTCATCCGAAACTCCCTTATCAATAAATCTGGCCAATGGAAGGTTAGGCGTCACAAACATTCCGGGCTCTGAACATATGGAAATCAAGCCATCCTCCTTTTCCGCGATACTCTGTAACTTGGCGAAGTTAATATTCTGGATATAACCTACACTTTGCGTATAAATTTCAAAACCTGTATCAGATTTGTCGACAGCAATTGCTCCCATTCGAGGCAGGTTTGCCCATTCTTGCAAAGCAGTATCAGCAGCCGCTTCAACCTTACTCGTTGTATGCCCTAAACGCCCTAGCCTCGCAATTCGATCAACCCAGCGAACAAACGCAATGACGACTATGGCAAATACAAATAGCGTAATAACAAAAAGAACAAAACGACCAGAGCCTGCATAATAACCATTCAACTGTGCGGCTAAACCTACAATACTAAAAATGAAAGCACCAATAAACGTAGACAGCGCAACCTGAGAAACATCATCCGCAACAATTAACGGAAAAGCACGAGGAGTAGCAGTAACACTGGCCGAAGCATAAGCCGATATCATTGAACCTACTGCAAATGTTGCAATCACCAACATACTAGAAGACATAATTGTTAGCATGCTTTCCAGCGCTTCTGCACTCACATTTGGAAGTTTAATTCCTAACGTAATACCATCTACTACCCCAGCAATCATTACGGCTCCTATCGATAGCACACAGCTCATTAAAGGTTTTATCCAAAGGCGCTCTCGAATTCGAGCAAGATAAAACCGAACAAGACTAGGAAGTTCAAATATGGATTGAGCTTGTTTACTCATATAAACGTATGCCTTAAATAAAACTGAAGTAAAAAATCAATACTACACCCTGCGAACTAGACATCTTTAATACTAATAGGCTGCTTAAACGTGAGAGTTCTATAAGGGAATGGGATTTCAATTTTAGCCTCATCAAGAGCCGATTTAATCGCGGCCACTACTTCATCTCTAGATACCCTAATATCAATTGGCTTAGATCCGGTCCACCACGATACTTCAAAATTTATTGATGAATCAGCAAACTCATTAGCGAATACCTCAATAGGTCTTGAGTCACTGATCACCGTTTCACATTCAGTAACCGCAGCTTTAATAACAGCCCTTGCGTCATCAACGTTTTCACCATAACCAACGCCACATGTAATGGTCGTTCTACGCTGTTCAATGTCTGTTCGAATCGTCAGTGGATTTTTAAACAGCATACTGTTTGGCAAAATAACTAACTCGCCATCAGTCTCGCGGATATGAGTTTCACGTACCAAAATCGCTTCAACAGTCCCCTCATAACCTTGGCAGGCGATAAAATCATTAATACGCATTTCACGGCGTAATAAAATAATAATTCCGGCTAAAAAATTTTCAA
Source organism: Oleispira sp. (assembly GCA_047616865.1). Lineage (GTDB taxonomy): Bacteria > Pseudomonadota > Gammaproteobacteria > Pseudomonadales > Oceanobacteraceae > Oleispira. The sequence continues at coordinate 94,732 of JBLGBO010000013.1, forward strand.
AAATATCTTTAAATGCAAAACCAATAGCCACAGATCCTATACCTAAACCAGCAAGCATCTTGGCGGGGGTCAAACTCGGAAAGGCAATAATTGCAGCTACCATCAGGCCAAATATCCAGATACCTAATGATGAAAACAATACCATCAAATTGACCAAGCTTGGACGTAGTTTTGTTTTACTAAAAATTCGTTTTGCTAAATTTCCAGCTAACTTAGAAAAAATGTAAGTAATTAAAATAATGAAAACAGAAATAAGTAGCTGAGGTGTTAATTCAATCCCCGCCTGTGCCATCTCTTGTAATTTACTGACTAAAATATTGATTGGTTCCATTCTCACGCCTATCTTTATTACATAAATTACAGCATACATTAAGACAATGGGCTCTTGTATTTAATGTAATACTTTCAGTATAAACTTACCTATTTGCGACCGACATCATAGCGAATAACTAACAGGCAGTGTCTGATAGGTTAATCTTCCACTATTATCAAACTATATTCACCCGCCTCGTTTTCATCTGCGTATAAATTATCTTCATATTTAAACGTTGATGGATCTGCATCGATCACTCTGTGCTCACTCCAATAAACATAATTGGCATCTTTTGAAAAACGGTCTGAGATAACAGCAAAGGTCTCTGGATCTGCACCCATAATAGCAATACCATAATAAAAGACTTGATTCCCTATACGAACAAATGCGTTCTCATCTTTATCTAAAACGATGACGTCTTCAGGCTTAATATCTGCTAGCTTTTTATTCCTCCCGTAGACTTCATTATTATAGGCATAGAAGTCGTTTGTGATGTCTTCAATATCATCGCTAGGAACGAGTATTACCCTTGTTGCGTCTAGATGAAGAGATTTCCATTTCCAAATTTTTTCTAGTTCGTTAGCATCAGATCGACGCACTTCAGATGGTTTTCTATTTTCAACGATATTGCCATTGTAATAGAGATTTTTTTGATCTTTTGAAATTGCATCATTTAATACTTCAAAGGTGCCTGAATCACTTTCTGGAATAGGCGTATTGAAGTAATACGCTTGATTTTTATCTTTTCTGTAATAAGGAGAAATCACAGTAAAGCCATCAGATACCATGCCTTCAACAATCTCACCGTGAGAATAAACATGCGATGCGTCTATTGCGTATTCATCGCTGATGATTTTAAAATCGCTGGCTTCGTTACTAATGACTTCTCCATTATAAATTACTTGCTCGCCATGCTGAATGTAGCCAGCGTTGGCATTAGGCATGGCTGTAGGGATCGCATTACGGGGGATTTTTACATCAATGTAATAATACAGGTAATCCTTATCCATGGCGTATGAGCCAAGAAGATAAGAGAAAGAGGCTGGATCGGCGCCTTCAATGACTTGCCCATAACAGAAGACTTTACCATCACTAATAAGATAACCAGAGTCAGTACTGTCTTCTGAAAGCTCTGATGTAAGTCCTGATGTAACAAGCGTGACTGAATTAGGATTGGCACCTGCAACAGGTTTGCCGTTGTAATAAATATTATTAATATCTTTTGCGTAAGACTGATCTATCACATTAAAGGTATTAGGGTCTGCTCCCTCTATCTCTGTTCCCCCTATTTGAAAGAAGTTGCCACCCATGACATAAATTACTTTATCGTCCTGTCGGTAATATTGATTACTTAATTTACTATCATAAGCGGCAGCATTATGGGTACTTGGACTATTAACATAAGAGGCGAAAGCAACAAATACTAAGATATAAACAATAAATAGGACTAACAACACAATGCCGATCCACATAAGTACTTTCATTGCTCTATTCCACAGGTTGTAAATTATATTAGCGTGTAAAATAGCATATTTATAGAGTATTGAAATCGTCCATATTGATGTCGTTTCAGTATAGGCACTGGCAAACTGCGACTGAATCGTCGCTTTAGAACAAGACCTAAATTGCCAACTTTCACATTTTCTATACACAACCTTTACTAAGTAAAAAACTGACCTACCATTTTGTTAACCGAAAAAAATAAGTACTTTCGGCTAAGTTTTTATGAACTTCTTTTACTTATCAACAAATAATAAAGGCCCGCCCCCATGAAAAAAAGCATATTTAAAAACGCCTGCTTCAGCGCTTTTGTAATAACATTCTCTTTATCGGCACACAGTGGTGGCGGTGGTGGTGGCGACGGTGGCAGTAATCAATTACCCCTTCCTGATACTTGTACTTCAAACTGTGGCTATGAAGTTGGCCCAAACCCAACACTCAATGCTCTGCAAGCAAGTAGCGGTCCTTTATCAACAGCAGCAACAACGGTATCGAGCAGTGTTGATGGCTTTGGCGGAGGAACCATTTATTATCCTAGCAACGCCTCTCAAGAATTAGCAGCGATTGCCGTGGCTCCTGGCTTCACGAATACTCAGTCTGCAATACAATGGTGGGGACCACTGTTAGCCTCACATGGTTATGTAGTGATTACCATTGATACCAATGGTCGCTTTGATAACCCAGGCAGCCGAAGCCTGCAATTAGATGCTGCACTTAGTTATTTGATTTCTGAAGGCAACAGATCTAATAGCGCAATATCGGGTTTAGTTGATGACAATCGCCTAGCGACCATGGGCTTTTCTATGGGCGGTGGTGGTGCACTGATCAGCGCATCAAGAAATCGTTTAAGCGCCACTGTGCCGATGGCGCCTTGGAATTCAGGTAGCAATAACTTTAGTGATATTGGCGTTCCTACCTTAATATTTGCCTGTGAAAATGACTCTACCGCACGTATCAACACCCATGCGAGTCCTTTCTATAACAGCATCCCGAACAGCACAGACAAAGCCTACATGGAAATCAACAACGGCCCACACAATTGTGCAAATGGTAACAACGGCAATGGTAACGATGCCCTGCTATCAACATACGGTGTCTCTTGGATGAAACGTTTTCTTGATCAAGACCGTCGATATGCACAGTTCTTATGTGGACCGAATCATGAAGCGAACAGCTCGATTAATGAATACCGAGACACGTGTAATTACTAATCGATGTTGATTAGAACTATTCTAGATTAATAGTATTCAAAATTATTAGTATTCTAAATTAGTGCGACATCATAAACGCGTAAAATTTAGAGGGCAAAGGATCTGCCCACACACCGAATAATTGAAAATAATGTATTTGATATCATTGACTATTCTCAGTAAATCACGAACTATCATGTTAAAAATACTTCTAAAAACAATAAAAGTTGATGCTCAATATGTCTAAAAAAAGATCTGTCATAATAGCGATAACGGCTATTGTCATTGCTGCTCCTATTGTTTTTTCAATGATCAATAGTAATGATGCGAAATCAGTCAAGATAGGGGCTAACAATCGCGCTGCGGAACTCACTAAAGTAGAACCAAAAACCCTCGAAGAACAGACCCCAACCATTGCAACGGCATGGCAGTGGTCTCAAGACAACAAGAATGCAAGCAAAGCCATAACAGCGAACAATAGCAATAAAACACTCCCCTTCACGGCTAAGTTTGTTTATGAAGCATTAAAGGCGGTGAAACTTGATGAAGATGGCAACGTCATCCACGATCATGACGCACTACTGTCACTCGACGAAGCCTTGCTAAGAATACAAAATAAATTAGATAGAGAATCATTAAATATTCTGCAAGCAATAATCAAAGATGGCTTATCCGGTAAGGCGGGTGAACAAACGGCACAAATAGTGGGCGACTATTATAACTACCTAGAAGCCAAAGATGAGTTCAGTAGAACCAGTGACATCATTACTGAATCAAGTGGTCATGAAAGCGTTAACGCCGTTGAGAAAGATCAATTACTGTATGCCGAATTGAAATCACTCAGAGATTTACATCTTGGCAATGAAGTAAGTAATGGTCTGTTTCGAATTACCGATTCTGATGCACAATACATGTTTGCAAGTATGAAGCTTGATGTTGATGAATCCTTATCAGCAGAAGAAAAATCTCAACAAAGATTAGAGATTGAAGCACAACATATGCAACACTCTATTAACATTACAAACTGGCCTGATCGCTATAGTGCATTTCAAGACACTAAACAAAGAATAATATCCGCTTCACTGAATGATGAAGAAAAGCAAAGACAAATAACTGAATTATTAAACAGTCATTTTAACGCCAACGAACAAAAACGAATCGAACATCTCGGCATTGATAAATTATAAGTAAGAAGACTAAACATCATGCAATATCGCCTTAGTCTAAAAAGAACACCTTCAAGAATCACGAGCATCATCCTGCTTGTTCTGATTCTTATCTTCATGATAGCAACACACCTTAATTTGCATAAAGGGGATTCATTCGATAAAAACCAAAAGGTCGATCAATGGCATCAACCCAGCAATTTAAAGGATAAATACCCGGCCTTAATTAGCAAACATAACGTAAGCGCCTAACCAAGCACCTCCTTCAATAATTTTCGTGTGGCCATATCATACATCTCACATAATTTGAGGTGAAAACTATGAAACGCACAAAACAACAATGGCTTGAATTGATTCAAACTCAA